>NZ_JAUMZU010000031.1 GCF_030527965.1 Neisseria sp.
GTCCCTTTTGTATCTCAACTAATTGAAATATCTATAAATAGTGGTGCCGGCGGCAGGATTCGAACTCGCGACCCCCTGATTACAAGTCAGGTGCTCTACCAACTGAGCTACACCGGCATTCAAGAAGTCGGAATTATACCGATTCTCTTGTTTTTGACAAGGGTGTGCGGGCAATTTTTATTATATTTTTTCCATCATTTTGTTTTTTAATAAATAAAAGATATAGCGAAAGCAGTGGTGTTTTCCGGATGGAGAATTTTATCGTCGTGTCGGCATGCTTGTTATAAAATAAACGTTTTTCAGAATCGTTAAATTATGGCTCGTCATCCTTACCGAAGGTTTCATCCTTCGAATTTCAATCTGCCGGAAGTGGGTATTTCCGAAACAGGTAATATCCGCTCGATGCATTTGGGCAGTGAGACGGTTCAAAGTTCGATGAATTTGGATAACCCGGCCGAGCTGGTGTTGTCTTACAGCCGTGCCATGATGGCTTGGCTTTTGTTTGCCGATGCGCCCAGGCACATTACGCAAATCGGTTTGGGCGGCGGTTCGTTTGTGCGTTGGATTGATGCGTTTTTGCCGCAAACCAAGCAGACGGTCGTTGAGATTAATCCGCAGGTCATTCAGGTGGCGCGCGGTTTGTTTGAGCTGCCGTTTGAGGGCGAACAGTTTGAAATTGTCGAAGCCGACGGGGCGGAATATGTGAAAACGCTGTTGGGCGGCACGGATGTGATCTTGGTTGACGGATTTGACGGCGAGCAGATTATCGATGCTTTGGTGAGCGAGGCGTTTTTTTGCGATTGTCGCCGTGCGTTAAGTAAAAACGGTATTTTTGTGACGAACTGGTGGAGTGGCGATAAGCGTTATGGCCGTTTTGTGGAGGGTTTGTTGTCGGTGTTTGAAGGGCGTGTGTTGGAGGTTCCGGCAGAAAGTCATGGCAATGTGGCGGTTATGGCCTTTCAAGATGCACCGCGGGAAGTGCGTTTGGAGCAATTGAAAAAACGAGCGGAGAAATTAAGCAATGCTTATGGATTGGATTTCCGCCGTATGTTGGCAGATTTGAAAGCCAATAATCAGAATAACGGCAAAACTTTTTATTTGTAGTTGATGTCTGTCTGAACATTCGGGTAGGCATGGATGTGCGCTGAAATTTAAGGATGGTTTTATGGCATTGCAATACGACAAAGTGTGGATTGACGGGCCTGCGGGCAAATTGGAAACAATTTATCTGGCGGCGCAAGGTGCGGCGCGCGGGGTGGCGGTTGTCAATCATCCGAATCCGTTACAAGGTGGTACGAATACCAATAAAGTTGTTCAGACGGCTGCTAAGGCTTTGTCTATGTTGGGCTTCCATTGCTATCTGCCGAACTTGCGGGGCGTGGGCGCTAGCGAGGGTGAGCACGATTACGGCAAAGGCGAAACGGAAGATTGCGTGGCCGTAGCTGATTTTGCGCGTGCCAATCATCCTGAAGCAGGTGAGTTGATAATTAGTGGCTTTTCATTTGGCGGTTATGTGGCGGTATCGGCGGCGCACCGTCGCCATCCTGATTTGTTGCTTTTAATGGGGCCTGCGGTTAATCATTATGAGAACCGTGAGCCGGCTTCCGCACCCGATGCCAAGAAAACGTTGATTATTCACGGGGCGGAAGATGAGGTTATTGCGTTGCAAAAGGCTTTGGACTGGGCAGGGCCGCAGGATATTCCGGTGGTTGTGCTGCCGCAGACTTCTCATTTTTTTCATGGCAAACTGATGCCGTTGAGAGATACCATTTTGCGTTTTGCGCCGGCTGTTCTTGACGAGAAGTAAAAGCGATACCGCAGTAAAAATGCCTGTCTGAACATTTTTAGACAGGCATTTTTGTTTGATGTTTAATTGTTTGCAGCAAAGGTATCGCATTGAGCCGGATCACCGCTTTGTAGGCCGCGTTTGAACCATGAAAGGCGCTGAGCAGAGGTGCCGTGGGTAAAGCTGTCGGGTACGATATAGCCTTGGCTTTGTTTTTGCAGGCGGTCGTCGCCTACCGCTTCGGCGGCGTTGAATGCTTCTTCCAAATCGTTTTGCTCAAATAAACCTTGGGCGGCGGCATAGTTGCCCCAGATGCCGGCATAACAGTCGGCCTGCAATTCCAGTTTGACTGAAAGTTCGTTGGCTTTTGCTTTGCTCAGCCCCTGCTGCGCTTGATGGACTTGCGGCAGAATGCCGGTCAGATTTTGGACGTGATGGCCGACTTCGTGTGCGATGACATACGCAAAAGCGGTATCGCCTTCGGCACCAAGTTTGTTCCGCATTTCTTCATAAAAAGACAAATCGAGGTAAACTCTTTTGTCGTTCGGGCAGTAAAACGGGCCGACGGCGGCTTGGCCGTAACCGCAACCGGTTTGAGTGCCGCCCGTATAGAGCGTCATGATGGTAGGTTCATATTTGGCATTGTGCTTTTTGAAATAAGCCGACCAAACTTTCTCCGTGTCTGCCAGAACCACACCCGAAAGTGCTCTGAGCTGGCTTTCAAGTTTGCTGTCGAGCTGGGAAGTCTGGCTGCTTTGCACCGTGGTGCCATTGCCCACACCGCCGACGATGCCGGAGAGGTCTACACCGTAATAAGCGCCGACCAGCAAAACGATAATGCCGATAATGCCGGGGCCTTTCTTACCGCCGCCGCCGGAGCCTTGACTGCGGCGGTCTTCGATGTTTGTGCTTTGTTCACGTCCTTCCCAACGCATGGGTTAACCTTTTTCGAGTGATTCAATCGGGCGCTTATTATAGTTTTTTTATTCTTGGCAGGATAGTTTTCAGATAAAAGGTCAGATGCCTGCCTGAAAATAGATAAACGGCAGATAAAAAAAAGCCGCCGTCTTGAAAACGGCGGAGGAATTACATTATGAAAGGATTACAAAAAATGGGAAAATTAAACACTGTAATATGGGCAGTATTCAAATATGCGAATGAAAGCTGTTGTCGTTCACTCAACATGAGTAAAATGTACATGAAATCGTAATAAATGACAAGTGTTTTGTTTCTTTTGCGATTACCACTCTCTTTTTATTTTATCCAATTGCCGTCGGTCGCGTTTGGTCGGGCGACCGTCAGGGTAGGCTGCGGTAATGCGGCTGGCTTGATCAAGCTGTTTCTGAGCTTCGCGTTGTTGTGTCACCGCAGCATCTTCTTCATATAGCAAACGTGCTTCGGGCGCAGGGCGGCGTTGGTGGTTAAGCGCTTTAACTGTAATCAAATAGGGCAGGGCGTTGAGCGTGAGGTGGATTTTATCGCCCGTACTGATATTTTTACTATTTTTGACTTTAACATTGTTAACCAACACGCGCCCCAGTTCTATATGCTTTTGAGCCAGCGCACGGGTTTTGAAAAAGCGCGCGGCCCATAGCCACTTATCTAGCCGCATGGCGTGTTTGTCTTGAGTTTCAGCCATAATTATCCGATATTTAGTGGGTTTTCAGACAGGTATCAGTTTAACATATTTGTTTTTTCTCGATGCTGAGGAAAGGTTCGATCATTCTACAATTTTTACTTGCTCAACTGTCGTTTATCGCGTAAATTGATATCTTATGCTAACCGTATTTTGCCTGAACTTGCGTTTGGGTAGGAAAAAGTGATGAAGAAAGAGGCACTAAATTTATGAAACCTGTTTTCCTTGACTTCGAACGATCCATTGCTGAATTAAATAATAAAATCGAAGAGTTGCGTTTTGTGCAAGATGGATCCGCAGTAGACATCAGCGAGGAAATCGATCGCTTGCAAAAGAAAAGCAGTGATTTGATTAAGTCTATTTACAGCAAACTCACGCCTGCTCAGGTTTCGCAAGTTTCGCGCCATCCCCAACGCCCGTATACTTTAGATTATGTGAAAGCACTCTGCACTGATTTTCAAGAGCTTCACGGCGACCGGCATTTCGCTGATGATGACGCTATTGTGGGCGGCTTGGCGCGCTTTGAAGGGCAGAGCGTAGTGGTTATCGGCCATCAAAAAGGCCGCGACACCAAAGAGAAAATCCGTCGTAATTTCGGCATGCCTCGTCCGGAAGGCTACCGAAAGGCATTGCGTTTGATGCACTTGGCAGAAAAATTTCGCCTACCGGTATTAACATTTGTTGATACGCCGGGTGCTTATCCGGGTATCGGTGCGGAAGAGCGCAACCAATCCGAGGCCATTGGTAAAAATTTGTATGAATTGACCAAGTTGCGCGTACCGGTTATTTGCACGATCATCGGAGAAGGCGGTTCGGGCGGCGCATTGGCCATTGCGGTCGGCGATTATGTAAATATGTTGCAATATTCGACATATTCGGTCATTTCGCCGGAAGGTTGTGCTTCTATTTTGTGGAAAACCGCAGAAAAAGCAGCCGACGCGGCGCAGGCTTTAGGCATTACTGCCGACCGTTTGCTCAAGTTGAATTTGATTGACCGCATAGTGGAAGAGCCTTTAGGCGGTGCACACAGAAATTACGACGAGATTATGAAGCACTTGAAGAAAATTCTTTCAGAGCAATTGCGTGCCGCTCAAACGATGCCGTTGGCGGATTTGTTAACACGCCGTTTCGACAGAATTATGGCGTATGGTAAGTATCTTGAAAAATAAATAAATTTATACTCAAGTATAAGGATAAGGTGGGCTGAGGCTTGCCTTTTTTCATTTTTATTACAGTAGAATGGCTATATGAAAAAGCCTGTCTGAAAGAGAAGCCTGTCATGCCTGATTTAGATACGCGCTTATTATCGGCAGTTTCCGCTTCGTTCGAACGATGTATCGGGCAAGATGAGGCTGTGGAAGTCGGTTTGAGCGGTGGCTTGGATTCGGTGGTGTTGCTGCATCTGCTTTGTCGTTTGCGGGAAAAAAAGCCTTTTAAATTAAACGCCGTACATGTACATCACGGCCTGCAAACTTTGGCTGACGGCTGGCCCGAATTTTGTGCCAATATTTGCAAAACATGGCAAATTGTGTTGCGGGTTGAATATGTTAAGCCGAATATTAAAAAGGCTGGTATTGAAGCTGGAGCAAGGAAGGCGCGTTACGACGTGTTTGCACATAGCAATTCGGCAAATGTTGCTTTGGCCCACCACCAAGATGATCAGGTGGAAACGTTTATGCTGGCTGCTTTGCGCGGCGGAGGGTTAAGAAGTCTGGCAGCGATGCCGGAACAGCGTGTATTGACGGAAAGCGTGAGAATCTGGCGGCCTTTATTGCAGTTTTCACGTCAAGATTTGGTAGTTTACGCCTATCAGCATGGCCTCTCTTATATTGATGATCCAAGTAATACTGATGAGTCGTTATTGCGAAATTGGCTGAGGCAGCGTGGTCTGCCGGATTTTCGGCAGCGAGTACCCGAATTTGATAAGCATATCATCTCCAGCGTCGACCTTTTACAGCAGGAGTTGGCGGTTTTGGAGGAAGTGGCTGCCGATGATTGGCATAATATCCATCACGCCGGGTTTTTCGATAGCCATATTTGGCGCGCTTTGAGCCCGGGGCGGCAGCGCTTGCAGCTATTACGGTTGACCAGGCAAGAAAATTTGGGTACGCCTACTCGAGCATCTTTAAATGATTTCTGCCGTATTTTGTATGAGCTTGGGAGTAAATCGGCAGAATGGCGCCTGCCAGAGGGTATGGTATATGCTTATCAAAACCGGTTGTTTGGCGTTCGGCATAATTGGTTGGATGATTGTACTTGGTTGAGTGGTCTATGCCCGTCTGAAATAAATGAGTCAGCTTTAAAGAAAGTGCTGATTGCGGCAAACTTTAAGCTGTGTAGACATTTGTACGGTCTTCGTGAAGATATTTTAGAGCATGTAGGTAGGGTAAGGCAGGTTGATACCGATGATGTAATCGAATTGACCGTTGGGCATAAAAAAGTACGAAAACTATTGCAAGAATGCAAGATTCCTCCCTTCGTCAGACCGTATTGGCCTGTCATCACCGATCAAGAAAACCGTTGCATTGCAGTGCCAAACCTGTGGATTAGTCCAAGTTATGCCTGTGTGAACGGCATTTTTCCATGTTTTGAAAAATTTTGTTGCTTTGTTTTGGAACCAAAGTGAAAGTAGCGTGTCATAGCATTAAAACGAAACGTTCTACTTTTGCTTTACCTAAGTTATTTAAGGGTAAGTATGAAGGATCGTGACGTCGATCAAGCGCTGGTTGAGCGCGCTCAGCAAGGTGAGCAAAAAGCTTTTGAGCTGTTGGTATCCAAATACCAACGTCGCTTTATTCGATTATTGTCTCGCTTTGTTAAAGACGAACATATGGTAAACGACGTGGCGCAAGAGGCTCTGATTAAAGCGTATTGTGCATTGCCAAATTTTCGCGGTGAAAGTGCTTTTTATACATGGTTGTATCGTATAGGTATTAACACTGCAAAAAATTATCTGGCGACCAACGGTAGGCTTAGCATGATTAGCGCTGATGTTGCGAACGATGAAGGCGATGTTCTCGATTTAGTTGAGCAAATGGCTCATGAGCATACTCCTGAAGCTGAGTTGATGAACAGGGAGATATTGCAGACGGTTGAAGTCGCAGTATCTAAATTGCCTGATGATTTGCGTCGTGCGATTACGTTGCGTGAACTGGAAGGTTTATCTTACGAAGAGATTGCTCAGATTATGGGTTGCCCGATAGGTACCGTCCGATCTCGTATTTTTAGGGCGAGAGAAGTAATAGCGAGCGACCTAAGACCTTTATTGGATACATCCGAAAACCAAAGATGGTGATGAAATGGCTGAAGAAAAAGATTTTGAAATGGTATCTGCCGCGATGGACGGCGAATTATCTGATGAAGAATTCGACCGTGTGCTGAAAAGTGGCGATGTTCAGGAGAGGTGGTATCAATATCATCTTATCCGAGATTATTTGCAACATAGCCGGCAAGCGGTGGGTAAGGATATAGAATTTACTTCTCAAGCAAGCTTCTTGGCTAAACTGAGTGAAATCACTCAAGAGCGACAAGTAGCTGTTCGTTCTGAGCAGGTGAAACAGAAATCTACTTTAACGCATCATGCGGTAAATAATCATTCTTTCCGCTGGTTTTCTATTGCGGCAAGTGTATTGGCTGCAGCGGTTATTACATGGCAGATGTTGCCAGGAGGTAATGCATCCGAGGGTGGTGTGACTGTAGAGGCCAAAAAACAAGCTCAGCCGTCGGATAGCTCGGTTGTTCCTGTTGCGGCGAAACCGGCAGCGGCAATTGCTGCGGGAAAAGAAGATGGTGTTGTTATGCCTAACGCTGCTGTTGATCAAAATAATGCAGAAATCAAATCTGCCGTACAAGTTGAAAAGCCAGTTGAAGATAAATCGAAGCAATCTAATGAGATTAAACAGATAGCTCAATAAAACGGTAAAATAAACTTTGTTTTGAAAAGAAAGCTTCACTATTTTTATGATAGTGAAGCTTTTTTGCATTATTTTTGTTGTTTAAGTAATTTTGCAGCAGTTATTGCATAGTAAGTCAAAATACCGTTGGCGCCTGCGCGTTTAAAAGCCAAAAGACTTTCTAGAATAACCTTGTCACCCTCCAGCCATCCGTTTTGAATAGCAGCTTGTAACATCGCGTATTCTCCTGATACTTGGTAGGCATAAGTTGGCATGCCAAATTCATCTTTAATACGTCGAATAATATCCAAATAAGGTAAGCCTGGTTTGACCATAACCATGTCGGCGCCTTCCTGAATGTCTAAAGCCACTTCATGCAGTGCTTCATTACTATTGGCAGGATCCATTTGATAAGTTTTCTTATCCGCATTGCCAAGATTTCCCGAGCTGCCTACAGCATCTCGGAAAGGTCCGTAGAAAGCAGAGGCATATTTGGCGGAATAAGCCATAATTCGAGTATGTATATGACCGTTGGCCTCCAGTGCTTCGCGAATGGCTCCGATGCGCCCGTCCATCATGTCGGAAGGGGCGACTACCTGTGCTCCAGCCGAGGCATGACATAATGCTTGGCGGATGAGCACTTCAATGGTTTCGTCATTTAACACATAACCATTTCTGTCAATTAGTCCGTCTTGACCATGAATGGTGTAAGGATCTAATGCAACATCTGTCATGATGCCAAGTTTGGGAAAACGATCATGTAGTGCCTTAATAGCCTTTGGAATTAAACCGTCTGGATTATAAGCTTCTTCTGCATTTTCAGTTTTGTTTTGGGTAATAACAGGAAATAAAGCTATCATCGGAATGCCTAATTCCACCATTTCTTCGGCCGTATAGAGCAGTTTATCCAAGGTTTGGCGTTTTATTCCGGGCATGGAAGCGATATCTTGTTCTTTATTATGCCCTTCCAGAATAAAAACAGGATAAATTAAATCGTTCGGGCTTAATAAATGCTCTTGCATTAAACGGCGAGAGAAGTCATCTTTCCTCATACGGCGCATGCGGGTTGTTGGTATGAAACGATTATTGAAATTCATTTGGATTGCTTTCGGATCTATATTTCAAGTAAAAACATTGGGTATTTTACTCGGAATCTTTTAGATTAAGCCGAGACTTTAGATAAATTTGATTGATGTAAAATATACTTCTTTGAATTTCCTTGATATAAGGCCTGCCTGAAAATTTTCAGGTAGGCATTTTAGGGTATTTGTTTGTTTTTGATTTGAGCGGCTGGTGTGGTGATGTTGTTTAAATAGGGTTGCGGTGTTGTAGAAAAAAATGATGTTGTTAAACAAAGGGATTGATTATTTTGTGGTGATTTGTTCGGGTTGGGGTATTGACGATGTATGAGTTTGGCGGGTATAGTTCGGTTCTTCGCTG
>NZ_JAUMZU010000005.1 GCF_030527965.1 Neisseria sp.
ATTTTAAAACAATTAGTAAAGCATGATTTGTCCTAGTTATCTAGGACAGCCCCAAACTTTTTATGATGCGGTGGCTGATTTTAACGGCCAGGTAATTCCTACGCTGATTTTGCTGTATCTGTTTTATGTCGCGTTGCAAGTAACTTGTGTGGTTTTGGGCAGCTGGCTGCGTAAGGTTTTGCTGTTCCGCTGGCGTGTACATCTGACGGATGATTTTCAAAACAAATGGCTTACCCAGCATAAGCAATACCGTCTGCAACTGGAACACGAGCCGGACAATCCTGATCAGCGTATTGCGGAAGATTGCGCCATGCTGGCGGAGCAAAGCATCGATTTGTTTAAAAACTTTGTGATGAACGCAGCGCGACTGGTGGCTTTTGTGGCTGCTTTGTGGGCCATGTCGGGCATACAGAAAATCGATTTGTTCGGTCGTGAATGGACTGTGCACGGTTATTTGGTGTGGATTGCCTTGGCGTATACCTTGTTTTGTTCGCTGGCGACGCATTGGATAGGCCGTAAACTGCAAATGCTGAATGTCGAGCGGCAACATCGGGAAGCGGATTACCGGGCAACCTTGTTGAAAGTTCGCGATTATGCGGAACAAATTGCGTTTTATCATGGCGAGAAGGCGGAGCAAGCACGTTTAAACGGTCGTTTTGCTGCGATACGCCGTAATTGGTTTGCGCTGATTGCGCGTGAACTACGCTTGGAAATTTTCAGCTCCGCCTATATGCGCATCAGTATTTTTATTCCAATTATTGCTACTTTGCCGCTCTATCTGGCAAGAACGATGACTTTTGGCGATATGATGCAGGCGCGCAGTGCGTTTACGCAGGTGCAGGACGGTTTCAGCTGGTTTGTCGATTATTACAAACGAATTATCGAGTGGGCGGCCGTGGTGCAGCGGTTAGCACAATTCCAGACGGCATTGCAAACCATAGCAAGCCCTGAATCAGAAGCGGATTTGCCGGCTGCGGCGAAAGCTGAAACGGTTGGCGGGTCGAACGATTGCACGAACCAACTGGATATTCATGATTTGACCGTACATACGGCGGAAGGCCATGTTTTACTGGAACATGTTGATTTTCAGGTGAATAATGGCGAATGGTTGTTGCTGGACGGCCGCAGCGGTATCGGCAAATCGACGTTATTGCGCACGCTGGCCGGCTTGTGGCCTTATTATCGCGGCAGCTTCAGTTTGGCCGGCTCCGACAAGCTGTTTTTACCGCAGCGCCCTTATCTGCCGCAAGATAGTTTGCGTGCGGTTATCGGCTATCCGTTTATGCCCGATCGCGACGATGAAACAATTAAGCGCATCTTGCAGCAAGTCGGTTTGGCGCGTTTGGGCGGGCAGCTTGACGAGGAGCGGGAGTGGCACAAGGTGCTTTCCGGCGGCGAGCAACAGCGCTTAAGTCTGGCTCGCGTTTTGCTGCATCGCCCGAATATTTTATTTTTGGACGAGGCAACCAATCAGCTCGATGATGATGCGGCGCTTTCATTAATGCAGATGATTAGAGAAAACCTGCCCAACACTTTATGCCTTGCAGTCAGCCATCAACCTGGCGTTAAGGCTTTATTTAAACGGAAGGTTGATTTAGGCGAATTTAGCCGCTGTGTTTGAATTTTGCGAATGAAAAAAAGCCTGTCTGAATATTTTCAGACAGGCTTTTTTGTTTGTAGCGGTTTAACCGGTATTGCGCAAGCCTTGGGCAACGCCGTTAATTGTGAGATGAACCAATTTCAGAATATTCTGGTTTTCCGGTGCTTGGCGCAATTCTTTCAGTAGCAAAACTTGCAGGCTGTTAAGCGCGTTCAGATAGGGAATGCGCAGAGCCAGCGAGCGGGCAAGGCTGCGGTTGCCGCTCAGCAATTCGTCGGTTTGCAGAATATCCAGCAAGGCTTGGCGGCTGGCGCGGTATTCGTCGGTAATCATGCCGAACAGAGCGCGGGTTGCTGCGGGGTCGCTGCTGAGAGTGGTGTAGTTTTCAGCAATGGTCAGATCGGTTTTGGCCATTACCTGCTCCATATTGGAGAGCATGGTGCGGAAAAAAGCGTTATCGCGCGCGTGTTCTTGCAATGCTTGTAGTTTTCCTTCTTCTCGACACAAGTCGGCAACGGCGCTGCCGAAACCGTACCATGCGGGCAGCATCAAGCGGTTTTGCGTCCATGAGAATACCCACGGAATGGCGCGTAAATCTTGAATGCGTGCCAGCGTTTTGCGGCTGGCGGGGCGGCTGCCCAAATTGAGCGTGGCGATTTCCTGAATCGGGCTGGTTTGCAGGAAATAATCGATAAAATCGGGATGAGTTATCAGCGCGCGGTAGTGGGCAAATGCGCGGTCAGATAAATCTTGCATCAGATCTGCATCTGGCTCACCGCCGGAATGAGGCAACAGGCTGGCTTCTAATGTGGCGGCAACTAGGGTTTCCAGATTGCGGCAGGCATTGCCGGGGTCGGCGTATTTGGCCGTAATGACTTCGCCTTGTTCGGTAATGCGGATTTGCCCTGCCACGCTGCCGGCCGGTTGCGCCAAAACGGCTTGGTAAGAAGGGCCGCCGCCACGGCCTACGCTGCCGCCGCGACCGTGGAAAAGGCGCAGGCGTACGTTGTAGCGGTTAAACAATTCGACCAGCTCACGCTCGGCCTGATAAAGGCACCACGAGCTGGTAACGTAGCCACCGTCTTTATTGCTGTCGGAATAGCCGAGCATGATTTCTTGGATATGGCCGCGGCTGGCCAATAGGGCTTGATACCATTCCATCCCGAATAAGGTTTCCATCACGACCGAAGCATTTTGCAGGGCTTCGATGGTTTCAAACAGCGGTACGATATTGATGCGGCTTTCAGGCAGACCTTGATTGACAGACAACAATCCGCTTTCTTTCAGCAGCAGTGCCAGCGCCAATAAATCGCTGGGTTGTTCGCAGTTGGAAATAATGCTTTGGTTGATGGCTTGTTCGCCGAATTCGTTTTTAACGCGGCGGGCTTGCTGGAAAATGGCCAGTTCGTGCCGAGCGGCTTCGCTGTAGTCGACATACGAGCTGTATAGCGGGCGCTGAGTTTGCAGCTCGCGCAGTAAAACGGCTTGTTTGGCGGCCTCATCTAAGGTTTCGTAATCTTCTAAGCCGGCATGGCGGAATAGCTCGGCGACAACTTCACCGTGTTTGGCGGCATGTTGGCGCAAATCCAGCGGCATTAGGTGGAAACCGAATACGGTGGCCGTGCGGATTAAATCGGCAATGCGGGCTTCGGCCAGCAGACGGCTGCCGTTGTCGGCCAGCGATTGTTGCAAGGTACGCAGATCGGAAATGAATTCGTCTGCATTGGCGTAAGGTTCGCCCAAGCCCCAGCGGCAGCCCAGCGTGAGGCCGAGGCGGTGGCCAGTAGCAACGAGGCGCGATGAAATCAGCGCGATGGCGCGGCGGTAGGGCTCTTCCGCATGGGCGATTTCTTTATCGGGCGAGCGCTCTGCCAGTGAAAGCACGGCGTTGCTGACTTGCACGCGACGCACGGACAGCGGCAGGTCGGCATACAATGTGCCGAGTTGACGGCGGTAATAATGGAATACTACGTCGGCGTGCTGCGTGAAGGCATGCTTGAGCGTGGCAGCGGAAACGAAAGGATTGCCGTCGCGGTCGCCGCCTATCCAGCCGCCGATGTGCAACAGGTTGGGCAATTCGATATTGGGAAAGGCCGTCTGAAGATCGCGCTGCATGCTGCGATAGAGGCGAGGTACGGCTTGAAAGAAGCTGAGCGGAAAAATCGACACGCCGTTGTTGATTTCATTTTCAACGGTCAGTTTGAAATGGCGGGTTTCGCTGGTTTGCCATAAGGCAAGCAGAATGGTTTCGATTTCGCGTTGTAGGGAATTTAGCTCTTCCTGCCCGGCACAATATTCTCTTTTTTCCAGCAATGCGCTGATTTGGCGGTGGAAATTTAAGGTAGCTTGGCGTTGAACTTCTGTCGGGTGGGCGGTTAATACGGCGGCGACGTCGGTTTGGTTTAACTGTTGCTGGAGCGTTTGCCCGTTGATGTCGGCTGCGGCCAGCTTGCGTACCAATCCGGCAATGCTGCCTTCGGCATATTGGTCGCCTGCTTGTTCGTGTAAACGGCGGCGACGTCGGTGGTGAATGTCTTCGGCGATATTGAGAATTTGTGCAAACAGGCCGCAGGCAACAATCAGGTTTTGCGTTTGCTCGGCATTGAGGTTGGGCAGGGCGGCCGAGATGATGGAGGTGCTGTCTTGGTTTTGCGCCAATTGCTTCACAACGGAAATCACGGCCTCGCTGGTTTCGCTCTCCAGCATGCGGATGAGAGCGTTGGCAAGGAATGCAGCATCTTGGGCGAGGGCTTGGTCTTTGGGGTTGTTGATTTGATGGAATTGCATGGCTTGTCTTTCTTATTGCTTATGTTGGGAAGCGGTGCCGGTTTCATCGTAAGGCTTTTTAAAGATAATGCCTGTCTGAAAAACGCACGGTGTTTTGTCTTGGCTATATTGTTGACAATGTAACGTTTTGTAGTCAATGGCAAATGATAAATGCCTATCTGAAAATGTTTTCAGACAGGCATTGGTTATGGTGCCGACGGGTAGTCGGCGCTATTGGCGCTGTGCGTCTACTGCGGCCAGCGCAATCATATTCACAATGCGGCGTACGGTGGAAATCGGAGTTACGCAATGCACCGCTTTGTTCATACCCATCAGAATCGGGCCTACGGTAATGCCGTCGGCAGCCGAGACGCGCATCAGGTTGTAGCTGATGTTGGCGGCCGTTACGTTGGGCATAACCAGCAGGTTGGCGGCGCCTTTCAGCTTGGTTTCCGGGAAAATCTGCTTGCGCATTTTTTCATCCAGTGCCACGTCTGCCTGCATTTCGCCGTCTAATTCCAAGTCGGGCGCCTGTTCGCACAAGATGCGGTAAGCCTCTTGCATTTTCAGGTTTTCGGGGTCGATGTGCGAGCCGTAGTTGGAATTGGATACCAAGGCGACTTTGGGCTGTATGCCGAAGCGCTGCATTTCGGTGGCACACATTTGCGTACCTTGGGCGAGCTGCTGGGCGGTCGGATTGGCGTTGACGTAGGTGTCGGCGATAAACAGGCTGCGGTCGTGCATAATCAGCGCATTCATCGAGAAAGCCAGTTTTTCCGGGTTGTTGTAGCCGATCACGTCTTCCATGATTTTGAAATGATCGCGGAAGCGGCCCATCGTTCCGCAGACAACGGCGTCTGCATGGCCCAAATGAACCATCATGGTGGCAATCAGCGTAGTATTTGCCAGCGTGCGGCGGCGCGCCATTTCTTCGGTAACACCTTTGCGTTGGAGTAGGTTGTAGTATTCTTTCCAGCTCTCTTCGTAATAGGGGTTGTTAACGGGGTCGATGATTTCAAAATCTTTGCCGTCTTGAATGGTTAGACTTTGCGCGGCCAGCTTTGCTTCAATCACGTCTTTGCGGCCAACCAGAACAGGGAAGGCCAGTTTTTGAGTGGCAACTTGCTGGGCGGCATGCAGCATGCGTTCGTCTTCTCCTTCGGCCAGCACCACGCGTTTGACGTCGCGTTTGGCTTGAGAGAATACCGGGCGCATGAAGTGGCTGGATTTGTAAACGCTTTCGTTCAGTTTTTCGATATAGGCATCCATATCGGTAATCGGCCGGGTGGCCACACCGGAATCCATAGCGGCTTGTGCTACAGCAGGTGCAATGCGGCCGATCAGGCGGGGATCGAAAGGTTTGGGAATCAGATATTCCGGGCCGAATTTCAAATCGGTGCCGCCGTAGGCGCCGGCTACAACATCGCTGGCTTCGGCCAGGGCCAAATCGGCAATCGCGCGCACGCAGGCCAGTTTCATTTCTTCGTTAATCGTGGTGGCACCCACATCAAGCGCGCCGCGGAAGATAAAGGGGAAGCACAATACATTGTTGACTTGGTTGGGGAAGTCGGAGCGGCCGGTGCCGATAATCACATCGGAGCGGGCGGCTTTGGCTTCGGTTGGCCAGATTTCGGGCTGAGGGTTGGCCAGCGCCAGCACAATCGGCTTGGCATTCATGGTTTTGAGCATGTCTGGGCTGAGCAGATTGGCGCCGGACAGGCCGAGGAAGATGTCTTTGCCGCTAACCGCATCGGCTAACACGCGCTGCCCGTTATCGGGAATGGCGTAGCGTATTTTGCTTTCATCCATGCGTTCGCGATCTTCGCGGGTTTGGTAAATCACGCCTTTGGAATCGCATACGGTGATGTTTTCCCGCTTCATGCCGAGGGCAACCAATAAATCTAAGCAGGCAATTGCAGCAGCGCCTGCGCCGGAGCAGACCAGCGTTACTTCGCCGATATTTTTTTCTACGACGCGCAAGCCGTTGAGAATAGCGGCGGCGGTAATGATGGCGGTGCCGTGCTGGTCGTCGTGGAATACGGGAATGTTGCACCGTTCGCGTAGTTTTTTCTCGATATAGAAGCATTCGGGGGCTTTGATGTCTTCCAGATTGATGCCGCCGAAGGTCGGTTCCAGCGCGGCGATGATTTCGACTAGTTTATCCGGGTCGGTTTCGTTGACTTCAATATCGAATACGTCGATGCCGGCGAATTTTTTAAACAATACGCCTTTGCCTTCCATCACGGGTTTGCCCGCCAAGGCGCCGATATTGCCCAAACCTAAAACGGCGGTGCCGTTGGAAATCACGGCAACCAAATTACCGCGGGCGGTGTATTTGTAGGAAGCGAGCGGATCGTTGTAAATCTCCATGCAGGGCGCGGCAACGCCGGGCGAATAGGCCAGTGATAGATCGTATTGGGTGGCCAGAGGCTTGGTGGGTGCCACTTGGATTTTGCCCGGTTGCGGGTGCTGGTGGAAATGAAGGGCCGCTTCTTTAATCAAATCGTCCATTTGCTTATCCTGAAAGTTGTCTTGACGGAATGTAATTCAATGTAGCCCAATCTTAACACGGCGACGGCTTTAAGGATACGGCTAATTTGTTGGAGAGGCCGCCGCATCTTTCAGACAGGCATTTCCTGTAATTTGCTAAAATAAAGCCTGTCTGAAAACCGGAGCCTCATCATTCATGGGCAAACATATTCTTCTCGGCGTCAGCGGCGGCATCGCCGCTTATAAATCTTGCGAACTCGTGCGCCTCTTGAAAAAGCAGGGCCACAGCGTAACCGTTGCGATGAGCCGCGCGGCGGCCGAATTCGTTTCGCCGTTGACCTTTCAAGCCCTGAGCGGCAATCCTGTTTTGACCGAAACGCACGGCAACGCAGAGGGTAACGCGATGGCGCACATCAATTTGACCCGTCAGGCCGATGCTTTTGTTATTGCGCCCGCTACCGCCAATACGTTGGCGAAAATTGCGGCGGGCATTGCCGACAATCTGCTGACCAATCTGGCGGCGGCGCGCAAATGTCCTTTGGCCGTTGCGCCGGCGATGAATGTGGAGATGTGGCACAACCCCGCCAATCTGCGCAATATCAAGCAGCTTGAAGCCGATGGCATTATTGTGTTTCCGCCGTCTTCGGGCGAGCAGGCCTGTGGTGAAACCGGCATCGGCAGAATGCCGGAAGCGGCCGAATTGGCCGATATGCTGCCCGATATGTGGACGCCCAAGCTTTTGCAGGGAAAGAAAGTGTTGCTTACCGCCGGCGCCACTTTTGAAGCGATAGACCCTGTGCGCGGCATCACCAACATTTCCAGCGGCAAGATGGGCATGGCGCTGGCCCGCGCTTGCCGCGCGGCCGGCGCGGAAGTAATCCTCGTTTACGGCCAGATTCAAACCGCATTGCCGGCCGGCTTGGCGCATACGGAAGAGGCGGTCAGCGCCGAGGCGATGCACCAAGCGGTGATGCGGCGGATTGCCGGGCAGGATGTGTTTATCGGGGTTGCCGCGGTGGCCGATTATCGGGTGAAAAACCGTAGTGTGCAGAAGTTGAAAAAAAATGGTTCTGCAACGGCGCCGGTTATTGAGCTGACTGAAAATCCAGATATTCTGGCTGCGGTAGCCAAGCTGGAAACGCCGCCTTTTTGCATTGGTTTTGCCGCCGAGAGTGAAAACATGCTTGAGCATGCCCGAGCCAAACGCTTGAAAAAAGGCATTCCCATGCTGGTGGCGAATGATGTGGCGGTGGCGATGGGCAAGGCGGTTAACCGCATTACGATTATCGATAGCGAAGGGGAGAGCAGCTTTCCCGAAACCGGCAAAGACGAAGCCGCCGTTGAAATTGTCAAACGATTGGCCGAGAGACTGCGGGATTGAATGAAAAGCCTGTCTGAATGTTTTCAGACAGGCATTGTTATCCTGAATTGATTGCTGATTATGGAAGCGCGAAAAATCATCCATATTGATATGGACGCATTCTATGCCTCGGTAGAATTGCGCGAAAATCCGCAGCTCAAAGGTTTGCCGGTTGTGGTTGCGTGGGACGGGCCGCGTTCGGTGATTTGCGCGGCTTCCTATGAAGCGCGCCGGTTTGGCCTGCATTCGGCTATGTCGGTGGCAACGGCTAAGCGCCTTTGCCCGCAGGCGGTTTACATTCCGCCGCATTTCCCGCTTTACCGCGATGTGTCGCAACGCATTCATGCCGTGTTCCGCCGCCACACTGACCTTATCGAACCTTTGTCGCTAGACGAGGCCTATCTCGATGTTACTCGCAATTTTCAGAATATTCCCTACGCCAGCCAAGTGGCCAAAATCATCCGCGCCGAAATTCTGGCCGAAACCGGTCTGACCGCATCCGCCGGCGTGGCACCTAATAAATTTCTCGCTAAAATCGCTTCCGATTGGAAGAAGCCAAACGGCCAGTTTGTGTTGCCGCCTGAACAGGTTGCGGCTTTTCTGCAAGATTTGCCGGCCGGGAAAATTCCCGGTGTCGGCAAGGTTACCCAGCAAAAAATGCGTGCGCTCGGTGTGAACACGGTGGGCGATTTGCTGCGTTTCGGGCGCGGCGAATTGGCTAATCTATTTGGAAAATGGGGCTATCGCCTCTATGATTTGGCGCGCGGCATCGACAACCGCGCGGTCAAACCCAGCCGCGAGCGTTTGCAGATTTCCACTGAAATTACCTTGCCCGAAGATTTGCCGCTGGAAGGCATTCTGCAACATCTACCGCATCTGGCCGAAGATTTGTGGCAGCAGGCCGATAGAAAGAAAGTGCAATTCCGCAGCATCACGCTGAAGCTGAAAACCGCGGATTTCCACATCCTTACCCGCTCCCAGACTTTTTCTTCCGTTTTGCCAGATGCGGCTGCTTTGCTGAGCGCTGCCCGTCAAACCGCGAGGCGTATGCCGTCTTCCGCCGATACCACTTACCGGCTCATCGGTTTGGGTGTCAGCCATTTGGAGCCGACCGGTTTTCAAATCGGGCTGTGGCAGGATTAGCCCGCCAAGCTTGCGTTGGCGTGTAAGCGGTTTAACCCGTATTTGTTGGCTAAAAAGCCTGTCTGAACGTTTTCAGACAGGCTTTGGTTTTATGTTTTACTGCATTGTGACTTACAGAGGCCAATGCAGCGCAGGGTTGCTTTCAATAACGGTTTTGAATTGATTTTGAATGCGCTTGATGGCTTCTTCGCTGTCGGCTTCAAAACGCAATACCAAAACAGGCGTGGTATTGGAGGCGCGCATCAGGCCGAAACCGTCGGGGAATTCGACGCGCAGGCCGTCGATGGTGATGATTTCGGTGGCGCCGTCGAATTTGGCGGTTTTGGCCAAAGTTTCGATAACCTGATGACCGTTGCTGCCTTCGGGCAGGTCGATATTGATTTCCGGAGTGGAAATGCTTTGCGGCAGCGCGTTAAGAATGTCTGAAGGATTGTTGCTGGCGGAGAGGATTTCCAGCATGCGGCAACCGGCGTAAAGGCCGTCATCAAAGCCGAACCAGCGTTCTTTGAAGAAGGTGTGGCCGCTCATTTCGCCTGCAACCAACGCGCCGTTTTTCTTCATTGACGATTTGATGAAGCTGTGGCCGGTTTTTTCCATAATCGGTTCGCCGCCGTGTTGGCGAATCCAAGGCGCCAGCAGGCGGGTGGATTTAACGTCGAAAATCACTTTGGCGCCGGGGTTGCGGCTTAATACGTCTTGTGAAAAAAGCATCAACTGGCGGTCGGGATAGATGATGTTGCCCTCTTTGGTAACGACACCCAAGCGGTCGCCGTCGCCGTCGAAGGCGAAACCGATTTCGGCGTCGCTGTTTTTCAATTCGTTAATTACGTCTTGCAGGTTTTTCGGTTTGGCCGGATCGGGGTGATGGTTGGGGAAATTGCCGTCTACTTCACAGAAAAGTTCGGTTACGTCGCACCCCAAGGCACGGTAGAGTTTGCCGATAAAGGCGCCTGCCACGCCGTTGCCGGCATCGGCCACGATTTTTAGCGGGCGTTTGAGTTTGATGTGGCCGACGATGGTGTCGAGATATTGCGGGAAGACGTCTTTCTCTGTAACGCTGCCGGCAGTGGCGCCGGTAACGAATCGGTCGTTTTGAATGACGGCGAGCAATTCTTGAATGGCTTCGCCGGCCAGCGTGTCGCCGCCGAGCATCATTTTAAAGCCGTTGTAATCGGGCGGGTTGTGGCTGCCGGTAATCATGACACCGCTGCCGTCGCATTCTTGGATGGCGGCAAAATAAAGCATGGGCGTGGCAACCATACCCACATTAAGCACATTGATTCCGCTCTCGGTAAAGCCGCGTGAAATGTTGGCCATCAGTTCGGGCCCGCTCAAGCGGCCGTCGCGGCCGAGTGCGATTTTTTTGATGCCTTTTTCGGCGGCTTTTGCGGCAATTGCTTTGCCGATAAGATAGGCGGCCTCGTTGGTCAGGGTTTTGCCAACAATGCCGCGGATGTCGTAGGCTTTGAAGATGTCGGGGGCGATGGTTGCCATGGAATTTCCTTTACGTTGTTGAAATTGGCTTCCGGCCGATTTTAACACATCGCATGCAGATGGTTTATACATGCCTGTCTGAAAGGTCGTAATCTTGCGGTGAATCAAATCTTAAGCCTTTCAGACAGGCATAGTGGGTTTCGGTTAAAATGCGCATTATCCATTTTTTCAAAGGTCATCCCGCATGATGTATTCGTTGCTCCGCCCGTTTTTGTTTCTCAGCGATGCTGAAAAAGCGCACCATTTCACGCTTGAATCATTGAGTTTCGCCCATCGGTTCGGCCTGTTGGGAAAAACCGATGTGCAAACCAAGCCGACCACTTTGATGGGGTTGAGCCTGCCCAATCCGGTAGGGCTGGCGGCGGGATTGGATAAAAACGGCCAATATATCGACGCGCTGGCGGCGCTGGGGTTCGGCTTTATCGAAATCGGCACGCTGACGCCCAAGCCGCAAGACGGCAATCCGAAACCGCGACTGTTCCGCATACCGGATCACATGGCGGTAATCAACCGTATGGGTTTTAATAACCGCGGTATTGATACCGCGATAGACAACATCTGTAACAGCCGTTTTAAAGGCATTCTGGGCATCAATATCGGCAAAAACGCGGTAACGCCTATTGAAAATGCAGCGGAAGATTATTTGATTTGCCTGGAAAAAGCCTATCCTTATGCCAGCTATATCACGGTGAATATTTCTTCGCCGAATACCAAAAACCTACGTGCTTTGCAGGGCGGCGACGAATTAAGCGCTTTGCTGGAAGCGTTGAAAAACAAGCAGGCTCAGCTTGCGGCGCAACATGGCAAGTATGTGCCTCTGGCGGTAAAAATCGCACCGGATTTGGACGAAGCGCAGATTGCCGACATCGCCCATGTGGTGAAACAAACGGAAATGGACGGCATTATCGCTACAAATACAACCATTGATAAAACCGCTTTGGGCAATCATCCTTTGGCGGGCGAAGCAGGCGGATTGAGCGGCTGGCCGGTGCGGGAAAAGAGCAACGCGGTGTTGCAATCTCTGGTGGCCCATATCGACGGCAAATTGCCGGTTATCGGCGTTGGCGGCATTATGCAGGGTGGCGATGCGGCGGAAAAAATGCGTTTGGGCGCGACGGCGGTGCAGGTTTACAGCGGTTTGGTTTATCGGGGGCCGGAATTAGTTAAAGAGTGCCTTCGCGCTTGTCGTTAGAGGCTGCCGCCTGATTGTACGCGGCCGCCACGTCGTATTTTCCTGCTGTAGTATAAGAACTTTCTAATTCTTTTTAGACTGAAACAGTTGGTTATCGCTGTCGGCAGGAGTATTATTACCATATGCCCCCTCCCCGTTTCGGACGTTGAGGCTTTGGCCGCCAATGTTTTTAGAAGCATTTTCGGATATTGCCGTTGGGGGATATTTCATATAGATGTAGCATGGAAGCCTTTCTTTTTTCGACTAGCTTCCAGCAGCTCATCATCAAACCGTTTCAGATGAGCACCTTGTTCATTCCCCTGCTCTGAAGGGGGGTGTTCGATTTTGTAAAATAAGCCATCTTTGTTGCCGATAGCTTGTAGAGAAAGATTTTTCGGCCTGCTTGAACGATGACGGCGCACTATTTGATCAAAGAAAAAGCCTGTCTGAATATTTTCAGACAGGCTTTTTGATTTTTGCTTACTTGTCTTCTTTTTCTTTGGTTTGTGCGGTGGGTTGGCGCGCTTCTTTGATAAGCTGGCCCGCGGCTTGCACGGGGAACAGCAGGCTTAATGGGTTTGCGCGGATTTGCGCAATCATGCTGTTAAATAGTTTTCGGAAGCTGCCGATACGCGTATCGCGCGAACGCAGGGCAACCCAAAGCGTGAGGGTAAAGCTGACCCAGAGGTTAACGATGCCGATCAGCAAAACGCAAAACAGGTAAAAGCCGAAGAGAAGTGGGTTGGTTAAATCGGTGGCCGCGGCATAGGCGATATTGGCGGATGAAAACGCAACGTGCCGGATATCGAGCGGCAGGTCGAGCAGGTAGCCGATATAGCTGGTGCTGCCCAGCATCACACCGAAGATAAAGTTACCCATAATGGCGCCGTAATTTCGGTGCAGGTATTCGGCCAGCGCGTCACGTATCCGTGCGGGTAGGATTTTGACCAGTAGCGGGTGTTGCTTGAGGCGCAGGTTCAGGTTGAGGTAGTCGGCACGGTTGTCGAAAAAGCCGGAGATAATCCCCGAGCAAAACAACCAGATGCCGGCAATACCGGCGTAAATCAGCGAAGGCTGGCTGAGCGGCAATACGGATTTGAATTGTTTGTGTACGGTTGCTTCATCCAGAATCGGCATGCCTGTCTGAAAATAATACAGCGCCGTCACCAATACGGATACCAATACGGCCACGCTGACGTTGCCGAATACGGCGGCACCCTGCGAGCGGATAACGTCTATCGAGAGTTTGGCCAGCTTTTGATCCACGGCCTTGCCCGATTCGTTGCGCTCTACTTGTTCGGCGATGCTGGATGCGGTCATGGCGGGCTGTTTGGTGGCCACGGTGCAGTGAATCATGTGGATGAACACGAAACCTAAACCGTAATCAAGGCTGGAAAGAATGGCATATTGCAGTTTGCTCAAACCCATCATGCCGAGCTTCAACTTGAGCAGCGCCATCAAGGCGATGACCACGCCGCCGCCCGCCGCCGCCCGCAACATGGAGAAATATTCGGCTTTGGTGCTGGTGATGTAATGTTCGCCGCGGTTGCTGGTGTTTTGGCTGATGCTTTTGGCCAGCATTTTGACGCTGCGCCGCCAGAGCATGGAGGCGCTTTTTTGTTCGGCCGCGGCGGAGGCCATGGCTTGCAGCAGTGTAATCAGGTAGCGCTGCAAAGCGGGCTTGTCGGTTGCCGTTTGAATGGCCAGCAATACGGTCAGCCGTTCGAGCGATTGATCGAGCCGCTCCAGCAGATGCGATACGGCGATGGACGAGCCGGCGCCGGCGCATACGCCTTTTTTGCGCAGGCGTTCGATTTGCGATTGTGATTGCGCAAGCATGACTTGCAGATGGCCGTCGTCGAAGGCGCCTTCTTTGCCTTGCTGGTAATGTTCGATTAATTCGGCCACTTCGCGCTTGAGGGCGACGAAAGGGGAATCTACTTCCAGTAATTTCGGGTCGAGTCGGATTAGGTCGGAGTCCAGCTCTTCGGCGGCAATCCAGATCGACAGCATTTCCAAGGCATACAGATTGGCGTGCTGGAAATTGCGGTGGGTGCTCTGCCGAATGCTTTCGGGCGTGTTGGCAGCCAAAATTTCATACAGGCGCAACCATTGGCGCGGCGGAATGGTTTGCAGCCATTCAGTGTCGTTGCTGCGGTAAAACAGTTTTTGAAACATGTGTTTCAGGCTGCGCTCGTTATGCGGCGGCGGGCTGAAGCGGTCGTAAATGCGCTTGCCCAGTTCGCGACTGAAGCCGCGGCGGGAGAAAATGCCCAGCGTAACCAAAGCAGGGTAGATGTGGGCATCGTTGAGCCAGCGGTGGAGCTGGGTGCCGATTTGGGCGGCGGTTTCAGGATGCTCGGACAGGGTTTGCAGCAACAAGGCCATACGCGGCGCAGCATCTTTGCTGCCGCCCTTGCGCAGCCAATGTGTGATGCTGGCCAGGGTGCTGCCGGTATTTTCGAGCTTGCCGAGTCGGTTTAGCCATTCGGTCAAGTCTTTTTTAGGAAGAATCGTTTGATACATTATCGGAATAGGGTGGAAATCGGGATTGAATAATAAAAACTGCCCGCCGGGCTTTTTGCCCAGCTTGCCTGCAATGGGTTTTCAGACAGGCATCAGTTTTGTGCGGACGGTTTTCTTTCGGTTTGCAGCACGCGGCGGCGGCGTGTTTCAGACAACACCATGCCGGCGCTGACCGAAACGTTCATGCTTTCCACCGTGCCGAACATGGGGATGGAAACCAATACGTCGCAATGTTCACGCGTTAGGCGGCGCATGCCTTCGCCTTCGTTGCCCATAACCCATGCGACACTTTCGGGTAAATCGCAATGATATAAATCGGCTTGGCCACCCATGTCGGTGCCGACAATCCAGATGCCGTATTCTTTTAATTCTCGCAGCGTGCGTGCGAGGTTGGTAACGGTGATGTAGGGCACGGTTTCGGCCGCGCCGCAGGCCACTTTGCTAACCGTGGCGTTCAGCCCTGCGCTTTTGTCTTTCGGCGCAATCACGGCGTGCACGCCCATGGCGTCGGCAGTGCGCAGGCAGGCGCCGAGGTTGTGCGGGTCGGTTATGCCGTCGAGCACCAAGAGCAGCGGCGGCTCATTCAGATTTTCCAACACGTCTTCCAGATGCACATGGTTTTTAGATGCGTCGATAAAGCCGACCACCCCTTGATGGCGCATGCCTTTGCTTAATCTGTTTAAACGGTCTGCATCGGCAAAGTGCAGGCGGATGTTTTCGTCGGCCGCTTTCTGCAACACTTCGCGCGTGCGCGCGTCGTTTTTGCCTTCCTGCACATAAAGCTCGGTAATGCTTTTCGGGTTTTGCCACAAACGGGCATTAACGGCATGAAAGCCGTAAATCAATCTTTGGTTGGA
The DNA here is from genome assembly GCF_030527965.1 of Neisseria sp. Classification (GTDB taxonomy): domain Bacteria; phylum Pseudomonadota; class Gammaproteobacteria; order Burkholderiales; family Neisseriaceae; genus Neisseria. The sequence goes on from NZ_JAUMZU010000005.1 coordinate 15,408, forward strand.
CATAAATTTAAGCGTTTTCTCTGTAGTTTTCAGACAGGCATGAGGCGTTTGCGAAGCCTGTCTGAAAATAAAATTATGAAGCGGTGTTTTGCTGCCGGCCGAACCAGAAAAAACCGATTACGCCCAGCACAATCATCGGCAGGCTCAGCCATTGCCCCATCGACAAGCCGAGCGACAATAAGCCCAGATAATCGTCGGGTTGGCGGGCATATTCGGCAATGAAGCGGAAGATGCCGTAGCCGGCCAGAAAGACCATCGAAACCTGCCCGGTCGGGCGCGGTTTGTTGGAAAACAGCCAAACGATGATGAACAGCGTAATGCCTTCCAGCGCAAACTGGTAAAGCTGCGAAGGGTGGCGCGGCAGCATGCCGAATTGTTGCAACCATTGTGCATATTGAGGGTTGGTTGCCGCCAGCGGCACATCTTCATAAGCCGCTTGGGGGAAGCCCATCGCCCAGAAATGGCTCGGGTCGGTAACGCGCCCCCATAATTCGCCGTTGATAAAATTGCCGATGCGGCCGGAAGCCAAGCCGAGCGGCACCAGCGGCGCGATGAAGTCGGTAACTTGCCAGAAGCCCAGTTTGCGCCGTTTGGCAAACAGCCACATTGCCGCCAGCACGCCCAGAAAACCGCCGTGAAACGACATGCCGCCTTCCCATACTTTAAGAATGGAGAGCGGGTCGGCCAGATATTCCGACGGTTTGTAAAAAAGCACATAACCCAAGCGCCCGCCCAGAATTACACCGAGCACACCGTATGTCAGCAAATCGTCCAGCATTTCGCGGGTAAATACCGTATGCCCCTGTTTGATGCGCAGCCGCCCCAATGCCATAAACAAAACAAACGCCAGAATATAGCTGAGCGCATACCAGCGGATGGCCAGCGGGCCGATTGCCAACGCAACGGCGTCGAATTGGGGGTGAATCATCATAGCGGAAAGTTCCCTTTTGGTATTTCATTTTTCAGACAGGCATTATACTGGAAATGATTAATAGACCCTAATGCCTGTCTGAAAGGTGTTTTAGCAACGATTACAGGTTTCTTAACGGCTGCCTGCGTTTGGTATAAAATACACAGATTTTCCAGATTGATAAAGCCAAAACAAAGCCGCTTTCCCGTTTTCGGCCAGTCGGCTTCCAAAACCAAGGAACTAAACATGCCAGCCTACCGCTCCAAAACTTCCACCCACGGCCGCAACATGGCCGGCGCGCGCGCATTGTGGCGCGCCACCGGCGTTGCCGACGCCGATTTCGGCAAGCCGATTATCGCCATCGCCAATTCATTCACTCAATTCGTTCCCGGCCATGTGCACCTGCATAACATGGGCCAGCTTGTTGCACGCGAAATTGAAAAAGCAGGCGCCATTGCCAAAGAATTCAACACCATCGCGGTGGACGATGGCATCGCCATGGGGCACGGCGGCATGCTCTACAGCCTGCCTAGCCGCGATTTGATTGCCGATTCGGTGGAATATATGGTCAACGCCCATTGCGCCGATGCGCTGGTGTGTATTTCCAACTGCGACAAAATCACCCCCGGCATGCTGATGGCCGCCATGCGCCTGAATATTCCCACCGTATTCGTATCAGGCGGGCCGATGGAAGCAGGCAAGGTTATCGGTGCCATCAATATTCAAGACGAACGCAAGCTTGATTTGGTAGATGCCATGGTTGATGCGGCGGACGATAAAGTTTCCGATGCCGCCATTACCGAAATCGAACAAAACGCTTGCCCCACCTGCGGCTCCTGTTCGGGCATGTTTACCGCCAATTCGATGAATTGCTTAACCGAAGCGCTCGGATTGTCGCTGCCCGGCAACGGTTCGCTTCTGGCAACCCATGCTGCGCGCAAAGAGCTGTTTCTCGAAGCGGGCCGCCTGATTGTCGAGATTACCAAGCGGCATTACGAGCAAGACGATTACAGCGTATTGCCGCGCAGCATCGCCAGCAAAGCCGCGTTTGAAAACGCTATGACAATGGACGTGGCGATGGGCGGCTCCACCAACACCATTCTGCACCTTTTGGCCGTTGCCAATGAAGCGGGAGTCAACTTCAAAATGGCCGACATCGACCGCATCAGCCGCCAAGTGCCCTGTTTATGCAAAACAGCACCCAACAATCACGACTATTACATGGAAGACGTGCACCGTGCCGGCGGCATTATGGCCATTCTGAAAGAGCTGGATAAAGCAGGCAAACTCGATACTTCCGTTGCGACCGTGCATGCGCCCAGCTTGAAAGACGCCATCGAACGCTGGGACGTAACCAATCCTGCCAACGAAGAAGCCATTGAGCGGTTCAAAGCCGCACCCGGCGGCGTGCGTACCACGCAAGCCTTTTCGCAAAACCGCCAGTGGAAAATGCTGGATTTAAACCGCGCAAGCGGCTGTATCCGCGATGCCGAACATGCTTATTCGAAAGACGGCGGCTTGGCAGTATTGTTTGGCAACATCGCCGAACGCGGCTGTGTGGTTAAAACCGCCGGCGTAGACGAAAGCATTTGGAAATTCAACGGCCGCGCACGCGTGTTTGAAAGTCAGGAAGCGGCGGTCGAAGGCATTTTGGCCAACCAGATTGTTGCGGGCGACATCGTTATCATCCGTTACGAAGGCCCCAAAGGCGGCCCCGGTATGCAGGAAATGCTTTATCCGACCTCCTATTTGAAGTCCAAAGGCCTAGGCAAAGCCTGCGCGCTGCTGACTGACGGGCGCTTTTCGGGTGGCACGTCGGGCCTCAGTATCGGCCATGCATCGCCCGAAGCGGCGGAAGGCGGCGCCATCGGTTTGGTGCATGAGGGCGATACCGTTGAAATCGACATCCCCAACCGCCGCATCCATTTGGCGGTATCCGACGAAGAGCTGGAGAAGCGGCGCGAAGAAATGGAAAGCCGTGGCGCTCAGGCATGGAAGCCGGTTAGCCGCGACCGCGTTGTTTCCGCTGCGTTGCGTGCCTATGCCGCTATGACCACTTCCGCCGATACGGGTGCCGTGCGCGATGTAAGCCAAGTGGAGCGAAAATAAGTTTTCGGCCGGTTGAAACGGCAAATTCTGGTATTTTCATTCGGATTTCTTTGCTAATTCGGTTAGACTAGACATGTAGTGTTCCGATGGTCGGATTGTGACCATCTTGTCTGACTCTATTTACAAAGCGAGATTCTTATGAGTGTTAATCTTCATAACCGTCATTTTCTAAAACTGCTCGACTTCAGCCGCGAAGAAATTCTTTCGCTGCTGGATTTGGCTGCCAAGCTGAAAACGGATAAGAAAGCAGGTAGGGAAAGTCGACGATTAACCGGAAAAAATATTGCGCTTATTTTTGAAAAAACCAGCACGCGTACCCGCTGCTCGTTTGAAGTGGCCGCGCACGACCAAGGCGCCAATGTAACTTACCTCGGCCCCAGCGGCTCGCAAATCGGCCATAAAGAAAGCATGAAAGATACCGCCCGCGTGTTGGGTCGTATGTATGACGGCATAGAATACCGAGGCTTCGGTCAATCGATTGTGGAAGAATTGGCCGAATATGCGGGCGTACCCGTGTTCAACGGCCTGACCGATGAATTTCATCCCACCCAGATGCTGGCCGATATGCTGACCATGCGCGAGCACAGCGATAAACCGATTGAACAAATCGCTTATGCTTATGTGGGCGATGCCCGATTCAATATGGGCAATTCATTTCTCTTAACCGGTGCCATACTGGGTATGGATGTGCGAATCGGCGCACCGAAGCACCTTTGGCCTGCCGGAGAGCTGATTCAACAGGCGCACGAATTGGCCAAAAAGACCGGCGCGCGCGTGTTGTTGACTGAAAATGCCGAAGAAGCCGTGAAAGGCGCGGATTACATCCACACCGATGTTTGGGTTTCTATGGGCGAGCCGGAAGAAATATGGAAAGAGCGCATCGGCTTGCTGATGCCTTTCCGCGTTACTTCGGAATTGATGGCCGCATCCGGCAATCCAAACGTGAAATTTATGCATTGTCTGCCTGCGTTTCATAACCGGGAAACCGCAGTAGGCGAGTGGATTTATCAAAACTTCGGTTTGGATGGCGTGGAAGTGACCGAGGATGTGTTTGAAAGTGAAGCCAGCATTGTATTTGATCAGGCTGAAAACCGGATGCACACCATTAAGGCCGTATTGGTGGCAACCATGAGCGAGAATGTGTAAACCGGTTGTTTGCTGTAAAACGACAATGCCTGTCTGAAAATCGGTTTTCAGACAGGCATTGTTATAAAATAATAAAACGGTTGCTGGATTTATAGCATTTCAAATCGACGGCACAATTTGATTTTGTTGCAATATTGAATTGTTCGGAACAAACGAATGGCCGGAGCAGAAATGGCAACCATGCCTGTCTGAAAGCAGCCAACCGAAAAATCAATAACACATGGGGATAAAAATGAATCTGACAGAAGCTATTTTCGGCAGCATGATTGCTGTATTTCAATCTGTTTGGTGGCTGTTGCCGCTGGCTTTGCTGCTGGCATTCAGCCGCAGCCCGCTGTTTAAAGGCTGGTTGGGTGAAAAAACAGTGCAATCCGGTTTGGGGCGCCGGCTGGACGAGCAGGTTTACCGGCCGTTTCACAATCTGATTATTCCGGCCGAAGGCGGCACAACCCAGATAGATCATCTTTATTTGTCGCCGTACGGTATCTTCGTGGTGGAAACCAAGAATTATTCCGGTTGGATTTTCGGCAGTGCCAATCAAGCCAGATGGACTCAGGTTGTATATAAGAAGAAACATGGTTTTCAAAATCCGCTGCGCCAAAATTATGCCCATATCAAAGCTTTGTTGGCTTTGCTGAATTTGCCGGAAAACAAATTTCATTCATTGGTAATTTTCGCCGGCGAGGCGGAATTCAAAACTGCTATGCCGGCCAATGTCTGCCATCTCGGTCAGGCCGTTGCCTATGTGAAACGTTTTCAGACAGGCATTCTCGACGGCGAGGAAATCGAACGCGCCGCGGCTGTGCTCTCGGCCGACGAATTTGCCGCTACCCGCGCCAAAACCCGCGATCATGTGCGCCGCTTGCGCCAGCGCAAGTGAAACGAAGGTTCTTCAGGTGTTGGCGATGCCAATGCCTGTCTGAAAAATCGTTAATCGCTTCCCGCCACCATCATCGACGAAACCAATATCGAGCCTACCTTATGCCCGGAGCGGCGGAGCGCATCGTCTGCCACGCCGCTGATGTTCATAAACATGTCTTGAAGGCGCGAGGCAATGGTAATTTCTTCCACCGGATAAGCGATAACTCCGTTTTCCACCCAGAAACCCGCCGCGCCGCGCGAGTAATCGCCGGTCAGCATGTTGACGCCTTGGCCCATCAGCTCGGTTATCAAGAGGCCAGTGCCCATTTCTTTTAACAGCGCTTCTTGGTTCGGGTGCGTCGGCGTTAGCAGCAGATTGTGCGCGCCGCCGGCATTGCCGGTTGTTTGCATGCCTAGTTTGCGTGCGCTGTAGCTGCTGAGGAAATAGCCTTGCACCACGCCTTTTTCGATGATGGAACGGGGCTGTGTTGCCACGCCTTCCGCATCGAAATAAGTGCTGCTCCATGCTTGTGGGATATGCGGTTCTTCGCGCAAATGGATAAAGTCGGCAAAAATCTGCTTGCCCAAGCTATCAACCAGAAAGCTGCTCTGGCGGTATAAAGCGCTGCCGCTCAAACCGCCGACCAAATGGCCGATCAGCCCGGCTGACAGCGTGGTGTCAAACACGATCGGATGACTGCCGGTCGGCACGCTGCGGGCATTCAGGCGGTGCACCGTACGCAATGCGGCCGTGCGGCCGATGGTTTCCGCACTTTCCAAATCGGCCGCTGAGCGTGCCGAGTCGTACCAGAAATCGCGCTGCATGCCTGCGTTGTCGGCAGCAACCACGCCGCAAGACATACTGTGGCGCGTGCCTTGCTGGTGTTGCAGAAAGCCGTGCGTATTACCGTAAACAAACTGATAATGGTTGGTCTGAACGCCCGCACCTTCGGAATTGGAAATCAGGCTATCTGCTTCCAGCGCTGCCGCTTCGCATTGTTTGGATAACTCGACGGCTTGTTCGCTGCTCAGGTGCCACTCATGATATTTGTCCAAATCGCCGACGGTTTTCGCCATCAACGCGGCATCCGCCAGCCCGGCACAATCGTCTTCGGCGGTGTAGCGCGCAATATCGATTGCCGATTGCACTGTTTCTTCAATCGCGCTGCGCGAGAAGTCGGCAGTGCTGGCTCGCCCTTTGCGTGAACCGACATACACGGTTAAATCCAGCGATTTATCCTGCTGGTATTCAATCTGCTCGATTTCCTGCAAACGTACCTGCACATTCTGCCCCAGCGCCTCGGCTAAATCTGCTTCGGCCGCCGTAGCGCCTTTTTGCTTGGCCAAGTCTAAAACCTGCGCACATAAGCCGCTCAATTCTTCTGAAGTGTGGTTGAACATATCGCATCCTGTTTGATAACCGTTGCTATTTTAACCGTTTTCGTTTGCCGCCGTTGAAGAAATCGGCTATGGCTATGTTAAAATGCCGCTACCTGTCAAATAAGTAGCGATCCGATGACCGAACGTAACCACGAAGAACCCATCAGCAAAACCCAGATGAAAAAGCGCATGGACGAATTGCAGGATTTAGGTATGGAGCTGACCCGCCTCTCAACCGAAACCCTGAAAAAAATCGGCCTGCCCGAAGATTTGTATGAAGCGGTGCGCGAATATAAAAAAATCACGTCTAACGGTGCAACCAAGCGGCAAACCCAATACATCGGCCGCCTGATGCGCGAAACCGACCCTGCGCCGATACGCGCCTTTCTTGCCCGTCTTAAAGGCGAAAGCAGCGCACACAACGCATTTTTGCAGCGTGTTGAGCAAGTGCGCCTGCGTTTGCTGGAAAGCGACGAAGCGCTTACCGCATTCGTTGCCGAGCATCCCCATGCCGATACGGCCGCTTTGCGCACCCTTATCCGCAATACCCGCAAAGAAAGGGAATTGAACAAGCTGCCGAAAAATTTCCGCGCGCTTTATCAAGAAATCAAAACCGTTATGTCGGAAGAGGCGGATTCAGAAAACCAAGATGAAGCGTAAAGGCATCTCTATGTATACATCGCTTGAAGATTCCGAATACCAAAGTTTCCTTAACACGCTGCTTGATACGCAAACCGTTTACACCCTTTCTGATGAAAACGGCGTGGCTGAATGCCCATCTACCGAATATAACGGTGCCGACGGTGAGCCGGTGCCCGTTTTGTGTTATTGGTCGTCGGCCGAAGGGGCGAATGCCTGCCAGAATGAAGAATGGTCGGCTTATCAGATTGAGGCCATTACGCTGGCCGAATTTATGCGTACTTGGCTGCTGAATATGGACGAAGACGAATGCCTTGCCGGCGTGGAGTTTGACGCCGGCCTGTACGGCCTGGAAATTGAACCGATTGAATTGCTGGCCGATTTGATGGATCTCGCTCAAGCGCGTGGCATCGAACTTGATATTCCCGATTATGAAGAGCTGGTTGCCTATCGCTTGGAATGGGAGCGCATGGCTGCCGGGCAGACTTTGCTGAATTAGCCTACCGCCATGCTGCAAAATCATAATGCCTGTCTGAAAACGTATTCAGACAGGCATTATTGCGTCATTAGGATAATGCACGCTGAAAACTACTCGGGAATAGCCCGACAGTAAGGCGAACACGGCCGCAGTAAAAGCAACCTGCGTGCGATACCGGCTAGTCAGTACCAGATAACGGCGGCAACACCCACCGCGATAAGCAAAGGTATGAAAATGCCGAGCAACCAGACCGACAAGCAGCGCCGGCATTATTTTTGTTGCATTCATGATATATAGAAACCGGATAAACGAAATGCCTGTCTGAAAATCACTGCCTCTCAAATTAAGCACTCATTTCATCAAATAACGTCGATTATTTTATAGATAAAAAAACAAGATATCGCACCAGCACTCATCATCAGCGCCATGTAAACCCGCATGCGACATACCGTTGCTGAATCTTTCTTCCGGCTGTGTATAAGCCGTTTTCCTGTCTTATATCAGAAAACTGGAAGAACAATATTTATAAAAAAACACATAAAAAATATAATGCGGCCGGAGTGTAAAAACGCACCTTAACTACTATAACCATTACGCTAAGGAACCTACCGTGAAAAAAACTTTATTCACTTTATTATTGGCCGCGGCCGCCTCTTCCGCTATCGCTGCCGACAGCGACAGAATTACCGCTCTTGAAACGAGAATAGCCGATTTGGAGCGGCGTATCGCTTTGTTGGAACGCCACCATACAGATCACCGCAATTCAGATAATGTAGCCATCATTATCAACAATAAGAAAGAGCAGCAACCGCTTTATGTGTGCAGCGTTACCCCGTTTGGAAAAACCTTTGAAGCCACGGGCTACGGCGAAACACTGACGCGCAGCAAAGTCAGACAAGCATGCAATGCTGAAAATTCGGCCATATTTTGTACCGACAGAAGCATCCGCTGTAAGCGTGCAAATTAACCGAAGTGCATTCGCCACATCGAAAGCCATCGTCTGAACTGTGCAGCGTGCCGATGTTTCCATTTGCAAACAGAATTATCGGAAACCCATCGGCTTTAACCCTGCACATAGCAGACTTTCGGATTAAGCGTATCATGAAACTGGGTATCTCCGATTAATACCGAAGTCATGCTTAAAGATTTTCCGACGATATCGTCGTTAAACAAGCATATCGGCTCATCCGTCTGCGCCGCACCTGCGATATAGAGTAGAGGCCAGTAATGCTCGGGTGTCGGGGCGGCCAGTCGAAGCGCTTCAGGATATGCTTGCTCGTTGGCCAATTCCGGGATGTTGCCGCTTCGCAGGCGTTCGTTTACCCATGCGCGCGCCGATTCGGCCCAAGCATAGCTTTCGGTGGCATTATCCATTCGGCTGAAATCAGCGGCACGCAGATTGTGTACGATATTGCCGCTGCCGACAATCAGGATGCCTTGTTCTCGCAATGGGGCAAGCTGTCGACCCAAATCGAAATGGCCTTCTGCACTTAGCCTGACGTTGAGGCTGAGTTGTACGACGGGAATATCCGCTTCGGGAAAAACATGGCACAGCACGCCCCATGTGCCGTGATCCAAGCCCCAGTGGTAGTCGGCTGCTATGTTGTTGTCTTTCAAAAGCGCTCTAACCGTTTGCGCCAATTCAGGGCTGCCCGGCGCAGGATAGTGCATATCGTATAAGGCCTGAGGAAATCCGCCGAAATCATGTATCGTGCGCGGCTGCGGCATGGCGGTAACGGCGGTGCCTTCGGTGCACCAATGGGCGGAAACGGCCAGAATGGCTCGGATGTCATAGTGTTGGCGCAGGTGTTGGCCCAGTTTGCGCCAGTTGTGGCCATAATCCGTGTCTGTGATGGCGTTCATCGGGCTGCCGTGGCCGAGAAAAACAGTGGGAAGTTTAGTCATGATTGCATCTAGTTTGATTTTTAGGATAGATGCGGGCAGTATAGGCACTTTATCTATGCCGATGAAGGCAGCCTTTGTTGATACACTATTTCTTATTAAGAAAACAATCTTCCTTATTTTAAATAATAGTTTCTTAATTTGAGAGCAGTGGTTTTCAGACAGGCATTTCGTTTATCTAACTTTCCATATATTATGAATGCAACAAAAATAACGCCGGCGCCGCGCCGTTGGTCGGTTTGGCTGTTCGGCATTTTCATCCCTTTGTTTATTGCGGTGGGTGTGGCCGTTAGCGTTTCGCAGCAGGGGCGTTTGGCTTTCGAGCAGCCGCTGATGTTGGCCGTGCACCAACACAGCGGTTTTGTAATGACCCAAATTGCCGTTGCGCTGCATTGGGTTGGGAAATGGCAGGTGGCCAGTGTGATTGTTGCATTGTTTGCTTTGTATGAATGGCAGCAAAAGCGCCCGTTGCGCGCGGTGTTTATCGTGTTGGGCGCGGTGGTGTCTACCGCTTTGATGAGCGCGGCCAAATCTTTCTTTAGCCGGGCACGCCCTGAATTTTGGCCGCGCATCGTGGAAGAGGGCAGCACGTCTTTTCCCAGCGGACACAGCACTTTTGCCGCCGCGCTGGCCTTTACCACCGTTATCTTGTGCTGGCACAGCCGGCATCGCGTGCAGGTTGCTTTTGCCGCCGCCGTGTTCGCCTTGCTGTCGGGCTATTCCCGAGTGGTTTTGGGCGTGCATTATCCTACCGACGTGCTGGTCGGTTGGCTTACCGGCATGAGTACCGTTATCTGCCTGCAGCAAATCATGCAAAACAAGATCAGCCTGCCGCCGCGATAGACCATACCGCGCTTTTCCATTAACATAAATGCCTGTCTGAAAAATAAGCTTCGGTTTTCAGACAGGCATTCCTGCCAACTCGAACCTCATCAGACCATCATGAACGACATCCTGCAAAAAATCCTGAATACCAAAGCCGAAGAAGTAGCGGCCGCCAAAGCTGCCGTTGCTCTGGCAGACATTCGCCGTCAGGCCGAAAATGCCGCACCTGCACGCGGTTTTACCGAAGCCATCCGAGCCAAACATACGCAAGGATTGCCGGCGATTATTGCCGAAATCAAAAAAGCCAGCCCGTCAAAAGGTCTTATTCGTCCCGATTTCAATCCGGCAGCACATGCCCGCGATTACGAGCGTGCCGGCGCCGCTTGCCTGTCGGTTTTAACCGACGAGCAGTATTTCCAAGGTGCGCCCGAATATCTGCAACAGGCGCGGGCCGCTGTTAGCCTGCCGGTGTTGCGCAAAGATTTTATTATCGACGAATACCAAATTTACCAAGCCCGTGCATGGGGAGCCGATGCCATTTTGCTGATTGCCGCCGCGCTGAGTGCCGAAGAATTGGAGCGATTCGAGCAACTTGCCCACCGTTTGGGCATGGCCGTGTTGCTGGAATTGCACGAACCGGCCGAGCTGGAAAAATGCCGCCGTCTGACCACGCCGCTGCGCGGTGTGAACAACCGCAACTTGCGCACGTTTGAAGTCAACATGCAGCAAACACTTGATCTTTTACCTCAGCTCGCAGGTCATATCGTGATTGCTGAAAGCGGCATCCGCGGTAAGGAAGACATTGATTTTATGCGCCGCCACGGCGTCGATACGTTTCTTATCGGCGAAACCTTTATGCGTGCTGCCGATATCGAAGCGGAAGTGAAAAAGCTGTTTTAAAGCTCATTGAGTTTGCATCTCTATTATGCAGTTAATGAAAATGCCTGTCTGAAAACCCATTCCAAGGTTTTCAGACAGGCATCGGATTATGGGAACGCTAAAACGAAGAACTGGGCTGCTGTAGAAATTCAATCTCTTCGGGCGTTGACTTGCGGCCCAAAACCGCGTTGCGATGTGGATAACGGCCGAAACGGTCGATAATGGCTTTATGCTTGGCTTCAAATTCCAAGGTGTGCGGGTCGGCATGGCGGTTGAACAATAGCATCGCCTGCTCGTGGATAAGGCGGCTTTCGCTGTGCATCAAAGGCATCAAAGTAAATTTGCGCCACATTTCCGGCAGCCGGGCAAAGCCGTCTTGGCGTAGAGCCTCTTGTGTCAGCGCGACGGCCATATTGTCTTGCGCGAACGCCTGCGGGCTGTTGCGAAAGAGATTGCGCGAGAATTGGTCGAGCACAATGATTTCGGCCAAGCGGCCCTCGGGAGAAGTGCGCCAATGATAAAGCTCGCTTTGCGCCGCTTGCTGCCAGAGCGGGAAAAATTGAGTGCGGATGCTCTGGTCGAAATCATCGCTTTTCTGAAACCAGAATGGTTGAGTGGATTCGGAAAACCAGAAATCCAATACAGTTTGTTTATCCATGGTGTGTCAGTCGATTTAAAAAAATCATTATATCATCATAATTTAAAATGCCTGTCTGAAAAGGTTTTCAGACAGGCATTGGATTATGGAATGTTAAAGTGAAGAGTAGAGCGGTTATAAAAAATCAAGCTTTACGAACGATGATCCGATGAAATGGATAAAAGAATCATTCTGTCATTGCGTTGGAAATGAGTGAGCATCATTCAGAAGCACATTACTAATATATTTACGAATTGGTTTTTCAATTGGAGCCATTATTAAGATGGCTGCTGAATAATAAACAGGCTGGAATGTTATAGTTTCCCCAATTTACGGAAAAACAGATAAAATTATTGTTAAAATATTTGTAAAACTCATAAAAGTAGGTTGGTGAGGGCATTGTGGAAATGCTGCCATCTTTACTTTTGAAACACACGGCACACTGTATATGACAGTTATTTTTAAATCATTTTTCAGATAACACCTATGACAACAAAACCGAAAATTGGTATTGATCTTGGCACAACAAACAGCCTGGTTGCACAATTTATTGATGGGGAAACACGTCTTATTCCAAACCAATTAGGACATACGCTGACCCCTTCCGTCGTGAGTATTGATGATGCGGGCAAAATTTTAGTAGGTTTGGCTGCACGGGAACGCCTGCGTACCGCCCCGCAATCGACTGCATCTGCTTTCAAGCGTTTTATGGGCACCGACAAAGTATTCTTTTTAGGTGGTAAGAAATTTCGTGCAGAAGAACTTTCTGCTCTGGTTTTGAAACAATTGAAAGAAGATGCAGAAGCTTATCTTGGGTGTGAAATTCACGATATTGTGCTGACTGTGCCGGCTTATTTCAATGCCATCCAGCGTCAAGCCACGCGTAATGCGGCAACCATGGCCGGATTAAATGTATTACGACTACTCAATGAGCCCACCGCAGCCGGCTTGGCTTATGGTTTGCAAGAACGTCCGGATGACACCCGCTTCCTGATTTACGATTTGGGAGGCGGCACGTTCGACGTATCCGTTTTAGACTATTTTGACGGCATAGTGCAAGTATCAGCTAGTGCGGGAGACAATCGTTTGGGAGGCGAAGATTTTCTGCAAGTCTTACGGCATTGCTTTTTAAGCCAATGTAAAGAATTAAGCGATAGCGAGCGAGCTCAACTTTCAGACAGCACCGAATTATGGCAAGCGTTGGAAACCGCCAAAAGAAAGCTCGGTGAAGAAATGCAGGTCGAAGTAGCCGTGAATGTTAACAACCGCTTCGTTTCAACCGTTATTAGTCGCAACGATTTTTATGAAGCAGCCAAGCCGCTCATAATGCGTTTACGCCAACCTCTTGAACGTGCTTTGCGTGATGCCAAGCTGCGTACTGACCAAATCGACAGCATTATTTTGGTGGGTGGTGCCACCCGTATGCCACTAATCCGCCAAACGATTGCGCAACTATTCAAGCGGATTGCCAATGTAACTATTAATCCCGATGAAGCGATTGCGCGTGGCGCGGCCGTACAAGCAGCCTTGATCGAACGCGATGCCAGTGTAGACGAAGTTGTGCTTACCGATGTGATGCCTTTCTCGCTCGGCATCGAAACTGCGTCTATAGTAGAAAGCGGGAAAGTGGTAACCGGCCGTTTCTCTCCGATTATCGAACGAAATATGCCTGTTCCGATTTCGAGAGAAGAAAACTTTTCCACAATCAGTGATAATCAGAGCGTTCTTGCAGTACATGTTTTGCAAGGTGAATCGGTATTGGCGAAAGAAAATCTTGAACTGGGTTGTTTAAATGTAAGAATCCCACCCAAGCCGGCAGGCGAAGTATCTATAAACATACGTTTTAGTTATGATATCAACGGTTTGCTTGATGTTGACATTAGTAACAGCGACCTATCGCTCTATACCAGCCAAACTTTTCATCATAACAGTGCCAATCTTACCGAAGAAGAGGTTCAGGCTTCATTGCAAAAACTGGCTGCACTCAAAATCCATCCAAGAGACCAACAGGAGAATATCTATTTACTGGAAAAAGGCAAACGATTGTATGAAGAATATCTTGGAGATCAAAGGCAGCTTATCGGCCACCAGATTACTTGCTTTGAACAAGTTTTAGAAACACAAGATTCGAGTCTTATCCGTCGGGCGCAAAAAGAATTTAATGAATTTCTCAACCGTTATGATGGCGGTTGGTTGCTTTAAAACTTTACCTGTGCCGATTCATTGCCGATACGGCTTTTATTTATTATAAAAGCCGCCTGAAATCAGGCCATGCTATACGGCACGCTCGAACCTATACGGGATAAAAAATATGGATTGCTGGCAAATACTCAATATTTCGCCCACTAATGATGAACGCGCCATTAAAAGGGCTTATGCCAAGTTGTTGAAAACAACTAGGCCGGATGATGATGCGGAAGGTTATCAACGGCTGCGTCAAGCATTCGACGATGCATTATCTATCGCCCCTTATATAGAAGATGAGGATGAAGTTGATGATGAATCTGTCGATGAAGTAATCAGCAATTCGCCTTTTGATAAACTGGCTGCATATAATTCAGAAGATGCCGAAGAGATAAGATGGTCTGAAAGCTCAACCCATACCCTCAACGATTTTCATGAATTTGACGGGGTAAATACCATCAGTCGAGATGACGAATCTTTTCAAGCGCAATCTTGGTTTGAAGAAGCACACCACGCCAAGATTGATCATGAAATAAACAGCACCGACAATGCCAATGATGTAGATGATATTGAGTCTAATAATGAAAATGATGTCGAAAGCATTATGATTCAGTTGTCGCAATGGTATGAAGAAGCAGGCAGCGCTAAACTGGTAACACTTTGGCCTGAGATTAGCCAATTATTCGCACAAGTTTCTCTTGATGACGGAGAGGCACTTTCGTTTAATTGCTGTTCTTTTTTAAAAGAACACAATATCGTTCATCCCTTATTGTGGATGCAATGGTCAAACTATTTTGAATGGAATCATAATATCTATAATGATATTTTGAGTTCGGAAGAAATACTTGCTCTTGAAAATTATCGAGAAGTTGGCGATTTGCTTCATTGCACTCAGATTCTACCTAACTCAGATAATCCTCTTTCTGATACACAGGAACATAATTCCTATCCCGTTGCCCGCGCTTTCAGCCGTTTTCTGGGACATTCCCCCTCATTGATCAAACGTTTTTTTGCTTCATTCTGTGCAATACTGATGTGGCCGGAAATAACACAGGAGACAAGTGAAAAACAGCGTGCCGAGCTCAGTTTTTATCAGCCGTCCTTGAGTTGCTTGTTTGACGAATCCAACGGCTTAAAAAGGAAGTTTTATTTAATAACAATCTCAGCTTTGATTACTTCTTATTTTATTGCAAATCCATCTGACTATTTCTTTGCATTGATATTTGATTATTTCATTTTGAATTTTGTATTCGATAAGATTTATCTTACATGTATCGGAATGATCATGTTGTTAGTACAAAGTAAACCACTCCAAAAAGTGAGTTCTGATTGGCAAAAAGTTAAATCTACCAACACAGCTAAAATAATCTATTTAATCCTTTTCCCCTTAAGTATTTTTATCGCTCCTTTGATTGGCGATGATCCTTTTCCGGTAACTGTGGCGATAACAATTTTTGTGATATTGAGTCTGAATTACTATTTAAGCCTCTATCTGGAAGCAATGGAAAGTTGGACCCTTGCAGCGCTCACATTGCTTGGCTTAGTAGAATTGATGCGGGATCATGCAAACCTGCAAATCTCGGCGGACTATATACCCTATATAGCCACAATAACCTTGCTATGGTTCAATGCTAATCTGTATCTGATATTCGACCGTAATCGCTTGTTAGAGAAATGTGATTGTTATATCCGGCAAACGCTCAATTTTAAGGCGTCTTTCCTGTTGTTATGGCCGTTTAAAGCAGTTATTTCTGTTGTTTTATGGTTGCTTTTGATACCAGCTCATACTTTTCAAATCAGCAATAAACAAGGTAACAGTATGCTTTTGGCCATTTTCTGGATAGGCATGTTTTTCTATATTCTAATAACTAGAATGTTGCCATGGAGCAGCCCACTTATCCTGTATCCTGCTCTACTATTGGCCTCTCTTTTGCGTTATCTGATGATTGGTACTATTCTTAGGTTGTTTAATCGGGCGCCTGCGTAAGCTAAAATAATCAATCTTCCAAAAGGTACTGCGGAGCAGAAGAGGCTCCGGCTAATGATTGCTTATGTTTTCTCAAATGTTTTGAAAAATATTTTAGTTTAATTCATTATGGTTGTATTTTTTGCTTTGCCGGAGTCGAACTTGATGGAGCAGACTTGGGGCGGTATGAAAAAGCATACATAGTTAAAATAAAGATGCCTGTCTGAAAACCTTTTTCAGACAGGCATCTTTATTTTCGGTTTGGTTTAACGGTGTCCTTCGATACTGTATTTTTTCTCGAGCCAAGAGAAAAACCAGCTTAAGCATATGGTCATGATCAGATAAATCAAGGCGATGGTGTAGAGCGGCTCGGCATAAATCGAATAGCGGCCGGAAATGGTTTTCTGCACATAAGCCAGCTCCGCAACGGCGATTGTTGAGGTTAGCGAGCTGTCTTTCAGCAAAGTAATGAATTCATTGGCCAGAGGCGCCAGCATGCGGCGGGTGGCTTGCGGCAGAATCACAAACCGCATGGCTTGGGCATAGCTTAAGCCCAGTGAGCGCGCAGCTTCCATCTGGCCTTTGTCAATCGATTGGATGCCGGCACGGAAGATTTCCGTGATATAAGCGCCGGCATTGAACGTCAGCGCCAGTGCGCCGGCAATCAATGCACCGTAACTGCGGCGAATGTCATTGGCTTCGGCACCGCTGATAAGCAGGCCGCCATCGTATTTCACCAGAATTGGAAACCATACGTAATACCAAATGAAAATTTGTACGAATAAAGGCGTGCCTCGGAAAAACGTGATGTATAAGGTTGAAATGCTGCGCAAAAAACCGAATAAGAGTTTGAGTGGCAGGCTGCCTTTTTCGGAGCGGACAATACGTGCTAAAGAACCGAATAGGCCGAGTATCGTTCCGCCTAGAGTGGCAACGATAGTCAGCCCGAGTGTGATTAGTGCGCCGTAAAAAAACATCCAACGGTATTCGTAGATGATGTCGAATCTGAAATTCATGGTTTTTTCTTTTAGTAAAACAAAGGCGGGCAAGCGTATGACACGGCTTAACGCTTACAAATTAAACCTGATATTTTACAAGAAAACGGATATGAGGGGTTTTTTAATTTTACCTTTTACATAAACCGTTTGGCAGAGAGGCGGAAAAGAAGGCGCCCATGCCGGTATTTTGCTAGCCGCACGGCAGGTTTGAGGCTGCTGAATCTGCCCGCGAATTGATTGTGCGGATACCCTAACTTTGCCATACCGTTTACAATACCTGCTTTATATCGACATTCGTTTAGAAAACCATATGAAAATCCGGTTTGGTTTAAACCAAAAACCTTTCTTTTCCCAAGGGGTCGCCACCACCATCGGTAATTTTGACGGCGTGCATCTGGGGCATCGGCATATTTTGCGGCGTTTGCGGGAAGAAGCGGAAAAACGCGGCTTGCCGACCGTGGCGGTTGTGTTTGAGCCGCAGCCGCCCGAATTTTTTGCCCGCAAGCTGGGTAAGGCGATGCCTTTCCGCCTCAGCCCGCTGCGCGACAAACTGATGCTGCTCGAAGCCACCGGCTATCTCGATGCGGTTTGGGTGTTGCGCTTTAATCAAGGTTTTGCCGATATTCCCGCGCATAGGTTTATCGACCGATTGTTGCGTGAGAATCTGAACACGCGCTATTTGCTGGTGGGCGACGATTTCCGTTTCGGAGCAGGGCGCGAAGGTGATTTCGCCATGTTGCAAAACCAGAGCGGCATGATAACCGAGCGCACGCCTTCGGTATTGATTGAGAGCATGCGGGTGAGCAGCACGGCTGTGCGGCAGGCGCTGGCCGGCGGTTTGCTGGATTGTGCACGCAGCCTACTCGGGCACGATTATACGCTGAGCGGTCATGTGAAACACGGCGCCAAGCTCGGCCGCACCATCGGTTGCCCGACAGCGAATATCCATTTGCCTGATCACCATTATGCGTTAAGCGGTGTGTTTGTGGTGGAGGCCGAAGGTATGTTCGGCCGTAAACGCGGTGTGGCGAGTTTCGGTACGAATCCAACGGTTTCCAACACCAATCGGCAGAAGCTCGAAGTTCATCTTTTTGATTTTAATGATGATTTGTATGGAAATCGCTTGAGCGTACATTTTCTGCACAAATTGCGCGACGAAGAAAAATTTGCCGATATGGCAAGCATGGTTGCGCAAATTCAAGCCGATATGGCGGCGGCAAAGGCTTGGCGGCTGCCGATGCCTGTCTGAAAACACCCTTATAAAACCAAGGTAATTCCGTTACAATATTGATTTTTTAACAGAAGCCCGGGCGGCTGCCTGAAAGATGCCGGGCGCAAAGCATTCAGAGAACTCAAATGACCGACTACAGCAAAACCGTAAATCTGCTTGAAAGCCCGTTTCCGATGCGTGGCAATCTGGCCAAGCGAGAACCTGCTTGGCTCAAAAGCTGGTACGAGCAGAAACGCTATCAGAAACTGCGCGAAAAAGTAAAAGGCCGCCCGAAATTTATTCTGCACGACGGCCCGCCTTATGCCAACGGCGACATTCATATCGGTCATGCGGTTAACAAAATTCTAAAAGACATCATCATCCGCAGCAAAACGCTGGCCGGTTTCGACGCGCCTTATGTGCCGGGCTGGGATTGCCACGGTTTGCCGATTGAAGTTATGGTGGAAAAGCTGCATGGCAAAAATATGCCTGATGCCAAGTTCCGCGAGTTGTGCCGCGAATATGCCGCCGAGCAGATTGCGCGCCAGAAAAAAGATTTTATCCGCTTGGGTGTATTGGGCGATTGGGATAACCCCTATCTGACTATGGATTATCAAACCGAGGCGGATACGGTGCGCACGTTGGGAGAAATCTACAAAGCGGGCTATCTTTATCGCGGCGAAAAACCGGTGCAGTTTTGTTTGGATTGCGGCTCGTCGCTGGCTGAAGCCGAAGTGGAATATAAAGACAAAATTTCGCCCGCAATCGACGTAGCCTATCTATTTCAAAACAATGCCGCGGTTTCGGCTGCGTTCGGGTTGCCCGAACAAAGCGGCGACATGTTTGCCGTTATCTGGACAACCACGCCGTGGACCTTGCCGGCCAGCCAGGCTATTTCGGCCGGTGCCGATGTGGTGTACCAGCTTATCGATACGCCCAAGGGCAAGCTGGTGTTGGCTAAAGATTTAGCTGAAGAAGCGCTGAAGCGTTACGGTTTTTCAGACAAGCCTGTCGCGGTTTTGGCTGAAACCACCGGTAGCCGTTTGGAAAATTTGCATCTTTATCATCCGTTCCTTGCCCGAGACATCATGATACTCAATGGGGAACACGTTACTACCGATGCCGGTACCGGCTTGGTGCATACCGCGCCTGCACACGGCCTGGAAGACTATTTCGTTTGCCTGAAATACGGCATTCAACTTGAAAATGCGGTAAACAGCCAAGGCCGCTTTATCAGCGAAGTGCCGCGCTTGGCCGGCATGACCGTATGGGAAGCCAATCCGGTTATTATCGATTGGTTGAAGGAAGAAAACCGCCTGTTGGCAGACAGCAAAATCGAGCACAGCTATGCTCACTGCTGGCGCCATAAAACACCTTTGATTTACCGTGCCACCGGTCAGTGGTTTATCGGTATGGACAAACCTGGCACCGACGGTAAAACTTTGCGCAACAATGCCATGAAAGCGGTAGACGATACCGAATTTTTCCCTTCGTGGGGGCGGGCCCGTTTGGAAGCCATGATTGAAGGGCGCCCGGATTGGGTGGTGTCGCGCCAACGTTATTGGGGCACGCCGATGACGTTTTTCGTGCATAAAGAAACCGGCGAATTGCATCCGCGTTCGGCCGAATTGCTGGAAGAAGTGGCCAAACGTATCGAGCAACAAGGTATTGAAGCTTGGTTTTCTTTGCAGGCCGAAGAATTATTGGGTGATGAAGCCGAGCAGTATGAAAAATTGAAAGACACGATGGATGTGTGGTTTGATTCCGGCAGCACTCATTTTTCCGTGTTGAAACAGCGTGGGGGCTTGGCTTGGCCGGCCGACCTGTATCTCGAGGGAAGCGACCAACACCGCGGCTGGTTCCAATCGTCTATGCTGACCGGCTGCGCCGCAGTTGGCCGCGCACCGTATAAGCAATTGCTGACGCACGGTTTTGTGGTCGACCAAAACGGCCGTAAGATGTCGAAGTCTTTAGGCAATGTTGTGGCGCCGCAGGAAGTGTATAACGAGTTTGGCGCTGATATTCTGCGCTTGTGGACGGCTTCTACCGACTATAGCGGCGAATTGGCGATTTCTAAAGAAATTCTCAAACGCGTTACCGAAAGCTATCGCCGCATCCGCAATACTTTGAGCTTTCTGTTTGCCAATCTGAGCGATTTCAGCCCGATTGAGCATGCCGTGCCGCAAGATCAAATGGTGGAAATCGACCGTTATGCGATGATTTTGGCGCGCCGTTTGCAAGAGCGCTTGGCTGGCGATTATTACCCGCGTTATGCCTTCCATTTTGCCGTGAAAGATATTGTGGCATTTTGCTCGGAAGATTTGGGGGCGTTTTATCTGGATATTCTGAAAGACCGCCTTTATACCACTCCGGCAGACAGCCATGCGCGCCGTAGTGCACAAACTGCGCTTTACCACATTACCCGAAGTTTGGTGCTGCTGATTTCGCCGATTCTTTGTTTTACGGCGGAAGAAGCGTGGGACATCATCGGCGGCGGCGAAGAAGACAGCGTGTTATTCCATTCTTGGCATGATTTTCCTGTGATGAATGAAAAAGGCGAGGCTGAGCTGGTTAAGAAATGGGAGGCGGTGCGCAACGTACGTGAAGCCGTTACTGCCGCCATCGAACCTTTACGCAGTGATAAAACCATAGGCTCTTCTTTGCAGGCCGAAGTGACGGTTACCGCTCCGGAAGATTTGGCCGCTTATTTAAAGGCGTTGGGCGACGAGTTGCGTTTCGTATTGTTGGTGTCTAAAGCAGAAGTTGTGGAAGGAAACGAATTGGCCGTTTCGGCGCGAGTAAGCGGTGGTGAGAAATGCGAGCGCTGCTGGCATTACACTGCGGATATCGGCACCGTGGCAGCCCATCCTACGCTTTGTAAGCGTTGTGCTGAAAACGTGGAAGGCAAAGAAGAAACTCGCGATTACGCCTGATACTGACTGGTATGGAAAAAGCCTGTCTGAAAATTCGTTTTCAGACAGGCTTTTTTGATTCTCTTTGTGTAGTGTGGTGTTGTAAATAATATGTCTGGATTTAATGTATGTGTGTCGTATTTATTGATAATAATTTGAATTAAATCACTAATAACAAGAAGGGGTTTGGAGTTACTCAAATTTTAAGACTACATTAAACTACATATTTTTATTATAATGCGCGCAGCCGCGAAAGGCGGTCAATTTTTTGTCAATCAGAAAATCAACAAAATCAAAAAAGGAAATACACAATGGGCATTAAAGTTGCCATTAATGGTTATGGCCGCATAGGACGCCAAGTATTACGCGCAATTTATGATTATCAATTGGAAGATCAGCTGGAAGTGGTGGCGATTAACGCCAGCGGCTCGCTGGAAACCAACACGCATTTGACGATTTTCGATACCGTTCATGGTCGGTTTAATGCTGATGTGGTGCATGATGCCCAGCATCTGATTATCAACGGCAAGCCGATTGCCTTTTTTTCTACGCGCAACCCGCTTGAATTGCCGTGGAAAGATTTGGAAGTTGATTTGGTGTTGGAATGTACCGGTGCGTTTACCAGTAAATCCAAAGCACAAGTGCATCTGGAAGCGGGCGCTAAGAAAGTATTGATTTCCGCTCCGGGCGAAGCGGATGTGGATGCAACCGTGGTGTATGGCGTGAATCATGATGTGCTGACGCCCGAAATGATGGTGGTTTCCAATGCCTCTTGTACCACCAACTGCTTGGCTCCGGTTGCCAAGGCACTGAACGATGGTCTGGGTATTGAGAAAGGCTTGGTAACCACCATTCACGCGCTGACCAATGACCAAACGGTAACCGACGTGCGGCATAAAGACTTGCGCCGTGCCCGCAGCGGTGTGGAAAACATGATTCCTACCAAAACCGGCGCGGCCAAGGCGGTAGGTTTGGTGTTGCCCTCTTTGAAAGGTAAGTTGGACGGTTGGGCTATTCGTGTGCCGACGGTCAACGTATCTTTGGTTGACCTAAGCTTTACCGCTGCGCGCGATACGACCGTGGAAGAGGTAAACCAAATTGTGAAAGCGGCTTCGGAAGGGGAGATGAAAGGCGTGCTGGGTTATAACACGCTGCCTCTGGTTTCGATGGACTTCAATCACACCACGCAAGCCAGCGTATTCGATGCCACGCTGACTAAAGTAGTTGACGGTAATGCGGTTAAAGTGTTTGCATGGTATGACAATGAATGGGGCTTTAGCTGCCAGATGTTGAATACCGCGCGCGCAATGTTCGGTTTGCCTGTGCGACCTTTCTAAGCAGTAGACTAACGCAAACAATGCCTGTCTGAATATTTCAGACAGGCATTTGTTCATGGCGGGAATGCAGGTTTATTTTCTCAGCGCTTTTGGTAAAACGAATATGATGCTTTCTTCCACTCCCTCGCCTTCCTGCACGGTTTGGTGCCCCCAGTCTTGAATGGTTTGGATAACTTCTTTCACCAATATTTCCGGTGCGGAGGCGCCGGCAGTAATGCCGACTTTGTTTTTTCCATGAAACCATTCCTGTTGCAGATAGGTGGCATTGTCGACCATATAGGCATCAACACCGCGCAATTTGGCCACTTCGCGCAAACGGTTGCTGTTGGAAGAATTGGGCGAACCGACCACAATCACGATATCGCATTCTGCCGCCAGATTTTTTACCGCTTCTTGACGGTTGGTGGTGGCATAACAAATATCTTCTTTGTGCGGGCTGCGGATGTTGGGAAAACGCACTTTGAGTGCTTCGATGATGTCTTTCGTTTCGTCTACCGAAAGGGTGGTTTGGCTGACATGAGAGAGTTTGTCGGGATTGTCGACTTGCAGTTTGTGCACATCGTCCACCGTTTCCACCAACAGCATGGCGCCTTCCGACAGTTGGCCCATCGTGCCTTCCACTTCGGGGTGGCCTGAATGGCCGATCATGATAATCTGATAACCTTGCTCGTCCAGCCGGGCCACTTCTTTATGCACTTTGGTAACCAAAGGGCAAGTCGCATCAAATACTTGAAAGCCGCGTGCTGCTGCTTCGTCTTGCACGGCTTTGGATACGCCGTGTGCCGAGTAAATCAGCGTTGCACCGGCGGGAACGTCGGCCAAATCTTCAATAAAAATCGCGCCTTTTTCGCGCAAGTTATCAACCACGAATTTATTGTGCACCACTTCGTGGCGAACATAAATCGGGGCGCCGAATTCCTCAAGCGCGCGCTCGACGATGCTGATGGCGCGGTCAACTCCGGCGCAAAAGCCGCGCGGGTTGGCCAACATGATGGTTTTGTTTGTCATGATGTGCATGTTTCTGAAAATCAGGAAGAATGTTCCGCTTTTTGGGCGGCGGATTCTTTTTTATTGTTTCTAAGGCCGTCTAATACCAACAATGCCGCGCCGACCACGATAAAGCTGTCGGCCACGTTGAAGGCGGGATAAAACCAATCTTTCCAATAAAATAACAAATAGTCAATGACATGGCCGTGTTGTAGTCGGTCGGCAACATTACCGATGGCGCCGCCGATAACCATAGCCGCGCCGGTTTTACCCCAAGTACCGAATTGGTTGCGGATGATTTCGCGGATCAGCCAGCCGCAAATAACGGCAGCCAGACCGATAAAGAAAAATTTCTGCCAGCCTCCGGCATCTGCTAAAAAGCTGAATGCCGCGCCTGTATTATAAACGCGTGTCAGATCGAAAAAACCGGGGATGATATTGACCCGTTCGTATTCTTGAAAAAATTTCAAAATAGCCGTTTTACTGAGTTGATCCAGTATGATGGCTGTAACGGCAAGCAGCCAATAGTGTGTGTTCGAGAGTTTTGGTTTATTCATGGTGTAAACCGTGTAATCGGGAGCGTTATTTTAACTGATTCGGCTTGCTGTCGGTGGGAATTTCTAGAATGGGCGGCCGAAGTGTGAAATCCGAATGCTTATCTGAAAATAGTTACTGAAAATCGGTAAAAAAAACGCCATCTAAGTCAAGGGAATTGAAATAGATGGCCAAACACATTACGGGGAAAACGTCTTACTCACTTACTTGCGGTAGCAAGTAATGTCTATCAGACAGGGCGCATAATAAATTAGTTCCCGAATAATCGGGAAAAAAAACCTTAAAGGCTTTGATTTTTGACAAGCGGTATTTTGATTGTGCGTAAATAAACACACTTTGTATGAAGCCGGCTTTTGATTGAGTGAATAAATAAAAAAAGCCGTGGTGTAGCTGAAATTTTAGATAAAAAAAACCATCTATACCAAGGGGAAAGTATAGATGGCCAAACACATTACGGGGAAAACGTCTTACTCACTTACTTACTCTATGAAAAGTAAGTGTTGTTAAGACAGGGGCGTTTCAATATAGTTCCAAAGATATATGTTAAATAATGTAAATAGGATATTTGTAATAATAACATATTGAAAAATAATTAATTATAGAATTTGAATTCTATTCCGGTGTGATGAACCGCCATTGACCGGAGGTGAGATTTTCGGTATCCCATTTGCCGAAATTCAATCTGTGAAGTTTTTCTACGCGGTTGCCTGCGGCGGCCACCATGCGCTTGACTTGATGATATTTGCCTTCGGTAATGGTCAGCAATAAGGTTGTTGGATCGCTGAGTTCGGCATCGGCAGCGGCAACGGTTTCGTTTTCATCGTGTAGTAAAACCCCGCTTTTTAAGCTTTCGCATAAATGAGAGTCAGCGGGATGTTTGAGCGTTGCCCGATAGCGTTTGGCGACTTTATGCTTGGGCGAAGTCATTTTATGGTTGAAATGCCCGTCGTTGGTGATGAGCAAAACGCCGGTGGTGTCGGCATCTAAACGGCCGACGGCTTGCATGCCGATTTGCCGCATGTGGTCGGGAAACAGGCTGAAGATGCTGGGGTAGTCGCGCGGTTTGTGCGAGGTTTCGTAATTTTCGGGTTTGTTGAGCAGAATGTAGAAATATGGGAGTGGCACAACGGTAATGGCTTGGCCGTCTATCGTGAGGCTTTGTATTTCGTTTGGGCAGACGATGCTTCGGGGCTGATTGGCGATGGCGCCGTTGATTTCGACGCAATCGTTTTCAATCAGCCATTGGCAGCTTTTGCGGCTGCCGAGCCCTTGGGCCTGTAGGTATTTGAGCAGTTGCATAACGGGGATTGCCGAGTAAATATTTATTATAACAAATGCCTGTCTGAAAATATAAAAGGGCGTTTTATATTTTCAGACAGGCATTTTGATGTGGCGGGTTTAGATGTGAATCATGCCGTGTTCGTCGGGGATATGGGCGGCGGCGCGGTAAATATCAAACAGGGATTTGAAAAACATAACGGGCAGGCCGATGATGGTTAGGGAAAGCACCAAATGGATGACGGCCGCCAGTCGGTCGCCGACCAGTAGTCGGTCGCCGACCAGTAAATGGTGCAGGCCAAGTGCGCCGCCGAAAAAACCGCTGATGATATAGAGCGATTTGTTGACGGTGTGCATGCGCTCGATTTGTTTCTCGTGAGCGGAGGGAGGCGGTTCGTTGACAAAAATCAGATAGTCGTTTTCGTTGGGGCTGTCGTCGGATGGAGTCGGTTTTGGCTCGGGATGGTTTATTTTTTCCCAGAGTTCGGGATAGGTTTGGAATAATTTGACGTCGTATTCGGCTTTGGCAACCGGCGTGGATAAGGTGTCACGGATTTCCCTCAATTGGCGTAGCGACAGTAATTCTTGTTCGGCGGCATGCAGCATGGCACGGCTGACTTGTTTGGAATCGGCACCTGCGGGCAGGTTGAGTAAGTCATATAGATTTTTCATGATATGCGCTTTCGACGTTTTGTATTTTATGATGTAACTTATGTTATTTTAATTATGAATAAATACTATTGTAAAATATAGTTTACGAAAGTGATAAATATCAGATAAACGGATTTAATAATTACCTCCGACAACATGCCGTTGGTGTAAAATACGCGGCTTTGAACGATTCGAATAACAAAGGAGCAAAAAACATGCTGAATCTATATTATTTGCCGGGTGCTTGCTCGTTGGTGCCGCATACTGCGCTGGAGTGGTCGGGAGCGGATTATCAGGCGGTGGAAGTGCCGCGCGATAAATTGAAATCGCCTGAATTTTTGGCGTTGAACCCGATGGGGAGTGTGCCGGTATTGCAAGAAGGTGATTGGTCGTTGTCGCAAAATATTGCGATTTTGGCCTATCTAAACGATCTTTATCCTCAGGCCGGTATTTTGGGCTCTGATGATAAACAGAAGCGGGCGAAAGTGTATCAATGGCTCGGCTTTATCAATGCCGATTTGCATCCTTCTTTTTCGCCTTTGTTTGCGCCGCAACGTTTTGTGGATGGCGAGGAAGAGCAGGCAAAATTGCGCGCTGTTGCAGCAGGCAAGGTAACGACGCTTTATGCTTATCCGCATGAGGTATTGGCGCAGCAGGATTTTCTGACCGGCGAGAAAACGATTGCCGATGTGTATCTTTATGTGACGTTGCGTTGGGCAGGCGCTTTGGGCTTGGACTTGAGCGCTTACCCTGCGTTTGCCGGATTCTATGAGCGGATGGAAGCGGATGAAGGCGTGCGGCAGGCTTTAGCTAAGCAGGGCTTGTTGTAATTTCAACTGTATGGCTAAAAAAAGCCTGTCTGAAATATGTTTCAGACAGGCTTTTACTTTGCGTAAACCGAATCGGTTAAATAAACCAGCCGCGTACGGCTTCCAAGCCGTGATGGTTGATGCAGGCATCGGCATGGCTTTGTGTTTTCGGTTTGGCTCGGTAAGCCACGCCGATGCCGGCGGCCTCCAGCATGGGAATGTCGTTGGCGCCGTCGCCCATAGCCAATACTTGATGTTTATGCAGGCCGAGCTTGTCGCGATATTCGGCCAGCAAATCGGCTTTGGCGCGGGCGTCGATAATGCGGCCGCTCACTCGGCCGGTCAGAATGCCGTTATCTGTTTCCAGTTGGTTAGCGTAGGTGTAATCAAGGCCAAGGCGGGTTTGCAGGTGGTCGGTAAAAAAGGTAAAGCCGCCGGATACCAACATGAACTTCACTGCGTGTTTTTTGCATTCGGATATCAGATATTCCGCTCCGGGTGAAAGCTGCAATGCGTGCTCGTATACTTGCTGCAATACGCTCTCCGGCAGGCCTTTGAGCAGGCCGACGCGCTGATGCAGGGATTGCGTGAAATCCAGTTCGCCGCGCATGGCGCGCTCGGTTATGGCGGCTACCTGGTTTTTCAAGCCGGCGCATGCAGCAATTTCGTCGATACATTCAATGGTAATCAACGTTGAATCCATATCGCTGACAATCAGCCCTAATTGGTCGAACCGCATATCCGGCAACACGGCGAAATCGATTTTCTGGGCATTCAGTGAAGATGCGGCATCTTGCGGCAGGCTGAAGCCGGCAGGTACGGGAATGCGCAGGTTGTTGGGGGTGGAAACAGTAGGCGAGGGCAGGTTTTTCAGGCTGCTTAAATCGCAAGTGGCGATGTCGGGATGTTGGAGAACGAGAATAGGGGTCATAAGCGGAATGGGCCGAAATAGGGTGAAGGCGGTGTCAATGCCTGTCTGAAACGCAAGCCGGAAAAAACAAACCCCCGAAACGACGGTTCGGAGGGTTGGCATTCTGGCACGCCCACGGGGATTCGAACCCCGGTTGCCGCCGTGAAAGGGCAGTGTCCTAGGCCTCTAGACGATGGGCGCGGGAAGCGCGAAAATATACAGTTATTTTGAGATAACGTCAACTTTTTTCTTGAAAAACAGGGCGTGCCGGCTTTTTTCAGACAGGCATATGTTATGATGCGGCCTGTTTAATCATGTTGGGAAAATAAATAATGAGCCAGCTTAAAAACGATACTTTTCTACGCGCTTTGTTGAAAGAGCCGGTGGATTATACGCCGGTTTGGCTGATGCGGCAGGCAGGGCGCTATCTGCCTGAATATAAGGAAACGCGCGCCAAGGCCGGCAGTTTTCTGGATTTGTGTAAAAACACCGAGTTGGCGACCGAGGTAACCATTCAGCCGTTAGACCGCTTTGCGCTTGATGCGGCGATTTTGTTTTCCGATATTCTGACCGTGCCCGATGCGATGGATTTGGGGTTGTATTTTGCCGAAGGAGAAGGGCCGCGATTCGAGCGCCCTTTGCGGGAAGAGCGGGATATTTTGGCCCTACGCGCGCCGGATATGGCTAAGCTGCAATATGTGTTCGATGCGGTTGCTTCCATCCGCAAGGCTTTGAACGGGCGGGTGCCTTTGATCGGTTTTTCCGGCAGCCCGTTTACTTTGGCTTGTTATATGATTGAAGGTGGCGGCAGCCGTGAGTTTCGTACGGTTAAATCCATGATGTATGCCCGACCGGATTTGCTGCACCGGATTTTACAGGTGAACGCGGAGGCGGTTACGGCTTATTTGAACGAGCAGATTGCCGCGGGGGCACAAGCCGTGCAGATTTTCGATACGTGGGGCGGCGTGTTGACGCATGAGGCGTTTGAAACGTTCAGCTTGTCTTATATGCGGCAGATTGTCGCCGGCTTGAAGCGCGAGTATGAAGGGCGGCGCGTGCCGGTGATTTTGTTTACCAAAGGCGGCGGCTTGTGGCTGGAAGCCATGGCGCAGTCGGGTGCCGATGCGTTGGGGCTGGATTGGACATGCGATATCGCTCAAGCGCGCCGTCGCGTGGGCGGTGAGGTGGCTTTGCAGGGCAATTTCGATCCGTTTGCTTTGTTCGGAACGCCTGAGAGTATTGAAACGGAAGTGGCGCGAATTTTATCTGGCTACGGCAACGGCAGCGGCCATGTGTTTAACTTGGGGCACGGCATCAATCAATTTACGCCGCCCGAGCATGTGCAGGCGTTGGTTGAGAAAGTGCATGAATTGTCGCGGGCTTATCATTAAGCAACGACGGGTATGTGTTAAATAAAAATGCCTGTCTGAATATTTCAGACAGGCATTTTTGCGCGCTGGATTAACCTGCGCTTCGGTTATTTAGCGTTTGGCTTTTTTTGCTTTAGCTGCTTTTTTCGCTTTGGCCGGTGCTTCGGCTTGATTCAATTTGCCAGAAGCTGATTTATCCAACACGCAAGATTTAGTCACGATTTGCGAAACAGGCGTTTGTTGGCCGTTAACGGTTTCTACCGCTTCTTGAGTCAGCATGTTGCCGTCGACTTGGTCGACGTTGGATGCGTCGGCTTTGCCGGCAGTCCAGCGGATGCCGTTGCCGAAGAAGCTGTTGCTGTCGTTATCGTCTACAACGCGCATCAGATTGGGCGACAGTTTGCCTTGGTATTTAACTTGGGCAACCACAACATCGTTGCCTTTGAAGCCGTACATCACATTCAATTTATTCTGGCCTTTGTCACCGCATTTGTAGGCCACTTCTTTTTTACCGTCAATCGAATCTACGGTAACGGTTTTCGGCTGGGCCGGTGCTTGAGGTGCCGGAGCGGAGGCAGCTTGTGCCGGAGCGGGTTCTGCTTTGGGTTCTTCTTTTTTACCGAAAGCAGAGCAAGCGCTCAAAGAGGCCATCAGCAAGGCAGCAGGTACGAGGGTTTTCAGTGATTTCATTGTGTACTCCGTGTCGTTAATTTAGGAATGAATTGGGAAGTTAGTAAAGATAATCGGGAAAAAGTTCCTTTATATGGAAGCGAATCCTGCTTTCTGCTTGTTCCCGAACGCTTTTCAGACAGGCATGCCTGTCTGAAATAGGGGTTATTTACCTGCAGCGGCGGATGCGGCATGAGCCGGTTTGCCGTGGGCGGCATGCTCGGTAAAGTGGAGGGTTTTGCCGTTTTGAGTCAATTCGGCACTGGTGCCGTCGGTTTCCCATGTGATGTTGCCGTCGCTGTAAACTGCGCCTTGGGGCAGGGCATCGGTTTGTTTCAAAACGGCTTCGGCCTGGCCGTTGATTTTCAAACGAACAACCGGCATGTCGCCCGTGCTGTCGTATACGGCGTGGGCGCTGGTTTTATCTGTTGCGTGATAATCGGCGGTGCGGTTGGCGGGCAACCCGGGTTCCTGCTCTTGCGGTGCGTTTTCGCCGGAAGCGTAATCGTCGGGCAACGTGTCGGGTGGCGGGGCGGAAGCGTCGGCATAAGCGGCATAATTGCTGGCATTTTCCATTTGTGCCTGCTCTTCTGATGAAGAAAGTTCGTTGTCGTGCTGTCCGCCGCAAGCGGCGAGGGCAAGCGTCATGAGAATGGGGGTTAAATATCTGTATTTCATTAGAGGCAATACTCCTTTTACCGTTGTTGGACTGCCGGGCATCTGTTAGGTTCAATCGGGTGTGATGGTTTAAGGCCGTTTTATGTATTGGAATAGGTTGGGGCAGAGGGTTGTTTTTATAGGCCTGTCTGAAAAATAGAACGGTTTTCAGACAGGCTTTGTTTATAGATTGTCTTTTTGAGCCAGAATTTTGCGTGTACCGCTGGAATCGGCTCCGGAGAGCACGCCGGCCTCTTCAAGAGCCTGTACCAGATTGGCGGCGCGGTTGTAGCCGATGCGTAAATGACGCTGGAGCGACGAGATGGATGTTTTGCGCGTTTCGAGTACGAACGCAACCGCTTGGTCAAATAATTCGTCGCTATTGGCATTCGGGTTGACTACGTTGGTGGTTTCCAGAGCCGCCTCGCCGGTCAGCAGGCCTTCAATATAGTTGGCCGGCGCTTGGCGCTTGATGTGGGAAACCACTTCGTGCACTTCTTGGTCAGACACGAAAGCGCCTTGCAGGCGGGTTGGTTCGGCGTTGCCCGGTTGCAGAAACAGTAAGTCGCCGTATTTGAGCAAATCTTCCGCGCCCATTTGATCGAGAATGGTGCGGCTGTCGATTTTACTTTGTACGGTAAACGCCATGCGGGTCGGGATGTTGGCTTTAATTAAGCCGGTAATCACGTCTACGCTCGGACGCTGGGTGGCCACAATCATATGAATGCCTGCGGCACGGGCTTTTTGAGCCAAGCGGGCGATTTGCTGCTCAACCGCTTTGCGTTCGGTCATCATCAAATCGGCTAATTCGTCGATGACCACCACAATCAAGGGCAGTTTTTCCAAAGGCTCAGGATTGTCGGGATTTAGGCTGAACGGATTGGGCAGCGGTTTGCCGCTGGCCTTGGCTTCTTCCACCTTCTTATTAAACCCTTCCAGATTGCGTACGCCCACATGCGAGAGCAGACGATAGCGTTTTTCCATTTCGGTGACGCACCAATTCAACGCTTGGCCGGCTTCGCGCATATCGGTAACAACCGGGCAGAGCAAGTGGGGAATGCCGTCGTAAACGCTTAATTCCAGCATTTTCGGGTCAATCATGATAAAGCGGACTTCTTCCGGCGTGGCTTTAAACAGCATCGACATAATCATAGCGTTCACACCCACCGATTTACCGGAGCCGGTCATGCCGCCCACCAGAAGATGCGGCATTTTCGCCAAGTCGCCCACCACCGGCACGCCCGCGATGTCTTTCCCCAGCGCAACGGTCAGCTTGGATTTGGCATCGTTGAATACGGCGGAGGAGAAGATTTCTTGCAATAACACTTCCTGCCGACGCTCGTTCGGAATTTCGATGCCCATCGTACTTTTGCCGGGAATGGTTTCCACCACTCTGATCGACTGCATGGTCAGCGAACGAGCCAAGTCTTTGGAAAGGTTGACGATTTGGCTACCTTTCACGCCTTGCGCCGGTTCGATTTCAAAGCGTGTGATAACCGGGCCGGCCGTAGCGCTGACTACTTGTACTTCAATACCGAATTCCAACAGTTTCGCTTCGATGCGTTCTGCGGTTTGCTGCAAGGTTTCAGGATTGGGCGGCGGTACATCGCCTTTCGGTGTGCTGAGCAGATGCAGGGTCGGTTTGGCATATTCGCCCGGCGGGGCCGGTTCGGCGGCCTTGCCTTTTTCGTCGAATAAGGCTGTTTGAACGGGCGCGGGCGGCGGCGCCAGCGAAACGGGTACGACTTTGCGGTTGCTGCTGCTGTTTTCCAGCAAAGGCGCCGGCTCGGCGGTAATCTGCTCGGCCTCGCGCACCATGCGGCGGGTGGTTTTGGCATCGGGCATTTCTGTGAGGTAGCCGTTTTTGCGGCGGCGGAACTTGGTCCATGCCCATTCCATTTTCTGGCCGGTTTTCTCCATCATATCAAGCCAGGAAACTTGTATCAGCAGCGATAAGGCCAATAGGAGAATAACCAAGGTAATCAATAAGCTGCCGGTATTGCCCAGTAGCCAGCTCATACCTGAAGCGATAAACGAGCCGAACAGGCCGCCGGCGCCGATGGGCAATTCGTCAGAGAGTTCTTTTTTTAACAAGAACACTTCCAAAACCGGGCTGCAAATCAATAAAACGGCCAGCGCCGCCAGCGCGATACCTGTATTGTAAGGTTTGTAATCCGGCTTTTGCAGCGGGCGGAAGTTTTTAGCCAGAAACACCAAGCCGGCTACGACAAACCACCAGAAAGAAAGCCCGAACAGGTAATAGCAGATATCGGAAAAATAGGCGCCGAACAACCCTCCCATATTGCGAATTTCACCTGAAGCGGCCACGCTGCGCGACCAAGCAGGGTCGGTCATGGAAAAGCTGAGCAGGGAAACGGCGATGTAAATAGCGGCTACCAGCCCCAGCAGCCAAAGGGTATCGCTGATCAGGTTGGCAATGTGTTCGTTACGCTTGTTTTTTTCTTGGTTATTCACAACGCCTTTACTGGGGCGCTTGGGCGGCTTGGCGGGCGTTTTGCTTTTCGGCAACGGTTTTTCAGCCTGCGGTTTGGGCGAGGTGACTGATTTTCGCGTGGCTTTGCCGTGGCTGGATTTCGGGTTTTGAGGTGATGTGTTTGCCATAAATATTTGCGGTTAATGCGGATGCCTGTTTCAACTTACGGGCTTTGCTGCGGTTCGGATGGTTTTGTGAACGGCAGTATTGGGAGTCAAATGAAATAATAGGGCGGATTATACAATATCCGCCGAAACCATGCCTGTCTGAAACATGAATGAGGCGTTCAGACAGGCATTTCAGGCGTAATGCCCGGCGCCCAAAATACACGGTTTGCGCGCGTCGGTGGCATGGTGCGGATTGCCCGGTATGCGGTGAATCCAGCAGGCGGCCAGCCAGCCGAAGGCGGCGGCTTCCAGCCATTGCGGATCAAGCCGCAGTTCGGCGGTGCTGTGTAAGTGGATGCCGTCGGGCTGCATCAGGTTTTGCAGCGTCTGCATCAATAAGCCGTTGCGTATGCCGCCGCCGCCGGTGTAAACATGGCGTGCGTCGGGCGCATATCGGCGTATGGCTTCGGCGATGCTGCGAGCGCTTAATTCGAGCAAGGTGCGCAGCACATCGTTGGGATTTTCGTTGCCTGTGAGATAGGCTTGCAGCCAGTCTAGCGCGAACAGCTCGCGGCCGGTGCTTTTGGGCGGCGGAAGTTGAAAATAGGGATGAGCCGACAATTTGGCGAGCAAATCATTCAATACTTTGCCTTGAGCGGCTTGTTCGCCGTTTCGGTCGTAAGGTTGTTGCCATATGTGGTAAACCCATGCATCCATCAGCATGTTGCCGGGGCCTGTATCGAAGCCGAAAGCAGGAACTGCTGGCGGTAAAATGCTGATATTGGCAATGCCGCCGATATTGAGCACCACTCGGGTTTCCGATTCGGATTTGAACAAGGCTTCATGAAAAGCGGGCACCAGCGGTGCGCCTTGCCCGCCCGCCGCTAAATCGCGGCTGCGGAAATCGCCAATGGTAAAAATGCCGGTTTGTTCCGCTAGCAGGGGTAGTTCGGCAAGTTGTATGCTGTAGGCCGCTTCGGGGGCATGGCGCACGGTTTGGCCGTGGCAGCCGATGGCGGTAATGGCCGATGGCGGCAGAGCGGTTTGTGTGAGAAGCCGGCGAACCGTGTCGGCATATAGCAGGCTGAGCTCTTGAGCCAACAGCCTGCTGCGATGCAGCTCGTTTGTTCCGACGTTTTGCAAATCGAGCAAAGCTTGTTTCAACAAATTCGGATAAGGAGTGAAGGCATGCGCTTCGGCGGCCTGCCATTGCATGCCTTTCATGCGGATGAGTACGGCATCGGCACCATCCATGCTGGTGCCGGACATAATGCCGATATAAAGTTGGGTGTCGTTCATATTGTCTTGGATTGGAATGCCTGTCTGAAAAAGGATAAACCTGTTTTCAGACAGGCATCAAGTCTGTAAAGCAAAAAGCGTACCTTAAAGGTACGCTCGTTTATAAATGCAATCATTATTTTTTTGCAGCGGAAGCACCGGCGTTTGATGCAGCGGCGGAAGCAACGCCTGATGCAGCAGAGGCAGCGCCTGATGCGGCTCCGGAAGCAGCAACGGGTGGTGCTTCGAAATGACCGCCGGATTGATTCGCCATATAAGCAATGGCACGTTTCAGCTCGTCATCGGTCAAGTCGCTGGCGCCGCCTTTGGCCGGCATGTTGTTAAAGCCGTGCAATGCGTGGTCAAACAAGGTGTCGAAACCTTTTGCAATGCGTGGAGCCCAGTCTGCATTGTGGGTTACTTTGGGTGCTACGGCAACAGAGCTATCGGCCGCATGGCATTGGGAACATACTTTTTGGAAGATTTTATCGCCTTGGCGCATACCTACGGGAACGCCGTCGCCCATAGTAATGTTGCCGGTGGGCAGAATACGGGTGGCGATGGCGGCCTCAGTGGTTTCCCCGACGTCGCCGTAATAGCCGCTGGTGGCCAGCTTGACTAGAAAAAACAAAACTGCCAGAAGGATAACAATGCCGCTGATCAGAGTAAATGCTGCGGATCCGCGGACACTTTGTTTGGTTGTATGGTTCATGTGGTTTGGCCTCGCCGATGGGTATTGGACGAATAATATTATTGGTATGTTAAATTGTATTAACAATATTTTGCTGGATTATACTGAATTCAGTTGGGTTTTCCAATCGTTTAAGTTTGGCTTATCTCAAAAAAATCCTAATTATTACCTACGGTATCGCACCTGCGCAACGTTTTAAAATCTGGCTTGCAGCGACAGGGGCCAATAAATTTTTGCCAAAATGCCGGTTTTCGGTTAATCTTCGCCTTTTCGTACCCGTAGCTCAGTTGGAAGAGCGTCAGTTTCCGAAGCTGAAGGTCGCTGGTTCGATCCCAGTCGGGTGCGCCAGATTTTCATTGCAAAACCCGTTATCCGTTTTTGGATAACGGGTTTTGCCGTTTGGCAGGTAGAAGAGGAGTTTGCAGTGAGGGATAATGATTAATTTGTTTAGCATTTTAATGTGTTACTGCATATTACAAATTATAAGGCCTTGCTAAAAGCGTGATTTTGCTTGATTTTGTTGATAGTTTGCGTTACCTTACAATTTCTACAATCCTTTTTTAAACGCTCAAGCAACTATTTCCAATTGATTGAAGCACTTGGTTGTCGTCGGTTTTTTCCGTGTCGCGTACCCTAAATCGCTGTTCGGAAAACAAGCATTACAGATGCTGTGGCGAGGCGGATGTTTCCTATTGGTTTACTTGCAGAAATAAAGAGGCAGTCATGCAATTATCAGGTGCACAAATACTCGTGCAGAGTCTTAAGGCTGAGGGCGTGGAATACGTCTTTGGTTATCCCGGCGGCGCGGTTCTCGAAATTTACGATGCGCTTTATCAGTTAAATAAATTCAAACATATATTAGTTCGCCACGAGCAAGCGGCGGTGCATGCTGCGGATGCGTATGCGCGTACCAGCGGTAAAGTCGGCGTGGCCTTGGTTACTTCCGGCCCGGGTGCGACCAATGCTGTTACCGGTATCGCAACGGCTTATTCGGATTCGATTCCGTTAGTGGTGATTACTGGGCAGGTGGGAACCCCTGCGATCGGCACGGATGCCTTCCAAGAGGTGGATACCGTCGGCATTACCCGACCGTGTGTGAAACACAATTTTTTGGTAACCGATATCAACGAGCTGGCGCCGACCGTTAAAAAGGCGTTCCAGATAGCTGCCAGCGGCCGCCCAGGCCCTGTTGTGATTGACGTTCCGAAAGATGTTACGCAGGCGATGGCCAAATTCAGCTATCCGCAAGAAGATATTTTCATTCGTTCTTATCAGCCCGTTAAGCAAGGTCACGCCGGGCAGATTAAAAAAGCGGTGCAGATGTTTGCTTCGGCCAAGCGCCCGCTGGTGTATTTCGGCGGGGGTATCGTTTTGGGTAATGCGCATCGCGAATTGGTTGAATTCGTGAAGCTGACCGGCGTTCCCTGTACCGGCACACTGATGGGTTTGGGTGCTTATCCGTCTAGCGATCGTCAGTTTCTCGGCATGTTGGGCATGCACGGCACTTACGAAGCCAATCTGGCGATGCAGGATGCCGATGTAGTGTTGGCAGTCGGTGCGCGTTTTGACGACCGTGTGATTTCGGTGCCGTCGAAATTCTTTGAAAAAGCCAAAAAAATCATTCATATCGATGTGGATCCTTCCAGCATTGCCAAACGCGTGAAAGTTGACGTGCCGATTGTGGGTGATGTGAAAAACGTATTGTCTGAAATGATCGGCTTGTGGATGAAGCAAGACATGCTGATCAATACCGGCGCGTTGGAGAGATGGTGGCAGACGATTGAAGGTTGGCGCGGCCGTAATTGCTTGTGGTTTGACGATGCCGATGAAATTATCAAGCCGCAATATGTGGTACAAAAATTGGCGGAGGTAACCAATAATTCGGCCATCATCACTTCCGATGTGGGGCAGCATCAGATGTTTGCCGCGCAATATTATCCGTTTGAACGCCCGCGCCAATGGCTTAATTCTGGCGGTTTGGGCACAATGGGGGTGGGTATTCCTTATGCGATGGGCGCCAAACTGGCTGCGCCCGATCAGGATGTGTTCTGTATTACCGGCGAAGGCTCGGTGCAGATGAATATCCAAGAGCTTTCAACCTGTTTTCAATACAAGCTGCCGATTAATATCGTTACTTTAAACAACGGCTATCTCGGCATGGTGCGCCAATGGCAGGAGCTTTATTACAGCAATCGTGAATCGGAAACGTATTTTGATTCGTTGCCGGATTTCGTGAAGCTGGCGGAAGCGTACGGCCATATCGGTATCCGTGTTGATAAAAAATCGGATGTGGAAGGTGCGTTGCGTGAGGCATTAAAGCAGAAAGAACGTTTGGTTTTCCTCGATTTCATTACCGATAAAAAGCAAAATGTCTACCCGATGGTAGGCAACGGCAAGGGTTTGGATGAAATGGTGCTGCCGCCGCATATGCGCGAATCGGCCAAGGATTCCGATGTTAACGATGTGAAAGACCGTGATTACGATACAAGGAGCGTACCATAATGCGACATATATTATCTATCCTGATGGAAAACGAATCAGGCGCGATGAGCCGCGTGGTAGGCTTGTTTTCAGCACGCGATTACAATATCGACTCGCTTGCCGTGGCGGCGACGGAAGACAAAACGCTTTCCCGCATGACCATTGTTACCCATGGCGATGAAACTGTTATAGAGCAGATAACCAAGCAGCTGAATAAGCTGGTTGAGGTGGTTAAGGTTGTGGATTTGAACGAAAGCCGTTTTGTCGAGCGTGAACTGATGTTGGTAAAAGTGCGTGCGTCCGGTAAGGATCGTGATGAATTTTTGCGCTTAACCGAAATCTATCGCGGTTGTGTGGTTGATGTAACGGATAAAACCTACACCATCGAAATTACGGGCTCTTCCGGTAAGCTGGATTCGTTTTTGGAAACGGTGGGCAAAACCCAGATTCTGGAAACGGTGCGAACGGGGGCTGCCGGTATTGGCCGCGGAGAGCGGATTTTAAAAGTTTAATTTCCTACTCAAAACGTTGATAAAGCTGCTTTTCAGACAGGCGTTGACCAAATGATGCGCTATGCCTGTCTGAAAATGCTTTGTTTACGGTTTAAATCGGAATGATATGTTTCACTAAATTTGAATTTAAGGATATATGGATATGGACAATATTAAAATTGCTGCAACGATTACGGTAAAACCTGAATACCGCCAAACGCTACTGGATGTATTCCGTCAGTTGGTGGTTTCCAGCCGCAGCGAATCGGGCAATGTCCGTTATGATTTGCATCAAGACATTCAGAATGAAAACCGTTTTGTCTTTTTTGAAAACTGGAAAAACCAAGCAGCCGTTGACGAGCACGGCGCAACCGCTCACTTTCAGGGTTTCTTGCAGGCCATTGAAGGCAAAACCGACAGTTTGGATATCGTAATGATGCGCGATGTGTCTGAAAATAAAGATTAATCTCTGAACCTAATTATTATTTTAAGGAAATTCTAAATGCAAGTTTATTATGATAAAGATGCCGACCTTTCGTTAATCAAGGGTAAAACCGTTGCCATTATCGGCTATGGTTCGCAAGGCCATGCTCATGCTGCCAATTTGAAAGATTCCGGTGTGAATGTGGTGGTAGGTCTGCGTCAGGGCGCTTCTTGGAAAAAAGCCGAGGCAGCCGGTTTTGAAGTTTTGTCGGTTGCAGATGCCACTAAAAAAGCCGATGTGGTTATGATTTTGCTGCCTGATGAAAATCAGCCTGTGGTTTATAAAAATGAAATCGAACCCAATCTGAAACAAGGTGCCGTATTGGCCTTCGCCCACGGTTTTAACGTGCACTATAACCAAATCGTTCCGCGTGCTGATCTGGATGTGGTGATGGTTGCGCCGAAAGGCCCGGGCCATACCGTGCGTAGCGAATTTTTGAAAGGCGGCGGCGTGCCTTCTTTGATTGCCGTATATCAGGATAAAAGCGGCAAAGCGCGTGATATCGCTCTTTCTTATGCTGCGGCCAACGGCGGTACCAAAGGCGGTGTAATTGAAACCAATTTCCGCGAAGAAACCGAAACCGACTTGTTCGGCGAGCAGGCTGTATTGTGCGGCGGTGTGGTTGAGTTGATTAAAACCGGTTTTGAAACTTTGGTGGAAGCCGGCTATGCACCTGAAATGGCTTATTTCGAGTGCTTGCATGAAATGAAGTTAATCGTGGATTTGATTTATGAAGGCGGTATTGCCAACATGAATTATTCGATTTCCAATAATGCGGAATATGGTGAATATGTTACCGGTGTGGAAGTGATTAACGAAACATCGCGCGCTGCCATGCGTAATGCGCTGAAACGCATTCAAACCGGCGAATATGCCAAAATGTTTATTCAAGAGGGCGCAACCAATTATCCGAGCATGACTGCCCGCCGCCGCCTGACTGCCGATCATCAGATCGAACAAGTCGGCGCTCAGCTGCGCGGTATGATGCCGTGGATTGCCAAAAACAAACTGGTTGATTTGGATAAAAACTAATCAACGGCCTCTATATTGTAGCAATGCCTGTCTGAAAATTTTCAGACAGGCATTATTGTTTTCAAGCATCTCGAGCTTAGCGGCAGCCGTTTAACCTTGCTTTGTGTAGCTTTCGGCTTGTCGCTACTGTGTTGCAACAACGAGCCTGGTAGCCGGGCTTTAAGCCGGTTGACGCAAATGCGGCAGTGTGCTCAAGATGGCAGACAAGCTGGCTTCGCCCAAGCGCAAGGAGCGTTGTCCGTTCCAGCCGAAATCGTCGTCGGGCAGATTGTTGTTGTCTTTAAACGGCATTTCAAGCGTATAGGCGAGGCAGTGGAAGGTTTCGCCGACGTAGTTGGTGGCCAAAGTCATGTTGGCTTGGCCGGGCTCATCTTTCGGGTAGCCGAATTCGTCTTGAAAATCGGGGC
This sequence comes from Neisseria sp., assembly GCF_030527965.1. Lineage (GTDB taxonomy): Bacteria > Pseudomonadota > Gammaproteobacteria > Burkholderiales > Neisseriaceae > Neisseria. The sequence continues at coordinate 55,132 of NZ_JAUMZU010000005.1, forward strand.
TGGCAGCTTGGAAGGCTGATTTGAAGCGGGCTTCCAGCTCGGCAATATGCTGATTGTAAGAAGGCACGCCTTCGGTGCCGGCAACAAATACGTAAGGCAGCGTTTCGTCGCCGTGGATGTCGAGAAACAGATCGACACCGGTTTCTTGCATTTTTTGCCGCACATAATAAACTTCGGGGCTTTTTTCCGGCGAGGGCGATTGCCATTCGCGGTTAAGATTGGCGCCGGTTGCGTTGGTGCGCAGATTGCCTAGCGCGGAACCGTCGGGGTTCATATTGGGCACGATATAGAATGTGGCTTGATCGAGCAGGGCTCGGGCAGTTGGGTCTTGCGGGTCGAGCAGGCGTGCCAGCAAGCCTTCGATAAACCACTCGGCCATGCTTTCGCCGGGGTGCTGGCGAGCGATAACCCATACTTTCAGATCGCTTTCTACCTGATTGCCGATGGTAAGCAGGTTGATGTCGCGGCCTTCGGCGGTGCTGCCCAAGTCTTCAATCTGGCATAAACCGCTGCCTTGCGCGTCGCCAAGCAGATTGAGATGTTGTTCGCTGGAATAAGGCTCGAAATAGGCGTAATAAATGCTGTTGGCGAGCGGGGTATGCTCAATGGTCAGCCTGCCGTTTTCGTAGCGGGTGGGCACGCGAAACCAGTTTTGCCGGTCGTAGGAAGCGCAGGCTTGATAATCTTGCCAGCCTTCCGGATAGGCACATTGGGCTGCGTTTTCAAAATGCATGGTGCAGGGCGTGTAGGCGGCGCCTTGCAGGCGGAAATAAAACCATTGGGCGAAATCGGATGCGTTGTCGGGGCGGATTTCCAGGCGAATATTTGAGGCGTCGGCCAAGTCTTTTACGATGATGGCGCCGGCGTCGAAACGGGTGCTGATTTTCAACATGCTGCTTTCCTGAATCGGCGGTTGGTAAAGGTTGTGCGGAATATTATAGCCGAACCGCCGGTAAACGCATACCGGATGGCCGCTGTGTTTGAAAAAGGTTGGGTGGATTCGCCGGTTGCCGCTGCCAGCACGGGGAAAGTCGGGTAGAATAAACCGCATTTTCAGACAGGCATGGCTATGGGCGACATTCAATCTTTTTCCAACCGTTTGGGTAAAAACATCAAGCATTATTTGAAATGGGCACGGCGCAACCATATCGAAGCATGGCGTATGTATGATCGGGATATTCCGCAATTTCCGTTTGCCATTGATGTGTATGGCGAGCGGATTCATTTGCAAGAATATGATACCGGCTGGCTGATGCAGCCGAAAGAATACGAGGCATGGCTTAAAGAGGTGGTGGAAGCGGTGGCTTTTGTTACCGGCTTCCCCGAAACGCACATCCACCTCAAGCGGCGCGAGCGGCAGAAGGGTGTGCAGCAATACGAGAAAACCGGTTTGGCGGGTGAGGATTTTGTTGTGAGCGAAAACGGCCGCCGATTCTGGGTTAATCTTGATAAATATCTGGATACCGGCCTTTTTCTCGACCATCGCAATACTCGGGCGAAGGTTGGCGAGATGGCTGCCGGCAAGCGTTTTCTCAATCTTTTTGCCTACACCGGCAGCTTTACCGTATATGCCGCCACGGGCGGTGCCGCAGCGAGCGAGACGGTGGATTTATCCAATACTTATTTAGATTGGGCACGGCGCAATTTTGAGTTGAACGGCATGGATGCGGCGCGGCACCAAATCGTTCGTGCCGATGTGTTTGCTTATCTTCAGACAGGCATTCGTGAAAGCAAACGCTTTGACTTGATTGTGATGGATCCGCCGAGCTTTTCCAACAGCAAGAAAATGTTGGATATTCTTGATATCCAACGAGATCATGTGCGTTTGATTGACGATGCAATGAAGCTGCTGGCGCCGGACGGCACCTTGTTTTTTTCCAATAACTTGCGCAGTTTCAAGCTGGACGAAGCGCTGGTGCAACGTTATCAGGTAAAAGACATTTCGCACCAATCTGTGCCGGAAGACTTTCGCAATAAGAAAATCCATCAATGTTGGGCATTTCGACATGGTTAATGCCTGTCTGAAAAGGAGTCGGATATGAAACCCCCCGTTCTACTCGTCAGCATGTTTCTGCTTGGCGGCTGCATGTATGCCGAAACGCCATACGGGCGTACGGCAGTGCTGGATTTGCCGGTGCAGCAGCAAACCACGGTTAATAAAACCATTACCGTCAACGCGCCGCCGGGCACAACCGTTATTTATAACGACACGCAGCCGGTAGTGAGAGAGCGGCGGTATCCGCGCCGTCCTTACTATTATTATCCCTGAGCGAGTTTTTCTAAAAATGAAGAGGGCCGAAAAATGAAAATCGTGATTGCTCCCGATTCTTTTAAAGAAAGCCTGTGTGCGCGGGAAGTTGCCGAGGCGGTTGAGTGCGGTTTGCGGCATGTCTTGCCTGATGTGGAATACCTGAAGGTGCCGATGGCTGATGGCGGAGAGGGCACGGTAACCGCATTAACCGATGCCACCGGCGGGCAGGTGTTGAAAGCGGAGGTAACTGGGCCGCTGGGCGATAAAGTTTCGGCAGCATTCGGTATGTGCGGCGACGGATCTACGGCGGTTATCGAAATGGCCGAGGCTTCCGGCCTGCATCATGTGCCTTGGTTAAAACGTAATCCGTTGTTGACCACCAGTTATGGTACCGGCGAACTAATGACCGCGGCTTTGGATGCAGGGGCGAAAAAAATCATTTTGGGCATAGGCGGCAGTGCCACTAACGACGGCGGCGCAGGCATGCTGCAGGCGTTGGGTGCACGTTTGACCGATGCCGAGGGGCAAGAGCTGGGTTTCGGAGGTGGCGTGTTGGCCAAGTTGCACCGCATTGATTTGAGCGGTTTGGATACCCGTTTGAAAAACGTTGTTATTGAAACGGCTTGTGATGTTGATAATCCCTTATGCGGCGAGCGTGGTGCTTCGTTTGTGTTCGGCCCGCAAAAAGGCGCGACGCCGGAAATGGCGATGATGCTTGATACCGCATTGAAGCATTTTGCGCAGATTGCATGGCGTGATACGGGCTGCGCCATCGCAGACAAGCCCGGGGCAGGAGCCGCCGGCGGAATGGGCGGCGGCTTGCTGCTGTTGCCGAATGCCTGCCTGAAAGCAGGTGTGCAAATCGTGGCGGAAGCAGTGGGTTTGGCGGAAAAATTGCAAGATGCCGATTGGGTGGTTACCGGAGAAGGGCGGATGGACGGGCAAAGCGTTCGTGGAAAAACGCCTGTCGGCGTAGCGAAAACGGCCAAACGGTTCGGCAAACCGGTGGTGGCACTGGTGGGCAGTCTGGGGGAGGGTTACGAAGCGGTGTATGATGAGGGTATCGATGCGGTGTTTCCCATTATCCGTAGTGTAGGCGATTTGGAAGAAACGCTGGTGCAAGCCCGAGAAAATTTGATTTCCGCCGCGCAAAACGTAGCAAGGCTTTATTTGTTGGCAAAAGGAGAAAGACCATGAAAATTCATCATTACAAAACCATTATAGAGTGGACGGGCAATACCGGTAGCGGCACTTCATCTTATGACGCATATAAACGCGATTTTACCGCTTCAGTTCAAGGTAAGCCTGATATTGAAGGCTCTTCTGATCCGGCATTCTTAGGCGATGCTTCGCGTTGGAACCCTGAAGATATGCTGCTGGCTGCACTATCTTCTTGTCATAAACTTTGGTATCTGCATTTTTGTGCTAACGCAGGAGTGATTGTTTCGGCCTATACCGATTATGCCGAAGCTGAAATGAGCGAGGGCAGCAGGACTGAACCCGGGCGTTTTCTTTCTGTCGTGTTAAGGCCTCGAATAACTATTTCGGCCGATAGTGATGCCGATATTGCGCGAGCCTTGTGTCAAAAAGCACATCAAGCCTGTTTTATCAGCAATTCAGTTAACTTTCCAGTGACGTGTGAACCGGAAATTATTTTTGAATAAATAAATCGAACAAGCCATCAGGAATACTGACAACATGCAAAACTATCTTACGCCCAATTTCTCATTCGCCCCTATTATCCCCGAGCGTGCTTCAGGCAGCCGTGTGTGGGATACGGAAGGGCGAGAATACATCGATTTGGCGGGCGGTATCGCCGTTAATGCGTTGGGGCACTGCCATCCGGCATTAGTGGAAACGCTTACCGAGCAAGCCCATAAGCTGTGGCACGTTTCCAATATCTATACCACGGAAGCGGCGCAAACTTTGGCGAAAAAGCTCGTGGAAAACACCTTTGCCGATAAAGTATTTTTCTGTAATTCGGGTGCCGAAGCCAATGAAGCGGCGCTGAAATTGGCCAGAAAATATGCGCGCGATCATTATGGCGAAGAAAAAAACGAAATCATCGCCTGTGTCAATGCGTTTCACGGCCGCACGCTGTTTACCGTGAGCGTAGGCGGGCAGCCCAAATACAGTCAGGATTTTGCGCCGCTGCCCGAAGGCATCACCCATGTGCAGTTTAATGACGTTGCCGCGTTGGAAGCTGTGGTAAGCGAGCGAACCTGTGCCGTGATTATCGAGCCGGTGCAGGGAGAAAGCGGTGTGTTGCCGGCGACGAAAGAATATCTGCAAGCCGCCCGCCGTTTGTGCGACCAATATGATGCCTGCCTGATTCTTGATGAAGTGCAGACAGGCATGGGCCGCACAGGGAAGCTGTTTGCCTATGAACATAGCGGCATCACGCCGGATATTATGAGTTCGGCCAAAGCGCTCGGTTGCGGCTTCCCCATCGGCGCCATGCTGACTACCAATAAAATCGCGCCCAGCTTCGGCCCGGGCACTCATGGTTCTACTTTCGGCGGCAACCCGTTGGCTTGTGCGGTTGGCAACAGGGCATTCGACATCATCAATACGGCTGCTACATTGAAACAGGTTGAGCAACAAGGCGAGAAACTGATGCAGGCTTTGCGGCAATTGGGAGAAGAAACCGGCGTATTTCAGGCCGTACGCGGACAAGGTTTGCTTATCGGCTGTGTGTTGGCTGACCGTTATGCGGGCAAGGCCGCGGAAATTGTGGCCAAGGCGTTGCAACACGGCCTGATGATTCTGGTGGCGGGGCCTAATGTGTTGCGCTTTGCCCCCAGCCTGTTGATTAGCGACGAAGACATTGCTGCTGCCGTTCCGAAATTACGTGCGGCATTGCAGGAATGGGAGGCTTGATGTTTTTAAGCTTAAACGCTTGCAATAGATAATAGGGTTGATTAAACAAAAGCCTGTCTGAAAACTTTTCAGACAGGCTTTTGTTATGTTGGCCGGCAGAGCCGCCCGAGCGAATTCGTTAGTGTTATGCTTTCTTAGCCAATGCGGCTTTGATGAACGAAGTAAAGAGCGGGTGGCCTTTGCGCGGTGTGGAGGTGAATTCGGGGTGGAACTGGCAGGCGAAAAACCAAGGATGATTCGGCAGCTCGATGGCTTCCACCAAGCGTTCGCTGCCTGATGAAACGCCGCCGATGATTAAGCCTGCTTTTTCCAGCTCAGGCAGGAAATGGTTGTTGACTTCATAGCGGTGGCGGTGGCGTTCGCGGATTTTGGTGTCGCCATAGATTTTGGCGGCGAGGCTACCGGGCGTCAAATCGACTTCCTGTGCGCCCAAGCGCATGGTGCCGCCCAAATCGGTGTGTTCGTTGCGGGTTTCGATATTGCCGTCGGCGGTTTGCCATTCGTCAATCAGAGCGACAACGGGGTAGGGCGTTTTCAAGTCAAACTCGGTGGAGTTGGCACCTTGCATGCCGGCGATGTCGCGCGCGTATTCAATCAGCGCAATTTGCATGCCGAGGCAGATGCCGAGATAAGGCATGTTATTTTCGCGCGCATACCTGACGGCGGCGATTTTGCCTTCCACGCCGCGTGCACCGAAGCCGCCGGGCACGAGAATGGCATCCATGTCTTTCAGACAGGCAATGCCCTCCTTCTCAATGGATTCGCTGTCGATATAGGTAATCTGCACGTCGGTGTCGGTGTGGATGCCGGCGTGTTTGAGCGCTTCCGTTAGCGATTTATACGATTCGGTCAAGTCGACGTATTTGCCAACCATGGCAATTTTAACCGTGTGTTTCGGATTTTTAATTGCGTAGACGATTTTTTTCCAGTCGGTTAAATCGGCTTGCTGCACGTTTAATTGCAATTGTTCGCAGATAATGGCGTCGATACCCTGATCGTGCAACATTTGCGGAATTTCATAAATGCTTTGTGCATCATAGCTGCCGACGACGGCTCTTTCTTCCACATTGCAAAACAGAGCGATTTTACGACGCTCGTCTTCGGGCAGGATGCGATCCATGCGGCAGATTAATACGTCGGGCTGAATGCCGATTTCACGCAATTCTTTAACCGAATGTTGGGTCGGCTTGGTTTTGATTTCGCCAGCCGCTGCGATGTAGGGCACGTAGCTTAAATGTACGAAAAGGGTATTGTTGCGCCCCAACTGGCTGCGCATCTGGCGGATGGCTTCAAGAAAAGGCAATGATTCGATATCGCCCACGGTGCCTCCGATTTCAACGATGGCAACATCTTTCCCAGCCGCGCCATCGTGGATTTTGCGTTTGATTTCGTCGGTAATGTGGGGAATAACCTGAACCGTGCCGCCGAGATAGTCGCCGCGTCGTTCTTTAGTGATTACGTTTTCATACACTTGACCCGCGCTGAATGAATTTCGGCGGGTCATGGTGGCGTTGATAAAGCGCTCGTAATGCCCCAAATCCAAATCGGTTTCCGCGCCGTCGTCGGTAACGAAAACTTCGCCGTGCTGAAACGGGCTCATGGTACCGGGATCGACGTTGATATAAGGATCGAGCTTAAGCATGGTTACGTTTAAACCACGCGATTCGAGAATGGCTGCAATGGAAGCGGCGGCGATGCCTTTTCCTAATGAAGATACAACGCCGCCGGTTACGAAGATAAACTTAGTCATAATTGATGTTTGCCGCTTCGGTTGGAATGGGCGATTTTACCTTGAAACGCGCTCTTGCGGCAACGCCTCGTCGACGTGAAAATGCCCGAAGCAGGTTCGGGCATGTCGGGGCTTTATGCTTTCAGCGTGTGCAGGTAGAAAGCCATTTTTCTTGTTGTTGGGGATTGAGCACTTGGAAAATTTTGTATTGCACCGATAATTCTTCCATGGCGATATCCATATCGGAATCGTAGCGCTTTTGCAGATAACGGCGGGCTTCTTGTTTGTTGAATTGACTGGCGGATAAAACCCGAATTAAATCCTGTTTGCGCGAAAAACCTTCGCTATAGTCGCGCTGGCGTGCCCGTTCTATATTTTTGCGGTGTTCGATGCGAATCTGACGTAGTTCTTTTTGTTGCTCTTCGGTCAGCGAAAGGGAACGCATGTCGCAATTCGGGTAAAAATTGCACGCAAAAACGGGCGATGACACGCATAACGTGCATAGTGCGGCAAATGTGATGTTTTTGACGATTGAAAAGCAAGAAACGCTCATTTCATAATCCCGTGTGTAAAGCGGGTTCTAATATAGAGGATTTTGGAGTGAAACACGGTATTTGTGGAGTTAACCTTCGTTAATGATTTTGATTTTTAGGATTTATTTTTTCAGAGCGTCTGTTTGGTATTGTTGTAATTGTGCCTGATACGGATGAATGGAATAATAATGCCTGTCTGAAAAAGTATTTTGGAGAGTGGGAATGGACGGCTTTCGTATTGCCCCCAGTATTTTGTCTGCCGATTTTGCCCGATTGGGCGAAGAGGTTACCCGAGTGATCGAAGCGGGTGCCGATTTGATTCATTTTGATGTGATGGATAACCATTATGTGCCGAACCTGACCTTCGGCCCGATGATTTGTGCCGCTTTGAAACCTTATGCCACCGTGCCGCTCGACGTCCATTTAATGGTGGAGCCGGTTGATGATTTGATTGTGTCTTTTGCAGATGCGGGAGCGGGAATAATTACGTTTCATCCTGAGGCGAGCCGCCATGTAGACCGAAGCTTGAGCCTGATTCGCGACAAAGGCTGCCAAGCCGGTTTGGTATTGAATCCGGCTACATCCGTCAGTGTTTTGGAAAACGTGCTTGATCGTTTGGACATGGTGCTTTTAATGTCGGTTAATCCGGGATTCGGCGGTCAAAGTTTTATTCCGCATACTTTAAATAAAATCCGCCAAGTTCGGGAAATCTTGAAGGCTTACGAAAGCGAGACGGGAAGGCGGATTGCCTTAGAGGTAGACGGAGGTATCAAGCCGAGTAATATTGTAGAGGTGGCAGCGGCAGGAGCAGATACGTTTGTGGCCGGCTCGGCTATTTTCGGTCAGCCGGATTACGAATCGGTTATCCAGCAGATGCGGTTGGCATTGCAAAGCCTTTAATCCTTTGTGTAAATAGCAGATGATAAAAGCCATGCCTGTCTGAAATTTCAGACAGGCATGGCTTTTATAAATGTTAAGAGAGCTCAAAAACAAACGTGAAGTCTTCATTAATTTATGAGTTATATTACTTAGGAATATATGCTGTGTAATTCTGTTACATCTAAAATATGCCTGTATTTTATAGACTTTTATCAAAAAACATTAAAAATTTCTAAAAAATTACTGTTAAATTGTAGACAATTTCTTGTTCTGGGTGTATTGTCTGATATCATAAGGAAATACGTATGTAAAATTACCGTAGCCGGTTTCGCGACGGCGGTTTTGCCCGAAAATACACATTCAAAATTACCAGATTACCAGAAAGCTCCCTATGATTATGCTATATGACCGTTCATTAGAAAAAGAAAACTGCGGTTTCGGCCTGATTGCCAATATTGATGGTGTTCAGAGCCATAAAGTTGTCCGTAATGCCATTTTGGGCTTGTCGCGCATGCAACACCGCGGCGCCATTTTGTCAGACGGTAAAACCGGCGACGGTTGCGGCTTGTCGCTTCAGATGCCGGAAAGTTTTTTCCGCACAATAGCTCAGGAGGCCGGTTTTTCCTTGGCACAAAAATTTGCCGTCGGGCAGATTTTTTTACCTCAAGACAAAGCTAAAGCCGAAGAATACATTGCCATTATTAATGAAGAATTAACCCGAGAAACCTTGGGTATTCCCGCATGGCGCGACGTGCCTACAAACCCTGCGGTGCTCGGTTCGATTGCATTGGCGGATATGCCGCAGATTAAACAAGTATTCATTAATGCGCCCAGCGGCTGGCGCACACAAGATTTGCAACGCCGCTTGTTCGTAACCCGTCGGCGTATCGAAAAGCGCATCGATCATCCCGATTTCTATATTTGCAGTTTTTCCAATCAAACCGTGATTTATAAAGGTTTGTGTATGCCGAAAGATTTGCCTAAGTTTTATCTTGATTTGGGCGACTTGCGCATGCAATCTGCTATTTGTCTATTCCACCAACGTTTTTCCACCAATACTCAGCCGCGCTGGAAGCTGGCACAGCCGTTCCGTTATTTGGCACACAATGGTGAAATCAATACTATTTCAGGCAACCGCGCGTGGGCGCGCGCGCGCGCCTATAAATACCACACACCGCTGATTCCCGATTTGCAAACTGCTGCCCCTTTTGTTAACGAAAACGGTTCGGACTCCAGCTCGCTCGACAATATGCTGGAAGTGTTTGTTTGCGGCGGGATGGATTTGTTCCGCGCCATGCGCTTGTTGGTTCCGCCCGCTTGGCAGCAAAACCCCGATATGGACGATGATTTGCGCGCCTTCTACGATTTCAATTCCATGCATATGGAACCGTGGGACGGCCCTGCCGGCATCGTGCTTTCAGACGGCCGTTATGCCGCCTGTAATCTAGACCGCAACGGCCTGCGTCCGGCGCGTTATGTCATCACGCAAGACCGCCTGATTACCATCGCTTCGGAAGTGGGTATTTGGGATTATTCTCCCGACGAAGTTGTAGAAAAAGGCCGCGTAGGCCCGGGCCAATTGCTGGTTATCGACACCAAAAACGGCAAAATGTTGCATTCGGATGAGATTGACGGCGAATTGCGTGCCCGTCATCCTTACCGTACTTGGCTGGATAAAAACGTTCAGCGTCTTATTCCTTTCGAGCAGCTGCCTGACAACGAAACAGGCGATGCAGGTATGAGTGCCGATACGCTTGCCGTTTATCAGAAACAATTCCTCTATGATAGAGAAGAGCTTGAAAGCATCGTGCGCGTCTTGGGTGAAGACGGGCAAGAAGCGGTAGGTTCGATGGGCGACGATACGCCGTTTGCAGTCTTATCCGAACGTCCGCGCCTGATTTTTGATTATTTCCGCCAATACTTTGCCCAAGTAACCAATCCGCCGATTGATCCGCTGCGCGAAGCCCATGTTATGAGCTTAACCACCAGCATCGGTCGCGAGATGAGCGTGTTCTTTGAAGCGGAAGGTATGTCGCATCGGGTGAACTTCAAATCGCCGGTTTTGTTGTATTCCGATATGCAGCAATTATTGCGTCTGCCTCCGGAGCACTACAAACATACAGTATTGGACGCTACTTACGATGCTGAAAGTGATTTGAAAAGCGCAGTCGAACAATTGTGTGATGAAGCAGAGCAGGCCGTTAAAGACGGCGCTGTACTGTTGATTGTTTCAGACAGGCATATTGCGCAAACGCGTCAGCCGATTCCTTCCGCACTGGCTGTGGGCGCCATCCAAAACCGGCTGGTTGCGAAAAACATCCGTTGCGATGCAAATATCATCGTAGAAACGGCCGAGGCGCGTAACCCGCATCATTTCGCCGTATTAATAGGCTTGGGTGCAACGGCTATTTATCCGTATTTGGCATACGAGAGCCTTGCGCATATGGTAAACGTAGGCGCAGTTACCAAACCTTTGCGCGTGGTGATGGCCAATTTCCGTAACGGTATTAATAAAGGCCTCTACAAAATCATGTCGAAGATGGGCATTTCTTGCGTGTCTTCCTACCGTTGTGCCCGTTTATTCGAGCTGGTCGGCATGAGTAGCGAAATTACCGATTTGTGCTTCCCCGGCATTACCAGTCGTGTGGAAGGCGCTTCGTTTGCTGATTTGCACGAACAGATTTCCTCCACTCGTAAACGCGCATGGCGACACAGCCAAGATATCGATGCCGGCGGTTTGCTCAAATTCAAACCGCAAGGCGAATACCATGCTTACAACCCCGAGGTGGTCAACAATATCCAAGCTGCGGTCAATAGCGGCGATTATGGCTACTACTTGCGTTATCGCGATGCGGTCAACAATCGCCCGGTAACCACTATCCGCGACATGCTGCATCTGAAAACCGAGAATTGCTCGCCGATTGAAATCGAACGTGTAGAACCGGCTGAAAATCTGTTCAAACGCTTTGACAGTGCCGCGATGTCTATCGGCGCGCTCAGCCCCGAGGCGCACGAATCACTGGCCATGGCGATGAACCGCTTGGGTGGCTATTCTAATTCTGGCGAAGGCGGCGAAGATCCGAAACGTTACGGCACAGAAAAAGTATCGCGTATTAAACAGGTTGCATCCGGCCGTTTCGGTGTAACGCCTGCTTACCTGATGAGTGCCGACGTCATTCAGATTAAAGTGGCTCAAGGTGCGAAACCGGGGGAAGGCGGGCAATTGCCGGGCGACAAAGTGACTCCGTATATCGCCCAGCTGCGTTATGCCGTGCCCGGCTCAACGCTGATTTCTCCACCGCCGCACCATGATATTTATTCCATCGAAGACTTGGCTCAGCTGATTTTCGATTTGAAACAAATCAATCCCAAAGCGCTGATTTCGGTAAAACTGGTTTCACTGCCCGGTGTCGGTACCATCGCCACCGGCGTGGCCAAGGCCTATGCCGATCTGATTACCATTGCCGGCTACGACGGCGGTACCGGTGCTTCGCCTCTTTCCAGCGTGAAATACTGCGGTTCACCTTGGGAGCTCGGTTTGGCCGAAGCGCAACAGGCTTTGGTGGAAAACAATCTGCGCCACAAAGTGCGCCTGCAAGTTGACGGCGGTTTGAAAACCGGTTTGGACATTGTTAAAGCCGCCATTCTCGGTGCGGAAAGTTTCGGTTTTGGTACCGGCCCGATGGTCGCGCTCGGTTGTCGCTATCTGCGTATTTGCCACTTGAATAACTGCGCTACCGGCATTGCAACCCAAGACGACACGTTGCGAGGCAAGCATTTCCACGGCGATGCTGAAAAAGCCATGAATTACTTCCGCTTTATCGCTCGAGATGTACGCGAAATTATGGCGTCTCTCGGTGTGGAAAAATTAACCGACCTTATCGGCCGCACCGAACTGCTCGGCATCATCGAAGGCAAAACCGCCAAACAACGCGGTCTTGATTTGGAAAAACTGTTGTATTCGCCCAAAGTACCCGATGGCAGCGCACGCCATTGCACGCAAAATAACGCGCCGTTCGACAAAGGCCGTTTGAATGCCGAAATCGTCAACGAAGTTCAGACTGCGCTGGAAAGCGGCAGCGGAGCCGATTTAAGCTTTGATATCAGCAACCTTGACCGTAGCGTCGGCGCGACTCTGTCCGGCATTATCGCTAAGCAATATGGCAATCGCGGCCGCATGGGACAAGAATTCAATATCAGCCTGAATGGCACCGCAGGCCAAAGCCTTGGCGTGTGGCTGGCCGGCGGCGTGAATCTTGATTTAACCGGCGATGCGAATGACTACGTTGGTAAAGGCATGGCGGGCGGTCGCATCGTTATCAAACCGCACAACGGCGTTGCCTTTAAAGCCGAAGATGCGGCCATTGCCGGCAATACTTGCCTTTATGGTGCTACGGGCGGCGAGCTTTTTGCCTCAGGTCGTGCCGGCGAGCGTTTCGGCGTACGTAATTCAGGCGCATTGGCGGTAGTGGAAGGCATTGGCGACAATGGCTGCGAATATATGACCGGAGGCGTGGTTACCGTACTTGGTAAAACCGGTATTAACTTCGGTGCCGGTATGACAGGCGGCTTCGCTTATGTATTGGATACAGACGGCCATTTTAGAAACCGCATTAACCCTGAAATGGTTGAGGGCCTCGGTATTGCCGAACTGCCTACTCATCAAGAGCATCTGCGCGGCCTGATTGCCCGTCATGTTGAATTGACCCGCAGCCATATCGGCGAACAAATTTTGTCCAACTGGGAAAACTATGTCGGCAAGTTTGTGTTGGTGAAACCGAAAGCTAACGATGTCAATGCTTTGTTGGGTCATAAACCTCGTACTGTGATGGAGCTGCGAGAAGTAACGGCCTGATACCAAAGCCTGTCTGAAAAAAAGCTTGGAACTAAGTTTTTCATAATTGCCAGTTTGTTCTTGAGAGAATGGGTGTGATGAAGAAGTTGGAGATTCAAACAATGGGCTTCAGACAGACATGATAAGGCCGTTTAAAAAGTAAACGAGAAAACAAAATGCCTGTCTGAAAAGGGAATTTCAGGCGGCAACTCAAAAGAATATTAGAAATCCAAGGAACAAACCATGTCCCGCGAAAATGTATATCAATTTATCGACCTGCCGCGTGTTGATCCGCCGAAAATTCCTTTGAATACACGGAAAACAGCGTTTGTCGAGATTTATCAGGCATTTACCGATACACAAGCGCAATCGCAAGCCGACCGTTGCTTGGCATGCGGTAACCCGTATTGCCAAAATAAATGCCCGTTGCACAATAACATTCCCAATTGGCTGAGATTGGCTAACGAAGGTCGCATTATCGAAGCGGCAGAGCTGGCACACTCAACCAATAGCCTGCCTGAAGTGTGCGGTCGTGTGTGTCCGCAAGACCGTTTATGCGAGGGCGATTGCACCTTAAACGCTGAATTTGGTGCGGTAACCATCGGCAATGTAGAAAAATACATTACTGAAAAAGCCTTTGAAATGGGTTGGCAGCCCAAAGTGGGCGAAGTGCCGAAAACCGGCAAGAAAGTAGCGGTTATCGGCGCAGGCCCTGCAGGTTTGGGTTGTGCCGATGTGCTGACGCGCAACGGCGTGGACGTTACCGTTTACGAGCGCCAGCCGGAAATCGGTGGTTTGCTGACATTCGGCATTCCTTCGTTCAAATTGGAAAAAGAAGTGATGGTGCGCCGTCGTAAAGTATTCGGCGATATGGGCGTTGAATTCAAACTGGGCGTTGATATTGGCAAAGATATTTCATTGGAAGAATTGGTTAACCAGTATGACGCAGTGTTCTTAGGTGTCGGAACCTATCAGGGCATGAAAGCCGATATTCCAAACGAAGATGCCGAAGGAGTGTATTCCGCACTGCCATTCCTAATCGGCAATACGCAAAACTTGCTTAATTTTGACGCACCGGATTATGTCAGCATGCAAGGAAAGCGCGTTGTCGTATTGGGCGGCGGCGATACAGCAATGGACTGCGTGCGCACTTCCGTGCGCCAAGGAGCGGCAGCGGTAACCTGCGTATATCGCCGTAATGCAGCCAATATGCCGGGCAGTAAAAAAGAATATACCAACGCCAAAGAAGAAGGTGTTGCCTTCCAATTTAATGCTCAGCCGATTGAAATTGAAGCCGAGCCGTTGGAAGTGAAAACCGATGCTTCGGGTAAAGTCGTCGGTATCAAAATCGTAAAAACCCGTATGGGCGAACCCGATGCCAACGGCCGCCGCCGTGCCGAAATCATTGAAGGCAGTGAAGAAATCATTGCTTGCGATGCGGTTATCGTTGCATTCGGTTTCGCCCCCCATGCCATGCCGTGGTTGGCTTCAGTGGGTGTCAATGTGGATAGCAGAGGCCGTATCGTTTCTGAAGGCAGCTTGAAGCAGCAAACGGCCAATCAGAAAGTTTTTGCCGGAGGCGACATCACGCGCGGTTCGGATTTAGTTGTTACCGCCATCGCCGAAGGCCGTGATGCAGCCCAGAGCATTATGGAATATTTGGAGGTTTAAGTAAGTAAATAGAGAAGGCCGGCTGATAAATGTCTGCAGGTTCTTCTCTAGCTTCATTTTTATGGCCATAAGCAAAAAGCCTGTCTGAAAAATTTTCAGACAGGCTTTTTATTCTGTAGTACATAAAGGGACGCAGATAAAATCTAATGACCAAGCTTTTGCGCTAATTTTCGTAATGCATTCGTGACTATGCATAATAGCGGAAAGCCTGTCTGCAAAATCTTCATGCTTCTGCCATGCTTAGTGCTTGCTGGATGTCTACTGCCACGATGCGAGATACGCCTTTTTCCTGCATTGTTACGCCGATAAGTTGTTCGGCCATTTCCATTGTGAGGCGGTTGTGGGAAATATAGAGGAATTGGGTTTGAGCCGACATTTCTTTGACGAGGTGGCAGAAACGGCTGGTATTGGCGTCGTCCAGCGGGGCATCCACTTCATCCAGAAGGCAGAATGGGGCGGGGTTGAGGCTGAATAGGGCGAATACAAGGCTCATGGCGGTCAGTGCTTTTTCCCCACCTGATAACAGGTGGATGGTGCTGTTTTTCTTACCGGGCGGCCTTGCGGTGATGGAAACACCGGCGGTCAGCAAATCGTCGCCTATCATTTGCAACGAGGCTTCGCCACCGCCGAATAGGGTTGGGAAGAAGGTTTGCATTTTTTCGTTGACTGCATCGAAGGTTTCTTTGAAACGCTGTTTGGTTTCGTTGTCAATTTGGCCGATTGCTTCTTCCAGCAAGCCGATGGCGGCCTGTACGTCTTCGCTTTGGCTTCGGTAATAGCCGTCTCGTTCGCGCGCTTCTTCCAATTCTTGCAGCGCGGCCAGGTTGACGGCACCAAGGGCTTCGATTTGTTGCGTCAGGCTTTGGATGCCGCCCGATAGTGTTTTTAAATCTGAACCGGCTTCTTTGGCTAATTGTTCTAATGCGTCGAAATCGGCTTCCCGCTCTTCAAGATTTTGGTGGTAGCGTTTGGCATTAATCAGCGCTTCTTGTTGTTGCAGCAGAGCGGTTTGGGTGGCCGCTTGAAGCTGGGGCAGGGCGGCGGCCAGCGTTTGCTGGCTGGCATACAGTTCGCGTCCTTGCCGCTGGATTTCAGACAGGCATTCTTGTGCGGCAAGGTATTGTGTTTCTAATGTGGCAACTTGTTCGGCCAGAATTTCCAGCTTTTCGCGTTGTTCGCTGTCTTGTTGCTCGGTTTCGTAGGCCAAGGCCAGTTCGGATTGGCGCTCCTGCCAATCTAAGGTTTGTTGCTCGAGCGAAGTTAATTGTTGCTGCAGCGATTGTTTGCGCTGTTGCTGCTTATATACGGCAACTTCCACTGCGCCGTAGCGGCGGTTGGCCTCGAGTAGGGCAAGCTGGGCTTGTTTCAGTTGGTTTTGTTGTGTTTGGCGCTGTTCGTTGAGGCCGGTTTGCTGATGTTCCAGTTCGGTCGCGGCTTCGGTTAGCTCCGCAATATCGTCTTGCAGGGTATGGCTGCTTTGCTCTGAGATGAGTTGTTGTTCTTCCAGTTGTGCCAATTCTTGTTCGATGTGCTCGCGGCGCAGTTGGCCTTGGTTGGTGCGGGCGAGCAATTCAGTTGCCCGAGCTTGGGCAGATTGAAGTTGTAAGGTGTGTTGACGGTGTTGGGTTTGCCATTGCTTGTGTTGCACTTCATGTTTTTCCAGAGCCACCGCCGCCGCTTTGGATTGTTGTTCGGCCTTGGTTAGTTTGGGGGCGAAGGCTTCAAGCTCTTCGGTTAATTTGTCGTACCGATTTTTCAATTCGATAAGGTTGTTGTCGTTGTGTTCTGCGTATAACACGACGCCGATGCGGTCGACTTGGTGGCCTTCCGGTGTCAGCCAGCACTGGTGGGCTTGTAGGCGCTCTTGTTGCTGCAAGGCGTAATCCAAAGTCGGAGCGCATAAAATACCGTCCAACCAGTATGTTAAGGCGGCTTGATAGGGCGGTTCGGCTTGTATCTGGTTGATTAATGCTTGCGCAGGTTGTGTTTTTTTTGCAGGAGAAAGGTCTGAACGAAACCACGCGGCTTGCCCTGCGGGCAAAGGTTCGGGCAGGGAAAAATCGTGAGGTAGGGCGCGGGCGTGCAGGCGTGCGGCGAGTACGACGGACAAGGCGTGTTGCCAGCTTTCGGGGGCTTTGATGTGCTGCCATAAGGCGGTTTGGGCAGTATGAGGAAGGTGCTGCCAGAAATCTTCCGTTTGGCTGCTGTTTTTTAGTAGGGTGGCGAGCGCTTGCTGTTCGGCTTGTAGGCCAAGATGTTGTTGGTATAAAGCGTTGTAATGATTGGAGCCTGTCTGAAAATCTTGTTTCAGACAGGCATGACGCTCTTCACTTTCAAGCAACTGTTGCTCATAGTGTTCGTGTTGGGCTTGCAATAATGCGGCGTGTTGTTGTGCTGCTTCGGTTTCTGTATCTGCGGGCAGATTGAGTGATTGGTTTTCCTGATGGAGTTTTTCTCGGCGCGATGCGTTTTGTTGCAGAGTTTGCAAGGTATGGGCAAGTTGTTGTTGCTTGAGTGCCAATTCGCGTTTGATGCGGTTTAATTCGTCTTGCTGGCTTTGTAATGCAGCGGTAAGCGTATGCTGCTCGGCTTCCAGTTCAGGCAGGCTTTCTTCGCGCTCAGCTACTTGCATGGCCCAATCGGATAACTCGATTTGTTTTTCTTCCAATTCGGCTTCCAGAGCTTCCAATTCGCTGCGGATATTTTGCTGTTCTTGATGAATGCGTTGCAATTGGGCTTGTGCGGCCAATTTGTCTCGCTGAATTCTTTGTTGAAGGTTATGTTGTGAGCGTAATTGCTCTTCTAGGCGGGCGATTTGTTCGCGCAACATGGCACGTTGGTTGCTGATGTCTTGAGCCTGCTGTTGTTGCTGTTGCTCATTTTCGCGCAATGCGTGCAAGGCCTCGCCTGTAGCTCGGTTTTGTGCTGAGAGTTCGTCTTGCTTTTGTAAAGAAATCTGATGTTGCTCGGTTGCCTTGTCAGCCGCAGCAAGCGATTGTTGCCAATGGGTGTAGTCGAGTAAATCTTGCTGTTTGGTGAGTTGCTCGGTCAGTGTGCGGTAGCGTGCTGCCGTCTCGGCTTGTTTTTCCAGCTTTTCCACTTGGCGGCTAAGCTCGGACTGCAAATCGGACAGGCGTTGTAGATGTTCGCGGGTATCTTTCAAACGATTTTCGGTTTCTTTGCGGCGTTCTTTGTATTTTGATACGCCGGCAGCTTCTTCGATATAAGCACGCAATTCTTCCGGCCTTGCTTCGATAATTCGAGAAATCATGCCTTGTTCGATAACAGCGTAGCCACGCGCACCTACGCCGGTGCCCAGAAATAAATCCGTGATGTCGCGCCGGCGAACAACTTGATTGTTGATATAGTAAGTGGATTCGCCTTGGCGGGTAATCTGTCGTTTGATGCTGACCTCTGCATATTTCCCCCAAGGGCCTTGCAGCGATTGGTCGGTGTTGTTGAAAACCAATTCCACCATCGCACGTGGCGCCGGCCTGCGGGTGGCTGCACCGTTGAAAATCACGTCTTGCATGCTTTCACCGCGCAGTTGTTTGGCCGATGCTTCACCCAGCACCCAGCGTACTGCATCGATAACATTGGATTTACCACAGCCGTTAGGGCCGATCACGGCAACCAGTTGGCCAGGGATGTGGATAGTGGTAGGGTCGGTAAACGATTTGAAGCCGGTAAGTTTGATATGGGTAAGGCGCATGGTGGTGTGTGTTGAGTTAAACGGTTTAAATCTTAGTTGGATTTTAGCCGAATCGGTTGGGGTTAGAGTGTTAATCTTAACAAAGTTTAATTAGGATAAGATTTTAATCAAGTGTGTATTAAAAATGCGACTCTATGTAAATCAGTATGTTTTGAGCATGGCTGGGATAATAGCTATGATATTTTGGTAAAGCGCTGCATTTCTTATTTATTTGATTTTTAAGTATAAAAATATAATAACAATATGAACTATGCAAAAATGACAATAAAATATTCATAATGAATTTTATTTGATATAATACCTTCCGTCTGGCATAAAAGCCACTTGTTGTTGCTGGGCGCAAAGATAGTCGCTTTATTGTTTAATATCATTAAATTATCTTAAATGCCGCTTTACGTCTTTGAGTTTTAAGTAAATTTGCTTGGCTTGAACCAATGATGAAAAGTTGTGGCTGTATTTGAATTCAAAGGTTTTTATTTTTTAACGATTACGGAATTTAGGTGCATATTATTTTCAGTGTGGGAAAGCGCTTAAATTTATGGAGGTTCGATAATGATTCAGCATAAGAAAATGTGGTTGGTTTTGTTGCCGTTTTTGGCTGCGGGCTGTACTTATAAAAATACCGCTCGCGAGGTTTGGACTGATACAACCAGCACAGCATACAGCACTAGTGTGCCGGACGATAAATCTTCCGTTGTTTTCTATCGTCAAGCTGATGCCATTAACGGCCCGACAGTTAACATTTATGTAAACGGTCAATATTTAGGTTCTTTGCAGCCTAATGCATATCGCCAAGAAACCGTATGTGCTCAAAATCAACGCTTCTTTGCTGAATTTGCTAACCGTGATGCGGCTTATAACGCAAAAGCCAACTCGGGAGATTACTACAATTTACCTGAGGCTGCAGTTTCATTCTTTAAGATTATCCAAGGTGAGAATGGGCGCCCAGCTTTACAAGCGGTAACGCCGGAGCAGGCGGAGCAAGAAATGAAAGGTGTGCTCAGCCAACATCATACGCTGTCGCGCGTGCAAACTGCAGCTCAATGTTCGAGCGTGTTGAAGAAATATACATTGCAAGCGTCTGCGTTGTTCAAATTCAACCGTTCAAGCTATAAAGATATGCTGCCTAAAGGTAAGCAAGAAATCGCTGCTGTATCTGAGGATATTAAAAATAATCCTAGTCGGATAAGCGGTATTCAAGTGATTGGCTATACTGATCCTGAAGGTAACGATCAGTATAACAATAAACTGTCTTTGGCTCGGGCCAAAACAGTTAAAGAGGCTCTATCCGGAAGTGGTTTGGATGCAAATCTAATTACACCGGAAGGGCGAGGTGAAAACGATCTTGTCGTGTCAGATTGTCGAGCAAAACATCCGAAAGATGCGGCTGCCCGTCAGGCATGTGACCAACCGAACCGTCGTGTGGAGATTATTCTTCACGGTGAAAAAAACAACTAACAGTCAAGGTGAAAAACTATGTCTAAAAACATTACGCTTAACATAAATGATGCTAAATCAACAGTAGAAACGGTCCAGTTAAAAACAGCTACTGGCACGCCGGTTCGAATTCCTGCGCAAGAAAATGTCAATTATCAGTTTATTGACGATGCAACCTCATTTGGCCCTGAAAATATCATGACCAAACGTGTTGGTGATAATTTGGAAATTGCGTTTGAAGGAACCAATATTGATAATCCGGATTTAGTTATTGAAGGATTCTATAACAATAACGGTGCGGACAATCTTTTAGTTGGTCTTCATGAAAACGGCAATATGTATCCTTATATTCCTGAAAGTACGCTTCAGGAAGAAGCCGTTACCATGTTGGCTGATGAAGTAGCAGCCGGCCAGGCTTTGGGTGGCGAGATTGTAGCCAGCGCTGTGTGGGTGCCTAATCCGTTATGGGCCTTAGCCGCTTTGCCTGTGGGCGGTTTGGCTGCCGCTGCGGCAAAGAATAATGACGATGATGCTGAAGATGCATTAAAAATTACTGTATCCGCCCCCGATCAGACTGCAGATACTACTCCGACTATTACCGGTACAACCAACGCTGCCGAAGGCAGTACCGTTACTTTATTGGTAACAGACAGTGCTGGTGCAACTCAAACGTTAACCACAACGGTTAAAGCCGATGGTACTTATTCTGTTGAGCCTACAACTCAATTGGCAAGCGGTGATTACACTGTTAAAGCAACAGTTTCAGACAAGCTTTCTCCCAATGACACGGCAGAAGCGACAGACCCCGGTAGTATTATTGGCATCACAGTAGACGCACCAGATAATACAACTGACACCACCCCGACCATCACTGGTACAACCAGTGCTCCGAAAGATTCGGTGGTAACCGTAACGATTAAGGATAAAGACGGTGCAACCCAAGTAGTGACCACCACTGTTAAAGAAGGCGGCACCTACTCGGTTGACGTGCCGAAAGCATTGCCGGAAGGTACCTACACAGCAGACGCATCGGTAAAAGATAAAGATGGTAATGATGCCACCGCCAGCGATCCGGGTTCAATCGACACGACTGCGCCGAAGATTACGGTAGATGCACCGGACAACACCAACGACACCACACCGACCATCACCGGTACAACCGACGCACCGAAAGATTCGGTGGTAACCGTAACGGTTACCGACAAAAACGGCGAAACCCAAGTAGTGACCACCACTGTTAAAGACGGCGGTACCTACTCGGTTGACGTACCGAAAGCATTGCCGGAAGGTACTTACAAAGCCGACGCATCGGTGAAAGATCCGGCCGGTAACGAAGGCAAAGCTAGCGATCCGGGCTCAATCGACACGACTGCACCGAAGATCACAGTAGATGCACCGGACAACACCAACGACACCACGCCGACCATCACCGGTACAACCGATGCACCGAAAGGTTCGGTGGTAACCGTAACGGTTACCGACAAAAACGGCGAAACCCAAGTAGTGACCACTACCGTTAAAGAAGGCGGTACCTACTCGGTTGACGTACCGAAAGCATTGCCGGAAGGCACCTACAAAGCCGACGCATCGGTGAAAGATCCGGCCGGTAACGAAGGCAAAGCCAGCGATCCGGGTTCAATCGACACGACTGCACCGAAGATCACGGTAGACGCACCGGACAACACCAACGACACCACGCCGACCATCACCGGTACAACCGACGCACCTAAAGGTTCGGTCGTGACTGTAACGGTTACCGACAAAAACGGCGAAACCCAAGTAGTGACCACCACTGTTAAAGACGGCGGTACCTACTCGGTTGACGTACCGAAAGCATTGCCGGAAGGTACTTACAAAGCCGACGCATCGGTGAAAGATCCGGCCGGTAACGAAGGCAAAGCCAGCGATCCGGGTTCAATCGACACGACTGCACCGAAGATCACGGTAGACGCACCGGACAACACCAACGACACCACGCCGACCATCACCGGTACAACCGACGCACCTAAAGGTTCGGTCGTGACTGTAACGGTTACCGACAAAAACGGCGAAACCCAAGTAGTGACCACTACCGTTAAAGAAGGCGGTACCTACTCGGTTGACGTACCGAAAGCATTGCCGGAAGGCACCTACAAAGCCGACGCATCGGTGAAAGATCCGGCCGGTAACGAAGGCAAAGCCAGCGATCCGGGTTCAATCGACACGACTGCACCGAAGATCACGGTAGACGCACCGGACAACACCAACGACACCACACCGACCATCACCGGTACAACCGACGCACCGAAAGATTCGGTGGTAACCGTAACGGTTACCGACAAAAACGGCGAAACCCAAGTAGTGACCACCACTGTTAAAGAAGGTGGCACCTACTCGGTTGACGTACCGAACGCATTGCCGGAAGGTCCGTACACAGCGGGTGTTTCCGTTAAGGATCCGGCTGGTAACGAAGGCAAAGCAAGCGATCCGGGTTCGATCGACACGACTGCGCCGAAGATTACGGTAGATGCACCGGACAACACCAACGACACCACGCCGACCATCACCGGTACAACCGATGCACCTAAAGGTTCGGTAGTAACTGTAACGGTTACCGATAAAAACGGTGCAACCCAAGTGGTGACGACTACCGTTAAAGATGGTGGCAAGTACTCTGTAGATGTACCGAAAGCGATACCGGAAGGCCCGTATAAAGCAGGTGTTTCCGTTAAGGACCCTGCTGGTAATGAAGGTAAGGCTAATGACGACGGCTCGATTGATACGACTGCGCCATCAGTTACTGCAAATGGTATCAGCGTTCAAGAGGCAAGCTCGGCGACGGTTAACGGCACAATTAAAGTGACCGATGTGTCAAAAATTGGCTCTATTACCGTTGGCGGTGTAGATGTTTCTAAAGCCAGTGCCAACCATCCTGTTGAAATTAAAACAGATAAAGGTACTTTGAAAATTACCGGTGTTAATACTGAAACAGGTACGGTAACTTATCAATATACAGAAAACGGTACGGCTAAAGATCATAGTAAAGGAGACAATTCGGTTGTTGACCATTTCAATGTCGTTGTGAAAGATGCTGCGGGTAACACTACTAACGCTGCTCTGAATGTGACGATTACGGATACTGCTCCGGTAGCCACCAATGACACCAATGCTATTGGGGAGACTGACGCTTCTGTAAGTGGTAATGTATTGAGCAATGATAAGTTGAATGCCGATACTCCGATAACAGTCGGTGCATCTGATACTCATGGTAAATATGGTGAGTTGACGTTGAATGCTGACGGTACTTACAAATACGCTTTGGATGGTAATAATGCGGCTGTTAAAGCATTGAATGATGGGCAAACCTTAACCGATAAATTCACCTATACAGTGAAAGATGCTGATGGAGACAGCAGCACGGCTACCTTGTCTATTACGATTAATGGTAAAGACAGCGATAAATCCATCATTGGTAACAATGATCCGGATACCATTAATTCAGGTAGCGGTGATGATGTGCTGATTGGCGATAAAGGTGGTTCAACTACAATTATCACTCCGGGAACCAACTACAACGTTGCTATTCTGCTGGATATTTCCAATAGTATGCAGTACTACCGTACTTCTAACGGAACAACATATCTGAACATGGCTAAGCAATCGTTGTTGAAATTGGCAAACGATTTGGCAAATCACGATGGTAAAGTAAGCGTAGCATTGTTTGCTTTCAATCACACAACCAGCTTGAAGATTGACATTGATGATTTAAGGCCTGATAACGTTGATCAATTAATCAACAGAATTAACAGCCTGCAAGTTGGAAATCGTTTGGAAGGTACAACGAACTATGATGACGCATTCCATGATGTGGCCGATTGGCTCAGCAGCACGTCAAGCAAAGGTTATCAGAATGTAACTTATTTCTTGACGGACGGTGAACCTACGTCTTACGGTCCGAATGGTACGGTAACGCCTTATGGTGCTTATGTTACTCAAACGACGATTGATGCGGCTCAGAACAGCTTTACTGCATTGAGCAAAGTATCTGACGTTCATGCGATTGGCTTCTCTAAAGGCGTTAACCAAAGTGCGTTGGATTTCTTTGACAATACTTCCAGCCACCCGATAACCGATTCAGAGTACAGCTACAACGCACCTCGCTTTGGTAAAGTGGTTTACGACGGATTGGCCGGCGAATCTACGATTGTCAGCAACCCGAACGAACTGGATGCGGCATTGAAAGGCGGTAGCGAAAGCAAAGTCTTGAGCCCGGTTGCCGATGATCATTTGTCAGGCGGTAATGGTAATGACATTATCTTTGGTGATACGATTAATACCGACCACTTGACTTGGACCGACGGTGATACGTCTTCCGTTTACACCAATAGCAACCACAATGGTATGGGTTCTGAAGCGTTGCATCAGTTCATCAAATGGAGTGAGAACTCCGGGGTGGAACCGACCAATGCGCAAGAAACCGAGTATCTGAAATCTCATTGGAGCGAGTTGCTGGATAACCGTGTGGATGGTGGTAACGATGTCTTGAACGGTGGTAATGGTGATGACGTCTTGATCGGCGGTGCCGGTAACGATACGCTGACCGGCGGCGAAGGTGCCGATAAGTTTGTATTCTTGGCCAACAGTAACAGCGGCAAAGACGTAATTACTGATTTCTCAGAAGGCCATGATAAAGTTGTGTTTGCTGACTTGGTTAGCGTAGACCAGCTGAAGAATGCCACATGGGATGATGCCACCAGCACCTTGAGCTTTACCGGTGTCGGAACAGACGGTACGACTTATAACAACAGCATTACCTTTACGGGTATTTCCAGCGGACAAACACTGGAAACCGTTTTGGAAAAACACGTTGAAGTGTTAGGTTAATCCGTAGATTAGTTTGAATAACCCCTTTGCCCGAATAGGCAAAGGGGTTTTGTTTTTAGTATTTTTTAAAAACAAACGTTTATCATCGATTTGTGTGCGAGCTGTTTTTGAGAGAGGGCCGAGGTAGGCAACTTATTATTGAATAAACTATTTATTTTATAGAGGCTGTTTTTTATACTTGGGCTGGTTTCCTGCAATGTATCGGTAATGTGATGATTGATAAAAGGTAGCATAGTGATTATTTGACTTGGAAGCGTAAGCCTGCATAGAAGGAGAGGGGCAGTTGGGTTACAATAATGCCTGTCTGAAAATAAAATATAGAAACCACTATGCCTTTTCTCGTTATTAAACATGCGCATATTACATTTGTGGTTATTACCATCTTATTGTTTAATTTGCGTTATGGTTTGCGTGTGGCGCGTCCGAGTAAACCACTACCATCGGTTTTAAAAATTCTTCCGCATATTAATGATACTTTGTTGTTGTTCACGGGTTTGTGGGCGATGACAACTGCAAAATGGGTGCCTTTCGGTAATGCCAACTGGCTAGGCGTGAAGCTGATTTTGGTCGTGCTGTATATTTTTTGCGGTGCGGCGGCCATGCGGGCACCTTCACGTTCTTTCAAATCGATTGCCGGCTATGTGATGGGGGTATCTTGTATTGCGGTTATTGTGTATCTGGCCTATTACAAGCCATTTTAAGCCGAGCGCTTATTAGGAATCAAAATGAATATTCTGTTTATTGCCGACCCGATGGCGGGTTTTAAAACTTATAAAGATACGACTTACGCGATGATGCGTGAAGCTGCTGCACGCGGGCATCGGCTTTTCCATACGTTGGCAGGTAGTTTGGCGGTTAAAGACGGGCGGGTTGTGGCGGCGGCGGCGCCGTTTGATTTTATCAGCGCGAAAAATGATGATGATCATGCGTGGTTTAAAGCAGGATCGGGTTCTGTAACGGCACTGACGGATTTTGATGCGGTCGTGATGCGTACTGATCCGCCATTTGATATGCAATATCTTTATGCTACTCAACTGCTTACCTTAGCCGAGGCGAATGGGGCGAAGGTATTCAATAGTGGGCAGGCCATGCGTGATTTCAATGAGAAATTGGCGATTTTGAATTTCAGCCAATTTATTTCGCCTACTATTGTGACGACTCGTGCTCAGGATGTGCGTGATTTTCTGGCTGAGCATGGCGATATTATTGTGAAGCCGCTTGATGGTATGGGGGGAATGGGGATTTTCCGCTTGACTCAGCAAGACCCGAATATAGGTAGCATTTTGGAAACTTTGATGCAGCTTGAAACGCGTACGATTATGGCGCAACGTTACATTCCGGATATTGTTAAAGGCGATAAACGTGTGCTGGTGATTGATGGCGAAGTTGTGCCCTATGCTTTGGCGAGGATTCCGCAGCAAGGCGAAACGCGCGGCAATCTGGCGGCCGGCGGACGCGGCGTGGCGCAGGAGTTGAGCGATCGAGATCGTGAAATTGCGGAAACGTTGGCGCCTGAATTGAAAAAGCGCGGCATTTTGTTGGCGGGGCTGGATGTGATTGGCGATTATCTGACCGAGGTTAACGTGACCAGCCCGACCGGTTTTCAGGAAATCACGAAGCAGAAAAACTGGAATGTCGCCGCGGCATTTATCGATGCGGTAGAATCGCACGCTTCGAATTAAAAGCAGAATGCCTGTCTGAAAACGCATACTGTCGTTTCAGACAGGCATTGGTTATGTATGAACCTTCGGGAAAATTATGGAAAAACCGGTTCAAAAGCCGAGTTATGCTGAAGAAGTTAAAGGGAAAACCGGCATCAGGCGCATGCTCAATGCAACCCGTTATTCTATCAGCGGGTTTGCGGCGGCTATGGAGGAACAAGGCTTCCGGCAGTTGGTTTATTTGAATGCGGCTTTGTTTGCGTTACTGATTTTTTTGCCATTCGGCCCGGCGACCCGCATGATGCTGTTCATGGCTTCGTGTATCACGCTGATTATCGAGCTGCTTAATACAGGCTTGGAAGCGGCGGTGGACCATACTTCTTTGGCGCAACATCCTTTGGCCAAACGGGCAAAAGACGTCGGCTCGGCCGCTCAATGTATGGCTTTGCTGATGTTGGTCGGATTATGGGCGATGGCATTGTGGCGCGAATATGGGTTGAATCTGTTTTAAGGAGCAAAAATGAAAAAAACCTTATTGGGTTTGATGGTTATGGGGGCGTGTTGCAGTGCTCTGGCGGGGGGTATCGATGCAGAACAAGCTTGGGCGAGGCCGACGGTGGAAGGTGTGCGTAATGGCGGTGCGTTTCTGATTTTGAAAAATCAAGGCAAGCAAGACGATATGCTGTTAAGCGCATCTTCTCCAGTGGCTGAAAGAGCGGAAATTCATGAGCATGTCAGAATAGGCGATTTGATGAGAATGCAGCCGATTAAAGGCGGTTTGCCTTTGAAGCAGGGCGAGGCAGTGATGCTGATGCCCGGGGGTTACCATGTTATGCTGATGGGGTTGAAGAAAACCTTGCAAGCGGGAAGCACCTTTCCTTTGAAGCTAAAATTCCAACATGCCAAGCCGTTGACGGTTAATGTGGAAGTGAAAAGCGCGGATTACATTCCGCCGAGCAACCCTCATTCGTCGCATGGCCTGAAGTAGAATGGTTGTTGTTAAACCCATTCTGATTTGATTGTGTTCGAGCGATTATGCAACCGATAGAATATTGCACACTTAAAGCCGCCGAAAGCGGCTCCAGTTTTCTGGCCGGATTTCGTTTCCTGCCGCAAAAGCAGCGCGAGGCGATGACCGTGCTGTATGCGTTTTGCCGTGAGCTGGATGATGCGGTTGACGATTGCTCCGATGCCAATGTGGCGCAAACAACGCTGAATTGGTGGCGCGTAGATTTAGCCACGGTATTTTCAGACAGGCTGCCGGAGCATCCGGTAAATCAGGCCTTGCAAACCATTGTGCATGAGTTTGCTTTGCCGCAGGAAGAGTTGGAAGAAATCGTAAACGGCATGCAGATGGATTTGACTCAGGCGCGTTATCAGGATTTTGAGACGCTCAAGCTTTATTGCCACCGTGTAGCGGGCGTGGTAGGGCGGCTGATTGCCCGGATTCTCGGCTTTACCCAGCCGCAAACTTTGGATTATGCCGATAAAACCGGGCTGGCGCTGCAATTGACCAATATCATCCGCGATGTGGGTGAAGACGCTCGCCGCGGCAGGATTTATCTGCCCATCGCTGAATTACAGCAGTTCAATGTGCCCGTCGCAGCCATTATGCGGGGTGAAGCGGTGCCGGAATTTAAGACGCTGATGGCTTTTCAGATAGATCGCGCGAAGCAGGTTTATCGGGAGGCGATAAGCGCGTTGCCACCGCAGGATAAGAAAAACCAGAAAGCGGGTCTGGTGATGGCTGCCATTTACCATGCCTTGCTGCTCGAAATCGAGCGAGACGGGGCGCAGAACGTATTGAAATATAAAATTACCATTCCCGGGCCGCGTAAAAAACGCATTGCTTTGAAAACTTGGTTGTTCGGATTCAGGCCATGAAAACTACCTACAAACCGAAAATCGCCGTTATCGGCGCGGGCTGGAGCGGATTGGCTGCGGCGATGGGGCTATGCGGCAAGGCTGAATTGACCCTGTTTGAAGCGGGCAAAACCGCCGGTGGCCGTGCCCGCACGCTTAATGCTGAAAAAGGCGGCTTCAGCTTTTTAGACAACGGGCAGCATATTTTGATTGGCGCCTATCATGGCGTGCGTACGCTGTTGGAGCATGCCGGCGTTAAGCCCGAGCAGGCTTTTTTACGCTTGCCGCTGCAATGGTATCTGGCCGACGGCATGCGTTTTCAGACAGGCATATTACCTGCGCCGCTGCATATTTTAACGGCTGTATTGCGGGCGAAAAACATCAGCTTGTCGGATAAACTGGGTTTGCTCGGCCAGATGTCTGCCTTGCAAAAGCGTGCGCCGGAAGCACCTGATACGGCCGTAGCTCCGTGGCTGCGTGCGCAAAATGTATCGCGACGGCAGCTGAGCGATTTTTGGGAACCTTTGGTATTGGGCGCTTTGAATACGCCGCTGGAGCAGGCCAGTGTGAACACGCTTTGCCACGTTTTGCGTGACGGCGTGTGGTTGGAGAAAAGTGCGGGCGATTATTGGCTGCCTAAGTGCGGCTTAGGCGAATTGCTGGTTGAGCCTGTGATGGCTTGTCTGAAAAAGCATCAGGTGCAAGTGCGCTTGGGCGAACGGGCGGAGACCTTGCAATGTTTGCCTTACGACAAGGTGGGCGTCAACGGAGAGGTGTTTGATGCTGCGGTGATGGCGGTTGCGCCTTACCATGCGTTGGGTCTTTTGCCTGAAGAAACCCCGGCAGCGTTCAGACAGGCATTGGCATCTTATTCTTACCATGCGATTACTACGGTTTACTTGCGCTATGCCGTGTCGGTAATATTGCCTGCCGCGATGACGGGTTTTGCCTCTGGCACGGCGCAATGGTTGATTGACAGAGGCCGTCTCGGCGGCGATGCACATGAAGTGGCTGCGGTTATCAGCGTATCGGAAACCCATAACTTGAACCATGAAGAATGGGTGGAGCGAGTGCATGCGGATGTATTGCGGGTTTGCCCGCATTTGCCGAGGCCGCAGGAGGCGCGGGTCATTACGGAAAAACGCGCAACCGTTGCTTCTACGGTTAATCGAGTGCGTCCGGATTGTGCATGGCTGCATCACAAAAATATTTTTCCGGCGGGCGATTATTTGCATCCGCGTTATCCCGCTACGCTTGAAGCCGCGGTGCGGAGCGGGCAACAGGCGGCTGCGCTAGTGCTGAACCGGTTTGAACGATGAAAGCCGGTTTGGCCGGAAGATTGATAGAAAATTAAGGAACCGATATGGGCAACAAACTTGAAGGCAAAAACATTCTGATTAGCGGCGCTTCGCAAGGAATCGGAGCCGAGGTGGCGAAAGCGTTTGCCGCGGAGGGCGCAACCGTGATTTTGGTGGCGCGCCATCAGAAGAAAATGGAAAAAATTTATGATGAAATCGTTGCGGCAGGCGGGCCGGAGCCGTTTGCCGTATGTTTCGACCTGATGACTGCGGAAGAAAAAGAGTTTGACAATCTGGCTCATACCATTGCGGAAGCAACCGGCAATCGGCTCGACGGCATTGTGCATTGCGCCAGCTATTTTTATGCGCTCTCGCCTTTGGATTTCCAGACCGTAGCCGAATGGGTCAACCAATACCGCATTAATACGGTTGCGCCTATGGGTTTGACCCGTGCCTTTTTGCCTTTGTTGAAGGCGTCGTCGGATGCTTCGGTGATTTTTGTCGGCGAAAGTCATGGCGAGAAGCCTCAGGCCTATTGGGGCGGCTTCGGCGCATCGAAAGCCGCGCTCAATTATCTTTGCCGGGTTGCGGCCGACGAATGGGAGCGTTTCCCTCATCTGCGAGCCAATGTATTGGTGCCCGGTGCGGTTAATTCGCCGCAACGGATTAAAACTCACCCGGGCGAATCTTCCGGCGAACGCAAGAATATCGCTGACATCATGCCGGATTTCGTTTACTGGGCAAGCCACGAAAGCAAGGGCCGTACGGGGGAAGTGGTTTACCTTTAATGCCTGTCTGAAAAAATGCCTGTCTGAATGTTTTCAGACAGGCATTTTGGTTTTAAGGCTTGGCAAACCAATCTTCCGTTGCTGTATCTGTGTCGAATATTTGCCCTTGCAGCGGTGTTAACGGATTGAGCCCGAGTTTGCGGGCAAGCGGAATGCTACGTAATACGGGTTCGTTCCACGAGTGCAAAGCCAGCGGGTAGGCACCCCAATGAATCGGCATAAACCGCTTGGGCTTGAATTTGGCGGCCACTTCCACCGTTTGTTCGGGGAACATATGATTATCCGGCCAGCGCTCGTTGTATTGGCCGTTTTCGACAAAGGCAATGTCGACCGGGCTGAAACGGGCGGCAATGGCGTCGAAATGTTTGCCGTAGGAAGAATCGGCGCTGTAATAAAAACGCTCTTGGTCGTGCTCGATAACGAAGCCCGACCACAGGGTTTTATGGCGGTCGTTTAGGCCGCGGCCGGAATCATGGCGTGCGGGAACGGCAGTGTAGATGATGCCGTTGCGCTCGGTGCTTTGCCACCAGTCAAGCTCGGTAATGCGCGAACGGGGCACGCCCCATTTTTCCAGCAACACGCCCAAGCCGAGGGATACGATGAAATGATTGTTTTTTGCAGCCAGATATTTGACGGTCGATTTTTCCAAATGATCATAGTGATTATGCGAAATAAGCACCGCATCTAACGGCGGCAGCTCGTTAAGGCCGGCAGGCGGCGCTTGGAAGCGGCGCATCATAATGGGCACGGGCGAAGCGTATTTACCGAAAACGGGATCGGTGATAACGGTTTGATTGCCGATGCGCATGAGTAAAGTGGAATGGCCGAACCAGATAAAACGGCTTTTTGCGCCGGCGGCCAAAAAAGCCGACCAATCGGGTTTAACCATAGGCAAAGTTTCAGGCGGGCGGGTGGAGGCTTTGTCTGTCAGCATGCGCCACATGGCACTGGCTACATCTTTTACCGGACGCTGCGGCTCGGGATTGTAAAACAAACCGGTTTGGGGATTGTAATGGTCGCTGGTCGGGTAGGCGGGATAGGTGTCTGGCATAAGGAAATAGGCAAGGGCGGATGTGATAAATAGGCTGGCGATGAGCTTTTTGGCGTGTTTCATGAAGGGCTTGGAATGACGATTGCCGGTGGATTTTACAGGTAAATGAGATGGGTCGGCTATTGCTTGGCAAGAAATGCCTGTCTGAAATGGTTTCAGACAGGCATTTGTGTACTCGGGCTGCGTCTGCTTTATTTGCGCAAGGCGGAGGCTTCTTTTGCCAGTTGAGTGATGGTTGCCCAATCTTTGGCAGCCACGGCAGCTTTAGGTGTCAGCCAAGAGCCGCCGACACACAATACGTTGGGTAGTTTCAGATATTCCGGTGCGGTTTCGAGGCTGATGCCGCCTGTCGGACAGAATTTCACTTGCGGAAACGGGCCGTTTAGCGCTTTGAGCAT
Organism: Neisseria sp.; assembly: GCF_030527965.1. Taxonomy (GTDB): domain Bacteria; phylum Pseudomonadota; class Gammaproteobacteria; order Burkholderiales; family Neisseriaceae; genus Neisseria. The sequence continues at coordinate 86,980 of NZ_JAUMZU010000005.1, forward strand.
TTCGCGCCCGCCAACCACTTCGGCGGGAAAGAGTTTCAGGGTGTCGATGCCATGCTCCAGCGCCAGCATTAATTCACCCGGGGTGGCCACGCCGGGGATAACGGTGATGTCGCTTTGCTCGGCGGCTTTGGCAAAATGGCTGTTTAGCCCCGGGCTGATGGCGAATACCGCGCCCGCATCGGCTACGGCTTTAAGCTGTTCGCTGTTGATGACCGTACCCGCACCAACAATGGCGCCGGGCACTTCTTTTTTAATCAATCTGATGGCATCAATGCCGACAGGTGTGCGCAAAGTGATTTCCAAAGTGGGGATGCCGCCGGCCACAAGGGCGTGTGCTAAATCGACGGCGGTAGACAAATCTTCAATCGCCATCACCGGCACAACGGCACCGGCACTCAGAATTTCGCGTGCGTTCATAGTTCAGTTTCCTTCGATGGGTACAAAGTGTAATTTTAATACAAATATAAACCGATGTAATTTAATTTGAATCAAGACAAATCAGATTTAAGATTTTGATTCCATCGGCCATGTAGCTTAGGCTGGTATTTTTAGGGTTCAAGCTATTAAATGGGATTGGGTCGAATCAACAACGGTTTTTCCTATGGCTTAAAAGACACCCCGAAATCTGTTTCGTTTTTGGCGTCTTGACGCAGCGTAACATCATAAGCATGGATTTTGCCGCATGCCTGTACCGTCCATGTTTCGGTTACATATAACAGCCCGTTAGGTCGGCTGGCGCCATTGATAACGGCATTGACCGAGTTGATTTTGCGGCACTGAAAAGCCAGGTTTTCGTTGCGTTTGATGGCTGCGAAGACATCGTTGCGTAAAATATTGTCGTTGTTGTAAGAGGCACTCTCGCCAGTAAATTGAGTGTTACTCAAGCTGGCGCAGGCGGAAAGTATTACAACGGGAATAAGCAAGAAGGCTGTTTTCATCGGTCTGTTCTTTATCGAATGAGAAAATGGAGATCAGATTATCGCACTGTATTGCAACTCGGAACAAAACTATTGATAATCAAAATATTAACTTAGACGAAGAAAGTGCATGTATATTGGCAAAGCCTGTCTGAATCGTTTTCAGACAGGCTTTGCCGGCCAGCTATCTGTTAGCCTTAGGCAAAATCACCGCCGAAGCTCATGGCGCCGGTTTCCGCGCTGCTGGAGATGCTGCGGAAGCCTGCAAACAGTTCGCGACCGATGCCGTGGGTATTTTTACTTAAATCGGGCTCGGGGATTTCGCGTGCCGCCCATTCTTTCTCGTCAACAAGGGCGTTTAATTCGCCGGTAAACGAATCGAAACGAATCATATCGCCGGTGCGGATTTTGCCGATACCGCCGCCGAGCAGGGCTTCGGGACTCATGTGGATGGAAGCGGGCACTTTACCCGATGCACCCGACATCCGGCCGTCGGTAACCAGCGCAACTTTAAACCCTCTGTCTTGCAAAATACCCAAAGGCGGGGTCAGTTTGTGCAGCTCCGGCATGCCGTTGGCACGCGGGCCTTGGAAGCGAACCACGCAGATAAAATCGCGTTCCAATTCGCCGCGGTCAAAAGCGGCCAATACTTCTTTTTGATCGTTGAACACAATCGCAGGCGCTTCGATAACACGGAATTCATCGTTTACGGCAGATACTTTAATCACGCCGCGGCCGATATTGCCTTTCATCAGGCGCAAACCGCCGTCGGGAGAGAAGGGGCGCGAGAAGGGGCGCAGAATATCTTCGTCGCGGCTTTCGGCCACTGCATCGTGCCATTCGAGTTTGCCGTCGATTAAGAAGGGCTCTTTCGTATACGCTTCCATGCCGCGGCCGACTACGGTGTCAACATCGTCGTGCAGCAAACCGTTGTTGCGCAGTTCGCGGATAACGAATGGCAGTCCGCCGATGGCGGCGAAATGGTTAACGTCGGCCTGGCCGTTCGGATAAACGCGGATAAGCAGAGGAATGATGGAAGAAATTTCGTCGAAATCATCCCATGTCAGAATCACGCCGGCGGCACGAGCCATGGCAACCAAGTGCATGGTGTGGTTGGTTGAACCGCCGGTTGCCATCAAGCCGATAATGGCATTGATAAAAGATTTTTCACTCAGCATCTCGCCAATGGGCTTGGCGGTTTTGTTTTTAATGCCTTCCGCCAGATGTGCCGCCGCATAACGGGTCATCGCTTCGCGCATGGGTGTGTATGGGTTGAAAAACGCAGCGGCAGGTAAGTGTACGCCCATCAGCTCCATCATCATTTGATTGGAGTTGGCCGTGCCGTAGAATGTGCAAGTACCAGGGCTGTGATAAGAGCCCATTTCGCTTTCCAACAAGGCTTCGCGGCCAACTTTACCTTCGGCGAAAAGCTGGCGGGTTTTCGCTTTTTCTTTATTGCCGATACCGCTGGTCATCGGGCCGGCCGGCACAAAAATACCGGGGATGTGGCCGCAGCTCAAAGCACCGATTACGAGCCCCGGAACGATTTTGTCGCACACGCCGAAGAAGAGTGCGCCGTCAAACATTTGATGCGAAAGGCCGACGGCCGTGCTCATGGCAATCACGTCGCGCGAAAACAGTGATAATTCCATGCCTTCGTAACCTTGGGTGATGCCGTCGCACATGGCGGGTGTGCCGCCGGCTACTTGAGCGGTGGCGCCGTGTTTGTGCGCTTCGTCTTTTATCCAAGCCGGAAATTCGGCAAAAGGCTGGTGGGCGGACACCATATCGTTATAGGCAGTAATCATGCCTAAGTTAGGTACGGTGGGCTGAAGCATTTCGATTTTGATGGTTTTGGGCATGGAGGCGTAACCGTGCGCCAGATTGGAGCAGCCTAATTGGTCGCGTTCAACTCGGCCTTGTTGCACGAAAGAGCGAGTGCGTTTAAGGTAGGCTTCGCGCGTAGGGCGACTTCGTTCGATTATGCGGTCGGTAATGGCTTTTAAGGTTGGATTTAAGGTAGTCATAAGTTGTCTTTCTTGAAGTTCGTGCTCTGAAACGTTTGCATTTGGTATTTATAAGGTATTTTATATCGTAGTTTAGTTACAAACTTATTCATCCTGGTACTTTGCTGCTAGGTTGTAATTTTCTAACATAATACCACTTTAATCTAAGAAAGTATTTACTTAGGTCAAACTTTTACGCACATGAAACCATAGACAAAAGGTGTAACGGCGTGTAGGATTGCTACGAACATGTAGATGGTATTTCAAAAGGCATTTGCTAATGTGTATTTTATATGAAAACTAAGTTTTTTGTGATTCGCAAAGGTGTGTTTTGAAATACAATTTCTTCGAATTTGAAATTTAACCACAATTATTAATAAGGGCAATCGCCCCCATTTGAATATTTTAAGGAAAAACATAATGATGAATACGCAAACAAATTTTGATTTGGTATTGTTCGGTGCAACCGGCGATTTGGCGATGCGTAAACTTTTGCCCTGTCTTTACCAAGCTCATGCGGCCGGTCTGTTGAATCCGGAAGGCCGTATTTTGGGCGTCAGCCGCAGTAAGCTTGATACGGCGGAATTTCTGAAAAAAGTGGAGAGTGATTCTAAAATCCATATCAAACAGAATTTTACCGAAGCATTATGGGATTCCTTCGTTAAGCGCATCCAATATTTAACGGTAGACGTAACTCAAAAAGCCGATTTCGATGAATTGGCTAAATTGGTGAAAGCACGCCAAAATACAGAAAACGTTATCGTTTACCTTTCTACCGCGCCCACTTTCTTTGCGCAGGCTTGTGAAAATCTGGCGGATGTCGGTTTGAACGGTGAGAATGTACGCATCGTGTTAGAAAAACCGTTGGGCACCGATTTGAAATCCTCTCAGGAAATCAACGCGGATGTGGCCAAATATTTCAAAGAGTCGCAGGTTTACCGTATCGACCACTATTTAGGCAAAGAAAGCTTGCAAAACCTGATTCCTTTGCGTTTTGGCAATGTCTTTTTTGAGCCTGTATGGAACAACCGCTTTGTGAAAAGCGTTCAGATTACCATTGCCGAGCAACTGGGCGTGGAAGAGCGCGGAGAGTTTTACGATGCTACCGGCGCCTTGCGCGACATGGTGCAAAACCATATTATTCAAATGCTTTGCTTTACCGCGATGGAGCGCCCGAAAACCTTGGCGGGAGACGACGTACGCGATGAGAAAATGAAAGTGCTTAAAGCGCTTAAGCCGTTTACGTCGGCCGACGTGGATGCCAATGTGGTGCGTGCGCAATATACGGCAACCGAGAGTCAGCCCGGTTATCTGCAAGAGCATAATGTGCCCGCTGGCAGCCGTACCGAAACTTATGTGGCTATCAAAGCGGAAATTGATAACGAGCGCTGGAAAGGCGTGCCTTTTTATCTGCGAACCGGCAAACGGATGGCCGGCAAAACCGCTGAAATCGTGTTGAACTTCCGTGAAGATACGGCCGGTTTGTTTCCAAACACGCCGAACCGTTTGGTTATCAGTTTGCAGCCGCAGGAAACGGTTAGCGCGCGCGTATTCATGAAACAGCCGGGGAATGGTATGAACGTGGTGGCTGCGGAAATGAGTATTGATTTGGCGAAAGAAATCGAAGGCCGTCGTGCAGAGGCTTATGAATTGTTATTGCGCGAAGTGATTGACGGTCGGGTCAACCTGTTTAACCGTCGGGATGAATTGGAGGCGGCTTGGGAATGGGTGATGCCGATTATGGAGAACTGGGCGCAAAGCGCGATTCCGCCGCATGGCTATGCCGCATCCAGCTGGGGGCCTAAGGAAGCGCAGGCATTGCTGGCAAAAGACGGTAATGCGTGGCTGGAAGACCAATAAGCGTTTTTCCAAAAAGAACTACCGGTTTTCAGACAGGCATTAACGGTTGGGTTTCTATGCCTGTCTGAAAACAACAGAAGAATATTTAAACAAGAGAGAACTGTGATGACTTACCAATTCCATGAGCATGCCGATGCCGCCGTTGCGGCGCAGGCACAGGCCGAAGCTGTTGCTGAGGCATTGAAAAATGCGTTGGCGCAAAAAGGCAGTGCGGTCTTGGCCGTATCCGGCGGTAAATCGCCGATTGCTTTTTTTGAAGCTTTATCGAAAATCAATCTGGATTGGGCCAATGTGGGTGTGACATTGGTAGACGAGCGTATCGTGCCGACCGATCATGCAGACAGCAATACCGGCTTGGTGCGTGAATATCTGCTGAAAAACCAAGCGGCCTCGGCAACATGGATTCCGATGGTTGAGGCCGGTGTGGATGAAACGGCGCTGGTAGACAGTGAACGTGCCGTGGCTTTTGCTTTGCAGCATTTCCGCCAGCCCGATGTGCTGGTGCTGGGCATGGGCGGCGACGGGCACACTGCTTCTCTGTTTCCGCAAGCGCCTCAGCTTGATAAAGGGTTGGATCCTGCCAATAGCGTTCCCTTGTTGCATACCACGCCGGTTACCGCGCCGCATGAGCGTATTTCTATGACGCTGGCCGCGATTGAAAAAACGCCGGTCGTGTTATTGGCGATAGCCGGAGCCGATAAAAAAGCCGTGTTTGATCAAGCGGCTGTTGCGGCAAATAAAGCGTTTCCGGTAAGTTTTGTTCTCAATTCAGAAAAGGTTGTCTGTCATGTCCACTACACCCGCTAAAAATAAAGAAACACCGAAGGCCAACGCGCTGTGGCCTCGTTTGGTTGCCGATATCGGCGGAACCAACGCACGTTTTGCTTTGGAAACGGCGCCGCAGAAAATCGAACAGGTGGAAGTGCTACCGTGTAACGATTATGATACGGTGGTTGATGCCATCAAAGAATATCTGCACCGCGTCGGTAATCCGCCCATCAAGCATGCTGCCATTGCCATTGCCAATCCCATTGTGGGCGATTGGGTGCAGATGACCAATCACCATTGGGCGTTTTCCATCGAAACCACGCGCCAGTCGTTGGGGTTTGATACCCTGATTTTGCTGAACGACTTCACTGCACAAGCACTGGCTATTACGCAGATGAATGAGAAAGATTTAGTTCAGGTGGGCGGCATGCAGCCGGTTGAAAATGCGCCTAAGGCAGTACTCGGCCCGGGCACCGGTTTGGGTGTGAGCGGGCTGATTCCCGACGGTCGTGGCGGCTATACCGCGCTGGCGGGAGAGGGCGGCCATGTGAGCTTTGCGCCGTTTGACGATGCTGAAATCATTATCTGGCAATACGCCAAGAAAAAATACGGACACGTTTCGGCCGAGCGTTTTCTGAGCGGCTCCGGCTTAACCTTGATTTATGAAGCTCTGGCTGTAAAGGAAGGCATGAAACCGCAAAAACTCACACCGGCGGAAATCAGCGAGCGTGCCTTGAGCGGTTCGTCGCCTTTATGTCGGTTGACATTGGATATTTTCTGCGCCATGTTGGGAACCGTGTCGTCTAATCTGGCTTTGACATTGGGTGCGCGCGGCGGTGTTTATCTGTGCGGCGGCATTATCCCGCGCTTTATCAACTATTTTAAATATTCTTCTTTCCGCAACCGTTTTGAAAACAAAGGCCGTTTCGACGCTTATCTGGCAGCGATTCCGGTTTTTATCGTGCTGGCGGAGTATCCGGGCATTTCGGGCGCCGCTGTGGCGTTGGATAATGAATTGGCGGCCAAAGGCATACGCTGATTTTTTCCGGCATCCGTTAAGCCGCGGGGTCTTCGGACGCCGGAAAGTAAAACGGTTAGAGGTGCTTCAGACAGGCATCTGATTTAACTCTTAACCGTTGTAAAATAATAAAGAATGCCTGTCTGAAAACAGAGTTGGAACGCTTCCTGAATAAAAAATCCAAGTATAAGGAACGAGATAAATGTTGAGTAAAATCAGTGAATTTTTAAGCGAGTTATCCGGCGCTGAGCGTAAAGTAGCCGAATGTGCTTTGGCAGAACCAAAATGGTTTGTTCATGCGGCCGTGGCGGAAATTGCCGAGCGTGCTTTGGTGAGCCAGCCTACCGTTATCCGCTTCTGCCGCAGCTTGGGCTATAAAGGCCTGCCTGAATTTAAGCTGGCGTTGTCGGCCAGTATCGGCCAAGAAGGTATGCCTTTCGTACACGCGGAACTCAACAGTGACGATGATATGGGCGATGTTACCGAAAAAGTGTTGGGTAATACCGCCGCATCCATTCTTGGTGCACGACGGTTCCTGAATGAAACTGAATTGGAAAATGCCATCGCGATGCTAACCCATGCTCGCCGCATCGAGTTTTACGGGGTAGGGAACTCCGGTATTGTGGCTCAGGATGCGCAGCATAAATTTTTCCGTTTCGGTATGTCGACCGTAGCTTATGCCGACCCGCACATTCAGCTTATGGCCGCTTCTGTGTTGACCGAGCAGGATGTGTTGGTGGTGATTTCCAATTCGGGCTCGTCGATTGAAGTATTGGATGCGGTGAGCATTGCCAAAGAAAACGGGGCTTCGGTGATTGCGATTACCCGTGCCGATTCCGCTCTGGCCCAGCTGGCGGATTGCGTGCTGAACGTAGCCTCGTCGGAAAACAGCGAACAATATACGCCGATGGTTTCCCGTTTGTTGCAACTGGTGGTGGTCGACATTCTGGCTATCGGCTTGGCGTTGCGCTTAGGTGAAACCGCCAGCCTGCAATTACAAAAAGGTAAACGAAGTATTCATAATAAGCGTATCGAGCATGATCAAGCAGAAGATGATGCCTGAGTAAATCGCAGATAAAACGTTATGCTGCCCAAGTGGCGGCAAAACGGCTGAATTTGATTTTATTTGTAGCTTTATTACAAAATAGTTAGCCGGATTTGTGAACCATTCTTTCAGACAGCCTGCTTCAGGTTGCCGTTTTCCTCATAATCAGCTTCACTCATACAGATAAATATAAAGGACAACCAATGAAAAATTTGCAAGAATTACCCGCCTGGAAACAGTTATGGAGCCTCTTTGAAACCGCCAAAAACCTGCATATGCGCGAATTGTTCGAGCAGGATCCGAAGCGCGCCGAACGCTATTGGCTGGAAGTGGGCGGCTTGAAACTGGATTACTCTAAAAACCGCATCACCGATGAAATTTTGCAAGGCCTGATGGCATTGGCCAGGGAAGCCGGCGTGGAAGAGCGCAGAAAAGCCATGTTTGCCGGTGAGAAAATCAACAAAACCGAAAACCGCGCCGTTTTGCATGTGGCTTTGCGCAACCGCACTAATGCGCCGATCGAGGTTGACGGTGAAGATGTGATGCCTAAAGTCAACAGCGTGCTGGAGCGTATGGGCCGTTTTGCCCATGCCGTGCGCTGCGGCGACTGGTTGGGCTACACCAATCAAGTGATTACGGATGTGGTCAACATCGGTATCGGTGGTTCGGATTTAGGCCCGCTGATGATGTGTTCCGCTTTGAAAAACTACGGCCATCCGCGCCTGAGAATGCATTTCGTATCTAACGTGGACGGCGCTCAATTGCGCGATACACTTGAGCGTGTGCATCCGGAAACCACTTTATTCATCATTGCATCTAAAACCTTTACTACGCAGGAAACGCTAACCAATGCAAATACCGCGCGCCAATGGTTCTTGCGCGAAGGCAGCGAGGAAGACATTGCCAAGCATTTCGTGGCGGTATCTACCAATAAAAAAGCGGTTGCCGAATTCGGTATCGACACCGACCATATGTTTGAATTTTGGGATTGGGTAGGCGGCCGTTACAGCCTTTGGTCGGCCATCGGCTTGCCGATCATGCTTTATTTGGGTGAAGAAAACTTCATCGAAATGCTCAATGGCGCCCATTTGATGGATCAGCATTTTTACAATGCGCCATTGGAGCAAAATATGCCTGTATTGCTGGCGATGGTCGGCATTTGGTATATCAATTATTTTGGCGGCGGCAGCCATATCATTGCGCCTTACGACCAACACTTGCATCGTTTGCCCAAGTTTATCCAGCAGCTGGATATGGAATCGAACGGCAAACAAGTAACCATGGACGGAAAACCCGTGCAATACGAAACCGGCCCGATTATTTGGGGTGAAACCGGCATCAACGGCCAGCATGCGTTCTTCCAATTGCTTCACCAAGGCACGCACATCACACCGATTGATTTGATTGCGTCTTTGGAAAAACGCAGCAATTTGCCCGGCCATCATGAAATTTTGCTCAGTAATGTATTTGCGCAGGCCGAAGCCTTCATGCGAGGCAAAACACCGGATGAAGCGCGTCAGGAGCTGCGTGAACAAGGGGTGGACGAAGCGCGTATCGAGGCTTTGGTTCCGCATAAAACCTTCTCCGGCAACCGCCCAAGCAACCTTATTATGCTGAATGAAGTCGACCCGCGTAACATGGGCAGCCTGATTGCTCTTTACGAACATAAAGTATTCGTACAAGGCGTTATCTGGGGTATCAACAGCTTCGACCAATGGGGCGTGGAGCTGGGTAAACAGCTTGCCAAAACCATTCTTTCCGAATTAACCGGAACCATTCCGCCGCAAAAACACGACAGTTCTACCGAGCACCTTATCCATGTTTATCGTCAGACCAACTGCGATGTAGACGGAACCTGTGCGTTGTTTGATGAGAAAAAATGATTCAATCAAACGAATGATTGATGATTAAAGCCAATGCCTGTCTGAATTTTTCAGACAGGCATTTATCATTGCGTATGATTGTTTCGACTGTTTGCCCCATTTCTTTAAAGACCACTTGTACCTTATCGTGATGATGATTGGCTGGAGGTGAATTTGACAAATGAAGTTCTTGAGCCATATAAGGTAAAATGTCGCCAACGCCAAACAGACCTGCTTGATACCTGATGACACCGGAAATCCGCAAACTGCTCAAAATCACAGACACCGCCGCCCAGAAGCTGGATAAGCTGGGTTTGAAGAGCGTGTGGGATGTGGTGTTGCATCTGCCGTTACGCTACGAAGACGAAACGCACATCACGCCGCTTGCCGATGCTCCTTTCGGCGTACCTTGCCAGATTGAAGGAACGGTTGTGCGGCAAGATGTGCAGTTTAAACCGCGCAAGCAATTGGTTGTTCAGATGAGAGACGATGCGGGTCAGGTATTGTTTTTACGGTTTATCCATTTTTATGCCAGCACGCAAAAGCAGGTGGCCGAAGGGCGGCGGATTAGGGCGGTGGGCGAAATCAAGCATGGTTTTTTCGGCAAAGAAATGATTCATCCGAAAATCAGAGATGCGGAAAACAGCGGGCTGGCCGAAAGCCTGACGCCGGTTTATCCGACGGTAAACGGCTTGAACCAACCGACTTTACGCCGCATCGTGCAAACGGCTATGGAAGCCGTTCCGCTCAACGATACCTTGCCCGAAGAATTGCTGGCGCAATTGAAATTACCGCATCTGGCCGAGAGCTTGCGCCTTTTGCATGCGCCGCCGCCGGAATACAGCGTAACTCATCTTTCCGACGGCACATTGCCGGCCTGGCAGCGGTTGAAGTTCGATGAATTGTTGGCGCAACAGCTTTCGATGCGGCTGGCTCGGCAGAAGCGGGTTGAGGCGCGGGCGAAACCCGTATGTGGCGATGGCAGCATGAGCAATCGTTTGCTTTCGGTGTTGCCGTTCGAGCTGACCGGAGCCCAGCAGCGCGTATTGGCCGAAATCAGGCAGGATATGGCGCAGCCCCATCCTATGCACCGCTTGTTGCAGGGTGACGTCGGTAGTGGCAAAACCATTGTGGCGGCCTTGTCGGCATTGAGTGCGATTGAAGCGGGTTATCAAGTGGCGGTTATGGCGCCAACCGAAATTCTGGCCGAGCAGCATTATGCGAAATTCAAGCAATGGTTCGAGCCTATGGGTTTGGACGTGGCTTGGTTGACCGGTGGCGGACGGAAAAAAAGCAAGGAGCAAACCAAGGCTTTGCTGGAAAGCGGTGAAATCAAAATTGCAGTCGGCACCCATGCACTGTTTCAAGATGACGTACAGTTTGAGCAGTTGGGGCTGGTGATTGTGGATGAGCAGCATCGATTCGGCGTGGCGCAGCGGCTGGCGTTAAAAAACAAAGGGCAAGACGTGCATCAGCTGATGATGTCGGCCACGCCGATTCCGCGTACTCTGGCGATGAGTTTTTTTGCCGATTTGGACGTGTCGGTTATCGATGAATTGCCACCCAATCGCACGCCCATCAAAACCCGATTGGTCAATAGTGCCCGCCGCGCGGAAGTGGAAAACTTCGTGCTCGGCACATGTGAAAAAGGGCAGCAGGCCTATTGGGTTTGCCCTTTGATTGAAGAGAGCGAAACTTTACAATTACAAACCGCCGTTGATACGCAGCTTGAATTGCAGCAAGCATTGCCGTCGCTGAACATCGGCTTGCTGCACGGCAGGATGAAGGCGGCGGAAAAAGCGGCCGTTATGGCGGAATTTTCCTCAGGCAATATTCACGTATTGGTGGCAACAACGGTGATTGAAGTTGGGGTGGATGTGCCCAATGCCAGTCTGATGGTTATCGAGCATGCCGAACGTATGGGTTTAGCACAGCTGCATCAATTGAGGGGCAGGGTGGGCCGCGGGGTGGCGGCCAGCAGTTGCGTTTTGTTGTTTGCCGAACCGTTGAGCGAATTGGCCAAAGCACGATTGAAAGTGATTTATGAAAATACCGACGGTTTTGAAATCGCGTGGCAGGATTTGAATATTCGGGGGCCGGGAGAGTTTCTCGGCGCGCGGCAGAGCGGGGTGCCCATGTTGCGGTTTGCCAATTTGCAAGAAGACATGCGTCTTTTAGAGCAAGCCCGCGATATTGCGCCGGAATTGATTGCCAAACGACCGGATGTGGTGCAGGCACATTTAAACAGATGGTTGGGCAGCCGTGAAAACTATCTGGGTGTGTAATGCCTGTCTGAAAAAAGCAGTGTACACTTTTGATTTCAGCCCGAATGCCTGTCTGAAAACCTCGAATCCTTTAACGAAAGAGCCTTATGAAACCTCAGCGTCTGACCCCGCAACAGCAGAAAATACAGCACCAGCTAGACAAAATTTCCGCGCGGTTTCAAGCCTGCTCGGCTGCCGGAGATTTTCCTGCTGCGATGCGGGAATCGTTGAAGGCGCACAAGCTGATACCGAAAGCCATCGCGCCTTTGAGCGATGCCGCATCTATGGCGGTCAAAAGCAGCTTGTGGGCGGAAGGCATCAAATATGCCAAGCAGGCATTGAAGCTGGATGCTAAACACATCAACGCTTATGATGCGCTTTCCCATGCTTATGATGGCTTGGCGGATTGGGAAAATTGCGCTCGTTACGGATTGCGCGCCTTGCAGCTGCGCGACGAGCTTTACGGCCAAACGCAAGTGGTATTGCCGCCAATCGTGCCGCAGCCGGATGGCAAAAAAATCATTTCGTTTTCCCTGTTCGGCGCCAGCTCGGCCTATTGCGAAACGGCGGTGATGAACGCCGAACTTTGCCCGTCGGTTTATCCGGGTTGGGTATGCTGTTTTTATATCGACGATAGTGTGCCGGAGCAAATCGTAACGCGGTTGAAGCACTTTGGCGCGGAAACCGTTTTGGTTGAAGAAGCACTGCAAAGCTGGCCGGCTACGATGTGGCGTTTTCTGGCGGCGGATGATGAGAATGCTGCTTATGTGGTGTTTCGTGATGCCGATTCGGTTATTTCACAACGGGAAGCCAAAGCGGTAAACAAATGGTTGGCCGGAGGTAAACTGTTTCACACGATGCGCGATGCGGGCACGCATACCGAGCTGATTCTGGCCGGTTTGTGGGGTATGGTTGCCGGCGCAGTGCCGGATATGCGGGGGAAAATAGATGCCTATCTGAAAAATCCGTTGGAATCGCGCCATTTTGCCGATCAGTTTTTCTTGCGCGAGCATATTTGGCCTTACGCGAAGCAAAGCCTGTGTGCTCATGACCGCTTGTTCGGTTTTCTTGATGCGCCGGATTTTCCTGAAACATGGCCGAATTTTATCCCTGAAAAACATCATGTCGGTTGTAATGAAGGCAATTCGCATATTGCGGCGGCACTCGATTTGCCGGAAGGCAGCCGGATTTTATGGCGCCTGTTTACCCGTATTTCCCCCTTGTTTGGCGAAAATTATGCAGAAATCGTTAACGAAGAAGAGCGCTTGGTTTGTTCTTATGAAACCGTTGTGCAAAAGGGCGAGCTGAGCGCTTATATCCCGCGCAGATATTCGCAAGGCGTGGCGCGCGGCTTAACCAAGGTAACGGTGGCCGCCTTGTGATAAGCATCGCTGATGTTGTCTTTATTTACTACTTCGTTATCGTATGAAACGGCTATTTTCTTAATGCTATTCTTGAAACGTCTATCATGACCCAATCCTGTTTCCATTGCGGATTACCCGTGCCAGAGGATGTTCATCTGCCCATCCATTATGAAAACCAAGAAGAACCCGCCTGTTGCGCAGGCTGCCAAGCGGTGGCGCAAAGCATCATTGATGCGGGCTTGGGCAATTATTACAAGCAGCGTACGGCAGAGGCGCAAAAGGCGGATCTGCCGCCGCAAGAGCTGCTCGATCAGCTCCGATTGTATGATTTGCCCGAAGTGCAGGCTGATTTTGTGGAAATGGATTCGGCAGACGGGCGCGAGGCTGTATTGATGCTCGGCGGCATTACCTGTGCGGCTTGCGTGTGGTTGATTGAGCAACAGCTTTTACGACTGGCCGGCGTGGTATCGGTTGAATTGAATTACAGTACGCAAAGGGTGCGCGTCAAATGGGATGAACGCAGAGTTAAGCTTTCGGATATTTTGTTACGTATTCGGAATACAGGCTATTCCGCCGCACCTTATGATGCGCAGAAAGTGGAAGAAACGGCGATTAAGGAGCGTAAAAAATCGCTGGCACGCTTGGCCGTGGCGGGTTTGTGCATGATGCAGACCATGATGTTCGCCATTCCGACCTATCTTTACGACAACATCGAGCCGCAATACCTGACAGTTTTGCATTGGGGCGCATTTCTGATGGTGCTGCCCGTAATATTCTATTCCGCGGTGCCGTTTTATCAGGGCGCATTGCGTGATGTGAGAAACCGCCGTACCGGCATGGATACGCCGGTGGCGCTGGCGATATTACTGGCGTTTTTAGGCAGTACTTACGCGTTGCTGTCGGGCGCTCGAAACAATATGTATTTTGAAGGCATCGCGATGTTTGCCTTCCTGCTTTTATTGGGGCGCTTTATGGAACAGGCGGCGCGGCGCAAGGCGGGCGACGCGGCCGAGCGACTGGTTAAGCTGGTGCCTGCTTTCTGCCATAAACTGCCTGCTTATCCTGCCGAAACGGTGCAAGAGGCGGCGGTGGCGCAGTTGAAGGAAGGCGATGTGATATTGGTGCGCGCGGGCGAAGTGATTCCGGTTGACGGCACAGTTTTGTTGGGCGAAAGCGAAGCCAACGAGGCCATGTTGACGGGGGAGAGTTTGCCGATAGCCAAACATGAAGGCGACCAAGTAACGGCGGGAACGCTTAACACGACCGGCCCGCTGGTTATCCGTGCCGACGAAGTCGGCAGCCGTACCCGTTTGGCACACATTGTGAAATTACTCGACAGGGCTTTGTCGCAGAAACCGCGTTTGGCGGAGCTGGCCGATAAATATGCCGCGAAATTCGTTTCCCGCATGTTGTTGGCTGCTGTGCTGGTGTTTGCCGTGTGGTGGTATTTTGCCGACGTGTATCAGGCATTATGGGTAACGGTTTCTTTATTGGTGATTACTTGCCCGTGCGCACTTTCGCTGGCCACGCCGACCGCCTTGGCCGTGTCGACGGGCAAATTGGCGGCAGGCGGTGTGCTGGTGGCTCGCGGTCATGCGCTGGAAGCTCTGGCGGAGGCAACCGATGTGGTGTTTGATAAAACCGGTACGTTGACCGAAGGTAATCTGTGGGTAGCCGAAACCATATTGTTGGGCGGCAAACATGTCGTTCAGGCAGCGCAGATGTTGGAAAGCCAGTCTGAGCACCCGATTGCACGGGCAATTATGAAGCTGCCGGTGACAGCGCCTGTTGAGATGACCGGCGAGCAACGGGTCAACCGCGTGGGGCATGGCGTGAGTGCGGTATTGAATATTTCGGGTAAGCGACAAATCTGGGCGATTGGCCGTCTTGAGTTTGTTGCGGAAATAGCCGGAACTTTGCCGGTTGAATACCGGAATATCGAGCACGATGGCACATTGATCGCTTTGGGAAACCAAGAGGGATTCGAGGCTTTGTTTTTCTTGAAAGATCAAGTAAAGGCTGGTGTGCCTGAAATGTTGGGGCGGTTAACGCAGCGGGGTATCGTGCCGCATATTCTGAGCGGCGACAGACAAGCAGCGGTAAATGCGTTGGCAAAGCAGCTTGAAATTACCCATACGTATGCCGAAGCAACGCCGGAAGACAAACTGGCTTACGTACAAACTTTGCAACGACAAGGCCGCAAGGTGCTGATGGTGGGCGACGGCATCAACGATGCGCCCGTGCTGGCAGCGGCAGACGTATCTGTGGCGGTGGCGGGAGGCGCCGATGTGGCGCGTGACGGTGCCGATGTGGTACTTTTAAATGAAGATATGGCCGTGTTACCCGAAATGCTGATGCAGGCAGTGCGTACCCGTGCCAATATCCGGCAGAATTTAGTATGGGCCAGCTTGTACAATATCGTTGCGATGCCGTTGGCGGCAGCGGGCTATGTAACGCCATGGATTGCGGCACTGGGCATGAGCAGCAGCTCTTTATTGGTTTTGATGAACGCTTTGAGACTGGGGCGACGGAGAGACTCAAACTAAACTATTAAATTATTGTTTATAAAGTAAATAAAATTTTATAAAAACTAAAGCACCAACAAAAGCACCAACATTTTAATGAAGTCATGCGCTTTCTTGGGGTGGTTTGTGGCTTTTGCGTTACTTAGCCGCGCGGCGGTTCGTTTTCTGCTCTGTGGTCGTGGTGCGGTGCCATCGGTTCGGCTGCGGTTTCGGATTTTCCCCGCCGTTTGCGGCGGTTTGGCCGTATGGCTGGCGGTTTTGTCGGTCAGGTGTTGAAAAAAGCGTATATATATAAAAAAACCTGCGGTTATGGCGGTTATGCGGTTATGAATCGCTGTAACCCTCATGGATAAAGGCTTTTCGCATAACCGCACACAATTTCCCTACTGGTTATGTGCGGTTATGATTATTGTCTTTACATTATAATTATTTGATTAAAAAGATATAACCGGCATAACCGCAGCATAACCGGTAAATTTATGTTAAGCGGTTATGCAAAGAAGCCCATGAATAAAGGCTTTCAGGGGTGTTTTTAATTGCATAACCGCTATAACCGCTAAAAAACAGATACGCGCATAAGTGTTTTCTGGAAAATTGGAAACAATGGAGTATTTTTTTTTTGCTTGATAGTTTCCCAATAAGAAACAATCAAAGAAAGTTATAAACCTGAATGCAATAAAAAACCGCCTGATTTAGGCGGCTGGTGTGTGGTTAGTTATTTTCCGGTGGCTCTATGCCTACCAAAACATAGAACCTGCCTTTCCCGTATCTTTGATGTCGCCATCGACTGCCTGAATTATTCCTTTTCAACCAGTTTACAGCGTGAAGCACGGTGCACGCTTTTTCTGTATCAAAGCTCTTGGCAATTTCATTTTCAAATACTGCTGGAATAATCCAAAATTCGTCATGCTCTGCCTTATCAGCACGCTTTCTATATCCTGCATGGTTGTGTTGTGTTCCGTCTATTGACCATGAAGTAAATCGTTGAGAATCGCCGTGCAACTGCATAAAATCCGTTGCCTGTTTGATTATCTGCATATCTTCCTGCTTTCCTGATCCGTTGCGTGCCAGCCATGTGTTAAAACAGTGCTTGATTCCGTCCATACCGACACCAACAGGCAAGCCTGTTATAGGTGCTGCTAGTTCTAAGGCGGCGGCTATCATGGCGAAGCGTTTCGCTACTCTGCGGGCTTGGCCGGATAATTCGGGCATGGTCTGCATAAATGCATCTATACGTTCCAGTGCCTTTGCCGGTGTGTCTGAATCAATCAGACGGATAAAAGCGCAGCCTGCTTCTCCATAGGTCTGTTCTGTTGCTTGTTGTAAATGCTCTGATAGTAAAGCCCCATTCTTGAAGTCGTGCAGAGTGTCGTAGATACCGTGCTGCGCTATTGCGGGAATAGATGGTAAGCGGGTAGCCTGTCCTGCGTGCCAGTCTGAAATGCCATTCAGTATCGAATCAGGTGTTTTTTCCCCAGTGCTCAATACCAACACACGCCATCGGCTTTGGTGGCGATTACCTCCTTCCTTGGCTCCTTGTGCTTTGTTGATGCCGTTCATAATGCCGTAAACAGTGCTGCTGATTACTTTAGGGGCTGCCTGTCCGATTTCGTCCAGCACCAGCAACCCATCATTGCGGGCTGCTGCCGTATTGGAAAATGCCAAGCCTGTGCCTTGCCATGTAATCAGGCTTTCCGATGGACGCCCCCATACGCTTAAAGCAATCTTTGCCGCTGTTGTTTTGCCGTCGGAGCTGTCGCCGTATAAATGAAAACCGCCTGATTCAGCATTGAGTAGAGAGAGTAGGGGAGCGGCAAAGGCTGTGCCTAGTGCGAGGCATATACGGCTGTTCCCCGCAGCATAACGGGCTATATTGTGTTGCCATTCTGCAAGGCTGCCTGATGCGGTATAAGCAGCTCCGTGGCTTTTATCGCCGTTATAAATAATCTTGGCCGTGCAGGTGTCAGGCTGAATCACTTCTCCATTAGGCAGGATATATGCGCCATCATGCCAACCTGCCTTGTCAGTTATGCTGTATCGTTCCTTGCTTCCTTCCGTTTGCAAATAATCTGCCAAACGTTCGCGCTTAATACGGCCTGAAAGAATGGTAATTCCCCATGACTGCAAACGTTGCCAACATGAATGGCTGCCAATTTCCGCCGATGGAATGACATCAATCCTTTTTTGCTGTGTGAATTTATCCCGATATTGAATCACACGGTAGTAATTGCCCGCAGCATCTGTTCCGCTACCGATAATGTCTATTGTGTCTGCCAGCCTTAATGGTTCGGCTTCCATACTTTCTCCGTCTGCGGTTTTTACGCCGATATAAAACACGCCTTTATCTGTGCAAGTGAAACGAGGTTTTACGGTAAAGGTTTCTACATCGGATAAATTAATGCGCTCAAAGGCTGGATTGCTGGTGTTTGTCATAGTTGTTTTCCTAATTTGAGTTGCTGCTCAATTTGATAAGCAGGGCGTTGTCTGCGGTTCAGTTCGTCTAATGCATCGCCTGCATAGTCGGGTTGCCAGATGCGCGTTTTAATACCCGCTTTAATGGCACGGATTGCTAAAGCATGGGCTGCTTCATAACCAATAGGGCGTGGCTCGTCATGATCGGCAACAATTAGCAGTTCTTTCAGGCAATCAGGGAAGAGAAACGTTTTCAAGCCGTTTGCGCTTAAACAGGCCCATGCAGGCAACCCGAATAGCTCATGAGCGGCAATAGCAGTTTCTATCCCTTCAGCCACAATCAGGCGGCCTTGTTGGTCTATGGGGAATAATTGCACCGCGTTTCCTATTAGGCTGCCCGGCAAGCGGCTGCGCATTTTCTTAGCAGGCAACGGTTGCCCTGTTTCAGGGTGTCGAATATTCAACTTTGCAAACGTGTTTGCTGGTAGATTCTTAGCCCTGAACGTTGAACGGGCAGCTTTGAGATAAGTCAGATGCAGGCCTTGCAGTTGGCCGTCTAAGCTGAAAACGGCAGCAATCATGGCGGGAAAATGACCGATACATTTCAATCCGCTGTCTGTAATCTGTACCCAGTAGGGGGCTTCAGGTTGAAAGCGTAGCATTGATGAAATACCCGCCTGCACAAATAACCCCCTGCTGCGTAAATAGGCTGTAACTGCGTCAGAATCACTTACAGGCACGCTTTTATCCCAAAGTAAGGTTAAGGCGGCTTGATGGTCTTGGGCGCGTTCTGTGCTCGTTTTAGGCGGTATGTTGGAGGCAATCTTTTCAGGCTGATTTTGTTGGGCCGGTATTAAGCCAAGCAATGAGGCCACTTGATTTACAGATTCCGTAAAGGTGTAACCAAACACCAGCATGAGCAAATCAAAACCGCTTCCGCCTTGTGGTGTGCATTGATTGCAGATAAAGCCGCCGTTGCCTTGATAGTCGGTATATCTGAAACGGTCTTTACCCCCGCAGTAAGGGCAAGGCTGGTGTTTGTGGGTATCGAGTAGGTTGCGTGGCAAACCTAACGCAGCATGAATATCAGTCCAACGGCCATGCGCTAATGTTTTGACTGTGTTTAAATCAGGCTTATACATGTTTGATTCTCCCGTTGAAATCAGAAACGTAAGGCTGCAACTATCCGACCGGTGGGTTTCGACGCACCGGGCAGATGTTGTTTTCAAGGGGGATTATTCAGATGCTTTTTCGCAACACGATAAGTCGCTGTATATTTCTGATAATGCAACCATCAAGCCGCCAACAGTGGTGTTTAAGTCCAATATAAAGCGGTTAATGTCTTCAGATTCGATACGGTTGATTGTGTCAACATGGTTATGGGCCTCTACCAATCTGCCCGCAGTTTCTAAAATATTGCCGAGCGTAACGATAGAGCCATCTATGCTAAGCTGGAGGCGCCATTTATCTTTCTCACTAAGGTTTTCCATATTGGACAAAACATGATAGTTGCTAAGCACATCAGGGAGGCAGGCATAAAATCTGGTGTTGAGTTTTGCGGTGTGATGATTCTGCTGATTCATGATTATTCTCCTCTAGTTTTACCTAGCATGTTGAAAATATCAGAAGCCAGAGAATCAGCGTCCCATACCGCGGGTTGCTCCGATTGTTCGGCAATAATTCGTAGTAGTACCAATGCGTTATGGCAGTCTCCATTTTCTAGCAGGGTAGAGGCTACGGCAGCCATTTGTCCGGCATGTCGGGAAAATTCGTGCAGGCTGAACAAGGTTCCGCTAATACCCGATAGAGTGGCGGTATCAATAGTTTTGAAGGATTGGTTTTGAAGATTTGAATTTGCCATGATTGGCTCCATTGGTTCTTGAGATTTGAGAATGCCCGTTAGGGGGCGGTGCTCTCTCTGGTACCAATGACACCAGCCTGCGCCTTGCGGTTGGCAGACACCGCCATAGCTTGATACTTCCTGAATGTACAAAATACGTTCAGGCCGTCTGAAAGAATGGCGATAAAAAATCAGCGTTTACCCTGCTGATTTGGGCATTGGTGTTTTTTGAGAGAGAACCTAAAATTTAATTCTCAAGGCTCGTTATGTCAAAGGGTTTGTGCGGTAAAAAACGCAATTCTCTGAAAAGTAAGCGGATTAATTTGACGTATTTGCCGCCTGATACCGTCTGATAGCGTTTTTTACTCGTGCGCGTACGCGTAATGCTCTGAAAATTCCCAATTTCCTGTCGTGCAAAAGGCTGTTTAGGCGGGTGTTTCGGGCTACCGCCGTTCGGCCAGTATGACAAAACCGAACATTTGCCAAGTTTTGCAGCATGGCTTTTAGCGGGCGGCAAGGGAGCAAAAACGGCGTTTGACGGTATTTCTCCGTTTTGTCCTTGCTACCTATTTCCAATACCAAAACGCGCTTAAAACGCAAATTCAGGGCTTTTATGCTATGGCTGCCTGAAACTTTGCCCGTTCGTCTGCCGCACGTTCAAATAATAATGCCTTGCGCTTCTCATAAGACAAGCCTTGCCCGATTAAAGCGGCATTGCGGGCTTCCAAACGTATCAACATGGTAAGGGCTGCCTTATCTAAGCGATCGCGTTCTATTGGCTTGAATTGCCCTGTTAAAGCAGCATTGCACAATAGGGCTTCATTACTGTAGTGATAGGACTTGGCGTCTTTGCCTTCGGCTTGGCGGGTGCTCTGTATAATTTCCGCCATGACCTGAAAACCTAATTTGCTTTCAGCCCGCGCTGTGTGCCAGTCTTTACCGTTGGCAATCAGAGTTTCTATTTGTTTGTCGCACCATAGGGCAAAATCAATATCACACCAGCGGGCAAAGGCTACAGCTAGCTTGGGGTGCAGCCAAGTGCCTTGTATTTCAGGCTGCGATAAATCGCCGCCTTTCTTGGTTTTGACGAAGTGGGATTTTCTCACTTCGCTTTTACCTTGTTTTCCCGCTTCGCGTTTGCAAAGGGCTTGAATGTAGCGCTCGGTTTCGGGCAGTCGTAACCAGTCGATAGGCCGCCTGCCGAACATGGCTGCTATCTGGGTAGCGTTAAACCATGCCTCATGCGTGGCAGAGACAGCCAAGCCTTGATAATCCAATGATAAAGTTTTCATACTGAGTCCTTTCCCTGTATCAGCCGGTAACGCCCGCGCTTTACGGTCTGTCCGTATTGGTTTTTGATGTTTTCCATTGTGCAGGTAATGTTGTGCCCCGACAGCCGCAATTCGTGAATGCGGGCATTGCATCCCATAATGCCCATTTGGTGCATGTCGTAAGCGGTCAGCGTTCTGCCTGATTTCAACACGGCCAAAATGCGCTCGTTTTGTGATGGTGGTGTAGAATGGCGGCTCTGTGTGTGGCCGTCTGAAATGTCTTGTGTGTTTCGGGCGGTTTCTTTTTGCATGGTGTTTCTCCCCCTGTTAAATGCGATGCTCTGCCAGTCGATTAATGTAGGCGCTGATTTCGCTTGCTTTGAATCCTACTGCCCGCTCGGACAATTTAAACGGGCGTGGCATATCAGGGTCAAAGCGGCGGTTTTTCGGGTCTAGCCTGTACCAAAGGGTAGCCAGTGAGATACCCAATGCGGCGGCGGCCTGTTTGGGGCGGTAAATGGTTTCGTTGGCTGGCTTCATTGCTTACCTTTCTGCCCTGTTGGGCGTTGTTGGATTACAGGCAAAAAGATACCGCCCTCGTAGGGCGGCTTCAGTACAATTAGATTTTTTTTAATCTAATCAGTTTTCTTGTTGGATTGCGAAAAATCTAATTAGATTTTTTTGTTTGGTTCGCTTCCGCAAATTTGGCGCGCAAATTACTTTCAGATAGGCCATAGCTGCTAAATTCGTTGCTTAGATAATCAATAACAGCGGCTTGGTTGTTAAATGTGCCCTTATCCGTCAAAGTTACTTTCAAGGCGTAAACGATATTCAACAATGCGGTGCGGTCGTCGATTTGTTTTTTTATCCCTGTCAGATTTTGGTTTTCAGCTTCCAGCTGTTGGTTCTTGTCTTTCAGTCTTTCAATCTCTGCTTTCAATTCGTCTATTTTGGCACGGGCTGCTGCGGTATCGGGTTTTGACTGTATCGGGGTCGGTTGATTTAATTCAGGCAGTCCAGATTCTTTAAGAAAAGCATTAACTGCCTCTTTCCCCAAGTATATATTTTGATAATCATTGTATTCTGTCCAGTTGGGATTATCATCACTACAGCCATAATCAAAACAGTCGTATGTCGCCACAAATCTTAAAAAATGAAAGAAAGGCTTCCCGTCTTTTGTTTTTGTCGGAACAAACCGCTCCGTCATGTCTTTTTCGAAAGGATTCTCATCAACATACTCAAAAGGTATATCTAATCGATGTTCTTCATATTTCCGCAATAAATATTTTGCCGTATCGGCAAGGCTCGGTGTTTCTGTATCCAGCGACTGTACAAAAAGAACAATGTCATTCAGCAAGATATATTTATCATGCTCTGCCTTAAGAGTGTCGGCAATAAATCCCATTTCTTAAATCCAATCTTTCAGACGACCTTAAACAGGTTACGCAGTTGCGCCCCGTTTGTTTAAAATCGGCCGTGTTGCGTGTTACCAAAATCAAGCGGTGCTGTATTTGCCGCTATCCATGAATCGTTTTCCGGTGCTTTGTCGGGAATGTGCAGGCGGCCTGTGCAAACCAATCAAACAGGCTTTTAGACGGCTTGCGGATCAGCTTTTTATAGTCGGCATAGCTCAAGGGTGCATGCGCGTTTAACCTTAGCATACGATAACAATCTACTACTCCTGCTTCGCCATAGCTCAAGAGTACATGTGCGGGCTTACCCATGTTGGTAATGATTACGGGGGTTTTTCTGCCTGTCGCTGTACGCGGTTGGTGTGCTGGTTAAATTCCCTGCTTTAATGTTGCTATTCATTATACTGTATCAGACGTTGTTAGATGATACGGATATTGACAGGTATGAAAAAAGCCCGCTCATCGGCTGGCATTTCGGAAGAATGAATATCCATTGGCGAAACCATAAATTCACAACAGAAAACCGCCCTGTAGCGGGGCGGTTTTAGACGGCATTAAGGGGCTTTGTGGCGGCTCGTGATTATGCGGCGTGTGTTTTTACTTGTTGTTGCTTTTCCCGCTCTTCAAGTGTGCTGCGGATTAGTTCGTTTGCCAACATTTTCTGCTCACTCTCGATAAACCGCGCCAAAATCTGCTTAATCAAAGGCTGATAGCCGATGCCATGTAAAGCAGCAATGGCTTTCAAGTCGTCAATCATGCCTTGTTGTAGCCGTATCGAAATAGGTTTCAGGCCTAAAGCCGCATCCATTTCTTCGCCTGTAACGGCTGATTTTCTTGCAAAGGTTTCATCTGCGCCAAGTTCTCGGCTTTCCCATTGTGCCAAGTCTTCGTAAAATTTTTCGGTTTCCATGATGTCTTTCCTTATGCAAATTTATTATAAATACGGATTTCTTCACTGTTGGGCTCATACGCTGTTTTTAAAATAATGCGATTGTTCCGGCTGTCGTGAATAAATACTATTTTCAGCCGCCTGCCTCTATTGGTCTCTGCGATAAACCATAAGGTAGGCGGTATGGTTTGGTTTTCCGCCCTGCTGTCTTCCAGCAGGCCTTTTTCTTTGTTGCTGAAGGCTTCTGTTATTTCATTTTCGCTTACTTGATGTCTGGTAAGCAGCTTCGCCCTTATTGCTTCAGATATGTATAACATAGCAAGGTAATATGATTTGTATATACAAATAGTAAATTAAAGACTGATAATGCGCAATAAGATTTACTAAATGCAACAAAAATATCATCGGTGGGCCAGTGTTTGTATTTGCAGACGGCCTCTTCTCGTTACCCTGCGTCAATCAAGGCTTTGGCCTGTTCGTACCGCTCTCGCAAAAAGTCGGCATACCAAGCCATCATTTTGCGTCGCTCGTCCATATAGTCGGCGCGGTTGTAGGCGGCTCTGATTCGGTTCTCTTCGATGTGGGCTAATTGCCGCTCTATCGCGTCAGGGTTAAAGCCTTGTTCGTTCAATATGCTGCTTGCCAAGCTGCGAAAACCGTGTGGCGTGGCTACGCCTTTGTAGCCCATGTTGTTGATGATTTTGCTTGCGGTGTTTTCGCTGATGTAGCTGTTTGCGCTTTGACGGCTCGGGAACATAAACCGCCCGCTGCCTGTTATAGTATTCAGCTCGGACAGCAGTTCAAGCGTCCAATCGGCCAGCGGTATGACGTGTAGGCGTGGGCGTTTCATGCGGTGGGCTGGGATTGTCCATATTTTGTTCTCTCGGTCGATTTCGTTCCACTCGCCGCCGCGTATCTCGGTATTGCGTGCAAAGCAAAGCATAATCAGTAAAATGCAAATGCGGTTTTGTGGTTTGATGTCAGCCAATATCAAACGGCGGAAAAACTCTACAAGCTCAGTTTCGGGCAAGGCGGCCATGTGCGCGGCTTCGCGCTTCGGTAAAAATCTAGTCAATACAGCGGCAGGGTTGTTCTCGTTAATTTCAAGCATTGCGCCGTATTTGAATACCGCGCCTATCCATTGCCGCAATTTCTCGGCGGTTTCTACAGTGCCGCCGCTTGCTTTCAGGCTGATTAGCTCTTTAATGTGGTTGACGCGAATTTCATTAATC
Source organism: Neisseria sp. (assembly GCF_030527965.1). Taxonomy (GTDB): domain Bacteria; phylum Pseudomonadota; class Gammaproteobacteria; order Burkholderiales; family Neisseriaceae; genus Neisseria. Next base: position 111,665 of record NZ_JAUMZU010000005.1, read on the forward strand.
GGCATTGCGCCGATATAGGGGAAAATGTCTGTTTCAAAATACCGCAAAACGCGCTTTGCATGATCGGGCTTCCAGCGGTGCAGGTTATCGGTGTGCCAGCGGCAAGCAATGGCTGAAAAGGTGTTCTGTTCGGCTACTTTGCGGGCTTGCTTTGCTTCCTGTTTGGCCGTGCTGGGGTTAATGCCGTTGGCTAAATCGTTACGAGCCTGTTGGTGCTTTAGTCTTGCTTCGGCTAAAGAAATATCTGGATACTTACCAAACCGTAATGTTTGCTGTTTGCCGTTGAAACGGTAGTTGTAAACAAAATATTTTGTTCCGCCGCGCGTAGCGGGATTGATAACCAAAGCAAGGCCTCCGCCGTCTGAAAGTGTCTGTTTCTTTTCGGAGGCTTTGGTGCGCTTAATCTGTAAATCGTTTAGCGGCATGATGGTGTTGGTGCTTTTTGTGTTTCAAAGAGATTTGCTCAAGGCTTTGTATGGCGCGGTTTTGCGCTGATAGTGTTGGTGCTTTTGAGGGGATTTTGCCATGAACCAACAAAAGCACCAACATTTTTAGGTTGTTTTTATTATGCGGTATTAGATGGAGTTAAACGACAGGAAAAGGATGAATCAGGCGGAAGGCCTTTTTTTACTTGGGTTTGGTTTACGGTATTAGACGGCATTAAATAAAAAAATAACCCCTGTAAGGGGTTGGGTGGTGCGGACGGAGAGACTCGAACTCTCACACCTCTCGGCGCCAGAACCTAAATCTGGTGCGTCTACCAATTTCGCCACGTCCGCTAGAAATGAGCGAGCAATTATACGGATAAACAGGAAAAATGGAAATGCCTGTCTGAAATATTTTTTCAGACAGGCATTGAAAAAGCTATAATGAGCGCTGATTTTAAATAATATGCTGAAACCGTTCGCGTTGAGATTCGGGCGGTTTTTTATTGGTTGGTCAATAGCTTAAGTATATATAAATAATCAAGAGGAAAAGTATGTCTAACGATTTAGCGGTGCGGGATTATCTGAAAACACAGGGCCTGAAACTGCCTGCAGACGAAGTGCTTGTGGCGAAAATGGTGGCGCAGGCCGTAATGGCTTCAGGCCAAGCGGCGATGGAACGTAATGTGTTGTGGTATGCCAATGAAGAGGCGGTATTGTCGGAGCACATTGATCAAAACGAATCGAATGAAGCAGCCTTGAGGCAGATTTTTATGGCGCTGGATTCGATATTTGAGCGCTCTGAAGCCAAAAGTGCGGCGGTTTACGGGCTGATGCAGGGTAAAGAGCCTTTTTTGTTGCGTTTGGCGCAACAAGGGACGGTTATGGAGCAGCGGATGGCGGTGGACGATGAGAATACTTGGTCTTACTTGGCTGTTCGGTCGGCTCAAACCGGTTGGCTTAATATTGCCGATGATGTGGCGAAGTGGCTGGAAATGGCAGAGTTGAAAGGCGCCCATCACAACCGAAGCCAAAGTCAAATGTCGTTGCCTATCTGTTTATTGAACGGGCGCGTGTTGGGCGTGTTGCATGTGGAGGCTGAATCGAAACATGCGTTTGATGAAACAGAACAGGCCTTGTGGGTTGGGCTGGCGCTGGCTTTGGCTGAGCCAATGCAGGTCGTGTTCGGTGCGAGTGATGCGGCAGAAGAGGGGGCGTGATTGTGGAGAAGCTCAAGTTTGTAGCATCTTGCCGTTTGCCGACCCAATGGGGCGTGTTTACGATGTATGGCTTTGAGGAAGCAGAGGGGCAGGAGCATGCGGCCTTGGTAATGGGGGATTTGGGAGACGGAGAGGCCGTGCTAGCCCGCATACATTCGGAATGCTTGACCGGCGATGCTTTGTTTTCAATAAAATGCGATTGCGGGCCGCAACTGGAAGCGGCGATGCAGGCGGTGCAAAGTGCCGGGCGCGGAGTAATCGTGTATTTGAGGCAAGAAGGCCGCGGCATCGGCCTGATTAATAAAATTCGCGCGTATCATTTGCAAGATCAGGGTATGGATACGGTGGAAGCAAACGTAGCCTTGGGGCTGCCGATAGATGCCCGTGATTTTACTTTGGCACGAGATATATTCGCTCATTTGGGCGTTAAAAGCATCAGATTGTTAACGAATAATCCGCAGAAGATTTCGGTTTTGGAACGCGCGGGAATTCAAGTGGTTGAGCGGGTGCCGTTGCAAGTGGGTGAAAATGCAGAAAATGAAAATTATTTAAGTACGAAGGCGGAAAAATTAGGGCATTTTCTGAAATAGATTGCTTTGCTTAAAATGCCTGTCTGAAAATAGAGCGGATAAACCGGAAATTCCATAGGGTGGAATAGTACGGTTTTTTTATGGGCGTTAGTTTGCATGAGGCGATGAAGCCCGGTATGTTTTTTAGAAGGGTTGGAATATTAGATTCTTTAATCTGTGTTTATTGTTCAATAATATTGCTGAATGAATCTTAATTATTAGAATAAGATTGCTTATATAGGTTGATAATTCAAGAGTCATAAGTTAAGCTGGCTTAACCAAGTATGGTTTGAATCATTGTAGGAGTCTCGCATGGCAAAATTAAAGCCGGAAATGTTTGCTTTTCTACATGAACTGCAAGCGGAAGCTACGTTGTGGCGTCTTTATGAAGAAACGCTCAAGCAAAGCGGCCGTATTTTTTTGCACTTTCTGCCTAAAATTTTTCATCTTATGGGTAAAGGCATTAATTGGCGCGATGAAAACGAATGCTTTTATGAGGACAAATACATTCCTATTGATCCGCGGCAAGGGGCTTTTCTCTATATGCAGGCGATGGCAACCGGCGCTCGAAATATTGTTGAGTTCGGAACTTCCTACGGGATATCTACGCTTTATCTTGCGGCAGCGGCTAAACGTAATGGCGGCAAGGTAATTACATGCGAATATTTGCCACATAAAGCGGAAGCAGCGCGCCGCCATTTTGCTGAAGCGGGGTTGTCTGACTTTATTGAGTTGCGCGAAGGCGATGCATTGCAAACGCTGCAAGAACTTGATATTGCGCCAGACTTTGTTTTGTTAGATGGGTGGCCGAACCTTGTTTATCCGGTATTTCAAATTTTGGAACCTCGTTTGGCAGATGGCGCGGTTATTGCTGTTGATGATGTGGCAGGCTTTCAGCCGTCTATGCAGGATTATTTGGATTACATACGAAATCCTGCCAACGGCTATGTTTCTGCAACGTTACATCCCGGCAAGGCTATGGAATACAGTGTGAAACGCCATGTTTCAGACGTAAGCGGATAACGGCGTTCTGTGCATTCAGCAACGGCGGCTATGTTAGAAGTTAAGATAAAGAATAACCGGCATTAAGCTTTCATGAATAAGCTTAATGCCGGTTATATGTTATGAGCTGACTTTCAGACAGGCATTGTCTTTACAAAAATCAAGGTGCATCTTGCTCGCTCTTATCCAACTTTTGAGAGCCTTGCTTTTGTTTGATTTCATGTTGAAGGTAACGCATCAGCGCTTCAAATACATCGGCATTCATACTCTGAGCCAAAGCAGTGCGTGCTTGGAGCAATTGCTCATCTACGTTTTCAGGCGCTTCGATTGCTTGAACTTCAATCAATACGGGCTGCGGCAGGTTTTCGGCCAGCAAATAAGACGGCTTGTCTTTTTGAGGTTTTGCTTTCAGCAAAGCGGCCACATCCTCCGGAGCGAAGATTCGGCCCGCATTGGCACGGTCTAGCTTCTGAACGGGCGACCATTGAATATCGGTTTTTTCACCTGTTTTTAAGTCAGCCAAAGTTTGTTTCGCTTTATCCAAAGCAAGCTTTCTGGCATTTTCTGCAATATAGGCAGATTTGACTTGTTCTTTCACGGCATCAAAAGATTCTGTTGTCTGCTGGCGCACATCGGTTACCCGAACGACAGCAAGCGCCCCGTTACTCATGGCAATCGGTTCTGAATTATGCTTATTCTTTAAAGCTTCGTCACTGAATAATGCCGCGGCCATCTGGGGAGAGCCCATATTTTGGGTTTCGCGTTCGGCTTCGGCTTTGTTTATCCATTGGTCGACGGAATGAAGTTTTATTCCCAGCTTTTCCGCTACTTTAGCTAAATCGTTCGGATTTTCGAAAGCCAAAGTTTCCAATTGTTCGCGTGCTTTCGGGAAGGCCTGTTGCGCTTTTTTCAGTTTGATTTCTGCTTCAAGTAAAGCGCGATCCTGTTCAAAATTCGGTTTTTCACGGATATCATTAAGTTTGATAATGTGATAACCGTATTCGGCTGCTACCGGATCGCTGACTTGGCCTTTCTGCATGGCAAATGCGGCATCTTCAAAAGCTTTTGGCAATTGACCGCTTTTTTGTATAAAACCTAAGTCGCCGCCTTTGGCAGCAGTAGCTTCGTCGGCAGAATATTTTTGCGCCAATTCGGTGAATTTGCCGGGATTGGCTTTAGCCTCTGCCGCTACTTTTGACGCCAGCTCCCGATTGGCCTTTTGCTCGGCTTCCGTATTGCCCAAAGGGATTAAGATATGCTGCACGGAACGGCGCGATTTCCCCTCGTTGGCAGATTGCTGGAAAGCAGCTTTCAGTTCGTCTTCGGTAACAGTTTGCTTGGCGGCAAGATCCTGAGGCGTTAAGGCAATATATTGGAATTTTACCGCCAGCGGCAACTCATAATTTTTTTTATTGGATTCGTAGTAACTTTTTAGCGCTGCGTCATCAACGCTCACTTTGTTGAAGAAGGCCTCCGGATTAATGACCGACATGCGAACCCGTCGTGTAGATTGGACTAATCCGATAAGTTGCTTAGCCTGCGCATCGCTGATGATAATGCCATCTCGCCCTAGGTTTTCCAGATTGGCCAAGGCCATAGAGGTGCGTTCTTCTTCAACTAAACGGTCTTCCGTTAGGCCGGATTGTTTTAAATAGTCATTAAATTTAGCCTGGCTGAATTTGCCGTTTTCTTGAAATATCGGTGCGTTGGCAATTTGCCTTTTCAGAGATTCCATCGACACACTGATGCCCATCATGCGGGCACCTTCGGTCAAGTATGCGCGTTGCAATAGACCTTGAAATACGCTTGTTTGCGTAGCGCCCGAATTGCCGTTTTGCTGCATATTGCGCAGAAACTGGTTGACCTGTTCCTCGCTGATTTTTTGGTCGCCGATTTCGACAAGGTAATTTGACGAACCGCCCGAAACGACAGTATTGGCGCCGAAACCGATAAAGGTAACGGCAATCAAGCCTAATATGATTTTTGCAGGGCCGCTGTATTTTTCTACGGTAGAAAACATAGTGATAAGAAAGAAATGAAAGATGGCATCGTAACGTGTTGCACTATTTTACATATGAACGCCAAAATGGATTAAATCGGCAACTTTACAAATCATACGGTTGAGAACAGGATTCTTTATGATTTTTGTAAGGTTACCTTCGATTGAATATCAGTATTATTTTGCTGTTTCGCTGCCTTGAACCGATACATCTACGTTTTGTTCTTGGTTATTTTGCTCGGCTTTTTCGGCAGACTCCGCTTTTTTTGCAGCCAGTCGTTCAAGAGATTCTTTTACGGCAGGGTTTTGGGCGGCAATTTGCTGTTCTTCGGGCGTTACTTCGCCTTTGAAACGATTGTTCAAATCAAAACGTTTTCCGCCTTTGGCCAATGCTTTCAAATAGCGCGGGCGGCGGCAGTGGTTGGCCAGTACACGGGCAATCAGCGACGGATCATATTGTGGCATCGCCGCTGCTAAATCTTGGTCGATTCCGACGGCCAGCGGTTTGAAACGTTTGAACACATCGTATTTTCCGTAGATATGATCGGCAATCATATCAGTTTGTTTCTTTTTGCTCATGGTTTGCACGGCAGTTTTCAATGCTGCGCCCAAAGCGGTTTCTTGGGTCATTTCCGTTTCCTATGTTGGAACAATCATGTTGTTATTGTTAAAAACGAGTAGCTTCTTAACAACCTGTGGGTAGCGGGCCGCTAAAACGATTTTGGAATCAGTCGGCATTTTAGCTGAAAAGCGGAAATTTCGCTAATCCGGTAGTGTGCCTCTGTCTGAAAAATAAATGCCTGTCTGAAACAACAGGCATTTATTTTTCAGACAGGCATTTATTTTGGGGCTGTCCTAGATAACTAGTACAAATCATGCTTTACTAATTGTTTTA
>NZ_JAUMZU010000032.1 GCF_030527965.1 Neisseria sp.
GAAATAGAAGGCGAAGCCGGCGTGGGGCTGATGTTGAAAAGCAGCGGCTTTGTGCTGCCGCCGTTGATGTTTGATGAGCATGAAATCGAGGCGGTGGTATTCGGCATGCGTTGGGCGGTGGCTAACGCCGATGCTGCACTGGCGGATGCAGCTAAATCTGCGTTGGCGAAAATCAATGCCGTGTTGCCGGAAAGCCTGTCTGAATTGTTCAAACAACAGGCGCTCTATCCCATTTCTGCGAATCGTACCGATTACGCCCTAACCGAGCAGCAGGTTTTATCGGTTATCCGTGCCGCTTTGCGTGGTAATCGTGCTTTGATTCTTGACTATGCCGATGCCGAAGGTCGTACCAGCCGCCGTACTGTTTGGCCGGTGGCAATGGCGTATTTTGAAGAAAGTCGTTTATTGGCGGCATGGTGTACGTTACGACAAGATTTCCGCCATTTTCGGCCGGATCGCATGATATGCGCAGAGATAGGCGAACCTTACGCTATCCCTCGAGATGTGTTGCTGGCGCAATGGCAACGCAGTATTTGTGTGGATTTGCATCGATTTGATTTTTATTAAAAATTTTATCGAGTGATAAAAACATTGAGGCTGAAGCAGATAACGAACGCTCGTTTTCCGCTTCAGCCTCTAGTTGTTAATCGGATGTTTAGCGGCCGTAGAATCCAGTCAACTGCGCTTGGCCCAGCACTTTGCCGTTTAGATTAAAGCCTAAAACGGCGGGGCTGGTGCCATCGGGCAAATCCAGCGTGGTATTCAGCGCGTAAACGGTAAAGATATACCGATGGGCTTTGTCGCCGGCAGGCGGGCAGGCGCCGATGTAGCCGGCTTCGCCCGCATCGTTTTTCAGCATTTTCGCACCTGCGGGCAGCTGGTTAGCTGCGCCTTGCGCTAATTTTCGGGTGTCGGCGGGAATGTTGTAAACGTTCCAATGCCAAAAGCCGCTGCCGGTCGGCGCATCGGGGTCGTACATGGTTACGACGAAACTTTTGGTTCCGGCCGGTACGTTGCTCCAATGCAATTCCGGGCTGATGTTTTGGCCGGAACAGCCGAAGCTGTTGGCAACTTGCGCGGCTTTGAACTTGGCCTTCGGCCGGATATCGGCGCTGGCCAGCGTCATCTGTTTCTGTGCGGTTTGCGGCTGTCTGACTTGCAGCGTGGGCGCAGCACCGGCCTGCCCGCTGAAGCAGAGTGCCAATACGGTGGCTGTATAAATCAATTTGTTCATTTGATTCTCCTGAAGCTGGTTGAGAAAGATTGAAAACAGGCAGAAAGGGGTATTCTACTGTTAATTTGTATTAAAGCATAAATATGCTATCCGATTTGGAACAGGATAATCAATGCCTGTCTGAAAACGTTCAGACAGGCATTGATTGTTATTGAGCATACGTCAACCCAGTGCTTTTTGCTTTTCGCTTAATTGCCGGTGGATTTCGCGGGCAATTTCCTGCCTTTCGGGGCCGGAAGCGACCGGCTCGAGGAAATGCAGCTCGACAATGCTGGAAGGCTGGCTGACGATAGATCGGATAGATGCCCACAGGCTGATGTCGCCGTAATAAGCGGCATGTGGATTGGGGCTGGTGCCGTCGGGATTGGGATAGCGACAGAGTACCGGCAGAAGGGGAACGCCTGCTTCGTAGGGCGCTTGGAAGAAGCTGGTTTTAAACGGCAGGATGCTGCGGCCTTCTGTGCTGGTGCCTTCGGGGAAAAGAGTTACCGTATCGCCGTTTTTCAAGGCTTCGGTAACATGGCGGATTTTTTCGCTGTTGCCTTCCGTGCCTTTTCTGCGGGCAACGTAAACGGTTTGCGCTTGAGTCGCAAGGTAGCCGATGATGGGCCATTTGGCTACGTCGTTTTTGGCAACGAAACGGCCGGGGAAGGCGGCATTGATGGCCATGATGTCAAGCCATGAAATGTGGTTGCAAATCATCATGCGGCCTTGGCCTGCTTCGGGCAGGGTGCCGTAGGTTTTCAGCTTCATGCCGCAGGCGGCAAGTACGCAGTGCGACCAGATTTGTATGGCGCGCAGTTTGCGTTGTTTACTATAGAAAGGAAACAGAAAAAACATTTCTGCCGCACCGTAAGTGAGGCAGAAGGCAATGCCGAAAAGTCGGAAAATAAGGCGGATTCGGGTCATGTTGAAAGCGGCCGCTTAAATCGGGCGGCCAAAGCCGGGTTTGTGATGTTGGTAGAAGCCTTGTCGGGCTTGATTCTGTTTATGATTATGACAATCTTGGTGCGAAGCGTTGCAGATAGCGGTCGCTCAAGTGATTGATGTCCATCAGAATCAGGATGTCGGCGCAGTTGAAGGCTTCGTCAACGCAAGGCTCGCCGCAAAACCATGCGCCGGCTTTCAGATAGCCTTTAATCAGCGGCGGGCATTCGGGTTGCGGGGTGGGTGTGAGGTTTTCCCATTTGAGCGGGTTGAGCGATTTGACGCACCATTGTTCGGGCGCTAGATATTTGCCTTTTAATGCGTAATAAAGACCTGCGGCGTCGTGCCCGCCATCGAGGGTGCTGATGCTGCCGCAGCCAATCATGAAGCGCAGGTTGTAGTCTTTCATGAATTTTACAAGGCCACTCCACAACAGCATAATCAGGCCGCCGTTGCGATAATCTGGATGGATGCAGGCGCGGCCGAGCTCTACGGTTTGCGACATGATGGGTTGAAGTGGAGAAAGGTCGAATTCGTTGGCGCTATACCATGAGCCCACGGCTTTGGCGCCTGCTTCGGTTAGCAGGCGGTAACAGCCGATCACTTCGCCGGTGGCATCGTTGAAAGCCAATAAGTGATGGCAGTGTTCGTCATATTTATCAATATCGCGGCCCTCTACGGCTTTGATGTCGGCGCCGAGCTCTTTACCGAAAACTTGGTAGCGCAGGCGCTGGGCGGCTTCGATTTCTTGTTGAGTTTCGGCCAGATGAACGCTAAGGCCGATTTTGGGGCCGGTATGGTTGAATTTATGATGAGCAGACATGGTAATTCGGAATAATAATGATGGTAAAGAAACGGCCTCTCGTTAAGAAAGGCCGACAGCTTATTCGCTGGGCGGCGTGTAGCCCTGAACATGGTCGGCGCCTTCGCCGAAGAAATAGTTTTCCATTTGCTGAGCCAGATATTCGCGCGCGCGCGGGTCGGCAAGGCTGAGGCGGTTTTCGTTAATCAGCATGGTTTGGTGACGCGTCCAAGCATCCCATGCTTCTTGAGAGATGTTTTCGAAAATGCGTTTCCCCAATGCGTTGGGCAAAGGGGGAAATTTGAGGCCTGGCGCTTCTTTGCCAAGCTTGATGCAGTGTACCATACGGGTCATGATTTATGCCTTCAGGAAAATTTCTGAGTTTCAAATTGTAATGGATTGGGGCGGCTTTGTATATAAATGCCTGTCTGAAAAATGTTTTCAGACAGGCATTTGGTTTGATTAGGCATTATTTTACCACTAGGCAGAAAATATTCGATTTTCGGCCGCTCGCTTCATATTCTTTGAGCCGTTCGGAAGGCAGCTCGTCGGAAGTGGCGGGGTGGAAACCGCGTTCGATGAACCAGTCGCCGGTGTGGGTGGAGAGGGCGAGGAGCTTGCTTAGGTCGGCGGCTTGGCATCGGGAAATAACGTGTTCGAGCAGTAGCCTGCCGTAGCCGCCGTCTTGTGCTTCAGGGGAAACGACGAGGCAGGCCAGCTCTCCGGTGTGGCTTTCGGGGAAAAGTTTCAGGGCGACGCAGCCGTAAATTTGGCGGTCGTGTTCTAATACGGAAAATTCGCTGATGTGGTTTTCCAGATATTCGCGGCCGCGGCGGGTAAGCACACCCTGTGTTTCCAGCGGGCGGATAAGGCGGATGAGATCGGGAATGTCGCTGCCGGAGGCGGGGCGGATGTTCATAAAAGGCGCTCGGGCAATCGAGGTGCCGCTGCCGTCGCGAGTAAAGAGTTCGCTGATCAGGCTGCCGTCTTGCAGGCCGGAGAGGATGTGGACGCGTTGCACGTGATGTTCTACGGCGTTGAGTGAGGCTTGCAGCAGGCGATATTGGTCGGAACGTATTTGATTTTGTTCCATCAAGGTTTTGGCTTCGGCGGCGGAAAGGTTGGTCAACAATTGACCGCTGCTGTCGAGTATGCCTTCCGCCTCGATGATGAAGATGAGTTTTTCAGCTCCAAGGGCGATAGCGGTGGCCTCGGCGATGTCTGCCATACTGAGGTTGTAGGTTTTGCCGCTGAGGGAGGCGCCGAGCGGGCTGATGAGCACGGTGGCGCCCTCGTTTAACCGTTGCAGCAGGGCTTCGGTGTCGATTTTGCGGACTCGGCCGGTGTAGCCCATGTCGATGCCGTTGATGATGCCGTGCGGGCGGGCGGATACGAAGTTGCCCGAGGCGATGCGCAGGCGCTTGCCGCGTTGCGGCGAATGGGTGGGGCCGACCGACAATGCGGCTTCGATGTCGGCGCGCAGCATGCCGCAGGCTTGTTTGGCGCGGTTTAAGGTGGCTTCGTCGGTTATTCTGCGCCCGTCGTGATAGCGCGGTTCGATGCCTGCTGCTTTGTCCAGCTCGCTGATTTGCCGGCGCGAGCCGTGTACCAAGACCAGTTTGATACCGAGGCTCGAAAGCAGCCCGATGTCGGCGGCGAACTTGGGTAAAACCTGGTTTTCGAGCATGTCGCTGGCGATGCCGATGACCAATGTTTTGTCGCGCAGATAGTCGATATAAGGTGCGGCTTCACGAAAGTCATGAACGAAAGCGGGGGTATTCATCGTGCTTTATATAATGATTGTTAAGTAAAAAAGCTGGATAAACAAAACGGTAAGCGCCACCATGCAGGGCAGTATCCATTTGGTTTCTTCTGAAACCGGCTGGGCAGGCGGCGGTGGGAGCATCGGTTGGACATGTTCTTGATGAATCACGCCGTCGAGCAAATCGGCGATTTCTTGGCGGGAAAGCTGCCGGTGCGAGCGCACTTGGGGGCCGATTTTTTGTATCAGCTTGCTGTCGCTGCCCGCAGAGGGGAAAAGATCGGGGTTGAAGTTTTCCGGCGTCGGGCGAGTGTGGCTACGCGCTTGAAACAAGCCTTGGCAGGTGCGGCAAACCACGTAACCTTGCGCCAGATTGAGCTGGCTGTCTTTAACCCAGAGCTGGGTGCGACAATGCGGGCAAACGCATAAAGGCATGACGTTTTCTTTCGTTGGTATTATGGATAGCGGATATTTTAAGCAATTTCAATGGGATTGCCAATGAAGAAGCGGCGGATAGCTGAATGCCTGTCTGAAAAACGTTTCAGCGGTTTTCAGACAGGCATTCATTACGGCTGGATTCAAACCACGCCGTAACGTTCGCGGTAGGCCTGAACCGGAGCCAGGTATTGCCGGAAGTTGGTATCATTTTCCAACAGGGCGAGCAAATCGCGAAGGTTGGCAATGGAAACGACCGGCAGGCCGTATTGTTGTTCCACTTCTTGCACGGCGGATTTTTCTCCGGTGCCTTTTTCCATACGGTCGAGCGCGATGGCAACGGCGGCGGGCGAAGCGCCTTCGGCCTCAATCAGTTTGACCGATTCGCGTACCGATGTGCCGGCGGAAATCACGTCGTCAATAATCAAAACGCGGCCTTTGAGCGGCGCGCCGACCAAAACGCCGCCCTCGCCGTGGTCTTTCGCTTCTTTCCGGTTATAGGCAAAAGGCACGTTTATTCCGCGCTCGGCCAGCATCATGGCGGTGGCGGCCGCGAGGATGATGCCCTTGTAGGCCGGGCCAAACAGCATGTCAAACGCTATTTTGCTTTCGATAATCGCTTGGGCGTAAAACCTTGCCAATGCAAGGGTGGAGGCGCCGTCGTTAAACAAGCCCGCATTGAAAAAATAGGGCGACTGGCGGCCGGCTTTGGTGGTGAATTCGCCGAACTTCAATACGTTTTGTTCGAGCGCAAATTTAAGAAAATCTTGGCGGAAATCAGACATGATTCAGCTTTCGCAAATTGGGTAGAGAATACGGATTATAAATGAATCTGCGGCGGATAGGCAGGCCGGGCTGTTCGGTATTTTGGGCGCATTATTCGCTTTTCCATTCTCTTGGTTTTGGATTATTCATGAATTCTCCATATCTATCCAATAACGTTGAAAGTGTGCTATCGTGTTTTCATAATGACCTCCATTAGAAAGAATAATTCTACGACTAGCTTCATTATCTTCCTTGCAGGTAACTAAAACACGCTTTA
>NZ_JAUMZU010000006.1 GCF_030527965.1 Neisseria sp.
AGCAACAGAACCAGCCGCAATACGCGCAAACCGCCCCTGCATTGGGTCTTTCTGATATGCCTGAAAAGGCACGGCAGCTTTGCCGAGAGTGTAAGGCGCATTTGGTTGATTTCTATAAAAAACATGATATCGCTTATAACGAAGCCGATGCGGATAAAACGGCGGCAGCAATCGGTGTTGCCGCTTATCGGGAACGCGTTCCTCATGTGCAATCGCTCCATATCAGGGAAGACGGTCTGCTTTCCGTAGGGCATTTAACACCTCAAGGTGTTTTGAGCTATGCTTCTTTAGATTCCGCCCAAGCGGCTGCAACGCCCATAGAAGAAAGTGTTGCTCAGTCGCGGCAGGCAGAGCAGGAATTGGCACAGAAGGCGCAGCAACGTGAAATGGCGCTGGCCGCATCACAATCGCACGGGAGAAGTATTTCTTAGATTGATGGAAAGCGTTGAAAAAGCCTGTCTGAATATTTTCAGACAGGCTTTTTGCTATTTGTAGCACGTTACAGCCCAATCAATGAGCTGATTTGCGGCCAGTAAAACAAACATGCGATGGCGCATACGGCTACGACAATGCCCGCTGCGTTGATGGCGCTGATTTTTTCTTTAAAGGCTACGGCACCGGTTAGGGTGCCTAATACAATCACGCCGATATTCATGCCGGCGTAAACCAGCGTCGGGCTGTCTTTCATGATCTGATGCGCACGAACATAGGTAAAAATATTGGCGAAATTGAGGCAGCCGAGTATCAAGCCGCCGAGAATGCCGGCCGCCGACCACTTGGTGCCTTTGGCAAACAGATAGCCGAACATCAGAATGCCGGCTAAACAAAACGCCACCAGCAGGTTGCCGGAAAACGCCGTGCCGCTTTTGGCGACTTCTTTAAACAGAATATCGATGACGCCGTAGCCCGCCCACACGCCGAGCGGCAAGCCGGCATTGCCTAATAGATTGCCGGATTTTTTGCCGCCGTCGGATTTCCACAGCAGGCAGAACAGGGCGGTAAATGCCAGTGCAATGCCGATGATGCGGTTTTGTGTCAGTTCTTCGTGGAAAATCAGGAACGCGGCGGTAATCGGCAGAAACAGTGAAAGCCGTTGCGCGGCATCGGATTTAACGATGCCGGCACGCTCCACCGAGCGCCCCATGATGAGGAATACCGAGGGCAGCAATACGCCTAAGGCAGCAAACAGCCACCAGGTCGGCAGAAAATGGCGCCATTGTGTTAGATCGGGTTGCAGGAAAATCATGCACAAGGCAATGGCAACCAGATAATTGACGGCTATTGCTTGAGCGATATCGATTTTTTTTGACCGTGCCATTTTGAGTAAAACGGATACGGCAACGCTGCAAAGGATGCTGCTGATAAGAAAGATCATAATATTTTGATTTTTTGATGAATAATATTAAACGCGTCGCCTTCTCGTGCAATATCTGTTTGGGAAACGGCGTTTGGGATGTGTATGGTCAAGCAGTATTTCAAAAGTATGAATTAAGCAAAGGCCGAGCCGATTTTGCTTATTCTATCACTCCAAGCATGTAAACCGGCTTTCTCTTTATCAGGGAAAGCCGGGCAAAAGCGGGTTATGAAATTCAGAACCAGCCTTCTGTGGGCACAGGCTTTTTCTCGTTGAATTTGATAAAGCCAACCACGATGCGATAGATAGACCAGATGTAGGCTGCCGCGAGGATGAGCCAGCCGATGAGGATAAATATGGTAATTGTGCCGATAATAGAACCGATAAGGGCAACCCAGAAGGTTTTAATCAAATATTGCAAATGGCTGTGATAGAAGGTGCCTGCAAAGTCGTCGCGTTTCGTGTAGGCGATAATCACGCCGACCAAACCGGTTACACCTATAAAAACCGATAAGGCATACAGTATATAAACGGCCAAGGTGTAGTTATACGCATTATCCGGCTCAACGACGGTTTGGGCACCGCCGGTTTCGTGTACTGCGTTTTGCTCCGGAAGTGCATCTGGTTCGTTCTCATGATTCGGTTGATTGATGTTTTCCATTATGAGTCTCCTTTAATGACTGCTGACAATGAATCGGGTTGAATCAATCATCGGTTGCAACGCGGACGGTGGCAGGTTTGAGGCTCTTCAAAGCATCGGGCGCAACCACCACCAGAAAGCCGCGTTTGCCGCCGTTGATATAGATTTCCGGCAAATCCCAGATGCTTTCTTCCACATAAACCGGAAGGGCGGTTTTGGTGCCGAAAGGGCTGGTGCCGCCAACTAAAAAGCCCGTCCACTTGTTGGCTTGCTTCGGATCGGCAGGTTCGATGTGTTTCATGCCGAGCAGGCGCGCCAGATTGCGGGTGGAGATGTGTTTGTCGCCATGCATCAATACAATCAGCCCTTGCTTGGCTTCGTTTTGCAATACGATGGTTTTGATTACCGCATGTTCGGCTACGCCGAGGCAGGCAGCCGAATGAGCGGTTCCTCCATGTTCGACATAATCGTAGAGCTTAGGTTCAAAAGTGATTTTGTGCTCGCGCAGAAATCGGATGGCGGGCGTAACGGGATAATCTGTTTTGGCCATGGTTGTCTGATTGCTGAAATATTTTCTAGGCATATGTTAACATATCCATCCGTTTAAAACCTGCTCTTGGAGAATGAAGATGACCGTTAAATATTTTGGCCAAACCGCGCGCCTGTCAGAAGCAACCGTAGCCAACGGTTTCGTGTTTTTAGCGGGCATGGTGCCCGAAAATACCGATGCCGGCGTTACCGAGCAAACCCGAAACGTGCTCGCGCAAATCGACCATTGGCTGGCTCAATGCGGTTCGGATAAAAATCATATTCTGGAAGCAACCATTTTTCTGCCGGATTTGGCTGATTATGATGCGATGAACGTGGCTTGGGATGCGTGGGTGAATCCTGAGCGTGCGCCTGCTCGTGCGTGTGTGCAGGCTAATTTGGCCAAGCCCGAATGGAAAGTGGAAATCAAGGTTTCGGCCGTTCAGATTCAAAGCTGAAACAGTGTCTGACATAAATAATGCCTGTCTGAAAGCTTTCAGACAGGCATTTCTGTTATTAAACAATTTGCCGTTACGGGATGATAACGGTAAAGATGTAAGCCGCAAGGTTGACCAGCAAAACAATGCCGTAAAGCATATTGGTGCGGCCTTGGTTGAGTGAAATCATCACGATAAACGTTGAGAGTGCCAACAGCAGCATCGATTTCAAATCCAAGCCAAGCAGTAAGTCGATGTTGTAAATCAGGCAAACGATAATCACGGCCGGTATGGTAAGACCGATACTGGCCAAAGCTGAACCCAATGCCAGATTGATGCTGGTTTGCAGGCGGTTGCGGCGGGCGGCGGTAACGGCAGCCAAGCCTTCGGGGAGCAGCACGACCGCTGCGATGATGACGCCGACCAGTGTTTCCGGTGCGCCCGCCGCGGCTACCAATCCTTCGATAACCGGAGACAACGCCTTTGCCAGTAACACCACAATGCCCAAGCAGATAATCAGAAAGGTTAAGCTGATGAGCGCCACTTTGGTTGAAGGCGGCTCGGCGTGTTGATGTTGGTCGTCGTCATCGGCGAGAAAATAATCGCGATGGCGTACCGTTTGCATCATGATAAACGAGCCGTAAAGCACCAGTGAGGCGATGGCAACAAACATCATCTGCGCGGGGTTGTAAGTCGGGCCGTCGGTACTGGAGGTGAAATTAGGCAGCACCAATGTGAGTGCCAGAATCGATATCAGCGTAACCAGAGCCGTGCTGACTGATTTTTTACCGAAAAACTGCTCGTGATGCTTCATGCCGCCAATCATCAGGCATAAGCCAAGAATGCCGTTTAGAATCAGCATGATTGCGGCAAAAACCGTATCGCGTGCCAACGAGGCTGCGTTGTCGCCGCCCGCAACCATCAGCGAAACAATCAGCGCCACTTCGATGATCGTAATCGCCAAAGCCAGAATAATCGTACCGAAAGGCTCGCCCACTTTATGCGCCACCACTTCCGCATGGTGTACCGCGGAGAGCACGCTGCCGATCAGCAATGCACCGCCGCCGATTTCCAGCCAAACATTGCCTTTAATGCCAATAAAATAAAGCCCCCATGCCAACAGCGGTAAGGCCATCGACCATAAGGGAAGGGGAGAGTGAGAATGTTGCGCCATAAAGTCAGTATCCGTTTGGGTTCCGGTTTGTCAAAGGGCTATGATTATATAAAATTTCTTATAAAAATCAATATTCTCATGAAAAAATATTCATGATGCCTGTCTGAAAGGGAAGTGTTTTCAGACAGGCATGTTTATTTTAGTGATATATTGCTTGTTTAATCTTTTCCCGAAATCAGAAAGCCCGCATCATGCAACCCGTATTAGCTGTTACTTCCGGCGAACCGGCCGGTATCGGCCCCGATATCTGCCTTGATCTTGCATCCGCCCGCCTGCCTTGCCCTGTGGTGGTTCTGGGCGACATCAATTTGTTGCAACAACGTGCTGCCGAGCTTGGGAAATCGGTTGTTCTGCGCCATTACGATCCTGCAACACCGCCCGAAAACGGTGTGCTGGATATGGTGCATATCCCTCTGAAAACCCCGTGCGAAACTGGAAAATTGAACGCGGCCAATTCGCCTTATGTGCTGGATTTACTCGATTATGCTTATGACGGCATACAAAGCGGCCACTATGCTGCTATGGTTACCGCCCCTTTGCACAAAGGCATTATCAATGATGCAGGCGGCCCGTTTTTCAGCGGGCACACTGAATATCTCGCCGATAAATCCGGCACGGAAAAAGTCGTTATGATGTTGGCGGGCGGCGGTTTGCGCGTTGCTTTGGCCACCACGCATTTGCCGTTGAAAGATGTTGCCGCCGCCATGAGCGTGCCGCTGATTCAAAGTATCGCCCGCATTCTGCATCATGATTTGCAGCAAAAATTCGGCATTACCGCGCCGCGCATTCTGGTGGCGGGGCTTAACCCCCATGCGGGAGAGGGTGGCCATTTGGGGTACGAAGAAATCGACATTATCATTCCCGCCTTGCAGATGCTGCAAAAAGAAGGCATAGACGTACGCGGCCCTTATCCTGCCGATACTCTGTTTCAGCCTTTCATGCTGGAAAACGCCGATGCCGTGCTTGCTATGTATCATGACCAAGGGTTGCCGGTCTTGAAATATGCGGGTTTCGGCAACAGCGTGAACATCACTCTGGGTTTGCCTTTTATCCGCACTTCTGTCGACCACGGTACGGCGCTTGAGCTGGCGGGCACAGGCAAAGCCCGTTCCGGCAGCTTGCTGGCTGCGGTGCAAACCGCTTATGAAATGGCGACCAGCAAACCGATGCATGGTTGACGAGCGGCTATGATGTTTAACAAGAAAATGCCTGTCTGAAAATCTTTTCAGACAGGCATTTCGTTTCAAACGATAGATTGGCTACACAGGCCGCTTTATTGAATAGGCGCGGGCGCCGCATCCATACCGCCGCCGTCAACCGGTGCGGCAGGCGCCGTACCGTCGATAACAGGCGCAGCAGGTGGCGCAGCAGGCGGAACCGCAGCACCGTTATCCGGCATGCCGCCGGCGGGCGGAACAGCAGAACCATTGTCCGGCATGGCGCCGTTTTGTGGCGCATTGCCTTCCGGTGCAGCCGGAATACCGGCATTTTCAGGGTGAAACTCGAATTTTACACTGTCGTCGCTTTTCGAGCTGCGAGGCATGTTGTCAGGTTGTGTTGCCTGCAGACCGGGGATGTCGGTTGGCGCGTTTTCTGCCGCAGGCGGTTCGGCAGAAGCCACTGTGCTGCCTAAAATGGCTACTGAAGCCAAAGTCATTAATACGCTTTTTTTCATAGTATTCCTTCCTATTCAAGATTTACACCTCCCGCCGCAAATTTACAGCGGGAGGCAAACCCCGATTCTCTCTGCTTGATTTCGGTTTTGTTTCGATTTGCCAATCACAAACAAAGCGGCTGCGGATTTGCGGCACGCTTTAAAACCATTTCGCATATAAAAAATAACAAACCTTCTTGAAAAATATTTTTCAGACAGGCTTTTGTTCGAGCCCGCGAGCGGATTTAAGTTTTTCAAGAATATTTAAACAATATAATTTTGCCGCAGCAAAGCGTTAGTGAGCGGCATTTCGTTTTGAGTTTTTTTACAAAACCGGCCAAATGATGATTGATTCGGAAATTATTTTAATTAGGCAACTATAAATATAATGATTGGGTAAATAAGTGATAAGAAAGGTTTTGCCGGTTTGTTGAGATTGAGTTTTATTTATCTATTTGAAATAAAAGAATAAAAATTCTATTTTTACATCTAAAAAAATAAAAACTATTTGCATTTGTAATGGAAGAGGAACATAATTCAGCATAATCTTAAAATACAGCTTAGAAATACCCCTATGTTAATTGCGTTACTTATCATGCTGCGCGAAGGCATTGAAGCGGCCTTAATCGTCGGCATCGTGGCTGGATTTTTAAAGCAATCCGGTTACAGTCATCTAATGCCTAAAGTCTGGATAGGCGTGATATTGGCTTCTTTACTCTGCTTGGCAACAGGCATTGCGATTCACAAAACCACCGGCGAAATTCCCCAAAAGCAGCAGGAGTTTGTGGTCGGCCTTATCGGGTTGATTGCAGTCGGGTTGCTTACCTATATGATTCTCTGGATGCAGAAAGCATCCCGCTCTATTAAACAACAATTGCAAAGTTCGGTGCAGTCGGCACTCAACCGGGGCGGTAATCAAGGCTGGGCCTTGGTTCTCATGGCTTTTCTGGCGGTTGTTCGCGAAGGCTTGGAGAGTGTGTTTTTCCTGATTGCCGTTTTCCAGCAAAGCCCGTCGCCCAATATGCCGATTGGTGCGGTGCTCGGTCTGTTGATTGCCATAGTAATCGGTTGGCTGATTTACCAAGGCGGCGTTCGGATTAATCTAGCCAAATTTTTCCGCTGGACCGGTATTTTCCTTATTTTTGTGGCCGCCGGGCTGTTTTCCGGCGCCTTCCGCGCTCTGCATGAAGCGGGCATATGGAATATCGGGCAGACTGTGGTTGCCGATTTCTCACATATATTGCATGAAGACAGCGTGCTCGGCGTTTTGCTAGGCGGTTTCTTCGGCTATACCGACCATCCGGTAACCAGCGATATAGTACTTTATTTCGTTTATTTGATTCCCGTTTTATTTGTATTTTTAAAAGGCAGCAAACCGGCTGCAAAACCATAATTGGAGGAAGAATGAAAAAATTGAATTTAACCGCCTTGTCCGTGTTGTTGGCCTTGGGCTTGAGCGCCTGCCAACCGCCTGAAGCAGAAAAACCTGCTGCTCCTGCCGCCGCTTCCAGTGCGTCGGGTGCATCCGGAGCATCGGCTGCTGCCGGTGCTAATGGTTCGGTAAACATCGGTGTGAGCGACACGGCTTGCGACCCGATGACTTTAACCGTGCCGAGCGGTCAAGTGGTGTTTAATATCAAAAACAACAGCAGCCGCAAGCTGGAATGGGAAATTCTTAAAGGCGTGATGGTGGTTGACGAACGCGAAAACATCGCTCCGGGCTTGGGCGATAAAATGACTGTTACCCTACTGCCCGGCGAATATGAAATGACTTGCGGCCTGCTGAACAATCCGCGCGGCAAGCTGACTGTAACCGACAGCGGCTTCAAACAAGCGGGCGGCGAAGCCGATATGGAAAAACTGGCTAAGCCGTTGGCCGATTACAAAGCTTATGTTCAGAAAGAAGCGAATGAGTTGGTTACCAAAACCACCGCATTCGTTGCTGCTGTAAAAGCGGGCGAAATAGACAAAGCCAAAGCGATGTTCGCCGATACCCGCACCCATTACGAACGTATCGAGCCGATTGCCGAACTTTTCAATGAGCTTGATCCTGCTATCGACTCGCGCGAAGATGACTTTAAAGCAGGGCCGAAAGACCAAGGCTTTATGGGCTTCCACCGTATTGAGCACGCTCTGTGGATTGATAAAACCACCAAAGGTTTGGAGCCTGTGGCCGACAAGCTGGAAAAAGACGTTAAATTACTCAAGCAAGAAATCGACGTTCTGACCTTCCCGCCGAGCAAAGTGGTTGGCGGCGCGGCGGCTCTGATTGAAGAAGTGGCCGGCAGCAAAATCAGCGGCGAAGAAGACCGTTACAGTCATACCGATTTGAGTGATTTCCAAGCCAACGTTGACGGCGCACAGAAAATCATCGAGCTGTTCCGCCCGATGATTGCAGAGAAAAACAAAGAGTTGCTGGATAAAACCGATGCCAACTTCAAGCAAGTCAACGATATTTTGGCAAAATATAAAAACGACAAAGGCTTTGAAACTTACGACAAACTTTCTGACGCCGACCGTAAAACCTTGCAAGCCCCGATTAATGCTTTGGCTGAAGATTTGGCCAAATTGCGCGGCATTCTTGGTTTGAACTAATGCCTGTCTGAAAAGGCGGCAAAGAGCAACGCGGGTTTTACCCGCGTTGCTTAGTTTAGTAGGTGTAAATAATTAAACCGGCTGATAATTCAGCACCGGAAATGAATGAATCATGATTACCCGTGGGTTTAATCATTGAAAATAAAAATACAAGAAATATCAGACAATCTAAACACACAGACAATAGCCTATCTGAAAACAGGAGTGTACTATGTCAGACCAAAACCAAATTCCGAGTCAAAGCAAACGCAATTTATTCAAAGCCGCTGCCGTAGCGGGTGCCGGTGTTGTTGTGGGCGGTTTGGGTGGTTTTAACCTAGGCAAAAAAGAAGAAAAAGCCGAAGTGGCCCACCACAGCAGCTTGCATTACGATTGTTATGGCACGCACCAGGCGGGCATCACCACACCGCATCAGAATTTCGGCATTATGTGTGCCTTCGATATCACCGCCACCACCCCTTCCCAACTGATTAATTTTTTCCGCACCCTGACCGCGCGCATCGAATTTTTAACGCAAGGCGGTGAGCTGCAAGACGATGATGACAAACTGCCTCCTTCGGGCAGCGGCATTCTGGGTAAAAAAGTGCCGCCCGACGGCCTGACCGTTACCGTGTCGGTGGGCAATAGCTTGTTTGACGACCGTTTCGGATTGAGTGAAAAAAAACCGAAACATCTGAAGGAAATGGAAGGCTTTCATAATGATAAGCTGGTTGCCGAGTGGTGCGATGGCGATATAAGCATTCAGATTTGCGCCTTGAGCCCTGAAACTTGTCAAAATGCCTTGCGCGATATTTTGAAAAATACCGCCCAATTTGCCGTGATTCGTTGGAGCGTAGACGGCTTCTTGCCGAAAACCGAGCCCGGTTCGGCTGCTCGCAATTTGCTTGGCTTTCACGACGGTACCGCCAATCCCAACGTGGCAGACGCTAAAACAGCCGATGCCGTTTTATGGACAGGTGTGGCGGAAAACAGCTTGGATGAGCCGGCATGGGCTAAAAACGGCAGCTATCAGGCGGTGCGGTTGATTCGCCATTTCGTCGAGTTTTGGGATAGAACGCCTTTGCAGGAGCAACAAACCATTTTCGGGCGGGAAAAATACAGCGGCGCACCTTTGGGTATGAAGAAAGAGCACGATACGCCGGATTACGCTAAAGACCCCGATGGAAAAATTATTCCTAAAGACAGCCATATGAGGGTGGCTGATCCGCGAACGCCCGATTTTATGAAAAAGCACCTGCTATATCGCCGCCCTTACGATTATTCGCGCGGCTTATCCAAAGCAGGGCAGCTTGATGTGGGCTTGATTTTTATTTGCTATCAAGCCAATCTGGACGACGGCTTTATCTTTGTGCAAAAACTGTTGGATTTTGAGCCCTTGGAGGAATACATCAGCCCGTTTGGCGGCGGTTATTTTTTCACGCTTCCCGGTGTTAAAAAAGGCGAATTCATCGGTCAAAGTTTGATGGCCGGTTAATTTTCAGTTCGATATGAAAAGCAGAATAGCGCGAGTTGGCATTGTTAATGCTGATTCGCGTTGTTTTTTGAATTCCGCAAGCCGAATCGGGTGTATATGGTATTTTACGGCTGGCAGCAGATAATCAATTTTAAAAACGGAAGATTATCCATACTACTTTAGTATTAGTAAAAGAAGCGGGTAAGCGCTGTATCGGCCTTATGCTATAACCGCGCAGCATTTGCAAAATGATAATCTGAAAGGATGCAGCATGAAATACCAAAAAATACTGACCGCATTGTTCCTTTCCGCCGCTATTCCTGCATCATTTGCGGCGGAAATCACCGTATCGGCGGCAGCCAGTTTGAGCGATGCGTTTAAAGACATTGCCGCACAATATGAAAAACAATATCCTGATGCCAAAGTTAAATTGAATACGGCTGCTTCCGGCGTATTGCTGCAGCAAGCTGCTAAGGGTGCACCGGTAGATGTTTTGGCTTTTGCCGACCAAAAAACCATGGATATGGCGGCGCAACAGGATTTGATTGTTCCGGCCAGCCATAAGAATTTTGCTTTGAATACACTGGTGGTGGTGGCGCCTATCGATAGTAAATTGTCGGTTAAAAGTTTGAAGGATTTGCAGCAGCCGGATATTAAACGCATTGCATCCGGCAATCCGGACAGCGTGCCGGCCGGTCGCTATGCGCAGAATGCTATGGAAAAAGCCGGCGTGTGGGCTCAGATTTCGCCGAAAATCGTCCGCACTCAAAATGTGCGTCAGTCATTGGATTATGTGGCTCGCAGCGAAGTTGAGGCCGGTTTCGTTTATAATACCGACGCTAAATTGCAAAAAGATAAAGTTAAAGTTTTATGGACCGTGCCGTTAGCGCAGCCGGTTACTTATCCGATTGCGGTGGCGAAAGACAGCCGGTCTCAGGTTGAGGCGAAGCGTTTTGCCGATTATGTGTTGTCGGGTAAAGGGCAGCAGGTGTTACAACGTTACGGTTTCAGCAAGCCCTAACGGGTGATGTTTTCAGACAGGCTTTTATGTTGATTGATGAAGAGAAGCCTGTCTGAAAAAAGGCGGCTCTGCGCAAAAGAGGTTTTGCTTCTGTAGATTTGCCGAACTCCGTCTTGCTATGCTGATTGACTTTCTCCTTGCCTGCTGCTCCGAATCGGACATTCTCTTATTTTCTCTATGCCTGTCTGAAAATCCTTGCTAATGACGGAATCTTTATTCACCATCCTCTACCTTTCTTTGAAAGTTGCCGGGCTAGCTACTTTTCTTAATGTGGTGTTAGGTACGGCGGCGGGATTCGCGTTGGCTCGTTTGAGGTTTTTCGGGCGTGATTTTCTGGATACGGTGTTAACGCTGCCGATGGTCATGCCGCCGACCGTGCTGGGCTATTATCTGCTGGTGCTGCTCGGTAGGAAAGGGCCGTTGGGCGGTTGGTTGCAGGCTCATTTCGGCATAACGTTGATTTTTACTTGGCAAGGCGCCGTGATTGCCGCGATGGTGGTGACGTTTCCACTGGTTTTCAAACCCGCGCGTGCGGCGTTTGAAAGTGTGGATTTGCAGTTTGAGCAGGCGGCTCGTACGCTTGGGTTAAGCGCAACGGCGGTGTTTTTTCGCGTCAGCCTGCCTTTGGCTTGGCGCGGCATTCTGGCCGGCGTGCTACTGGCATTTGCGCGTGCTTTGGGCGAATTCGGTGCCACGCTGATGGTGGCCGGCAGTATTCCGAATGAGACGCAGACTTTGTCGATTGCAGTATATGAAGCGGTGCAGGCAGGCAATGATACGCTGGCCAATAGCTTGGTCTTGCTGATTTCCGCAGTGTGCGTGTTGATTTTACTGGTGGTCGGCCGTTTAGGCGGGAATCGGAACGGGAAAATGTGATGCTGTTTGATTTTTCTTTGCAAAAACAGTTATCAGGTTTTAAGCTGGATGTGACATTGGCATCTCAGGCGCAGCGTATTGCCGTGGTGGGGCGTTCCGGTTCGGGTAAAACGCTGATGATGTCTATTCTGGCCGGTTTGCTGAGGGCGGATGCCGGGTATATCAAAATCCGAAACCAAGTCTGGTTGGATTCGACACATTACTTGCCGGCACAAAAGCGCCGTATCGGGCTGATGTTTCAAGATTATGCGTTGTTTCCGCATTTGACGGTGGCACAGAATATTGCCTTCGGATTAAACGGCGGGTTGCTGAATCCAAAGCAAAAACGGGCGCAAGCGCAGGTTGGCGAATGGCTGGAAAAAATGCAGCTTGTTGATGTTGCCGCCTATTATCCTGTGCAGATTTCCGGCGGGCAGAAACAGCGTACTGCTTTGGCTCGGGCGCTGGCCATTCGGCCGCAGCTTTTGCTGCTTGACGAGCCGTTTTCCGCGTTAGATACCGATTTGCGCGGCATAATGCGGCGTGAGGTGGCTGATTTGGTTCGGCAAGAAGGAGTTCCGCTTATGGTGATTACGCATGATGCGCCGGATGCGGAAGCTTTGGCCGATGAAATTTGGCGGATGGAAAACGGCATTTTGAGGCGCGACGGAGAATAAAAATGCCTGTCTGAATAGGTTTTAGACAGGCATTTTTGCGTTAAGCAAATGTTTTGCTTGGTTTACATACGGTTGCAGGAAGTGCTGACTGCGTTGCCGTAAGGATCTTTGAAGTCGAAGTGGCTTTCGCCACCTTTTTGGTGCCACTCAGCACCGGAACCGAACAGGCCGTTGCTGCCGGTATAAAGTTCGCCGGAAGCAGCGCGGGCACGTTTCAATACTGCGCGTTTGTTATCAAGCGAAAGTTCGATTTTGTCGTCGCCCAAGTTGCGCACTCGTACAGACAGGCCGTTTTCACAACTAAAGCGCTCTGCCGAACCGCCACGGTTGCCACGGTCGCCGGCATCATCCGGGCGGCTAGATTCTTGATGTTCATGTTCATGATGTGGAGGCATGTCCGGTGCGGCACAGGCGCCCAGAATCAGAAAAGCGGGGATAAGAAACAAAGTTTTGATTTTCATTTAAGTTCTCCAAAATACTTCCTCGTAGCGGGAAGAGTGGTGCTTATGCTATTGAGGTCTGCTTAGATAAGCAAGAGGGTTTAACGGAATTTACGCCAAATAGGCTTTTATTGTTGCTTAAACGGAAGTAAAGCAGGGTGGCATATAAAGCTTTTGTGTAAAAACGGTGTTCAGACAAGCGTTTCCGTATAATGCCTGTCTGAAAACAGAATGTACGGCCGAAAACCAGTGGTGGTTTTAGGGGATGTGGGTAAATATGCGGAAAAATCAAAAAGATTGGCTTGGCTCCGGCTGGATGGTGGTTGCGGCGGCTTTGTTTACGCTGATGAATTTGTGGGTTAAGCAAGCGGGGCTGCGGTATGGTTTCGGCACGGGCGAGTTGGTTTTCTGGCGTATGCTGTTTGCTGTGGTTGCGTTAGGGGTTTGGGGCGCGATACGTAGGAAAACGTTTGCAACGCCATACATCAAGGCGCATCTGAACCGCAGCATATCCGGCACGTTGGGCATGTTTTTTATTTTTTATGCCGTTGTAAACCTGCCGTTGGCAACCGGGGTTACTTTAAGTTATACCTCTTCGATTTTTTTGGCTCTACTGTCTTTTCTGGTTTTGAAGGAAAAAATTCCGGCTTATACGCAAATGATGTTGGTGCTGGGGTTTGTGGGCGTGGTAGTGTTGCTGAACCCTTCGTTTGCAAGCGGGCAGGCGTTTGCTGCGGTGGTCGGATTGCTTGGCGGGTTATTGGCAGGATGGGCTTATTTGCAGGTGCGCGAGCTTTCTTTGTTGGGCGAACCGTCGTGGCGGGTGGTGTTTTATCTTTCGCTGACCGGCACGGTAATGGGTGCGATATGGTCTGGTTTGACGGGTTGGCATCTACCTTCGGGCGAGGCTTGGTGGCATTTGTTGGGCATCGGTGCTTCGGCTATGGGCGCTCAATTGGCGATGACGCATGCTTATAAGGTCGGCCGAAAATTTACTGTGGCAGCATTGGCTTATTTGACCGTGGTGTTTTCCACCTTGGCGGGTATTTTTCTGTTGGGCGATAAAATCGGCTGGCAAGAATGGCTGGGTATGGTTATCATTGTGTCGAGCGGCTTGTTGAGTGTATTGAAAAAATAAGTTGTTTTGGGCAAAGCGATATTTCTTGCTTAAGATTAAAGAAAACCGGCTTGATAGGCATTGAAAAATATTCATAAAATCAAATTATGTATATCTGCTAATTCAATGTTTTTCATTGGAATTTTAATTTTCAGACAGGCATTCTGGTTTTATCACGATAAACAAGGAGAATATGATGATTTCAATCCATGAGCAAGATTACGGCTTGGATATTGCGCTTTTCAATGAGTTTACTTTGGAAGACTTTCGGAATTTTGAAGAGGCGGCGCTGGATATTGCGCAACGTGTGCACCGCCCTGATTTACTGTTGGATTTATCAATGCTGAAAGATTTTACGATTGATATGGCAGTGGAGCAGCTCAAATTTCTGCGCGGGCATGAGAATGAATTCGGGCGTATCGCCATTGTGGTGGACGATGTATGGATTAAACTGGGTGCGCATATTTCTAGCCTGCTAACCCGGCAACATCCGAAATATTTTGATGATGTTGCTTCGGCGCAAGCCTGGTTGAACGCGCGCGTTTGATAATTGGCACATAAACCATGCCTGCCTGAAACTGTTCAGACAGGCATGGTTGTTTTTTAGGCTGTTGCGAGATATTTGATAAAGCTTTTAATTGCTTCTGTGCTTTTGAATCTCAATGGCGCGGCCAACGCTGACGCCATAACCGTAAGTAGGATTTTTCTCTGTGCTGGGCAGGCGTTGGTTTATCTCGACTTGGGTCAGATAGTCGGCCAGGTTTTCCCGATCTTCCATACTGAGCGTGCTCAGAGCACCGGCATGTTTTTGAATGTCTTCTTTACAGTGAAGAACAATCTCTTTCGGATTGGTTTTCGTGAATAAAGCAAATAATTTACGCATTTTGTTTTCCGTATTTTTATTGGTTTGGTTAAGTTTATAGTGGATAAGCAGAGAATATTTATTCGTTTTAAATAAAAAGAGCTTTCCTAAATGTTTTTTAGTTATAAAGTAAGTTATAAAGATTATATAGATAATCGGTATTAAAAATCAACCAAACGGTGTTTTTGCTGTGATTGGTGTTGCAAAATGTTACGGCGTGCACATTTATGGATTGCGTTAACAAGGGAATGAAACAGAAAGAAAAGCGCTTACAATGACGTTGCCAAAAGATGTGGCCGGTGGCTGCGAAATAAGAGAACCTTTTATTTAAAACATGTAAAACCGACTAAAGCCTGTCTGAAATTTTTCAGACAGGCTTTATTACAGAGGTTTATGGTTAAACGCGATTAAACAACGATATTGACCAAGCGGCCGGGTACCACAATGATTTTTTTCGGCTCTTTGCCTTCCATAAATTTTTGTGCGCCGGCAGTTGCGACAGCAGCCGCTTCAACAGCGGCTTTGTCGGCATCGGCGGCAACGGTAATTTTGTCGCGCAGTTTGCCGTTGACTTGCACCATGATTTCCATTTCCGATTTAACCAACGCCGCTTCGTCTACTTTCGGCCAAGCTGCCTGCCATAAAGCGGTATCGGAGCGCAATTCGTTCCATAATGCTTCGCAGATATGCGGCACAATCGGCCACAATAATCTGATGACGGCTTCGAGCACTTCTTGCGCAACCGCATGACCTTTTTCATTGGCAATGTCGGTTTTATCATATTGGTTTAATAATTCCATTACGGCGGCAATGGCGGTGTTGAATTGCTGGCGGCGGCCGTAATCGTCGCTCACTTTGGCGATGGTGGTATGCAGTTTTCGACGCAGGTCTTGCAATTCTTTATTCAATTCGGCCGTATCGCCGCTGAAAGCAGCGGTTGTACCGTTTTTGCCCAAATAATCGTAAACCGTGCGCCACAGGCGGCGCAGAAAACGGTGGGCGCCTTCCACGCCGGCATCGCTCCATTCCAATGACTGTTCAAGTGGCGAGGCAAACATCATAAATAGGCGGGCGGTATCCGCACCATAAGTTTCAATCAATTCCTGCGGATCGACGCCGTTGTTTTTCGATTTCGACATTTTTTCCACGCCGCCGATGACAACGGGCTGGCCGTCGGCACGGAGCAGGGCGGCTGTCGGGCGGCCTTTGTCGTCGGTTTCCACATCCACTTCGGTGGGGTTGAACCAGTGCTTTTTGCCGTCATCCGATTCGCGATAGTAAGTGGATTGTAAAACCATGCCCTGAGTCAGCAGATTCCGGAAGGGCTCTTTCACGGCAACGATGCCTTCTTCGTGCATCAGCTTGGTAAAGAAGCGGGCGTACAGAAGATGCAAAATGGCGTGTTCGATGCCGCCGATGTATTGGTCGGCCGACTGCCAGTATTGCGCTGCTTTCGGTTCGACCATGCCTTTTTCGTATTGGGGCGACATATAACGGAACTGGTACCAGCTTGATTCCATGAAGGTATCCATGGTATCGGTTTCACGCTTGGCGGGTTTGCCGCAGTTGGGGCAAACGGTTTCGTAGAATTCGGGCATGCGGGCCAAGGGCGAACCTGCACCGTCGGGCACCACGTTTTCAGGTAGTACGACGGGTAAGTCTTGCTCCGGCACGGCGACGTCGCCGCAGCTCTCACAATGAATGACCGGAATCGGGCAGCCCCAGTAGCGTTGGCGTGAAATACCCCAGTCGCGCAGGCGGTATTGAGTGGTCGGCCCGCCGGCATCTAAGGCCTGCAGTTTGGCGGCGATGGCGTCGAAGGCTGTCTGAAAATCCATGCCGTCGAATTCGCCGCTGTTGATTAAACGGCCGTGCTCTTTATCGGCATACCAATCTTGCCATTTTTGCGCGTCGAATGTGTTATCGCTAACGCTGATGACTTGTTTTACCGGCAGCCGGTATTTGTTGGCAAATTCAAAATCGCGTTCGTCATGCGCGGGCACGGCCATCACGGCGCCGTCGCCATAGCCCCACAAAACATAGTTGGCAATCCATACTTCCAAGCGTTCGCCGTTCAGCGGGTTGACCACATAACGGCCTGTCGGCACGCCTTTTTTCTCCATCGTCGCCATATCGGCTTCCGCTACGCTGCCGGCTTTGCACTCGGCGATGAAGGCTTGCAGCTCGGGTTTGTTTTCCGCCGCGGCGGTAGCCAGCGGGTGCTCGGCGGCAACGGCAACGTAAGTGGCGCCCATCAGGGTATCGGGGCGGGTGGTGTAGACTTGAAGGTATTCGGCATCGTTGCCGGCAAGGCCTTGTTTGCTGCCTTCTGCCAAGGCGAAGCGCACTTGCATGCCGCGCGATTTGCCTATCCAGTTGCGCTGCATGGTTTTGACTTGTTCCGGCCAGGCCAGATCTTCCAAATCGTCGAGGAGCTGTTCGGCATAGTCGGTGATTTTGAAGTAATACATCGGAATTTCGCGTTTTTCAACCAATGCGCCGGAACGCCAGCCGCGCCCGTCGATGACTTGCTCGTTGGCAAGCACGGTTTGATCGACAGGATCCCAGTTGACCGTGCCGTTTTTGCGGTAAATCACACCTTTTTGGAAGAGTTTGGTAAAGAAGAGCTGCTCCCAGCGGTAGTATTCGGGAGTGCAGGTGGCCAATTCCCGTTCCCAGTCAAGGGCAAAGCCGAGCCTTTTGAGCTGCTGGCGCATGTAGGCGATGTTTTCGTAAGTCCATTTTGCCGGAGCGACTTTGCGGTCGATGGCGGCGTTTTCAGCGGGCATGCCGAAGGCGTCCCAGCCCATGGGCTGCAAAACGTTGAAGCCGTTGAGCAGTTTGAAACGGCTGCGCACGTCGCCGATGGTGTAATTGCGAACGTGCCCCATGTGCAGTTTGCCGCTGGGATAAGGGAACATGGAAAGGCAATAGTATTTTGGTTTGCTGGTGTCTTCGGATACGTTGAAAAGACGGTTTTCTTCCCACTTGGCTTGCGCCGCGGGCTCGATAAGGGAGGGATTGTAATGTTCTTGCATGGTTTTGTTCGGTATTCGGATGCAGGTAAAAATAGCTTGTGATTATACCCTTATTCCGGGCGGGCGTTGGGAAAACATGCCTGCTTGCAAATGGTTTGGCGCTGCTGCCCCAAATCGGGAAATTTGTGGCATAATCCGCCTGTATTTTCAGACAGGTATCCGCAGCAGGAATGCCTGTCTGGAAATATGGAAGCCGTTTGTCAGTATGTATGAGAGGCTTCCGCTATGTTTAACCCCATGCCGTATGCCTGTCTGAAACCCTAACCATATGCTTTGCGCTTGAAAAGCAGCGTATATGGTTAGTGTTTTAGCGGCTGCGGCGTTTTATAAGGAAAAACGATGTTTAACAAACATGTAAAATCTTTCCAATACGGTAATCAGACCGTTACCTTGGAAACCGGTGAAGTTGCCCGTCAAGCGGCGGCCGCAGTAAAAGTATCGATGGGCGATACCGTGGTGTTGGTTGCGGTTACCGCCAACAAAGAAGTGAAAGCAGGCCAAGACTTTTTCCCGCTGACCGTTGATTATCTCGAGCGCACTTACGCCGCAGGTAAAATTCCCGGCGGCTTCTTCAAGCGCGAAGGCAAACAGAGCGAAAAAGAAATTCTGACCAGCCGTTTGATAGACCGCCCCATCCGGCCTTTGTTCCCCGAAGGTTTCTATCATGACATCCAGATTGTTGCGATGGTGGTGTCGTTGGATCCGGAAATCGATTCCGATATTCCAGCCATGATCGGTGCGTCGGCTGCCTTGGTATTGAGCGGCGTGCCGTTTGCCGGGCCGATTGGTGCGGCGCGTGTGGGTTATGCCGACGGTCAATATCTGTTGAACCCGACCAAAACCCAGCTTGAAACTTCACTGATGGATTTGGTGGTGGCCGGCACGTCGAAAGCCGTGTTGATGGTGGAATCCGAAGCACAGGTTTTGCCGGAAGACGTAATGTTGGGCGCGGTTGTGTACGGTCATGAGCAAATGCAGGCCGTTATTACTGCGATTAACGAGTTTGCCGATGAAGTGAATCCAGAAATGTGGGATTGGCAGGCGCCGGCGGCCGATACCGAATTGGTGGCGAAAATCCGCGGCATTGCCGGAGGCACCATCGGCGAAGCGTTCAAAATCCGTCAGAAACAAGCGCGTACGGCCAAATTGGACGAAGCGTGGAGCGCCGTAAAAGAAGCCTTGATTACCGAAGAAACCGACACTTTGGCCGCCAACCAGATCAAAGGTATTTTCAAACAACTGGAAGCAGACGTGGTGCGCAGCCAGATTCTGGACGGGCAGCCCCGTATCGACGGCCGCGATACCCGCACCGTACGCCCCATCAATATTCAGACAGGCGTATTGCCACGCACCCACGGTTCGGCGCTGTTTACCCGCGGCGAAACTCAAGCGCTGGCAGTGGCAACACTGGGTACTTCGCGTGACGAGCAGATTATCGACGCGCTTTCCGGCGAATATACCGACCGCTTTATGCTGCACTACAATTTCCCGCCGTATTCCACCGGCGAAGTCGGCCGCATGGGTGCGCCCAAGCGCCGCGAAATCGGGCACGGCCGTTTGGCTAAACGCGCATTAATCGCCGTATTGCCCAAGCCGGAAGACTTCAGCTACACCATGCGCGTGGTTTCCGAGATTACCGAATCTAACGGTTCTTCTTCTATGGCTTCCGTTTGCGGCGGCTGCCTGAGCCTGCTTTCGGCCGGCGTGCCTTTGAAAGCACACGTTGCCGGTATTGCGATGGGCTTGATTCTGGAAGGCAATAAATTTGCCGTGCTGACCGATATTCTGGGTGATGAAGACCATCTGGGCGATATGGACTTTAAAGTAGCCGGTACCACAGACGGCGTTACCGCGCTGCAAATGGACATCAAAATCCAAGGCATCACTAAAGAAATCATGCAAATTGCGCTGGCTCAGGCCAAAGAAGCGCGTATGCATATTCTGGCGCAAATGAAAGAAGCGGTGGAAGGCCCGCAGGAGCTGTCGCAACACGCGCCGCGCCTGTTTACGATGAAAATCAATCCCGATAAAATCCGCGACATTATCGGCAAAGGCGGCGAAACTATTCGCGCCATTACTGCCGAAACCGGCACTGAAATCAATATCGAAGACGACGGAACCGTAACCATCGCCGCCGTTGACGGTGAAGCGGGCGAAGCAGCCAAACGCCGCATCGAAGAGATTACCGCCGAAGTGGAAGTGGGTAAAGTGTACGGCGGTACCGTTTTGAAAATCTTGGAAAACAATGTCGGCGCCATCGTATCGGTTATGCCCGGTAAAGACGGTTTGGTACACATCAGCCAGATTGCCCACGAGCGCGTGAATAACGTGACGGATTACTTGAAAGTGGGTCAGCAAGTTAATGTGAAAGCATTGGAAGTTGATGATCGCGGCCGGGTTCGCCTCTCAATCAAAGCCCTGCTGGAAGCGCCTCCCCGCGGCGAGCCGAGCGAGCCGAAAAACTAATATCTGCCGCCATGATGGTCGTTCGGCTTCGATATAACCGAGTCTGTTACCTTCAACATGTAGAATGCTGAAGGTAACAATATAAAGGGTTAATCCGAACGGCTACGGCTGGTTGATAAGCGCAATATTTGGGATTTAACTGAAAATGCCTGTCTGAAATGTTTCAGACAGGCATTTTTTTATTTTGCTTTGAGATAAGACTTTAAATCGCGCCAGATACCGGGCTCGAGTTTGCACAGGTAATACAAGATGCCGAGATTGCCGAGCGCAACCAGAAAATAGAGCAGGTTGATGCTATCGAAAAGCGCCAGTAAAACGGCGCTGGCAACGGCGGCTATGACCATAAACAGCCCGTTTAGGATATTGTTTGCAGCAATGGCGTGGGCGCGGAAATCGTCGCTGCTGGCGGTTTGCAGCCAAGTATACAGCGGAACGGAGAAAAAGCCGCCGAAAAAGCCGATGGCAGTCATGCAGCCCATAATGGGGAAAGAATTGTTTTGCGCGAGGAAATGGAAGATGCCGTTGAATTCGGTGTGGTGCGTGCCGTGGGTAAGCCAAACCAGAATCAGGCCGAATAGCGTCAAGCCGAGTGTTCCAAGCGCCACAAGGCCGAGATGCAGCCGCTCATGGCTGATGCGGGCGCACAATACGGAGCCGGCCGCAATACCGATGGAGAAAAGCGTGAGCATCAGGTTGAAAACGTTGTCGTTGCCGCCCAAATGAATTTGCGTAAAGGTCGGCAGTTGCGTTGTGTAAACGGCGCCGATCAACCAGAACCATGAGATGCCGATGATGGCGGTGTAGAGTTCACGCTGGGCGAAAGTGGTTTTGATCAGGTTTTTGGTGCTGCGGGCGATATTGGGGTCGATGCGGGCGGCGGGCTGTTTGGCCGGCACCGGCGGCATGAATGCGCTGGTTAAGGCGCCGGATACGGCAACCAGAATAATCAAAAACGAAACCACATAATGGTTGGTGCCTGCTACCAGCGTGCCAAGAATCTGGCCGAATAAAATGGCCAGGAAGGTGCCCGATTCGACCAAGCTGTTGCCCATAATCAGCTCTTTGTCGTTCAGATAGTCGGGCAATATGGCGTATTTGAGCGGGCCGAACAGGGTGGAGTGGGTGCCCATCAGAAACAGGCAGAAAAAAAGCAGAGGGGCGGATTGGATGAGAAAGCCGTAGGCGGCGCCAAGCATAATCGCGATTTCGAGTATTTTAATGATTTGGGCCAGCCGGGCTTTGTCGTATTTCGTGCTCAGCTCTCCTGAGAGGGAGGAAAACAGAAAGTAAGGCAGGATAAACAATAAGGCGCCGAGGTTTAGCATCTGGCTTGACGGGAGCCAATCGTTATGGCCCAAACCGTAGAAACTGATGGAAACAAATAAGGCGGTTTTAAATAAGTTGTCGTTGAAAGCACCGAAAAATTGCGTGCCGAACAAGGGCGCGAAGCGGCGCCCGGTGGCAAAATTAAGATGGTCTTTGATCATGTTGTTTTTCTTTTGAGTCTGTTGCGGTGGGCGCCTGTTTGGCGGATTCGTTGTCGGGATGGTAGGCGTCGTCGTCCATGATGATGCGGTGGGCGGGGCCTTCTAGGTCGTCGAACTGCCCGTTTTTGCCCGACCACCAGAAGAAATAGCCGATTAAAAATGCCAGCATAATACTGAGCGGTATGAGAATATAGAGGCTTTCCATAATTACATTGTTCCTGTCATGTCGCCTAATATCAGGGTTTGGCTGCCGACGGTTAGAAATTCGTTGCGAAGGCCGCCGACTCTTTCTGAATCGTGATACAGGCTGATGCGGTCTTTTTCTGTTTTCCAGTAGAAGGTTTGTGCTAAATCTTCAAACGGGCGAAGTGTTTTGAAGGCGGTTTGGTCTTGCGGCGGGGTTTCGCTTTGCAGCTTGATGATGAAGCG
The DNA here is from genome assembly GCF_030527965.1 of Neisseria sp. GTDB lineage: Bacteria > Pseudomonadota > Gammaproteobacteria > Burkholderiales > Neisseriaceae > Neisseria. The sequence continues at coordinate 22,228 of NZ_JAUMZU010000006.1, forward strand.
CCCGCTTTGAGGTTGGTTTGCTCCTTCTTCGTCGGGCAGCATAATCAGGAAACCCAAGTGTTCGCCTTGTTGGTTGTGAATGCTGAAATAGTGCATAAAATAAACAGATGCCTGTCTGAAAGCGATTGAAAACGAGAATGTAAACCTGTTTGTGCGAAGCTGCAAGGAGCGCTCAACATGAGCCGGCTGATAAGAGGCTTTGCGCTGATATGGAGCTGGTAAAAATTCTTATGTAAAATGTTTCTGTTCATTATCTCTTTTGTTATTAATTTGCTTGCATTCCGCTCGGAATCTGACAATGAAGGAAGACTATGTATTTTGTTCCGCTATCCAACCGCAGCGGTATGCTGCAAGTGTCTGACATTCATCAAATCTATTGGGAAGAATCCGGCAATCCTAAAGGCATACCGGTGATTTTTCTGCACGGCGGGCCCGGCGCGGGTGCATCGCCGTTGTGCCGCGGGTTTTTCGACCCGACGGCTTACCGCATTATCATCATCGACCAGCGCGGCAGCGGCCGTTCGCAGCCGTTTGCCGAAACGCGGGAAAACACCACTTGGGATTTGGTGGCCGATTTGGAAAAAGTGCGTAACATGCTCGGTATATCGAAATGGCTGGTATTCGGCGGCTCTTGGGGCAGCACTTTGGCGCTGGCTTATGCCGAAACCCATCCTGAATGCGTGCTCGGCTTGATTTTGCGTGGCGTTTTTCTCTGCCGTCAAAGCGAGATTGACTGGATAAACGAAGCGGGCGGCGTAAGTCGGATTTATCCTGCCCAGTGGCAAGATTATATCGCGCCGGTGGCGCCCGAGCGGCGCAACCGCTTGGTGCAGGCTTATCATGATTTGCTATTCAGCGAAGATCGCTCAGTTGCTTTGCGTGCGGCAAAAGCATGGGCCGATTGGGAAAGCTGGCTGATTCAGTTTGAACCTGAGCCGGTCGATGAGGATGCCGAGCATTCGCTGGCCATTGCTCGCATCGAAAACCATTATTTCACCCACCTCGGCTGGTTGGAAGGCGAACGCGCCATTTTGCGCAATATAGCGAGAATCCGCCATTTGCCGGCTATTATTGTACAAGGCCGCTATGACTTGTGTACGCCTATGCACAGTGCTTGGGCATTGCATCAAGCCTATCCCGAAGCCGATTTGCGTATTATCCAAGCCGGTCATTCTTCGTTTGACAAGCCGCTTGCAGCGGCGCTTGTGCAGGCGGCCGATGAATTTGCCGCCCGTTTGCAATATCGCGAAGGGCTGGATTATACGGATTGAAACTTTGCCATCGAGCTGCCCGAAAACCGGCGGATTCTGATAAGATGCCGCATATTTGAAACCATCTGATTATTCAGACAGGCATTGGGCTTATGCCATGCCTGTCTGAAAAACATTCTCGAGAAAGAAACCGAATCATGACCAAAAAACGCGTGCTGACGGGCGTTACCACCACCGGCATTCCTCATCTGGGCAATTATGTCGGCGCCATCAGGCCGGCCATTCGCGCCAGTCAAAGCGAAAACACCGAATCCTTTTTATTTCTGGCTGATTATCACGGCATCATTAAATGCCATGATCCCGAAATTATTCATCAATCCACCCAAGCGGTTGCCGCCACTTGGCTGGCCTGCGGCCTTGATCCGGAGCGCACAACCTTTTACCGGCAGAGCGATATTCCTGAAATTCTCGAATTAAACTGGATTCTTACCTGCATTACCGCTAAAGGTTTGATGAATCGGGCGCATGCCTATAAAGCCGCCGTGCAGGACAATCTTGAAAAAGGGCAGGAAGATCAAGACCACCAAATCGAAATGGGCCTGTATAGCTATCCGATTCTGATGAGCGCCGATATTCTGATGTTTAAAGCAAACGACGTACCGGTCGGTCGGGATCAAATCCAACACGTTGAAATGGCGCGCGATATTGCCGGTCGTTTCAACCATCGTTTCAAAGAATTGTTTGTGTTGCCCGAAGCCAAAATCGATGAAAACGTGGAAACGTTGGTCGGGCTGGACGGCCGCAAGATGAGCAAAAGCTATGGCAATACCATTCCCTTGTTTGAAAACGAGAAAAAGCTGCAAAAGGCAGTGAACAAAATCATTACCAATCTAAAAGAGCCGGGCGAGCCGAAAATGCCCGACGAAAGCCCGTTGTTTGAAATTTACAAAGCATTTGCCACGCCACAGGAAACCGCCGAATTTACCCGCATGCTGGCCGAAGGCTTGGCTTGGGGCGAGGCGAAGAAACAGTTGGCGGCCAAGCTTAATGAAGAATTGGCGCCTAAACGCGAGCGTTATCACGAGCTGACCGCTCATCCCGAGCGAATCGAAGACATTTTGCAGGCAGGTGCCGCGCGTGCGCGTCGCGAAGCCCGTGTCTTGCTGGATCAGGTGCGTGATGCGGTGGGGATTCGTGCGCTGAAGTAAGCATGTGAATCGGTTGCCGATTCATATTGCTAAAATGCCTGTCTGAAAACCGAATTTCATTTTCAGACAGGCATTAAGTTTGTCCGCTATAATACAACCCTTTCCATAGTCAAGCAGCAAAGCACAACCCATGAAACACATTCACATCATCGGCATCGGCGGCACTTTTATGGGCGGTCTGGCCGCCATTGCCAAAGAAGCCGGCTTCCATGTTACCGGCTGCGACGCCAAAATGTATCCACCCATGAGCACGCAACTTGAGGCGCTGGGCATCGGCGTGCACGAAGGGTTTGATGCGGCGCAGCTTGATCAGTTTCCCGCCGATGCCTATGTTATCGGCAATGTGGCGAAACGCGGAATGGCGGTGGTGGAGGCGATTTTAAATCGCGGCCTGCCTTATCTTTCCGGCCCGCAATGGCTGGCGGAAAACGTGTTGCAAGGTCGGTGGGTGCTCGGTGTGGCGGGTACGCACGGCAAAACCACCACCGCATCCATGCTGGCATGGGTGCTGGAGTACGCAGGGCTGGCGCCCGGCTTTTTGATTGGCGGCGTGCCGCAGAATTTCAGCGTCTCCGCCCGCCTGCCGCAGGCGCCGCGTCAGGAACCGCAGGGGCTGTCGCCGTTTTTCGTGATTGAAGCGGATGAATACGATACCGCATTTTTTGACAAACGTTCCAAATTCGTTCATTACCGCCCGCGCACTGCGGTATTAAACAATCTTGAATTCGACCATGCGGATATTTTCCCGGATTTGGCCGCCATTCAAACCCAGTTTCACCATTTGGTGCGCACCGTGCCGTCGGAAGGTCTGATTGTGTGCAACGGCACGGAGCAAAGTCTGCAGGATACGCTGGATAAAGGCTGCTGGACGCCAGTGGCGTTTTTCGGCAGCAACGAAGGCTGGCAAGTGGGCGAGGTAAGTGCCAACGGTGCGTTTGACGTATTGTCAAACGGCGAAAAAGCAGGGCATGTGGCGTGGGACATCATTGGCGAGCACAATCGGATGAATGCACTGGCGGTAATTGCTGCCGCCCGTCATGCCGGTGTGGATGTGGCCACGGCTTGTGCCGCGTTAAGTGAATTCAAAAGTGTGAAACGCCGCATGGAAATCAAAGGCGAAGCCAACGGCATTACGGTATACGATGATTTTGCCCACCACCCCACCGCGATTGCCACGACGGTAGCCGGCCTGCGTCAGAGAGTGGGTAACGCGCGCATTCTGGCGGTGTTGGAGCCGCGTTCCAATACGATGAAGCTCGGTACAATGAAGGCGGCTCTGCCGGCCAGTTTGCATGAAGCGGATGTGGTTTTTTGCTATGCCGGCGGCGTAGATTGGGATGTGGCCGAAGCATTGGCGCCTTTGGGCGATAAATTGCACGTTGGCAAAGACTTTGATGCTTTTGTTGCCGAAATTGTCGCGCAGGCGCGCAGCGGTGATCATATTTTGGTGATGAGTAACGGTGGTTTCGGCGGCATCCATGACAAGCTGTTGGCCAAGTTGAAATAAACGGCGCCGAATATTTTTTGTCTTGCAGCCTAGAAAGCTTATTCTGCCGTTTGTATGAGAGGAAAAGACAAAGGCCGTTATCAACCGCAGTGAGTTTTAAGTCAAAACAAAGCCTGTCTGAACATTTTCAGACAGGCTTTGTTTATGATGTTGCCGAGCAGTGCTGTTTGACCGGCTTTATTCTTGCCAGCGTTTAAACACCAATGAGGTGTTGACACCGCCGAAAGCAAAATTGTTGTTGACCACGTAATCGGTATGGATTTCGCGGGCTTCGCCGCGGATGTAGTCCACTTGGCCGCAGCGCGGATCAATATTGTCGAGATTAAGGGTAGGGGCAAACCAGCCGCTGTTCATCATCTCGATGGAAAACCAAGATTCCAGCGCGCCGCATGCGCCGAGCGTGTGGCCGAAATAGCTTTTCTGCGAGCTCATCGGAATGTGGCCGAACATGGCTTCGGTGGCCAGTGTTTCTGCGATGTCGCCTTTTTCGGTGGCCGTGCCGTGGCCGTTGACGTAGCCGACTTGCTGCGGAGTAATGCCGGCATCTTTCAGCGCCATTTCCATGCACCGATGCATCGTGTCTTTTTGCGGCTGGGTTACATGGCTGCCGTCGCTGTTGGCACCGTAACCGACGATTTCGGCGTAGATTTTCGCGCCGCGTGCCTTGGCGCATTCCAACTCTTCCAAGACCAGAATGCCGGCGCCTTCGCCGATAACCAAGCCGTCGCGATCGCTGTCATAAGGGCGGGGAGTCAGCTCAGGTTCGTTGTTGCGGCGGCTGGCGGCATACAGCGAATCGAAAACGTATACTTCAGACAGGCAGAATTCTTCGGCGCCGCCGCCCAGCATCATGTCGATTAAGCCGTGTTTGATGGCTTCGTAGGCATAGCCTATGCCTTGGCTGCCGGAAGAGCAGGCGCTGGAGGTGGGAATGATGCGGCCGGTTAGCCCGAAGAAAATGCCGATATTGGCCGGCACGGTATGCGGCATCATGCGCACATAGGTGTTGGCATTGAAATTGCGCGAATTGCCGTGCAGCAATAAATCGCCCATCACGCCGACATCAGGCGTGCTGCCCACCGACGAGCCGGCAGAAACGCCCATGCGCCCGTCTTTAATCCGTTCGTCGCCTAGCAAACCGGCATCAGAGAGTGCTCGTTCGGCGGCATCAACGGCCATTCGCGTGCCGCGCCCCATGCCGCGTAGTTGTTTGCGCGTCCAATGCTCTGGCGGCTGGTAGCCGTCAATCGGTGCGCCCAGCCGGCTTTCCAGCTCGGGGCATTGTACTGGCCAATTCATCTTCTGAACGGCATTTTTGCCGCGCATGAAGCCTGCTTTGATGCTGTTCCAGTCGCATCCGAAGGCGGTGATGCCGCCGATTCCTGTTATCACAACCCGTCTCAACACAAACCTCCGTTTACTGAAATCACTTGCCGTGTAATGTATGCCGCTTTTTCATCCATCAAAAACCTGACTGCATGCGCCACTTCTTCCGGCGAACCCATGCGGGCGGCGGGAATGGCTTTTAAAATTTCTTCCACCGGTACGTTTTCATCTACGATTTCGGTCTCAATCAGCCCCGGCGCCACGCAGTTGACGGTGATTTTCCGTTTGGCCAGCTCAACCGCCAATGCTTTGGCCGCGCCGATAATGCCGGCTTTCGATGCGCTGTAATTGACTTGGCCTCGGTTGCCCGTTAGGCCGGAAACCGAAGCCATGCAAACGATACGGCCTGCTTTGCGGCGCCGTATCATCGGCATAATCAGTGGATGCAATACGTTGTAAAAACCATCGAGATTGGTGCGCAGCACCTGATCCCAATCTTCGTCTTCAAATGCGGGAAAGGCGTTGTCGCGCGTTAGGCCGGCATTAAGCACGACGCCGTAATAGGCGCCGTTTTGATTGATGTCGGTGGTAATGATTTCGCGGCAGGCGGCGCGGTCGGATACGTCAAACTGCAATACGCGGGCATTTCGGCCTGTTTCGCGGATGGTTTCGGCAACGGCTTCGGCCTCATCCCGTCTGCTGCGGCAGTGAACGACGATATCGTAACCGTCTGCCGCCAGTGCCAGCGCGATGGCTTTGCCGATGCCGCGGTTGGAACCGGTGATTAGAATGGTTTCGCTCATGTGTTTTCCTCAAAATGGTTTTTGCTCTGGCTTCAATGCCTGTCTGAAAGGCGGAAGGGTTTTTCAGACGGGCATGGCTTCTTTATGCGGGCTGTATACGTTTAATGCCGCTTGAAGCAGCAGGCCGTCCGGCGGTAAAGCGTTTTTTTCCGGTTCCGGCGCGTCGGTCCAGCGTAGCGAGCAGTCGAATACGCCGAAACCGGAAGAATCGATGACCGATTCTTTCACTTCAATCAGAAGTGAAGTGTGTACGGGTATACGGTCGGCAAACAGATTGAGTTTGCGCGTGCCGAGCAGGAAGCCGAGTTGTATCGGTTTGCCGGCGTTGAAAGCGAGGCAGCCAGTCAGCGCGCCTATGCCTTGCGCTACGATTTCCATGCCCGCCATGCACGGCAGATAACCGTCTTTCAGCAGAATGTGTTGTTCGTCTACTTTGGCGGTGGCAACCAAATGGTGGGCGCTGTATTCGGTAACGCAATCGAGTAAAACCATGCGGCCGCTATGCGGCAGCAGCGGGGCGATGGCAGTAATGGGGCAGGTGAGCGGTGTGTTCATTCAATTTCCGATTTAGACAGGCAACGGGTTAAGCGCCAATTATATTGCATTGCTGTTTTTTGTTAATCCCTTGAGTTAAAATACAGCTCATTATGATTTGCCGAAAGCCTTTATGACTTCTCCCGTATCTTGCCGTTTTTCTTTTGATATCGCTGCATGGCAGGCCTCTTCCAGCCGTATGGGCGATGCGGACGCATGGCGGCAATGGGCTGCAGACGATTCGGTTTTGGCGCATTTGCCCGATTATAAACCCGAACTTACTTTTTTGCCTGCCATGCAGCGGCGGCGTTTGAGCAGAGCGGCGCGTTTGATGTGCGATGCGGCGTGGCCGTTGGCTGAACAATATCCCGGAAGCCCTTTGGTTTTCGCTTCGCACGACGGCGAGTTAAACCGCAGTTTCGAATTGTGGTTGGAGCTGATGAAAACAGATACCGTTTCGCCGACGTCGTTCGGCTTGTCGGTGCACAATGCCCAAGCCGGGCAGTGGTCGATGCTGCGCAAAGATATGAACGAGCACACGGCATTGGCGGTGGGCTGCGACGGCTTGGAAACGGCGCTGGCCGAGGCTTACGCATTATTATTCGAAGGCGCGGAGCATGTTTTGCTGGTGTTGGCGGATGATCCGTTGCTGGAAGAATATGCGGTGGTTGCCGAGCGTGCGCCGATGCCTTATGCGCTGGCCATGGTTATCCGTGCGGGTGAACAATATACTTTGTCGTTGCATGACATGGCCCAGGATAAAACCGAAAAAGCGCCGTATTGGGGCGCTTTGGAATGGATACGTTTCATGCTTTCAGACAGGCATGAACACCGTAGGGATTACGGCAATCGTTATTGGCTGTGGCGTAAAAATAGATGAAAAATAGTCATTATTACCGTCGTTTTTTTGCTACGCTTTTCGGTTTTATATTATTCGGCGTGGCAGGCGTGTTGTTTAAAATCGCCTTGTTGCCCTATACCCTGAAAAGCACAAAAAACGACATTCCGCGCCAGATAGCGGCCCGAAAATTAATCGGGCGCGTGTGGAAATGGTTTGTCGGCTATCTGGTATGGTCGGGCGTGTTGAGCATAAGGTTCAACGGCTTGGAAAAACTCGGCCGACCAGGGCAATTGGTGCTGGCGAATCACCCTTCCTTGCTGGATGTGGTGATTATGATTGCCTATGAGCCCAGAATGAATTGCCTTGTAAAACATGACTTGCTTAAAAATCCGACCATGAAAAGCCAGATTCTGGCCACAGGCTATATTCCGAACGACGAATCGATGGAAATGGTAGAAGAGCTGGAAGCGGTGTTTAAAAGCGGCCAGAGTTTGCTGATTTTCCCCGAAGGCACACGCACCGGTTGGGATGGCCAGATAAAATTGCATAGAGGCGCTGTCTCTGTCGGGTTGCGTAGTGCAGACATTATTACCCCCGTTTGTATCAAAATGAGCCCGCCTAATTTTAAAAAAGGCCAGCCTTGGTATAAAATTCCCCCCCGTACCATCCACTACGAAATTACCGTCGGCGAAGATATCGACCCGCAAGATTGGCTGGCCGAAAAGCCGTTACCCATTGCTGCCCGGCGGTTGAATGCTTATTTGCAAGATTATTTCATGCGAGAAACCCTATGACATTAGAAACACAAATCAAACAAATGATTATCGATAGCTTAGGCTTGGAAGACATCACTGCCGACGATATCGATACCGATGCCCCACTGTTCGGCGACGAAGGCTTAGGCCTGGATTCAGTAGATGCGCTGGAGCTGGGTTTGGCCGTGCAAAAAACGTTTGGCTTTCAGCTCGACGGCGAAAAAGACAACCTGCGCGAGCATTTTGCCAGTGTGAAAACCTTGGCCGACTTTATCCGCAGCCGCCAAGCTTAAAAGGAGCCTGTGATGACCGAACAAGAAATCCGTAAAATCCTGACCGATGCGTTAGTCAATTTATTTGAAATCGAACCCGAACGCATTAAGCCCGACAACAATCTTTACGAAGATCTGGAAATCGACAGCATCGATGCCATCGATTTAATCGACCACATTAAACGCGAAACCGGCCGCAAACTGAAAGCGGAAGATTTTCGCAACGTGCGCACGGTAGACGATGTGGTGCAAGCCGTATTGAATATCAAGCCGGAATAAATTCGGTTTGTGTTCTAGCGGCATAGTGGCAAAGCGGGCGTGGAAGCCCGCTGTTTTGCTATGTTGGAGCGGCAATCAAACAGATTTTCAGACAGGCTTTATTTAGATTTCATTATGTTAAAACACATCGGCTCCATTCTGCTGACCTTGCTGAGCATCGCTTATCCCTTGGTATGGTATTACGGCCGTAACGACGGCGCTTTTTTCTGGCTGGCGGCCGCTATGTGCGGCTTATGGCTGATTCGTGCGGCCATTCAGAAACCTCGCTCGCAGAAGGCTGTTTCGCTGCTGTTGGCGGCTTTTTTTGCCGTTGTGCTTCTTTTTAAGCGGCCCGATTCAATGTATTGGTATCCGGTTGCGGTTAATGTGCTGATGCTTGCCGTATTCGGCGCCAGTCTGTTTGCCGAGCAAACCGTTATCGAACGCCTCGCGCGCTTGCAGCATCCCGACTTGTCGCCGGCAGGCGTACGCCATACCCGCCGCGTTACCCAAATCTGGTGCGTTTTTTTTGTTTTCAATGCCGCTATGGCAGCAGGGCTGTTTTTAAGTGGCAAACACGATTGGTGGGCGCTTTATACCGGCGTGGTTTCCTATGTTTTGATGGGCGTGCTGTTTGCGGGAGAGTGGCTTTATCGGAAGATGGTGTTGAAGGTTTGAATGGTTGTTAGCTTACCAAGTCGATTTAAAAAAAATTAAGGGGAATAAGTTGGAATTTATCACTGGTGTTTTGAAAGGCATGTTCTTTTTCTGGGATCGGAAAAGCCTGAAAAAGAACTTCTTGGGTGAATTTGATCTCGCGGAAGAAGAGTTGGTTAAAATTCAGAATTTTCTTGATCAGATAGTTTTTGATGATCGGTTAAGCCATGAAGAACCAGATCAAAATAAGCAATATCAGCGTGCTCTGAAAAGACAAATCGAGCAGAAAAAAACGCCTTATTTAAAAGAATTATCTGTTGAAGAATTGGATTTTCTGCTTGCACGGCAGATTGATATCGACGGCATAATGGATGTTATTTTTGCTAAAAGCAGCTCTGCCCAAGGATTGGCAGCCATTCTATGGAATGCCGAAGAGAAAAGGTATGAGCAGCGGCGTTATCCTGTCGCAAATCCCCAAAATACAGGCCAAAAAATATTCAGAAAACTCGGCTTTGAGGCTCATCAGAAAGTAGGATTTGCCATATTGTTCATCATCTCATTCATAATATGGTTTTTTTATATTTGGGCGTGTGGGGTAAGCTATGAATTAGGTGGCGTAACAATATTTCCTATTGTGGTGTTTTTAGTTGTTATTTCTTTGGCGCCTGTTTGTGTTTGTTTACCGGATGGCATTCATGATGCCGGTGTGAGGCTTCAGCAAGAAAAATATCAGGCTATTTTTCGAAGCATAGAAAATAATGGTTCCGCAACCAATATAGATAATATAAACAATAATTATGATGAATCATCTCACTGAAGTCTTATCCGACTCTCTTTCACAAACCGATCTGATTGCGACTCATCCCGATTGGCCGCGCGCGGATTTTAACCGTGCGGTTTTTCATGTGTCAGCCTGCTTGAGCAAACAACAAGCGCAGACGGTTGCTCTGTGGTTTGAAGATGCGGCTTTGTTTGCTTGCGCGGTGTTGGCTGCGTGGCATGCGGGGGCGCGGGTTTTGCTGCCGCCTAATCTGGCGCGGGAGAATGTGGATTGGGGCGATACGGCGGATGCTTGGTTAACTGATGTGCCGGATGAGAAAGCGTTTGCAGCAATTTCAGACAGGCATCGTGTTTTGGATATTGGCGCTTTGCTGGAAAGTCTGCCTTCTGCAATGGAATCGGCTGGCGATTGGCGGATTCCGGCGCAGGCGGAAGCCTGTCTGAAAACGTCGGGTTCCAGCGGTGAGGCGCAGGTGGTGGTGAAAACAGCGGGGCAGATGCAGGCCGAAGCGCTGGCGTTGGCGGCGGCGCTGCCGTTTGGGCAGGATGCGCTCACGGTGGTGGGCAGCGTTAGCCCGCAGCATATGTATGGTTTTACATTTCGTTTTGCGCTGACGTTGACGATGGGCTGGACAATCTACCGCTCGCAAAACGCGTATCCCGAAACGTTGTTGGCGGCTGCGGCCGCATATCCGAAATCGGTGTGGATTGCCAGCCCGGCTTTGTTGAGCCGATTGGGCGAAGCGCGCAACTGGCACTCGGTTGGCGGCAAGGTGGCGGGCATTGTTTCGGCGGGCGGTGTGTTGCCTGAGAGCACCGCTGATTTGCTGGAGAAGTATGCGGTGAGGCCGTTTGAGGTTTACGGCAGCACGGAAACCGGTGTGATTGCGTCGCGTTGTTTTGAGCGTGAGTGGCGGCCTTTTGAGGTGGTCGAAATCGGGCAGGATGATGAGGGTGCATTGTGGGCGCAATCGCCTTGGACGGAGGGCCGTTTTCAAACGGCCGATATGGTTTTGCGGCAGGGAAACGGCTTTTCATTGCTCGGCCGGAAAGACCGCGTGATTAAATTTGAGGATAAACGGGTGTCGCTAAATCAAATCGAGCAGGATCTGCTTACGCACGAATGGGTTGCCGATGCTTATTGCGGCCAACATCCGCAGCACAGGCGCATTGCCGTGTGGGCGGCCTTGAGCGAAGCAGGTATCGCCGCTTTGCAGGAAAAAGGTCGTGCGGAAGTGGTGGCCGCGCTGAAGCAGCATTTGGCGGCAACACAGGATACGGTTGCTTTGCCGCGTTATTGGCGTTTCACGGATATGCTGCCGCGTAACGCGCAATCGAAAATCACCGCTGCTGATTTTCAACACGCTTTTGTCGAAGCGTTAACCGAGCCGGTATGGCGGCAATGCCTGTCTGAAAACCCAGAAATTCATCGTTTTGAGAGCCGTGTTCCTTTGGATTTGGTGTATTTCGGCGGGCATTTTGCCAATTTTCCGCTGGTGCCGGGTGTGGTCGAGCTGCAATGGGTAAGCGATTTAGCCGCCCGTTTCGATTGGGGAAGGCGCAGCATCGTTCGGGTGGAAAATTTGAAATATCAACAGTTTATGCGCCCGAATGATCAAGTGTTTGCCGAGTTGAAATACGATGCTGAAAAGGAAAAGCTGACGTTTAAGCTGCTGGGAACGGAAGCTGTGTTTGCTTCAGGCCGGATGGTGTTCGGTTGATTTGCAGCACTTTGAAAAATAAATAGCGTTGGATGAAGCATTAAAAATGCCTGTCTGAAAAATCGGTTTCAGACAGGCATTTTGCTATCGGCGGCTTATATCAAGATGGGAGCAATAATGAAGCCCAAGATAACCGCGAAGGTAATGGAGAGCAGACCGGGAATAAAAAAACCGTGGTTGAAAACGAATTTGCCGATTCGCGTGCTGCCGGTATCGTCCATTTGCACGGCGCCAAGCAAGGTCGGGTAGGTGGGCAATACGAATAAGGCCGATACCGCGGCAAAACTGGCAACCAGAATATAAACGTCTTTGGTGTTTTCCGGAGTGATACCCAAGGCCAGTATCACCGCAGGCATCAGCGCCTTGGCGGTGGCGGCTTGAGAATAAAGCAGCATGCTGGCGAAAAAGAGCGCTACGGCCAGCAGCCAAGGATAGGAAGATACCAGATTGGCAGCCGTGGCCTGAATGGCCTCGATGTGTGTTGAAACGAAAGTATCGCCCAGCCATGCAACACCTAAAACGCATACGCAGGCAGACATGCCGGATTTGAATGTCGGCATATCCAGAATCTTGTCGGTTTTCAGCTTGCAGGTCATCACGATAATGGCGGCGATGGCCATCATAAAGCTGATAATGGCACCGTCGCGCGGTAATACCGGTTTTTCAACCAAACCGGCTGCCGGCGAAATGGCGCAGGCATACAGGACGACCAATAAAACCCCGACGGCAAAAATCTGCACCGAACGTTTGGCTGTGGCGGGCAAGGCTTCCTGAGATTCTTCGGTTTGCGGCGGAGCAACCAAACCGGCAGCCAGGCGCTCTTGATAAATCGGGTCTTTGGATAAATCGAGCTTGCCGAATAAATTAACCAAAAGTGAGGCCAGCATGCAGGCAGCGTAAGTGCTGGAGAGCCAAATCAGCAGCAATTTGGGATAGCTGACGCCAAGCGGTTCGAGCAGGCCGCTCATAAATACAACGGCCGCGCTGACGGGCGAGGCGGTAATGGCAATTTGAGAAGACACAACGGCAAGGCTCAGCGGGGCAGAAGGCTTGATATTTTCGCCTTTGGCCACTTCGACGATAACCGGCATCATGGAAAATGCGGTGTGCCCGGTGCCGGCAAGAATGGTTAGGAAATAGGTGACGGTGGGTGCGAGGAAATTAATATTTTTAGGATTTTTGCGCAATATTCTTTCCGCAATGCGAACCATATAATCCAAACCGCCGGCCAGTTGCATGGCGGCAATGGCCGAAATAACCGACATGATGATGAGAATAACGTCAAACGGAATTTTTCCCGGGGTAATTTGCAAACCCAAAGCCAGCACGGCCACGCCCAATCCGCCGGTAAAACCGATGGCGATGCCCCCCAAACGTACGCCCAAAAAAATGGCGCCTAAAAGCACGATGAGCTGTAAAATCAAATGAATATCCATAATCTGCCTTGAAAAGGTTATTTAATAATATTTAATATCATATCACATAGTTATACAGAATACTGTGCAATAAAATGCCTGTCTGATGATTTCAGACAGGCATTATTACAATCAAACGCTTCGCAAGCCCGGATTATTTGGAATGAGTGGTGAGTTGGTCGAAGACACCGCCGTCGGCAAAATATTTTTTCATAATCTCATCCCACGGGCCGAATACATCGGTGGGGCGGAAGGTTTCCACCGGCGGGAAAACTTTTTCGTTGGCTGCCAGCACTTCCGCATTGGCCGGGCGCAGATACAGTTTGGCGCCCAATTCTTGCGCCGGTTTGCTCCATAAATCGTTCAGATATTCGGTGGCGGCTTCTGTGGTGCCTTTTTTGTTGGTAACGCTGCTTACCACCGCCACCGGGCTTTCCATCAATACCGAGTATTGCGGATATACGATTTCAAACTCTCCTGCACCGAATTGTTTGGCTGCCAGATTGGCTTCGTTTTCAAAGGTAACCAGCACGTCGCCGATGTTTCGTTGAACGAAAGTTGTGGTTGCCGCTCGGCCGCCGTTTTCAAAAACAGGAACGTTTTGCAAAAGTTTATCCATATATTCGCGTGCTTTGGCATCATTGTTGGCATTGGCTTTGAGAGCGTAGCCGTATGCGGCGAGGAAGGTGTAACGGCCGTTACCGGTGGTTTTCGGATTGGCGATAACCACTTTCAGATTGTCACGTGCCAAATCGGCCCAATCTTTGATGTGTTGCGGATTGCCTTTGCGTACCAGAAAAACCGTGATGCTGGTAAAAGGCACCGAGCTGTTGGGGAATTTCTGCTGCCAATCGGCAGAGACCAGCCCTTTTTTGACCAGTAGATTGATGTCGGAACTTTGGTTCATGGTAACCACATCCGCTTGCAAGCCGTTGGCTACCGCCAGAGCCTGCTTGCTCGAGCCACCGTGAGATTGCTGCACGTTGATGGTGGTACCGGCGTGTTTGTCTTGATAGGCCTTAACGAAAATCGGGTTGTAATCTTTATAAAAATCACGCGATACATCATAGGAAACGTTGAATAGTGTCAGATGATCGCCGCCAGACAAACCAGACGAAGCCGCTTGGTTTTCGGTTTTGGGCGAACAAGCCGCCAAAGTGGAAGCAGTAAGCAAAACAAGCAGAGATTTCAGATACATGATCGTATTCCTTAAAGAAATTTTGCTTATTGTAAAGAAATGGTAAGTTGAAAGGAAAGAACGAATGATTGTTTACTAATATCCGCCGGTTATAAGTTGTTTATGCCTGAAGCGCCGCAAGCGGCTTTGGTGCCCGTTAAGACAAGCATCTAAAAAAATGCTATGCTTTAACCTTTTACATTGCTCCCGATAATATGAAAAAGCTAATTGCCATCGGTGCTTCGGGCCTGGTTATCGCGCTTGCCGCCGTGTTCGGCGGTGCCCCTTATTTGCTTGGAAAGAAAGCCGAACAGGCGTTGGACGAGCAGCAGCAGATGCTTGCCAAGGCCAGCTTTCTGACTGTTGAATCCCATCAATACGAACGCGGTTGGTTTGGCGCCACAGAAACCACTGTGGTGCGGCTTAATCCGGCCTTGTTGAAAAATGCGCAGCAATATCTGCCGGATAATCTGAAAACGATTCTGAACGAGCCGGTGACTATTGTGAACCATGTCAAACACGGCCCGTTTGCCGATGGCTTCACGCCGGTAAGCGCCAAAGTGGAAACCGAGTTTAAATATCATCCGGAAACGGAAAAGGCGCTGAAACGTTTCTTCGGCGACCAGCGCCCGCTGACGCTGACCAATGTGATTCGTTTGGATGGCTCGGGCCAGCTGCAGGCCAGCGTTCCGGCATTCGATTATGAAGAGCTTTCCGGCATCAAACTGAATTGGAAAGGCTTGAGCGGCACCACGGAATACAGCTCCGGCTGGTCTGATTACCGCCACAGCTATCATGCGCCCGCCTTATTGGCCAAACTGGCCGACAAGGGCGATATCGGGTTGGAAAATTTGCAAATCGATACGCAAACTCAAGATGGCAAAAGCCAGCTTTCGTTGGGCAGCAGCAGCTTTAAAATCGACAAATTCGCCATCGAATGGAAAGAGGGCGTTGATTATCATGTTAAGCTGAATGAGTTAATCAATCTGGTTACTGATTTGCAGATAGGCGCATTTATCAATCCGACCGGCCAGATTGCACCTTCTAAAATTGCGGTTGATAAATTGCAGTTTGATACCAAAATGCAGGAAAACGGCGGTTGGATTAATAGCGAAGGTCGGTTCCGTTTTGCCAATTTGGCTTACGGCGAAGAGAAATACGGGCCGCTTGATATTGATGTGGCCGCGGAGCATTTGGATGCCAAGAGCCTGCTGGTACTGAAGAATAAAATGGCCGAGGCTACTTCGAAGGAAATGAGCGGCCAGCAAGTTCAGGATATGCTGATTCAGGCGGCGAAAACCGATGCGGTGGGCCTGTTTACCAATAATCCGGTGATTAAAGTGCGCACGTTTGACTTGCAGATGCCGCAAGGCAAGGTGCAATCGAGCGGTGAATTGAGCTTTAGCGGATTGGTTGCGGCCGACTTAAACGATTTTAACTCGCTGGTTAAGAAAACCCGCGCTGATTTTAAAATTCAGGTGCCGCAAAAATTGTTGGAAAACTTGGCAATCCACCAAGCGCGCAATGTGTTCAGTGTTAACCCGGAGGATGCCGCCGAGGGGAAAGCCAGCTTGGATGATATCAATGAAACGCTGCGCCTGATGGTGGAAAACACCATTATTTCGATGAATCGGGAAGGTTATATTAAGGTAAACAACGGCGATATCAGCACACAGGCGGCTTTAAAAGACGGCCATCTTCTGCTCAATGGCAAACAGCTGCAAAGCGAACCGGATGACATGGATTTGGAAGGCATCGGCGATGCCGCCGCTTCCGAAGCGTCTGCTCCTAAGCCGTAACTTCTGATTAACCGATTTACCATTAAGAAAGCCTGTCTGAAAATTTTCAGACAGGCTTTTTCATTATCAGGCCGAAGATTTGCCTACGGCATATCCAGCGATTCTACATGCCAGATTTTTTCCGCATATTCCATGACCGTGCGGTCGGATGAGAAATAACCCATGTTGACGATGTTTTCGATCACGCTGGTTGTCCAAGCTTCCTGATCGCGGTATTTTTCGTCGACTCGGTTTTGCGTATCGACATAGCTGCGGAAATCGGCAAAGGCTTGGTAATGGTCGTGGTATTCCATCGATTGCAGCAATTGGCGGTAACGGCTGGTGTCGTTAACCGAGAATTTGCCGCTGCTGATCTGGTCGACCACTTGGCGGAGGTCGGCATCTTTCTGGTAATACTCGAACGGCTGGTAGCCGTTGCGGCGCAAGGCTTCTACCTGCTCGACGGTATTGCCGAAAATGAAGATGTTGTCGTTGCCGACGTGTTCGAGGATTTCCACGTTGGCGCCGTCAAGCGTGCCCAGGGTAAGCGCGCCGTTCAGGGCAAACTTCATATTGCTGGTGCCAGAGGCTTCGGTGCCGGCCAATGAAATCTGCTCGGAAATGTCGGCCGCCGGAATAATCAGCTCGGCCAAGCTGACGCTGTAGTTGGGGATGAAAACAACTTTCAGGCGGCCTTTGATGCGCTCGTCGTTGTTGACCACATTGGCCACGTCGTTAATCAGATGGATGGTTTCTTTGGCCGCAACATAGGAAGAGGCCGCTTTACCCGCCAGAATGAACACGCGCGGCACCCAATCTTTTTCCGGCTGTTCCAGTATCCGGTTGTAGCGCGCCACGATTTGCAGCAAGTTCATAATCTGGCGTTTGTATTCGTGTATCCGTTTGATTTGCACGTCGAACAAGGCGTTCGGATCGACATCGATTTCAAGGTTTTTGCGGATGTAGTCGGCCAGTTTGGTTTTGTTGGCGAGCTTGATGTCGCGCAATGCCTGTCTGAATTCGGGGTTGGCGGCTTCGGATTTGAGCGTTTCGATTTGAGCCAAATCTTTGCGCCAGCCCGTGCCGATGTAGCGGTCGAACAGAGCGGCCAGGTGCGGGTTGGCAACGCCAATCCAGCGGCGCGGGGTGATGCCGTTGGTTACGTTGCAGAAGCGGTCGGGGTAGATTTTGGCAAAGTCGGCGAAAATGGAATTGACCATCAGTTCGGAGTGAATGGCGGCGACACCGTTGACTTTGTGCGAACCGACCACGCACAGCCACGCCATGCGCACTTTGCGGCCGTTTTCTTCATCAATCAGAGAGACGCGGCGGATGAAGTTGTTATCGGTGGAAACATAGGTTTTGACGTATTCGAGGAAGTTTTCGTTAATTTGGAAAATGATTTGCAGATGGCGTGGCAGCACTTTGCTCATCATATCCACCGGCCACGTTTCCAAGGCTTCGCTCATCAAGGTGTGGTTGGTATAGGAGAAAATGCGGGTAACGGTATCCCATGCTCTTTTCCACGTGTAGTCTTCTTCGTCGATTAAGATGCGCATCAGCTCGGGAATCGCCAGCGTCGGGTGGGTGTCGTTTAAGTGGATGGCCACTTTTTCCGCCAGATTGTCGAGGCTGCCGTGCACATATTTGTGGCGGTAGATGATGTCTTGCAACGAGGCGGAAACCAGAAAATATTCCTGAATCAGGCGCAGTTCGCGGCCGCGCTCGGTGGAATCGTTGGGATAGAGCACGCGGGAAACGGTTTCGGAGACCGAGCGTTTTTCGATGGCGCCCGAATAATCGCCGCGGTTGAAGTTGTCGAGGTCGAATATATCTCCGGCGTGCGCGCTCCACAGGCGCAGGGTACCGGCCGCATCGGTATCGTAGCCGGGGATGATGTAGTCATAGGCCAATGCGGTGATGGTGTCGGTGTTGGCCCATACGCATTTGCTGCCTTCAAAATGGATATGGCCGCCGATGTGCACGGCATAGCGTTTCGACGGGCGGATGATTTCCCACGGCGCGCCTTTTTCCAGCCACGCATCGGGGCGCTCAACTTGCATGCCGTCTTTGATTTTCTGGCGGAACATGCCGTATTCGTAGCGAATACCGTAGCCCATGCCGGGCAGAGCCAAGGTGGCGATGGAATCCATAAAGCAGGCGGCCAAGCGGCCTAAGCCGCCGTTGCCCAAACCGGGGTCGACTTCTTTTTCGATGATGTCTTCCAGATTGTGCCCCAGCTCGGTAACGGCCTGTTTGACGATATCGTATACGCCTTCGGAAAGAATGGCGTTGGATAGGGTTCGCCCGATGAGAAATTCCATCGATAGATAATAAACACGGCGCGCTTTGTCGCTGCGTTCTTTGCGGGCGGTGAAAATCCAGCCTTCGGTAACCAAATCGCGCACGGCGAGCAAAACGGCGTTGAGCCAATCGCGGTCGGTTGCTTCCTGCGGGTCGCGCCCGATTAGGAAAATCAGTTTGTAAACAATGATTTTTTTGAAGGATTTAACCGATACTTGCGGTTTGTCGTATAAAAATTCGGTGGCGAAATCTTGAGAGGTCATCTGCTTTGCTCCCTAAGTTTTATTAAGAAATAATGAGTTTCCGTATAATATCTATTATACATAAATGCGGCATATATTGCTTGATAACAAGGTGTTATCGTAAGAAAGCCGAAATGCCGGTCTGTTATGTTCAGACAGGCATTTGCCTAATCCGAACGGGCGTCGGCTCGGTTTAAAACAAGCTCTGGTAGAGCCCATCGTAGCGCTCCGCTGAAACGTCCCAACTGAAATCTTGCCGCATGGCGTTGGCGCGAACTTGCGCCCAATCGCTCGGTTTTCGCCAGAGGGCGAAGGCTTCGTCGATTGCCCAACGCAGGCCGGATACGTCGGCATCTTGAAAGACAAAGCCGGTGGCGGTGTGGTTTTTGATGTGTTCCGCATCGGCGTGCACCACGGTATCGGCAAGGCCGCCAGTGTGGCGTACCAGAGGAAGCGTGCCGTATTTCAGGCCGTAGAGCTGGGTAAGGCCGCAAGGCTCGAAACGGCTGGGCACGAGGATGACGTCGCCGCCGGCAATAATCAGATGAGATAGGGCTTCGCTATAGCCGATTTTAACGCCGATGTGCTGCGGGTATTGTGTGGCAAGATGGCTGAGCCAAGTTTCGAAATGCGGCGCGCCGGAGCCGAGAATAACGAGCTGCCCGCCTTTTTCTACGATATGGGCGGCATTTTCCAGCAGCAAATCGACGCCTTTTTGTTCGGTCAGCCGCGTTACCATGATAAAGAGCGGCGCGTCGGGGTTGGCCGGTAGGTTGAATGCATTTTGCAGGGCGGTTTTGTTTATCTGCTTGCCTTTTACGGCATCGATTTGGTAATTGGCCGGAATGTCGGCGTCGCTAGCCGGATTCCAGATGGCATCGTCGACGCCGTTCAGAATGCCGGAGAGCCTGCCTTGATGCTGCAAGGTTTGCAGCAGGCCTTGCAGGCCGTAGGCATATTCGGGTGTGGTGATTTCGCGGGCGTAGGTCGGGCTGACGGCGGTGACCGCGTCGGCATAGTAAAGGCCGGCTTTCAGATAGGAAAGTTGCCCGTGCAATTCCAGCCCTTCGGTAGAGAACATGGCGGGCGGCAGATCGATTTCCGCCAGATGGTGTGCGGAAAAGAGGCCGGGATAGGCGAGGTTGTGTATGGTGAATACGGATTTGGCGGGTCGGCCTTTGGCGGCGAGGTAGGCGGGTGCCAAACCGGCATGCCAGTCGTGGGCATGTACGATTTCGGCTCTCCACCAGCCGTCAAGGCCGACGGCCAATTCCGCCCCTGCCCAACCCAGCAGGGCGAAGCGTTTGTAGTTGTCGGCATAATCTTGATAGGCCGCGTTGTGGTAAGGGTTGCCTTCGCGTGCGAACAGGTGCGGTGCGTCAATCAGATAGATGCCTAAGCCTTTGAAGTTGCCGTAACGCAGTATGACGTGGCCGGCGAAATTGTCGAATTCGGCCACAATATCGGTATACGGGATTGCCGTGCTGATGGCGGGATAAGCGGGCAATACGACGCGAACGTCGATGCCCGCACGCTGCTGCGCGAAGGGCAGGGCGCCCATCACATCGGCCAGTCCGCCGGTTTTGAGCAGAGGATAAAGCTCGGAGCAAACGTGTAAAACTTTCATGCAAAATGCTTTCTTTTATATGAGGTTGCGGCATCAATGCCTGTCTGAAAACAGAGTGAACGGGTTTCAGACAGGCATGGTACGTTTGCCGTTCTGTTTGGGGTAAAAATGGGTGTGCTTAATCTAAATGCGTTTCCGATGCCGGTTCGTCGCCGTTCAGTTTTTTGAGCATTCCCGCCGTTACCAAGACCACGCCGCCGGGGCTGAGGCGGAAGCGTTTGCGGTCGAGCTTCAAGTCTACGCCTATTTGCATGCCGTCGGGAATAATCGACTGGCGGTCGATGATGCAGCGGCGCAAAACGCAGTTTTTGCCGATTTCCACCTGCGGCAGGATGACGCTGTGGTCGATAACGGTGCCTTCGTCGACGTGGATGCAGTCGAATAATACCGAATGGCTGATGGAGGCGTCTGTAATCACGCAACCGCCGGCCACCAGCGAATTGTCGAGCGCTTGGGCGTTGTGCAGTTTTTTGTAGAAAAACTTGGAAGGGTAGGTTTGGCTGGGGTTGCCGCGTATCGGCCACGAGCGGTCGTAAATATCCAGCGCCGGATTTTCGGAAACCAAGTCGATGTTGGATTGCCAGTAACTGTCGAGCGTGCCTACGTCGCGCCAGTAAATCACGCCTTCGCTGTTGCGGCCGGTGCAGGAGCGTTCGAACGGATGGGCATACAGCACGCCGTCGTGCAACGCGCGCGGAATGATGTCTTTGCCGAAATCGTTGGATGTGTTGGGCGCGCCGATTTCTTCGTTCAGCACTTTGTAAAGGTAATTGGCATCAAAAACGTAAATGCCCATCGAGGCGAGCGACGAGTTCGGTTTGCCGATCATGGCGGGCGGGTCGGCCGGTTTTTCGACGAAAGATTTCACTTTCAGATTTTCGTTTACCGCCATCACGCCGAATTCGTGCGCTTTTTCCCGTTCGACTTCGATGCTGCCGACGGTGCAAAGCGCCCCGCTGGAAACATGGTCGAGCAACATCTGGCCATAGTCCATTTTATAAATATGGTCGCCTGCCAGAATCAGAATGTATTTGGGGCGGTAGTGTTCGCGGATGATGGCCATGTTTTGATACACGGAATCGGCCGTGCCGCGATACCAAGTGTTGTCGTCGATTTGCTGGCGTGCCGGCAGCATGTCGACGAACTCGCCGCGCTCGGCCGGCAGAAAAGACCAGCCGGTTTGCAAGTGGCGCAGCAGCGAATGGGCGGCGTATTGGGTAATCACGCCGATGCGCAACAGGTTGGAGTTGATGCAGTTGGACAGGGCGAAGTCGATGATGCGCCGATTGCCGCCGAAGTAGAGCGCCGGCTTGGCACGGCGGTCGGTTAGCTCGTAAAGGCGCGAACCGCGCCCGCCCGCCAGTATCAATACCAGCGTTTCTTTGGCCAGATCATGCTTGTTGGGCAGTTTGGGTAAATTTCCGTTCATGAAGCAGCTCCTTTGTAGAATGTAGAAATAACAACGGGTAGGCGTGTGCTGATGTTGTTTTTGCGGCTTTGGTTGGCCGTCTGGGTGTGCTTTTTTTATGTTTTATGAGGGAAATACGGTTTTCTTAGTTGTTCGGTTTTTTAATTCTCCTTGTGCTTGATGTGTTCTAACAGGTGGAAATCAACGCCGTTGACGGTCAAATGCCTGTCTGAAAGCAGTGCGTCGTCGGCGCCGAAGCGGGTTTGCCATTGGCCTTCGGGCAGTTGGAAAGTTTGGGCTTCGGCTTTGTCATTGACGAGCAGTAGCCAGCGGCCGTCAAGCAAAACCTGCATGGCTCGGCTTTGGCGGTTGTGCCAACCGGCTTCGTTGAGCGCGATTCCGTCAGCCGAGAGCCATTGCACATTATCGGCATGCCACCATTGATCGTTGGTCAGGCTGGCAATCTGCCGACGCAGGGCGATGAGTCGGCAAGTTGCCTGAAGCAGGGCGGTATCGGCTTGCGCCCATTTAAGCCATGCGGTTTCGTTGTCTTGGCAGTAGGCGTTGTTGTTGCCGTATTGGCTGTTGCTGAATTCGTCGCCTGCCAGCAGCATGGGTGTGCCGTTGGAGAGCAACAGGCTGGCGAGCAAAGCGAGGAGGCTGGCGAAGCGGGCGGCTTGGATTTCGGGGGAAAGGTTGGCCATGCCTTCGGTGCCGTGGTTGTAGCTGTGGTTTTCATTGCGGCCGTCGCGGTTGTGTTCGCCGTTGGCTTCGTTGTGTTTTTGGTTGTAGGCGGCCAGATCGTGCAGGGTAAAGCCGTCGTGGGCGGTGATGAAATTGATGCTGTTGTGCGGCCGTTTGCCTTCGTGTTGGTAGAAGTCGGAAGAGCCGGCCAGGCGTTCGGCAAAGGCGCCGATTTCTCCGCTTTTCCATAGCCAGAAGCGGCACATGTCGTCGCGGAAGTGGTCGTTCCATTCGGCAAACGCGGGCGGAAAGCGGCCGACTTGGTAGCCGCCCGGGCCGATATCCCAAGGCTCGGCAATGAATTTGCAGTGTTGCAGGGCCGGTTCGGCGGCGATGTCGGCAAAAAGCTGTGCTTGCGGATTAAATTCGGGTGTTTCGCGGCCAAGCACTGTGCCTAAGTCGAAACGGAAGCCGTCGATATGGCAGCTTGAGGCCCAGTAGGCAAGGCAGTCGACCACCCAGCGTCGGCCGGCGGCGCTGGCGAGGTTGAGCATATTGCCGCAGCCCGTCCAATTCAAGTATGTGCCGTTTTCCTGCCAGTAATAGGTGGCATCGTCGATGCCGCGCTGGCTGTAGGTGGGAAGGTGGCGCTCCAGCTCTGCCGTGTGGTTGAACACCATATCCAGAATCACTTCGATTCCGGCGGCATGCAGGGCTTTTACCGCTTGTTTGAATTCGGCTAGCGGCGTGAGCCCGAGTTGGTTGGAAGCGTATGCGGGTTCGACGGCAAACATGGCCAGCGGGTTGTAGCCCCAATAGTTGTGAAGGCCGCGTGCTTGCAGGGCGGGCTCGTCGAGATGGTAGCAGACGGGCAGCAGCTCGACGGCGGTAATGCCGAGATTTTTCAGATAGGCAATAACGGTCGGGTGGGCAAGTGCGGCGTAGCTGCCGCGCAGGTTTTCGGGCAGATCGGGGTGCAATCGGCTGAAACCTTTGACGTGCATTTCGTAAATGATGGTGTCGGCCCATGCTGTTTGCAGCAGTTGGTCGTCGCCCCAATCGAAGGTTTCGTCGGTTACCACTGCTTTGGGCGCCAGATGGGCATTGTTGCGCGAATCGTAGATGGAAAACCAAGCCGTTTGATCTTCGCTGCGGCAATCGGGCTTGCCTTCTACGGTTTTGGCATAGGGGTCGAGCATCAGTTTTTGCGGGTTGAACATGGCGCCTGCACCGTGTACGCGGTAGCCGTAGCGGGTGCCTGCGCGGATGCCGTTGAGCCATATATGCCAGATGCCTTCGGTGTGGTGCGGTACGGCAATGCGCGTTTCGCCGCCGTGCTCGTCAAACAGGCAGAGCTCGACTGCTTCGGCATGTTCGGAAAACAGGGCGAAGTTGGTGCCGTTGTCGGTTAGAGTGGCGCCGAGCGGCAGCGGCGTTCCGGGGCGGGTTTCTAGCTTCATAGCGTTATCTTTTCAGACAGGCATTAGTGTTTTCGGCGGCGGTGTTTTTCAGACAGGCATTGTTTGGGTGGCTTAATGCCTGTCTGAAAAACCATCGAATCAGCCTTGCCATTTCAAATAAACGGTTGCCAAGGGCGGTATGGTTACGTCGATCGATTGGGCTTTGCCGTGCGAGGGAACGGATTCGCTGTGAATGCTGCCGGCGTTGCCTGTGTTGCTGCCGTTGTAGAAAGCGGAATCGGTGTTCAAAATTTCGGCGTAACAGCCTGCACGGTTGACGCCGATGCGGTAGTGTTCGCGCGCAACGGGGGTGAAATTGCTGATTACGAGAACGCTGCCGCCCTCGGCGCTGCGCCGCTCAAAGGCAAATACGGAGTTTTCGCAATCATCTGCCACCAGCCATTCGAAGCCTTCCGGCCGCGTGTCGAGCTCGTATAGGGCGGGCTCGGCTTGGTATGTACGGTTGAGGTCTTTCACCAGATTCTGTATGCCGCTGTGCCAGAGCCCGCCGTGCTGCGTTTCCAGTAAAAACCAATCAAGGCTTTCCTGATAATTCCATTCGCGGCCTTGGGCGAATTCGTTGCCCATAAACAGCAGCTTTTTGCCGGGGAAGCCCCACATATAGCCGTAATAGGCGCGCAGATTGGCAAACTTCTGCCAAGCATCGCCGGGCATTTTGGCAATGAGAGAACCTTTGCCGTGCACCACTTCGTCGTGTGAGAGCGGCAAAACGAAGTTTTCGCTGTATTGATACATCATGGCAAAAGTCATTTTGTTGTGTTCGTAGCGGCGGTAAATCGGGTCTTTCTGCATGTAGGCGAGCGTGTCGTTCATCCAGCCCATATTCCATTTGTAATGAAAACCCAGCCCGCCGTTTTCCGGAGGTAGGGTAACGCCGGCAAAAGCGGTTGATTCTTCGGCGATGGAAACGGCGCCCTGCATTTCGGTACCGATGATGTAGTTGGTGTGTTTGAGAAATTCGATCGCTTCGAGATTTTCGCGGCCGCCGTATTGGTTGGGAACCCACTGGCCTTCGCCGCGGCTGTAGTCGCGGTAAAGCATGGAGGCCACGGCATCGACCCGCAGGCCGTCGACGCCGTAGCGTTCGAGCCAGTAAAGTGCGTTGCCGGAAAGATAGTTTTTCACTTCGTTGCGGCCGTAGTTGTAAATCAGCGTGTTCCAGTCTTGGTGGTAGCCTTCGCGTGGGTCGGCGTGCTCGTAAAGATGGGTGCCGTCAAACATGGCGAGGCCGTGCGAGTCGGCGGGGAAATGGCCGGGCACCCAGTCGAGCAGAATGTTGATGCCCGCTGCGTGGGCGGTTTCGACGAAGTGACGGAAGCCTTCGGGAGGGCCGAAACGGCTGGTCGGTGCATACAGCCCGAGCGGTTGGTAACCCCATGAGCCGTCATAGGGAAATTCGGTAATCGGCAGCAATTCGATATGGGTAAAGCCCATGTCTTTCACATAAGGAACCAATTCCGCGGCGATTTGCCGGTAATCCAGCCAGAAATTGTTTTCGGTGTTGCGCCGCCACGAACCTAAGTGGACTTCATAAATGGAAACCGGCCGGTCGGCTTGGTTGGCGCGGGCACGCTGCGCCGTCATCGGCATTTTTTCCGGCAGCTGGCTGATTTGAGAGGCGGTTTCGGGGCGAAGCTGTGCAGCGAAGGCGAACGGATCGGCTTTCAGATGCAGGTTGCCGTTGCTGTCGAGCAGCTCGAATTTGTAAAGCTGGCCGTTTTGCGCATCGGGCACAAACAATTCCCACAAGCCATCTTTCGAGTGAAAGCGCATCGGATGGCGGCGGCCGTCCCAATGGTTGAATTCGCCCACAACGGAAACGCGTTGCGCGTTCGGCGCCCAGAG
The DNA here is from genome assembly GCF_030527965.1 of Neisseria sp. GTDB lineage: Bacteria > Pseudomonadota > Gammaproteobacteria > Burkholderiales > Neisseriaceae > Neisseria. The sequence continues at coordinate 48,062 of NZ_JAUMZU010000006.1, forward strand.
TCGGAAGTTCACGCCTTTTACGCCGTCACATTCGGCGGCGTGCGCACCCAGTTGCTCGTAAGGCCTTAAATGGGCGCCCTCGGCCAGCAGCCAGTGATCCCATTCGCCGATCATGCTGGGGAAGCGGTAAGGGTCTTCCAGCTGTTGCGGCCAGCCTTCTTTCCATTGCACTTCAAGCCGGTGGGCAAACGGATTTTTCAGCCGCGGTAAAACCGATGCGAAAAATCCGCGCGAATCGGCACGTGCCAATTCGGCAACTTTGCGGCCGGTTTTTGTGTTGTATGCGAATACTTGTTCTGCATCGGGCATCAAGACGCGTAATTCCAAACCGTTTTCGGTGCGGTGCATGCCCAAAACGGAAAAGGGATCGGTGTGCCGGCCTTCGAAAAGGCGGTCGATGTCAGCTTGAGGGACTAAAGATTTCATGTTTGTTTCTGCCTTTGTTTCTCTTTTGAGGTTGGTTAGGCCTGTCTGAAAAAGAGCGGGTGGCTTTTTCAGACAGGCTTTTTATTTATTGTTAGTGTTTTCGCTGTGCATGCCGGATGCGGAAAATATTATGCTGCGGCGCCGTTGTTTTGACGCGTTTGCCCGACTTCTTTCAGTGTTTTCAAAATATGCTCGTCGTCAAACAAGGTTTCCAGCGGCACGGGCATTTTGCGGCGCCAGTTGGGGTATTCGACGGAAGTGCCGGGCAGGTTGAACGGTTGTTCCATATCCAGCAGGTTTTCCAGTTGCACGCCGACGAGCTTGCTTCGGCATGCCGCCAGATAACGGTGGATGGCGCGGTTTAAACCGTCGTGCATGGCCATGCTGAGTGCGTCGCCTTCATACTCGGGCGGCAGGAAACCGTCTCGGTGCAGGACATCGAGCAGGGCTTGTTTTTCGTGCAGGCGCCGGTCGTAGAGCGGTTTCAGGCGGTTGTGATCCAAGATGCCCAAGTCGGCGAAAAGCCGCAGATCGTTGCAATGCCAATAACTTTTCAACGAGGGCAAATCGTGGGTGCCGATGGTGGCGAAGGCTTCCGGCGGGAAATCCTGCGGCGGGGGAAAGCGGTTGCCAGCGCAGGCAAAATAAAGCACGCAATAAGATAAAATGCGGTATTGGTTGAGTTTGCTGCGCACTTCATTGGGCACGGTGCCCAAATCTTCGCCGATAACGAGGCAGCGGTTGCGGTGGCTTTCAACCGTTAGCGCTGCCATCATGGCGTCAAACGGGTAATACACGTAAAGGCCGTCTGAAGAATGTTGGTTTTGCGGAATCAGCCACAGGCGGAACAAGCCCATCACATGGTCGATGCGGATAACGCCGAAATACTGCATGTTGGCGCGCAATATCTCGATAAACGGGCGCAGACCGCGCTTGACCAAGCGATGTGGGTGCCACGGCGGCAGGTTCCAGTTTTGGCCGACCGGCCCCAGCGGATCGGGCGGGGCGCCTATGGATTCTGCGGTGCAGTAGAGTGCGCGGTCGCCCCATACGTCGGCGCTGCCGCGGGAGCTGCTGACTGCCAGATCGCCGTAAAGCCCGAGCTTCATGCCGGTTTTGCCGCACAGTGTGCGGATGTCTGCAAGTTGTTGGGCCGCCAGCCATTGCAACCAAGCGTAAAAACGCACCGGCCGGGCATGTTGTTCGAGAAGCTGTTGACGTTGCCTGTCTGAAAGCGTTTGCCATTCTTGGCGCCAGCCCAGCCAGCCTATGCGCGTTTCCGGCTCGTTGTCGCTTGAATGGGCTTGTGCGTCGAGTGCGTCAAACAAAGCATGGTTGAGCAAGGCATTGCCGTGTTGTTTTAAAAACGCTTCGAATTCGGCGCGCCGTTGTGTTGTTTTGCGGGCGCGGCTGGTTTCGAAAAAGGCGAAGGTCTTTTCCAATGCGGCCAGTTTCAAGCGGCATACGGCGGCGTAGTCGACCCATTCCGTTTGGCGCAGGGCGGAAACTTCTTGCTGCGTTTCACTGTTTTGCCACCAGTTTTGCACTGCTTTGCTGCTGAACTCAGGTATCGCTTCAATATCGAGATAGATGAAATTCAGCCAGCGGCGTGAAGACGCGCTGTAAGGGCTTGCCCATTCGGGCACAGCGGGATAAAGCGCGTGCAGCGGATTGAGCCCGATAAAATCGGCGCCAGCATGCGTGGCTTGTTCAACGAGGCAGCGCAAATCGCCGAAATCGCCGATGCCCCAGTTACGCGCGGAACGCAGGCTGTAAAGCTGTATGTTGAGCCCCCATGCTTGATGGGTTTGCAGGGCATCGGGGCGATAGGCGGCGGTGGGGGAAACAATCAGGAACAGGTGGTAAGTTTGTGAGGAGGCGGTTAAGGTGAGCGTGTAATAGCCGTAGGGAAGCGGGTCGAGCGCTAGGGTTGGCGCGGCGCTGTGGCCTTGTGCCAGCATACGGCCGTTTTCGTCGGCGAGTGCGTAATCGAGGGGCGAGTTTGGCGGAAGCGAGGTTTTGTCTGTGCGGCAGAGGATATTTTGGCCTTCATAAGCAACCAGTATGTCGTCGAATTCGGCTTCGGCATGAGCATCTGGGAGAGAATGCCTGTCTGAAACGGTTGTTTGAAACAGGCGCACAAAATATTCCACCGATTCGGGTTTGGCCTGAATCAGATTGCCATCGATGTCATAATGAGATAAAGCAATGCCAAGTGCGGCAGCTTCCTGTTTCAGCGCTTCGGAAAGGTCCATTTTAGGCGCTCCGTGGGGAATCGGGTTGCTTGGGAAAGGTAGCTGGCTTTATAAATCAATAATTTATACTATACAGTATTCAATGACGGAAAGATACAGAGAGCAGATTTTATTTGAGATGAAACATATTTTTCAGACAGGCTTCGGAGGTTATGCTTGTCTGAAAACATTTTTTATCTGCGTTTTAATACAAGGGCTGCCTCCGGTTGAGACCGAAGGCAGCCCTTATGATTCTACTGCTAAGAGGCTATGCCAAGCCCATAAAGCGTTCGATTTCCTCAAGTGAAATATCGGGCGTGGCGCCGTGGTGGGCGGCAACGAGAGCGCCTAGTGCGCAAGCGAAGGCTAGGGCGGCTTGCGGTTCGGTTTGGGTAAGCAGCTTGTAGGTCAGCCCGGCGAGGAAACTGTCGCCCGAACCGACGGTATCGGCTACTTTCACGCGATAACCGGCATGATGGTAAAACTTGCCGTCTTCATAATACACGGCGCCGTGCCCGCCCAAGGTAACGCAAATCTGGCGGCTGTCGGTCAAATCCGATAGGAATCGGATGTTTTGCTCTATCGAATGTAGCTTGGAGCCGTAAATTTCAGACAAATCATATAATTCGTCGTCATTGAGCTTGAGCAGGTCGGCCTGTTTCATCATTTCCAACAGGCGGTCGGGCTCGTAGTGCGGCGGGCGCAGGTTTACGTCGAAAATGCGGAAGCGCGCCTGTTTAACCAGCTCTTCAAGCGTTTGGCGGGAAACCGCATCACGCGTGCTCAGGCTGCCGTAAATGAAGGCATCGGATTCGGCCACCCGTTGGAGCGCGGCACTTTCCACTTCAATTTTATCCCATGCGCAAGGGTAAACAATGTCGTAAGAGGCAACACCGTAGGCGTCCAGCGAAACTTTAACCAAGCTGGTGGCTTGCCGCGCATCAGTTTGCAGCAAAGACGTATCGACGTTTTTGCTTTTTATCTGGCGCAATAATTCTTCGCCGTCGGCATCGTTGCCCTTGCGGCTGATGATGGCCGTGTCGGCGCCGAGCGCCTGCAGCCGCACCAATACGTTGAGCGGCGCGCCGCCCAATACTTTTCCGTCGGGCAAATCATCCCATAATACTTCGCCGAAACTGGTGATTTTCATGATGCGTCTTCCTTAATGAGCGATTGAGACAATTCTTCCAGCGGCACGCCTTTGGTTTCCGGCATCATAAACATCACGAATAAAAGTTGCAGCACCATCATGAAGGTAAAGCAAACGAATACCCAAGAGGCGCCGATGCTGTCAAACAAGAAGGGAATGGCAGCGGGAATGGCGGCCGCGAGCACCCAGTGGGTGGAGCTGCCGAGCGATTGGCCTTGCGCGCGCAGATGGCTGGGGAAAATTTCCGAAATGAATACCCAAATCACCGTGCCTTGACCTATGGCGTGGGCGGCGATAAACAAGAAGAAAAACAGCGGTACGGCCATGCCTTTCCACTCGAGGAAAAACGCCAGCGATACCAAACCCAATGAAACGATATAGCCGAAAGAGCCGATATACATCAATTGGCGGCGGCCGAACTTGTCAATCAAAGACAAACCGACGAAAGTGAAAATCAGGTTAACGACACCGATGCCCACGCTGCTCAACATCGCTGCATTTTGTTCCAAGCCGGCGATGGCAAAAATACGGGGCGCGTAATAAAGAAACGCATTGATGCCGGAAACTTGGTTGAAAAAGGCAATCAGAAAGGCCAGTAGCACCGGCAGACGGTATTTTTTCAGCCACAGGCTTTCTTTTTTATGTTGGTTGTCGGCTTGGGCGGCGGCGGTCAGCTCGGTGAGGTCTGCTTCAGGGTTGACCTGTTGCAACACAGCGCGGGCTTCTTCATAGCGGCCTTTCATCATCAGCCAGCGCGGCGACATCGGAATGGTAAACACCATCAGGGTATAGATGGCGGCGGGCACCACTTGGATGCCGAGCATCCAGCGCCAAGTGTTTTCACCCAAATCCAGATTGGAAAACAGGAAGTTGGAAAGATAAGCCATCAGAATGCCGAAAACGATGTTGAATTGATACATCGCCACCAAGCGGCCGCGTTTTTCCGGCGGTGCAATTTCGGAAACGTAAGCCGGCGCAGCGATGGTAGAGGCGCCGACACCCAGCCCGCCGACAAAACGGAAGATGGCAAACAACCACGGGTCGGAAACCAAGGCCGAGCCGAGTGCGCCGATAACATATAAAACACCGATAACAATCAGAGTTTTTTTCCGGCCGATGGCATCGGTGGGAATGCTGCCAAATAGGGCGCCGAGCACCGTTCCCCATAGCGCCGACGACATCACGACTACGCCGTGAAACAGGCTGGAGCTGTGCCATAATTGTTGCAAGGATTGGTCGGCACCCGAAATCACAACGGTATCGAAGCCAAACAGAAAGCCTGCCAGCGCGACCGTAATCGACCATAAAAGAAGTTTGGATTGGTTCATAACATTTTCCTTGGAAAAATGGAAACGAGGTAAATCTTTAAATTTCAAATAAAGATACGGGCAAACCGCTATAGCGGGTTTGCCGGAGTGTGTCGGTGTGCGAATGCGGTCGGCCACGTTGGCGGCTGTTTATTATGTGAATGCCTTAGGCTAAAACCAGATTGGTGGTATTGGTGGGGCGATATCGGGAATCATCCCGAAGTATTGGAGGGCGGAGAAACCATAAAGTTTCTTTAAGCGTAAAGATTAATTGCGATTGGGGAAGTATTGTTTTGATTAGGTAAAGCTTTTTCAGGCAGGCATTGGGTCGCTATGGCGAAGGGGCGGCGTGATGAAATCGACTGATGGTGCTGAAAAATAAGACGGCTGAGTTGGGCGCATCAAACAAAAAGCCTGTCTGAAAATGTTCAGACAGGCTTTTTATCATACGCTGCCGCTTCGGCGGTAATGAACGAAGTCGTAACGGATACCCTGCGCGCTTTCATGCTTTTGCCGCTCGCTTTCCTGCCAGATGTCGGTGTTTATCGCGGGGAAAAAGGCATCGCCGTTGACGCTGAGGCCGACTTCGGTAATCCGTAAGTCAGTGGCGAAGGGCATGGCTTCGGTGTAAATCTGTGCGCCGCCGATAATCGCGATTTCCGCTGCATCGCCGCATAAAGCGAGCGCTTCCGCCAAGCTGCCCGTGATTTCAGCGCCGTCGGCGGCATAATCGGCTTGCCGTGTAATCACGATGTTTCGCCGGCCGGGCAGGGGTTTTTTGGGCAGAGATTCCCAAGTTTTCCGCCCCATAACAATCGGTTTGCCGCTGGTGTAGCTTTTGAAAAATGCGAAATCTTCGGGAATATGCCAAGGCATGGTATTACGGATGCCGATGCAGCCGTTTTCGGCCACGGCGGCGATGAGGGTAATCTGTTGCATGAGGGCTTCTCGAAAGGGAAAGTAAAAAGACGGCCGTATTGTAACCCATGCCTGTCTGAAAAAGCTTTTTTGGTTTTTCAGACAGACTGCCAAGGCTTTTCCGTTATAATCCGGCTGTTATTTCCATCCATCGTTTTTCTCATGAAACTCAATCCCCAACAGCTGCAGGCGGTTCAATACCTTGGCGGCCCTTTATTGGTTTTGGCCGGCGCAGGCAGCGGTAAAACCGGTGTGATTACGCAAAAAATCAAACATTTGATTGTAAACGTCGGCTATGCGCCGCATACGGTGGCGGCGATTACGTTTACCAATAAAGCGGCCAAGGAAATGCAGGAGCGGGTGGGAAAAATGCTGGCGAAAACGCAAACGCGCGGGCTGACTATCTGCACTTTCCACTCTCTCGGCATGCGCATCTTGCGCGAAGATGCGGTGCATGCGGGTTATAAAAAAAACTTTTCCATTCTCGACGGCACCGACAGCGCCAAAATCATCAACGAGCTCTTGGGCAGCACCGGCAAGGAAGCGGTGTTTAAAGCGCAGCATCAGATTTCTTTGTGGAAAAACGATTTGAAAACGCCGGAAACCGTCTTGCAACATGCCGATAATGACTGGGACAGGCAAATGGCCGCCGTTTATGCCAGCTATCAAGACACGTTGATCCATTATCAAGCGGTGGATTTCGACGACTTAATCCGCCTACCCGCCGTTTTGTTGCAAGAAAACAGCGAAATACGCCACAAATGGCAGCGGCGCCTGCGCTATCTGCTGGTCGACGAATGCCAAGACACCAACGCCTGCCAATACACCTTGATGAAATTGCTTACCGGCGCCGAAGGCATGTTTACCGCCGTGGGCGACGACGACCAATCCATCTATGCCTGGCGCGGCGCGAATATGGAAAACCTGCGCCGGATGCAGGCGGATTACCCGCAGATGAAAGTGATCAAGCTGGAGCAGAATTACCGCTCGACCGCGCGGATTCTGAAAGTGGCCAACAAAGTGATTGAAAACAATCCTAAATTGTTTAAAAAAACCTTGTGGTCGCAATTCGGAATGGGGGAGCATGTCAAAGTTGTGGCTTGCCAGCATGAGCAGCATGAAGCCGAATGGGTGGTCAGCCAGATTGTGAAACAAAAGCTGGTGGGCGGCGAAAAAACCCGTTACGCCGATTTTGCCGTGCTTTACCGCGGCAATCATCAGGCGCGCCTGTTTGAAGAGGCTTTGCGCAGTTCGCGCGTGCCATACCAGCTTTCCGGCGGACAGAGTTTTTTCGATAAGGCGGAGATTAAAGACGTGCTCGCCTATATCCGCCTGCTGGCCAACCCGAATGACGATCCGGCCTTCCTGCGCGCGATTACCACGCCCAAGCGCGGCATCGGCGACGTTACACTCGGCAAACTCAACACCTATGCGCGAGAGCACGGTTGCAGCCTGTATGAAGCAGCGCTAAGCCCCGAAGCCCAATCCGCCTTGGGCACGGCCAATCGCGAGCACGTGCAGCAATTCATGCTGCTGATGGAAAACTATCGAGCGCGGGCCGAGGCCGACGAAGCGGGCGAGTTGGTCAACAATCTGCTGGCCGATATCGCTTACGAAGCCCATCTGCTCAACAGCGAAGAAGGGAAAACCGGCGAAATCAAGTGGCGCAACGTCGGCGATCTGGTGGCTTGGCTGGCGAAAAAAGGCGAACAAGACGGTAAAAACATCATTGAAATCGCGCAAACCATTGCTTTGATGACGCTGCTGGAAGGCAAAAACGAAGAAGAGGTCGATGCGGTAAAACTTTCCACTCTGCATGCCTCGAAAGGCTTGGAATATCCGTATGTGTTTTTGGTCGGTTGCGAAGAAGGTTTGCTGCCGCATGCCGATAGTATCGAAGAGAGCAATGTCGAGGAAGAGCGGCGGCTGATGTATGTGGGCATTACGCGCGCCAAACGGCAGCTTACGTTAACCCATTGCGTTAAACGCAAGCGTCAGGGCGCTTGGCAGTTTCCCGAGCCGAGCCGCTTTATCGAGGAAATGCCGCAGGAAGATTTGAAGATTCTCGGGCGTAAAGGCGGCGAGCCGATAGTCAGCAAAGAAGAGGGTAAACAATATTTTGCGACTTGGCATACAATATTGGATGCCGCCGCCAAGTCGCAAAATAAAGGCTGATATTGCCGATAAACCTAATAATGCCTGTCTGAATGCTTTTCAGACAGGCATTATTGATTGCGGCTGAACGTATTTACTTGGCAAACCGAATGTTAGGCCGCGTTTTCTTTCGTGTTTTCAGTAGAAAGCTATCAAACGGATTGCGATACGCGCTAAAATAAACAGTTTTCAAAATTTTCAGACAGGCATCAAAATGAGTGAATATAACGATAACGACACCATCCGCATTCGCGGCGCACGCACCCACAATCTGAAAAACATCGATCTTGATATTCCCCGCCACAAGCTGGTGGTGGTAACCGGCTTGTCGGGCAGCGGTAAATCTTCGCTGGCGTTTGACACCTTATATGCCGAAGGGCAGCGGCGTTATGTGGAAAGCCTTTCCGCCTATGCGCGCCAGTTTTTGCAGATGATGGATAAGCCCGATGTCGATTTAATCGAAGGCCTGTCGCCCGCTATTTCCATCGAGCAGAAATCCACCAGCCACAACCCGCGCTCCACCGTCGGCACGGTTACCGAAATTCACGATTATCTGCGTCTGTTATACGCCCGCGTCGGCACACCATATTGCCCCGAGCACGATTTGCCTTTGTCCAGCCAAACCGTATCGCAGATGGTTGATCATGTATTAAGCCTGCCTGAAGATTCTCGCGTGATGATTCTGGCGCCGGCCGTGCGCGAGCGTAAAGGCGAGTTCGTTGATTTTTTTGCCGACTTGCAAGTGCAAGGCTTCGCACGGGTGCGGGTTGACGGCGAAGTCTATCAGCTCGACGAAGTGCCAAAGCTGGAAAAAAACATCAAACACAATATCGACGTGGTGATTGACCGCGTTAAAGTCAAAGCCGATATGAAACAGCGCTTGGCCGAGAGTTTTGAAACCGCCCTGCGCCATGGCGGCGAGCGTGCGTTGGCTTTGGAAATGGATAACGGCAAAGAGCATTGGTTTTCCGCCAAATTCGCCTGCCCCGTATGCTCATACAGCCTGCCCGAACTCGAACCGCGCCTGTTTTCGTTTAACAACCCGATGGGTTCCTGCCCCACTTGCGACGGCTTGGGCAGCATGAATTTTTTCGACCCCGAGCGCGTGGTTATGCACCCAGAATTATCCTTGGCCGCCGGTGCCATCAAAGGCTGGGATAAGCGCAACCAATTCTATTTTCAAATGATTCAATCGCTGGCCGACCATTACGGCTTCGATGTCAACACCCCGTTTGAAAGCCTGCCTGAAAAAGTGCAAAAAATCGTTTTGCACGGTTCGGGTAAAGAAGTGATTGATTTCCGCTACCTTTCCGAACGCGGCACCTCATTCAACCGCAGCCACGCTTTTGAAGGCATTATCCCCAATCTGGAGCGCCGCTATCGCGAAACCGATTCCGCCACCGTGCGTGAAGAATTGGCGCAATACCAAAGCCACCGCGCCTGCCCGTCATGCGGCGGCGCGCGGTTGCGCAAAGAAGCGCGCTATGTGTATATCGGCAAACAGCCGTTGCACCAGATTTCCGCCATTCCGCTCAAACAAGCGCTTGAGTTTTTTGAAAAATTGGAATTAGACGGCAATAAAAAACAAATCGCCGAAAAAATCCTTAAAGAAATTACCGAGCGGCTGGGCTTTCTGATTAATGTCGGCTTGGATTATCTCAACCTCGCCCGCAGCGCCGAAACCTTATCGGGCGGCGAAGCGCAGCGCATCCGCCTCGCCAGCCAAATCGGCTCGGGGCTAACCGGCGTTATGTATGTGCTCGACGAGCCTTCCATCGGCCTTCACCAGCGCGACAACGACCGCTTGCTCGCCACGCTCAAACGCCTGCGCGATTTAGGCAACAGCGTGATTGTGGTCGAGCACGACGAAGATGCCATCCGCGAAGCCGATTTTGTCGTCGATATGGGGCCGGGCGCCGGCGAGCACGGCGGCAACGTGATTATTGCCGGCAGCCCGAAAACAGTGGCCGCCTGCAAAGAATCGGTTACCGGCCAATATCTGAGCGGCAGCAAAGCCATTGCCGTGCCGAAAGAGCGCACGCCCGTCGACCCCGAAAGAATGCTGGTGCTGAGCGGCGCACGCGGCAACAATCTGAAAAACGTTACCCTAAAACTGCCGCTCGGCCTGATTACCTGCATTACCGGCGTTTCAGGCAGCGGCAAATCCACCTTAATCAACGACACGCTGGCCAAAATCACCGCGCGCGAGCTGAACCGTGCCCATGAAGAGCCGGCACCCTACGACGATATTCAAGGCCTCGAACATCTCGACAAAGTCATCAACGTCGACCAATCGCCGATCGGCCGCACGCCGCGTTCCAACCCCGCCACCTATACCGGCCTGTTTACGCCCATCCGCGAACTGTTTGCCGGCGTGCCGCTTTCGCGTGAGCGCGGCTATAACGTCGGCCGTTTCTCGTTTAACGTTAAAGGCGGCCGCTGCGAAGCCTGCCAAGGCGACGGCGTGATTAAAGTGGAAATGCACTTCCTGCCCGATGTATACGTACCCTGCGAAGTCTGCCACGGCAAGCGCTACAACCGCGAAACCTTGGAAGTGCAATACAAAGGCAAAAACATTAGCCAAGTGTTGGATATGACCGTAGAAGAAGCGCGCGAATTCTTCGATGCCGTGCCGACCATCTCGCGCAAACTGCAAACCCTGATGGATGTCGGCCTCGGTTACATTCGCCTCGGCCAATCTGCTACCACCCTTTCCGGCGGCGAAGCCCAACGCGTCAAACTCGCCTTGGAGCTTTCCAAACGCGACACCGGCCGAACCCTCTATATCCTAGACGAACCCACCACCGGCTTGCATTTTGCCGACATTGCTCTGTTATTAGAGGTAATAGGCCGTCTGAAAGGCAAAGGCAACTCGATTGTGATTATCGAACATAATCTGGACGTCATTAAAACCGCCGATTGGATTGTTGATTTAGGGCCGGAAGGCGGCGATGGCGGCGGCAGAATTATTGCTGAAGGTTCGCCGGAGGAAGTGAGCATGGTAAAAGAGAGTCATACTGGAAGATATTTGAAGATTGGTTTATAGTTTTTCACTATATATAAATATACTGTATAAGTAATAGGATGATAATATGAAACAAATAAATTTGAGTGCACGCAATCTTTGGGGTAACGAAGCTGCTGATGATGAAAGACCTGAAATATTAAATTCATATTTTGTGAGGCAACATAAAGATGATTGGGATGATTTTTTTAATTTAGATGATGTTCGCTACTCAATAGCAAGAGCTCGCAAAGGAATGGGAAAATCTGCACTTCTTGCAGAGTGTGCTTACCGTAATAAAGATAATGATAAATATCTTGTAATAAATATAAAAGGTTCTGATTTAATTGCACATAAAAGGTTTCTAAATGATGAGAAAAAGAGTGTTATTGAATATGTTTTTGATTGGAAACAAAGAATTTGTGCTGTAATTAACTCTAATTTAGCCAATATTATTGGAATTGCAAAAAATGATGATGAAATGACTATTGTTGAGAATGCTGAGATGTATGGGTTTAAATCTAAATCACTTCTTAGTGCTTTATTTGATAGATTAAAGCTTAAAATAGCTGGAAATGAAGTTGGAAGAACAAGAACCGAGATTCATAATCATGAGGAAATCCTATCACGTGTAACTCTCCCTAAAAAAATATTATTGTTAATAGATGATATCGATGCAACTTTTAAAAATTCTCCTCAAGAATGCTTAAATTTATCTACATTTTTCTCAGCATGTAGGGAAATTGCAGCAAGCTTTGACGATATCATTATTCGAACTATAGTACGTACTGATGTATGGGCATGCATTCGCGCAACTGATGAATCTTTGGATAAGGTTGAGCAATATATATTTGACTTGAATTGGAGTAAAAATGAATTTAGATCATTCCTTGCAGAAAGAATTTTTTCATATTGCAAACGTGAGAAGTTTTCGATTGATATAAGTAACAAGGAAGACTTATTGCCATTAGTCTTTGCAAAAAAGTTTCCTTGGGGTAAAAGTAAGGCTGAGTCATATCGGGTTATCCACATTTATGCTGGAGGAAGACCTAGATGGGCTGCGCAATTATGTAAATTGGCAGGAAAGGAAACTGAGAAAACAAAAACTTCATCAGTAATAACATTTGGTTCAATTAAACAAGTATTGTTTGAATACGGTCAAGCACGATTAGCTGATATCCCAAGGGAACATGCACACCAATGCCCGAATATCCAAGATATTATAAATGCCTTCTCAAAACAAAGGATAAGATATACTACTCAAGAGCTACTTAATTTTATAGAAAATAAAATATTTTCACACATGCAGATCGATATTGATGGGCATAAAATAGATGAGCCACTGAAACTAGCTCGTTATCTCTTTAGAATAGGGTTTATTATGGGTGTTGACAAAAAACATGAAGAAAACCCAGAATATTATCAATATGAAGATAAGCCTAGCTTATTAACAAACGAAGCTAATTTGGATGATGGGATGACTTGGATGGTTCATTATGCTTATCAAGCTGTATTATCTCTTAAATAATTTTATTTAATGGGGCTAAATTTTATAATTGTTTTTGAAAATAAATGAATGCCTGTCTGAAAATTTGTCAGACAGGCATTGTTTATTTCAACGATACCTCAAACACCCCACGCAAAGCGTTGCTTAACAATATTTTCTCTGCACGCAAAAGGTCTGCTTTGGTCAGGCGGCTTTCAATAATTGGGAAGCCACCGAGATGGAGCTCGGGATGGTGGATAACTTGCCGGCGCATGATGCCGTCTAAGATGTCGAGATCGGTTGTCGGGGTGCGGTAGGCGCCGTCGAGCAGCAGGTAGACATTGCTGCGGCCGCCTTCCAGCAGCCAGCCGCTTTGGTTGAAAAATAGGCAGTCGAAGGCGCCGGCTGCGGCGGCATCCTGCCAGCCTCGGTCGAAAACGGCGCGCTGGCTGGTTTTGAAACGGCGCAGGAAGTCGGTATCAGGCAGGCGGGTTTCGGCGAGGGTAACGTATTGGGGTGCTGATAAATTGGTTAGCGGAGCGGCTTCGTGTTGTAAACTGCCATCGGGGTGCAGGCTGATTTTCAGGCGGTGGGGCTGCTTGGGCAGGGCGGCGATGGCGGCTTGGATGGTCTGCTGTATATGCGTTGCGTTATAGGGGATATTCAAGATGCGCGCGTTTTGGCTTAGGCGGCTGAGGTGATCGGCTAACAGCGGCGCTTGCCCGTTTTCGACGCGCAGGGTTTCGATCAGACCGAATTCGGGCGGTAGGCGGCTGACGAAACGGCTTTTCCATTGGCACTCGTCGTATTCGCTTTGGCTGTCGCTATCCCAAACAATGCCGGAGCCGACGCCGTAAACGGCATGGTAATGTTTTGCGCTTCGGTTTGAAGGGGTCAGTTGCAGCGTGCGGATCACCACATTCAGCGTGCCGTGAAAGCCGAGGCCGCTGGCGCAGGGTGCGAGATGGCCGATGCTGCCGGTATAGAGGCCGCGCGGTTCGGTTTCAAGCTGGTTAATCAGCTGCATGCTCATTCGTTTGGGCGCGCCTGTGATGGAGCCGCAGGGAAAGGTGGCGCGGAAAATATCGGCGGCGCTGGTTTGCGGGCAGGTTTGTGCGTGAACGGCGCTGGTCATTTGCCAGACGGTGCCGAAACGGGAAACCTTGAATGGTTCGGGCACGCGCACGCTGCCGGTGCGGGCGATTTTGCCTAAGTCGTTGCGCAGTAAATCAACAATCATGGTATTTTCTGCGCGGTTTTTGGGGTCGGCCTGCAAGGCGAGGGCGCGTTGTTCGTCTTGGCCGTCGTTTAAGACGGGAGCGGTGCCTTTCATGGGTTCGGTTTGGATTTCGCCGTTTTCAGCGATTTTTAAAAAGCATTCGGGCGAGAAGCAAAGCGTCCATATCGGTTGGCGCTGCGGGTCGGGCAGGCAGGAAAGGGCAGCGTAAGGCACGGGCTGGCGCAGCCTTTGATAGAGTTTGATCGGGTTGCCGTAGGCTTGGGCATGAAGGCGGGTGGTGTAGTTGATTTGGTAGGTGTCGCCGCGCTCGATGGCGGCTTTAATAAGTGAGATGGCTTGGGTGTAGGCTGTTTTGCTGGTATGGTTTTGCAGGTCGGCAAGCCCGGCCGGGGCTTCGTCGCTGTGTTCCGCCAGCCATTTTTGTACATCGGAAAGCGGGTGTTTTTCGGAAAACCAATGCAAGGCCAAGTGGCCGTTGGTGTGGGCCGGTAAATGTTGCAGCGGCAGGCCGAATTCGTAATCCGCAAAGAGAACGACATGCAGATTTTCCGACCAGCCTTTTTTCAGACAGGCATCTAATGAATCAAGTGCTTCGGGGCGAAGAAATTCGCTGCGGATATGGTTTTGAAATAAAACGGCGCGGTTGGCAAGCGCATCGTCAAGCAAGGCGAAATAGGGCATATCTAATCATAATGAAAGATACTCGGGCGGGGCCCGAGTATGATGGCATTTCGATAAAAAAGCGCAAATTGGGGTTTGCGCTTTTTCAGACAGGCATTATTGTTTGCCGTCTTCGCTATCCAAGAAGCTTTTCAGGCGGTCGCTGCGGGTTGGGTGGCGCAGCTTACGCAAGGCTTTGGCTTCGATTTGGCGAATGCGTTCGCGAGTTACGTCGAACTGTTTGCCAACTTCTTCCAGCGTGTGGTCGGTGTTCATGTCGATACCGAAACGCATGCGCAGCACTTTGGCTTCGCGCGGGGTCAGGCTTTCGAGCACGTCTTTGGTCACTTCGCGCAGGCCGGAATACATGGCGGCATCGGCGGGGGCAACATTGTTGATGTCTTCGATGAAATCGCCCAAGTGCGAATCGTCGTCGTCGCCGATGGGGGTTTCCATGGAAATCGGCTCTTTGGCGATTTTCATGATTTTGCGGATTTTGTCTTCCGGCATTTCCATCAATTCGGCCAGTTTGGCGGAATCGGGTTCTTCGCCGTTATCTTGCAGGTATTGGCGCGAAATCCGGTTCATTTTGTTGATGGTTTCGATCATGTGCACCGGAATGCGGATGGTGCGCGCTTGGTCGGCAATCGAGCGGGTAATCGCTTGGCGTATCCACCATGTGGCGTAGGTGGAGAATTTGTAGCCGCGGCGATATTCGAATTTATCCACCGCTTTCATCAGGCCGATATTGCCTTCTTGAATCAAATCGAGGAATTGCAAGCCGCGGTTGGTGTATTTTTTGGCAATCGAAATCACCAAGCGCAGGTTGGCTTGAATCATTTCCTGCTTGGCTGCGGCGGTTTCTTTTTCGCTGACAACCATGTTTTTGTTGATTTCTTTCAATTCGTCAATCGAAATGCGGGCTTGTTTTTCCAGAAAGGCCATTTCGGTTTGTTTTTCCAGAATGGCGTGTTGGAAACGGCCGAGGGCATCGCTCCATACGCGATTTTTGCCGATTTCGGAGGCCACCCATTCTAGATTGGTGGCATTGGGCAAGAAGGCGGAAATGAAATAGTCGCGATCCATGTGTACGCGATCTAGGCAGATGTCGCGGATTTCGCGCTCCAGTTTGCGAATTTTGTCGACGTTATTGCGCAGGTTGCTGCTGAGGTTTTCGATTTGACGGGTGGCGAAGCGCACTTCCAGCAATTTGTTGGCGATGGCGTCGCGGTGCTCCAGATATTTTTCATGCTTGCTGTTGTATTTGTCCAGCGCGGCAATCATTTTTTCGTAGCTCTCGTTGATGCCGCTGAAATGGTCGAGCACTTTCTGCTTGAGCTCTTCCAGATTGGTGTTTTCCAGCGTGCTGTTGTCTTCGTCTTCGTCGCCGTCTTCGTCGTCGCTGTCTTCGTCTTCTTCTTTTTCTTTCTCGTTATCGGTGGGTGCGGCGCTTTCCAAGTGGCCGAGGCCCAATTCGTTGAGCAGCACTTCGTTGGGGTCGATAATGGCTTCGACGGCTTCGTCGACCTTGATTTCGTCGTTGCGCACTTGTTCGATCAGAGCCAGAATTTCGGCAATCGAGCCGGGGCAGGCGGAGATGGCCTGAATCATGTTTTTCAGGGCATTTTCGATTTTTTTGGCGATGATGATTTCATCTTCGCGGGTCAGCAGGTCAACTTGGCCCATTTCGCGCATATACATACGCACGGGATCGGTGGTGCGCCCGAATTCGGAATCGGCGCTGGAAAGGGCGGCTTCGGCCTCTTCGACCGCATCGTCGTCGGTAATGCCGGTGCTGTTGTCGTTCATCAGCAGGGTATCGGCATCGGGGGCTTCTTCGGTTACTTGGATGCCCAAGCCTTGAATCATATTGACGATGTTGTCGATTTGTTCGGCGTCGGACATATCGTCGGGCAGCGCGTCGTTGATTTCCGCGTAGGTAATGTAGCCGCGGTCTTTGCCCATGATAATCAACTGGCGTAGGCGGGCGCGTTGCTCTTCCGGCGTTAG
The DNA here is from genome assembly GCF_030527965.1 of Neisseria sp. Classification (GTDB taxonomy): domain Bacteria; phylum Pseudomonadota; class Gammaproteobacteria; order Burkholderiales; family Neisseriaceae; genus Neisseria. The sequence goes on from NZ_JAUMZU010000006.1 coordinate 64,651, forward strand.
CGGGCGGTTGTTATCCCGCTCTTCATTTTCGGAATCTTGTATGTTGTGGTCTTGGTTGATCATTATCAGTGTCTCGAAATGTTCGGTCGGCATCCGCCGGTGAAGGGTGCGTTCTGCTTGGTTTGGTGGGCTGCAGCTGGGTTTAAGGCGGCGGATTTAATCGCTTAAATTTCTGCCTGCAATAGCTCCGGAGGCTTTCAGGCGATAAGATGCTCGTTTCCGCTTAATAATGGGGATGCGTTTGGCGATTGCAAGTGTTAGGCGGAAAAAATGCGTTATTATATAAAAAACTTGTTTTACCAACAAGATAAATGCTTGTCTGAAAAGCGCGATAATGTGCGGTTTGCCTGAAAATGGTTTTCAGACAGGCATTTTTTATATTTGGTGCCGTTTTTGGGTTAATAAGTTCAGTAAAAGTTTTTTTTCTGCTTCATTCAGGGCGCCTTGGCTGCTTTTGATTTTTAAGGCGTCGATTTGGGCGGAGCGAAATTCGTTTAGCAGCTTGACCATGCCTTCTTTGAATTCTTGCTCGCTTTCGCTGCTTTCCGTGTCGGGCTCGGTGGCTTGCTCGCTGTTGCGGAAAATATCGAATAAAACGGTTTCGTAAGGGTTGCCGCGCATGTGCTCGAGAATATGGGCGCTGTGGGTAATCTGGGGGTGGCGGCTGATGGTTTCGGCGACGTTCGCCAGGCAGGCCAAGTCGCCGCTAAGCGGTAGGTATTCGGGTAGTTCGATGTGTTTTACCCATGCCGGATTAGCAAGCAAGGCGCGGATTTGTTTGCGTGCCAGAGTAACCATCTGGGGTTGGCGGCCGGTTTCAGGCGGTAGTTTGTAGCTTTTCGGGCGGGCATCGCGTTTGGGGGCTTCTTGGCCGAGCAATTGAGCAAGGTTGGTCGGATCGATGCCGACCAAATCGCTCAGTTTTTGTTTTAGCAGATAGCCGAGCGCGGGCGCGGTGATTTGCGCCAACAGCGGGGCGCTGGCTTTGACAAGCTGGGATTTGCCTTCTTGGGTGCGCAAATCGATATTTTCGGTTAATGCGTTCCAGAAGTATTCGGAAAGGGGCTGGCTTTGGTGCAGAAGCGCATCTTCAAAGCGCGCTTTTCCAAAAGCGCGGATGTAGCTGTCGGGGTCGTGCTCTTCGGGCAGGAACAGAAAATGAAGGGCTTTGCCGTCTTTTAGTTGCGGCAATGCGTTCTCTAGCGCCCGCCAAGCGGCTTTACGGCCGGCGGCATCGCCGTCGAAACAGAAATAGATGTTGTCGGTTTGCCGCATCAGAATTTTGACATGTTCGGCGGTGGTGGCGGTGCCGAGAGCGGCCACGCCGTAACCGATGCCGAATTGTGCTAATGCGACTACGTCCATATAGCCTTCAACCACCAGAATGCGCCCGGCTTCTTTGATGGCGGCACGGCCTTCGTATAAGCCGTAGAGGTTTTTGCCTTTGTCAAACAGCGGGGTATCGGGCGAATTGAGGTATTTGGGTTTGGAATCGTCGAGCACACGGCCGCCGAAACCGATAATCTGCCCGCGGGTATCGCGGATGGGAAACATGATGCGTTGGCGGAAGCGGTCGTAATGCTTGCCTTCGTTTTCGATGACCATGCCGCTGTCGACCAGTGCGTTGCTGGGGTAGGGCTGGAAGATTTGCGCCAGCGGCTGCCAGCCTTCGGGCGCGTAGCCCAGCCCGTAATGCTGGATGATTTCGGCGTTGAGGCCGCGTTGTTGCAGATAGTTTTGCGCAGCGGGAGATTGGTTGAGTCGGCTTTGGTAGAAGCTGGCGGCGGCTTGGGTGGTTTCTTCCAGCGTTTGTTGTTTTTTCTTGCGTTCGGCCCGCTGCTCGGGGTTGTCGCTATGGCCTTTGACGCGCGGTACGGTCATGCCGACGCGGTCGGCCAGATATTGCACAGCTTCGGTAAAGCTCAAGCCTTGGTATTCCATGATGAAACCGATGGCCGAACCATGCGCGCCGCAGCCGAAGCAGTGGTAAAACTGTTTGCTCGGGCTTACGGAAAACGACGGTGATTTTTCTTTGTGAAACGGGCAGCAGGCCATGTAGTTTGCGCCGCCTTTTTTGAGCGGAACATGTTCGTCGATGATGTCTACGATGTCGGTTTTGGCCAGCAGCTCGTCGATAAAGTCGGATGGAATCATGGTTGGCATCGGGTTTTCAGGCAGGCATTAGGGCGGTTGCCGCACGCTAATGCCTGTCTGAAAAATAAGGCGGGTTGGTTAGCTTAGTCGTGCTTTGAGGATTTTATTCACGTCGCCCATATCGGCTTTGCCGGCCAACGCGGTTTTCAACACGCCCATGACTTTGCCCATATCGGCCATGCCGGCGGCGCCGGTTTGTTTAATGGCTTCGGCTACGGCATTTTCGATTTCTTCGGCCGACATCATGGCGGGCAGATAACGGTGCAAGATGTCGATTTCGGCATTTTCTTTGTCGGCCAAGTCGTTGCGGCCTGCGTCGGCGTAAATCTTGGCGCTGTCTTTGCGCTGTTTGACCATTTTGGTAATCAGGGCAATCACTTTGGCATCATCGGCTTCGGTGCGTTCGTCGACTTCGAATTGTTTGACGGCGGCGTTAATCAAGCGGATGGTTGACAAAGAAACTTGGTCTTTGGCGCGCATGGCGGTTTTCATATCTTCGGATAGGCGGGCTTTTAGGGTCATTTCGGGCTTTCCATGTTATGTTTCAGACAGGCATTCTAAATGCTAAAAACACCGGAAAACAAGCGTTCCGGTGTTTTTATTTAGGCCGAATCCTGAAGGATTAATACATTTTCGGCGGCAATTGCTGGCTGCGCAGACGTTTTTGCAAGCGTTTGGCCGCAGCGGCTTTTTTGCGTTTGCGCTCGGTGGTTGGTTTTTCATAAGCTTCGCGGGCGCGCAGCTCGGTCAACAAGCCGGTTTTTTCAACAGCGCGTTTGAAACGGCGCATGGCAACTTCGAAAGGTTCATTTTCTTTTACACGAATAGCAGGCATTGGATTTCCTAAAATTTTTGATTGAGTGCCGGTGCCGTTTTTTCGGAACCGGCGGCGTTTAATTTAATATGTATCGCGGTTTCGCAAGCTTGCGGGGGCGGGATACGCGCCGTGATGTAAACATCACCTCCTAACGATAACCTGCCGCTTTTGCCACAGGCTGAAAATCATAAACCTGCATAACAATGCAGGCTGAAAACTTTAAAATTATCTTTGATTGCTTAGGGATTGTCAAGTTTGTCGGCATATATGTTAGGAAGAAAGGGCTGGCGAAAATATCGGGGCGCGGCAAAACATTTTCAGACAGGCATTTATGGTAAAATGCCGCCCAATTTGAATAACCGTATTTTCAGGACGATTTTAGATGATTTCTACCAACGGCATTACCATGCAGTTTGGCGCCAAACCCTTGTTTGAAAACGTATCAGTCAAGTTCGGCGAGGGTAACCGCTACGGTTTGATCGGCGCAAACGGCTCGGGTAAATCTACTTTTATGAAGATTTTGGGCGGCGATTTGGAGCCGACGGCGGGCGAAGTGGCGATTGAAAACGGCGTACGTTTGGGTAAGCTGCGCCAAGACCAGTTTGCCTATGAAGACATGCGGGTGCTGGATGTGGTGATGATGGGGCATGCGGAGATGTGGTCGGCAATGACCGAGCGTGATGCGATTTACGCGAATCTTGAAGCCACGGAAGACGATTACATGCAGGCGGCCGAATTGGAAGCCAAGTTTGCCGAATACGACGGTTATACGGCAGAGGCGCGCGCCGCAGAGCTGCTCAGCGGCGTGGGCATCGAAGAATTTTTGCACAATGTCAAGATGGCGGAAGTTGCCCCGGGTTTCAAATTGCGCGTGTTGCTGGCGCAGGCTTTGTTTTCCAAGCCCGACGTATTGCTGCTCGACGAGCCAACCAACAACTTGGACATCAACACCATCCGCTGGCTCGAAGGGGTGTTGAACCAATATGATTCGACCATGATCATCATCTCGCACGACCGCCATTTTTTAAATGAAGTGTGTACCCATATGGCCGACGTGGATTACAACAGCATTACCATTTATCCCGGCAACTATGACGATTATATGCTGGCTTCGGCTCAGTCGCGCGAGCGTGCGTTGAAAGACAATGCGAAGGCCAAAGAAAAATTGCAGGAATTGCAGGAATTCGTGGCGCGCTTTAGTGCCAACAAATCCAAAGCTCGCCAAGCGACCAGCCGCTTGAAACAGGCGGATAAGATTAAGTCGGAAATGGTTGAGGTGAAGCCGTCTACCCGGCAGAATCCTTATATCCGCTTTGAAACGGATGAGAAAGCCAAGCTGCACCGCCAAGCGGTGGAAGTGGAAGGTTTGGCCAAATCATTCGACAAAACCTTGTTTGAAAAGCTTTCTTATATTCTGGAAGCCGGCCAGCGCTTGGCCGTAATCGGGCCGAACGGCGCGGGTAAATCGACCTTGTTGAAACTATTGGCCGGTGCTTACAATCCTGAATATTCCGATGGTTTGACGCCTGATGCAGGCAGCATCAAATGGGCGGAAAAAGCCAGCGTCGGCTATTACCCGCAAGATCATGAAAACGATTTTGATGTGGAAATGGATTTAACCGAATGGATGCGCCAATGGGGTCAGGAAGGCGATGACGAACAAGTTATCCGCGGCACGCTCGGCCGTTTATTGTTTGGTAGCAATGACGTGGTCAAACAGGTTAAAGTGCTTTCCGGCGGCGAGAAAGGCCGCATGCTTTACGGCAAACTGCTGCTGCTGAAGCCCAATGTGCTGATTATGGACGAACCGACCAACCATATGGATATGGAAAGCATCGAATCGTTGAATATGGCGCTGGAAAAATACAAAGGCACCTTGATTTTCGTATCGCACGACCGCCAGTTTGTTTCTTCGCTGGCAACCCAGATTATCGAGTTGGACGGCAAAGGCGGCTACGAACATTATCTCGGCGATTACGAAAGCTATCTGGAGAAAAAAGGCTTGGCTTGATTTTCTGTGTTGCATCAATAACAAAGCCTGTCTGAATAGTTCAGACAGGCTTTTTGTTGGCAGGCATCATCGCCGAGAGAACTGTACTCGAAGCCCGTGGCTTGGTCTGCCGCTTGCGAAGATGTGTATTTTATTGGGCGGCAACCACCTTTGGTGCTCAGGCGGATACGCATTGTAATGCCTGTCTGAAAACTTTCAGACAGGCATTTTTAAGCTATAATGGCGTGCCCTGCAAAAAGGAAATTTGAATGCGAAAAATCTTGCTTGCCGCAGCGATACTGGCCGTATCGGCCTGTGGTTTTCATCTGAAAGGCACGCAGACTTATGATAAGTTGCCTTACATTGCCTGGCGTGTAGACGGCGGCGCTCTGCAACAGGTGCTGGAAAACGCGCTGCGCCGTGCCGACGGCGTGCCGGTTGATGCGCCGCAGGCTCAGGCAACGATTACGGTTACCGCCGTTGATACGCATAAAGACGTGCTAACCATTACCCGTGCCGCCAATATCAACGAATACATGCTGCTTTTGCATGTGGAGGCGCAGGCCAGCCGCAATGGCGAGCCCTTGGGCGCACCGATGGTGGTGGAAGTGCGGCGTACGATGGATTATGCCGATAGCGAAGTGCTGGGTAAGCAAGAGGAAGAAGCCACTATGTGGCAGGAAATGCGCCGTGATGCGGCCGAGCAGATTGTGCGTCGACTGGCATTTGTGGAAGCCGTCAAACCATGAGCGCTTTGCCGCTTGAGCAGCTGGCAGAACACCTTGCCGGCCGTCTCAGCCCGCTTTATGTGATTCACGGCGAGGAAGACTTGCTGCGGGTGGAGGCGCTGGATGCTTTACGCTCGGCGGCCAAGCAGCAAGGCTATCTGAACCGCGAAGTTTATACCGCCGATACGAATTTCGATTGGAACGAAATGCTGGCTTCGGCCAACAGCATGGGTTTGTTTGCCGATTTGAAATTGATGGAAATTCATATTCCCAACGGCAAGCCGGGCAAGAACGGTGGCGACGCACTGCAGGCACTGGCGGAGCGCCTGCCCGAAGATACGGTGGTGGTGGTAGCCATGCCGAAGCTGGAAAAGGCGCAATTGCAAACCAAATGGTTCGGCGCTTTATCGAAGCACGGCATGGTGCTGGAAGCCCAAGCCGTTGCCGTAAAGGCTTTACCGCAATGGATTAGCGGCCGTCTGCAGCGGCACGGTTTGCAAATCGAAGCCGATGCGCTGGCTTTGTTTGCCGAACGGGTGGAAGGCAATTTGTTGGCCGCCAAACAGGAAATCGACAAGCTGGCGCTGTTGTATCCCGAAGGTCATTTGGTTAACCTGCAAGATGCGCAAAATGCCGTGGCCAATGTGGCGCGTTTTGATGTGTTTCAGCTTTCCGGCGCATGGATGAGCGGCGATGCGGCGCGTGTGGTTAGATTGACGGCCGGTTTGGAAGAAGAAGGCGAGGAGCCGGTTTTGCTGCTGTGGGCGCTGGCCGAAGACATACGTACACTGATTCGACTGACTGCGGCTTTAAAACAGGGGCAGAGCGTTTCTGCCGTGCGCAACAGCTTGCGCCTGTGGGGCGACAAGCAAGTATTGGCGCCGAAAGCGGTAAAACGCATTTCTATCAGCCGCCTGATTGCCGCGCTGCAGGAATGTGCGCGTATCGATCGTATGATTAAAGGGGCGGAAGCGGGCGAGGCCTGGCCTGCTTTTAAGCAACTGGTAACGGATTTGGCTGTGTAGCCTTTCAGACAGGCATTTTTTGCTTGTACAAACCACTTGAAATCAATGAAGCATTGAAAAGAAAGAAAAATATGAATTATAAAATGTTTGTCAAACCTGCCATACGGATTGCGATTTTCGCGGCCGTTGTTGTCGGCCTTTTGATTTTGTTTGGCGTCAGATGGTGGGTGGCGCTGGCTGCCGTGCTGGCGGTGATTGCCGTTGTGGCATTGGTGGCGTTTATTGTTATCCGCCGCCAGCGTAAAAAATTTACCGATACGCTTAAAGCGTTCAATATCGATCCTGAATCGGGTCGGGTGAATCCTGCCGATTTGAAACGGATGTATAACAGTGGCGGGGAAGCGCAAAAACAGGCCGTGATGATTTATAGAATGGCCAACAATAATTGCCCCGAGGCTGATGCGCATAAGTTTTTTAAAAGCATGTCGATTTTCAATCGCGCCGAGCAGATGCAGGAAATGCAGAAAATGCAGGCGGCTCAGCGTAAAGGCAAGGGAAAAGGTAAAGGCAATATGTTCCGCTAAGCTGCAATATATTTGGGTTTAACCATGAAAAAAGCCTGTCTGAAAGTTTTCAGACAGGCTTTTTTGCGTTTGGTTGGTTCGTGAATTATTCCACCCGTTCGCCGTGGATATTCAAATCCAAACCTTCGCGTTCAACGTCGCGCTCTACGCGCAAGCCGCCGCACAGCAAGGAAACCACTTTCAGAATAACGAAGCTGACAACGCCGCTATACACAACGGTAATCACAGAATCTTTCAGCTGGATAAGCACTTGGCTGCCGACGTTGGCACTACCGCCGAACAAGGTGTTGTCGAATACGATACCGGTTAGAATCGCACCGATAAGGCCGCCGAAACCGTGAATACCGAAAGCGTCTAACGAATCGTCGTAACCCAGTTTGCGCTTGATGCTAACGGAAGCGATATAACAGCCGACGGCAGTCAAAATACCGATAACCAAAGCGCCTTGTGGATTAGTAAAGCCGGCTGCGGGCGTGATGCCGACAAGGCCGGAAACGGCACCTGAAGCCAAACCGAGAGCGGAAGGGCGATGACCGGCAATTTTTTCGCATAATAGCCATACCAGCGCACCTGCTGCTGCGGCAATCTGAGTAACGGCCATTGCCATACCGGCAGAGGCATCGGCGGCAACGGCGGAGCCGGCGTTAAAGCCGAACCAGCCAACCCACAGCATGGCCGCGCCTGTGAGGGTGAAGGCCATATTGTGCGGCGGCATCGGCTCTTTGCGGTAGCCTAAACGTTTGCCCAATACTACGGCGGTAACCAAACCGGCCACGCCTGCGTTGATGTGAACAACGGTGCCGCCCGCGTAATCGAAAACGCCGCCTTCGCTCATAAAGCCGCCGCCCCATACCCAATGCGCGGTCGGCACATAAACCAGCATAACCCACAAGCCGGAAAACAGCATCATGGCCGAATATTTCATCCGCTCAGCGAATGCGCCGGTAATAATGGCCGTGGAAATCACGGCAAATGTCATTTGGAAAAACATAAACACCGTTTCGGGAACGCTGGCCGCATTGGGCGCTACGGTAACCATTTCTTTAACTTTATCCAAGCCCACGCCTTGAAGGAAGATGCGGTCGAGGCCGCCGATAAAGGCGTTTCCCGGGGTGAAAGCCAGAGAATAGCCTGCGATAACCCACAATACGCTCACTAATGCGGCGGCGGAGAAACTGTGCATCATGGTGGAGAGCAGGTTTTTTTTGCGTACCATGCCGCCGTAAAACAGAGCCAGACCGGGAATGGTCATGAAAAGCACCAGCACGGCGGAGGTCATGACCCATGCGGTATCGCCGGAATTAAGAGCGGAAAAAGGCTGCCACCAGTTGACGCCGTCTGCGGCGAGTGCCGGCAGGGGCAGCAGGAAAGCCAAAGAGGGCAGGATTTGTGCGCGTTTCATTGGTAAGGTCTCCTGATTGGGAAAGGATTTGAGGTAAGGGGCTCTGCGCAATCGTGGTTTGAGCATGCGCGTTTATGCCTGTATGAAACGCAGTATACAGGCATTTGCTTTAATTTGTAAAATTGTCTACATTTAAAAGCAAAAAAATAAGCCGCATCGTGAAGCCGAACCGCTTATTTCGGGTGCGATATGCAGGCGCCACTTGAGATGATTAATATTGGATTACGGGTATTTATCAGATTCGACAAGCTAAAATCTTTAACTATCTAAAGCTTATCAATCGCAGAGCAGCGCGGTTTTTTAGATTTTGCTTTGTGAAAGTATTTGGAAATCGGCCAGTTGATGAAAATGCCTGTCTGAAAACGTTCAGACAGGCATTTTCTGTGTCGGCTTTATTCTTCCGGTTGGCTGGATGCCTCGTCGAGCTGCTTCAACCATGACAATTTTTCGCCGATTTTGATTTCCAAACCGCGTGCTACGGGTTGGTAAAAATCCGGCTCCTGCAGATTATCCGGCATGTAGGTTTCGCCGGCGGCGTAAGCATTCGGTTCGTCATGCGCATAACGGTATGCTTTGCCGTAGCCCATTTCTTGCATCAGCTTGGTCGGGGCGTTGCGCAAGTGTATCGGCACTTCGTGGCTGGGATTGTGTTTTACAAATTGCCGCATTTGGTTATAGGCCGAGTAACCCGCATTGGATTTCGCAGCCGCCGCCAGATAAAGTACGGCTTGGGCGAGGGCAAGCTCTCCTTCGGGTGAACCGAGGCGCTCGTAAGTTAATGCAGCGTCGTTGGCAATCTGCATGGCGCGCGGGTCGGCTAAGCCGATGTCTTCCCATGCCATGCGGATGATACGGCGAGCCAGATAATGGGGATCGGCTCCGCCATCAAGCATACGGCAAAACCAATACAAAGCGGCATTGGGATGCGAACCGCGTACGGATTTGTGTAAGGCGGAGATTTGGTTGTAAAAACTTTCGCCACCTTTGTCGAAACGGCGGATTTGCGCGCCCAAGCTGTCGGCCAGAAAGGCCGGGGTAAGGGTGGTTAAGCGTTGGGTTTGAGCGGCGCGCAGCAATTGCTCCAGCAGATTGAGCAGGCGGCGGGCATCGCCGTCGGCGGTTTGGATAAGCAGCTGTAGCGCTTCCGGTTCCCAATCGAATGCGGCATATTCGGGCAGCGTCATAACTTTTTCGGCCAGATTGCTTAAATCTTCTTCGCTTAATGATTGCAACACATAAACCTGCGCGCGGCTGAGCAGGGCGGGGTTGACTTCAAACGAAGGATTCTCGGTGGTGGCGCCGATAAAGGTGAGCAAACCGCTTTCCACATGAGGCAGAAAAGCGTCTTGCTGGGCTTTGTTGAAACGATGTACTTCGTCAACGAATAAAATCGTTGATTGCCCTTGCTGCAAGGCGATTTCAGCTTTTTCAATCGCTTCGCGGATGTCTTTCACGCCGGAAAAAACGGCGGATATGGGCAGAAACAAGGCATGGAAACTTTGCGCCAAAATCCGGGCTAGGGTTGTTTTGCCTACGCCGGGCGGCCCCCAGAGCAGCATGGAATGCGGCTTGCCACCTTCTACAGCGATGCGCAGCGGTTTCCCTGCACCGATTAAATGCTGCTGGCCGATGACCTCGTCCAAGCTTTTCGGGCGCAAACGCTCTGCCAACGGCGCTTCGGGCGGGCGGGAAAATAAATCGGACATGGCGGTTTTCCTTTTTCAGACAGGCATGGCGGCAAACGGGTTCAGTGCCGATTATATCGTTACGCGGTTATCCTGAATATGCCGCTATGCGGTACAATATGCCGAAACCGATAGGAAATGCCGATGATGACCGAACGTGAAAAGATGCTGTTGGGCCTACCTTGCAAAGCGGTAGACGAAGCGTTGAGTGCCGAGCAGTCACGAGCAAAAGACCTGCTTTATGAATACAACATCCTTACCCGGCCGAGCGATAAAGCTAAGCGCGATAGTTTGATGAGAGCATTGCTCGGCAAAGCGGGCGAGCGGCTGACCGTTACCCAGCCTTTTTATTGCGATTACGGCACTTATATCGAAGTGGGCGATAATTTTTATGCCAATTTTAATTGCACGCTGTTGGATGCGGGCGGCATTTTTATCGGTAATAACGTATTACTGGCGCCGAATGTCGGGCTTTACACCGTCGGCCATCCTTTGGATGCAGGCCTGCGTAATCAATATTACCAAAATGCCAAACCGATTGTCATCGGCAATAATGTATGGATTGGTGCGCAAAGTATTATTTTAGGCGGCGTAACCATAGGCGATAATACGGTGGTTGCCGCCGGCAGTTTGGTTAACCGAGATCTTCCGGCGGGTAAATTGGCGATGGGCTCTCCATGCCGCCCTGTTAGAGATATTACCGAAGCAGACCGCGAAGCCTATCTGGCTAAGTTGTCATCCTCAATCTGATTTACCATAAGGAATAAAAATGAAAAAAATCTTAGCCGTAACGTCCCTTACATGCTTGTTGGCCGCCTGTGCTGCAGACGGCAGCTTTTTAGGCGGAAGCTCGGATACGGGCGTAGGCGGCGTAAGCAACGCTTTAATCAGCAATCTGATAGACAACCAATGCCGAACCGAATTAAACAATCGCAATGAATGGCGCATCGTGGCGCTGGCCATGACGGCGGAGAAGCAGCGCGAGTGGGAAGATAAAATCTGCGGTTGCGTTACCGAAGAAGCGCCCAATCAATTAAGCGCCGCCGAATTGCTGCAATTGGGCACTCAATCCGGCCGCACGCAAGTGATTGCCAAAGTAACGGCCAAAACCGTAACGGCCTGCACCGAGCGGATGTTTACAAAGAAAAGATAACAGGCGGATTTGATAAACTGCCTCCAACCTTATTAAATAGAGAACCGAATAATGAGATATGTCAGCACACGCGGAGAAGCCGCAAACAAACAGTTTAGTGAAGTTTTACTGATGGGGCTCGCGCCCGACGGCGGCTTGATGCTGCCGGAGCATTATCCGCAAATCAGCCCTGAAACCTTGCAGCAATGGCGCGGCTTGAGTTATCCGGAGCTGGCGTTTGAAATCATGAGCCTGTTTGTAAACGATATTCCGGCACAAGATCTGAAGGGCATTATCAACCGCACCTATACTGCGGAAATTTTCGGCAATCCTGAAATCACACCCGTACGCACACTCAAAGACGGCATTAAAATCCAAGCGCTTTCCAACGGCCCGACACTGGCTTTTAAAGATATGGCGATGCAGTTTCTGGGCAATGCTTTCGAATATGTGCTGGCTAAAGAAGGCCAAACGCTCAATATCGTCGGCGCCACCAGCGGCGATACCGGCTCTGCCGCCGAATATGCTTTGCGTGGCAAACAGGGCGTGCATGTGTTTATGATGTCGCCGAAAGGAAAAATGAGCGCTTTCCAGCGCGCCCAGATGTTTAGCCTGCAAGATGAAAATATTCACAATATTGCCGTGGAAGGCATGTTTGACGATTGCCAGGATATTGTGAAAGCTTTGCAGAATGACGCCGAATTTAAAGCGAAATATCATATCGGCACCGTCAATTCCATCAACTGGGGCCGCGTGTTGGCGCAAATCGTTTATTATTTTGCCGGCTATTTCAAAGCGACCGAATCTAATCAAGAAAAAGTCAGCTTCTGTGTGCCTTCCGGTAATTTTGGCAATATTTGCGCCGGCCATATTGCCCGCCAGATGGGTTTGCCTATTCACCGGCTGATTGTGGCGACCAATGAAAATAATGTGTTGGATCAGTTTTTCCGCACAGGCGAATATCTGCCGCGCAGCGCCGAGCATACTTACGTTACCAGCAGCCCTTCCATGGATATTTCGAAGGCTTCCAATTTCGAGCGTTTTATCTTTGATTTGATGGATCGCGACGGTACGGCGGTGGAAGCCTTATGGGCGGAAGTGGGTAAAGGTAAAGGCTTTGACCTGCACTTTATGTTGGATAAAATCCATCAGCGTTACGGTTTTGTCTCCGGCCGCAGCCTGCATGCCGACCGTTTGGCCACGATTAAAAACGTGTATGAAACCGACGGAGAATTGCTCGATCCGCATACGGCCGACGGCGTGAAAGTTGCGCGCGAAATCCGCGAGCCGGGTGAAACCGTGGTTTGTTTGGAAACCGCGCTGGCGGCCAAGTTTGCGGAAACCATCAGAGAAGCGGTGGGCGGGGACGTGGCCATTCCGAGACCGGCCGCGCTGAATAATTTGGAATCATTGCCGCAGCGCGTAACCGTGGTGCCTAACAATGCCGTTGTGGTGAAAAACATCATCCGCGAAACTTTGGATTAAGCGCAAGAAAATCCGAGTCATCTTTCAAATGCCTGTCTGAATGTTTTCAGACAGGCATTTGTGATTCAAGCGCTCATACTTCTAAAGGATTATCCCGTTCCCTCTTTTCGGTAGCTTTGCCCCATCATTTTGCTGTTGTCGTTTACGCTTTCGGCGCATGTTTTTCTTGTGTGCCATCCACTAAGCTGTTGCCTGTAAAAACTTCAAAATAATTTACCACCACTATTCGAAATAGCTTGTTCAGCAGGATTGATGCCTGTCTGAAAAAGTTGGAACGCAGGGCAGGCCGAGCCGCTTTTCCTGCCCGTAACGAAGGAACACCATCATGAAAATCAGAGCGCAAGTCGGCATGGTGCTGAACTTGGATAAATGTATCGGCTGCCATACCTGCTCCGTTACCTGCAAAAACGTATGGACCAGCCGCGACGGCGTGGAATATGCGTGGTTTAACAATGTGGAAACCAAGCCGGGCATCGGTTTTCCGAAAAATTGGGAAGATCAGGAAAAATGGAACGGCGGCTGGGTGCGCAAGCCCAACGGCAAGTTGGTGCCCAAACAGGGCGGCAAACTGAAAATTTTGTCGAATATTTTCGCCAATCCCAACATGCCGCAGATCGACGACTATTACGAGCCGTTTACCTACGATTACGAGCATCTGCAAAACGCGCCGAAAATGCCCACGCCGCCTACCGCACGGCCTGTTTCCGTGTTGACCGGCAAAAAGATGGATAAGGTGAACTGGGGGCCGAACTGGGAAGACGATCTGGCGGGCGAGTTTGAAAAGCGCGCCAAAGACGTGCTTTTTGAAGGCATTCAGAAAGATATGCACGCCGCGTTCGAGCAAACATTCATGATGTATCTGCCGCGCTTGTGCGAGCACTGCCTGAATCCGACTTGTGTCGCTTCCTGTCCTTCTGGCAGCATCTACAAACGCGAAGATGACGGCATCGTGTTAATCGACCAAGATAAATGCAGGGGTTGGCGGATGTGCGTTTCCGGCTGCCCTTATAAAAAAATCTATTACAACTGGGTTAGCGGAAAAGCCGAGAAATGTATTTTCTGTTATCCGCGTATCGAAGCGGGCGAACCGACCGTTTGTTCCGAAACCTGCGTCGGCCGCATCCGCTATTTGGGCGTGTTGCTTTACGACGCCGATAAAATCGAGCAAGCCGCCAGCGTTGAAAATCCGCAAGATTTATATGATGCGCAGCTGGGCGTATTCCTTAACCCGCATGATCCGGAAGTGCAGCGTGTTGCTTTGGAACAAGGCATCAGCCAAAGCTGGCTGGATGCGGCCAAACAATCGCCTGTTTATAAAATGGCAATGGAATGGAAAGTGGCTTTTCCGTTGCATCCCGAATACCGTACTTTGCCGATGGTTTGGTATATCCCGCCACTCTCGCCCATTCAATCGGCGATTGAAAACGGCTTGGTTGGGGAAAACGGCATTATTCCGAGTGTAGACGAAATGCGTATTCCTCTGCGTTATCTGGCCAATCTGCTCACGGCAGGCAAAGTGGAGCCGATTAAAGCCGCGTTGGAACGCATGATTGCCATGCGCCGTTACAAACGCGGGCAGGTGGTGCACGGTGAAACATTGGCTCAAACGCTCGACGGCACGGGCCTGACGCCGGAAATGGTGGAAGACATGTATCAAATCATGGCGATTGCCAATTATGAAGACCGGTTTGTCATTCCAACTTCGCATAAAGAAATGGTGGAAAACAGCTTTGAAGACAAAGCGAGCTGCGGCTTCTCTTTTGGCAACGGTTGCTCCGGCGGCGGTAGCGAAGAGAGCTTGTTCGGCAAACGCAAAGGCACGCCGATTGTCTTTTTCGACCGTCGCAACGACCTTCAGGAAAACCGCGAAAAAGGGGTTAGGTAATGAATGCAAACCCCGTTTACCAATGGTTTTCAGCGCTTCTGTGTTATCCCGAAGCCGAGCTGATTGAGGCGCTGCCCGAATTTCAGACAGCCTTAAACGAATGGCCGCCGTTGCAAAAGCAAACGCATCGTTTATCGGGTTTTCTGGCTTATCTGCAAACGCATAGTCTGCGCGATTTGCAAGAGCGTTACGTTGCCACATTTGATCGCAACCGCAATCATGCGCTTTACCTTTTCGAGCATGTTTACGGAGAAGACCGCGACCGCGGCAGCGCAATGGTCGATTTATTGGAGGAATACCGCCGCGGCGGCTTTGAATTGGGCGATACCGAGTTGCCCGATTATTTGCCCGCCTTGCTGGAATATCTGGCGCAAGTGCCTTCCGAACATGCGCAGAAACTTTTGGGCGATGCCGTGCATGTTATCGCCCATATAGCGGGAAAGCTGGAAAAAAACGGTTCTCCCTATGCCGTTTTGCTGCAAGGCATTACCGAACTGAGCCCGGTAAAACCGCAACCGCTGGTCGAACCGCCCGTACGCGATATGGATGAAGCGATGGAAACGTTTGGCCCTGATGTTGCCGGCGTCGAGCCTTTGCTGAAGCCCGGTATCGAAACCGTGCAGTTTTATCCTAAAAGCGTGTATAAGGCGCAAGCGCAAAAAGGAGCATAAACAATGAACACACTCAACCAATTTTTCTTTGGCATTTATCCCTATATCTGCCTGTCTGTTTTCTTTTTCGGCAGTTTGGTGCGCTTTGATCGCGAGCAATATTCATGGAAAAGCGATTCCAGCCAGCTTCTTTACCGCGGCCAACTCCGTTTGGGCAGCATGCTGTTTCATACCGGCGTGTTGGCGGTTTTCTTCGGCCATTTGTTCGGTTTGCTGACACCCTTGGCATTTTGGGATTTCATCGGAGTCAGCCACGGAGCGAAGCAGGTTTTCGCCATGACGATGGGCGGTATTTTCGGCACGGTTGCGCTGGTCGGCTTGCTTTTGCTTATTCACCGCCGTTTCAAATGCGACCGCTTGTCGGCTAATAGCACTTGGCGCGATAAACTGGTGCTTATCTGGATATTGCTGACGCTGTGTTTGGGTTTGTCAACGATTTTCGTCAGTATGGGGCATCTGGACGGTCACGAAATGGTCAAACTCATGCAATGGGCTCAGCATATCGTTACCTTCCGCGGCGCGGCGCCGGAATACCTTGCTGATGTGAGCGTGATATTTAAGCTTCATATCTTTATGGGTATGACTTTCTTCTTGATTTTCCCGTTTACCAGAATGGTGCATGCGTGGAGCGGATTCGGCAGCGTTTACTATATTCTGCGTCCGTGGCAGTTGGTGCGCCGTCGTTAAACATGATAGATACACGATAACTAATGCCTGTCTGAAACTTTTCAGACAGGCATTTTGCATCAAAATCATCAGAAATATTTTACCAGCGACAAGCCTATTTCATTTTGCTGGTATCGGTATAGCCAGCGGATATTGCTGTTGACCCGACGGTGCTTGAGTGTCAGGGTTGGTTTTAAGCCAGCGAATTTCCAGCGCTCCGCCCCTAGGCTCAAAGTATAGATTTGCTCGTTATCTCGTCGACGTTGACCCAGCGTGGCATTTTCCGCGTCGTAAGAGCGATGGCGGAACAGCGTGTTTAGAGAAGCATCGAATCCTGTGCCGAATTGTTTGAAGATACCGAGCCTTAGAGAAGGCTGGCGATAGCTTTCGGTTTCGTCTTTGGCAATGCGCCGTTGAAAGTCTAAGCCGCCGAATAGGATTAAATCATCACGCAGCGAGAAAGAGAGTGTGTTGAACACCGACATCAGGCGGCTGTTGTTATGCTTTACCTCTTCATCGAAATAAACCATTTTTTTCCACTCTGTTTCCGTGTTCCAAGACCAGCGGCTACGGTTTTCGTTCCATTCGGTGCGCATACCGTAAGCGCGATATTGAGCGTGCTTGCCGATACTGTTCCATTCCCATAAAGGAGCGGCCGTTACCGTGCGCTTTGCATCGGCAAATTGATAGCCCGGGCTGATATTCAGCGTATGCTCGTTATATTCGCTATCGCGGTAAAATCTGCCATAAGCAAGAACACGGGTATGCAGGCCGTGATGGCCGGAAAGTTGCCAGCGGCGGGCCGCCGCGGCCTCATAGGCAATGCCGGCGGAAGGTCGGGGATTGGGGGCTTGGCCTTGGAAAATATAACATTCGTCTTGCAGCTCCGGCGGGCAATCGATAATGGCCGGTTGTGTGCCGCCGGAACCTTCGTTGACATTACTGTTTCTTACTGCGCCAAGAGAAAACGACCCCTGCCATTTTTGCCGTTGCGACAGGGCATCTTGAAACAGCCGGATGTTGTTTTGCACCGGCTCGGGTAATGTTTCCCGCGGCACTTTGTCAAATTCCGCCGCCGATTCCCGATTGAGTTGGTCTTCGAATAACAGGCGGGCTAAATCCAGTCTGCCACGGGTAAAATCGGGCTGGCGTTGCAGCAAGGTTTCATAGCTTTGCCGCGATTGTTGGACTTCCCCTTCCGAGCGTGCCAAGGAGGCGCGGGCAAACAAAGCGATATCTTGATCGTAACCCGGTTGACGCTCGTATTGTGCCAGTAAGGTGCGCACCGTATCCCAATCTTGATGATTCACTGCTGAGAAAAGCGCTTGGCCGACATCTTGCTGTTCGTTCTCCGTTTTACTGTATGTTTCGTCTGTTTGAAAGGATTCGCTTTCTTCCAAAGCTTTGTTATCTTGATGTTGTACAGCCTGGCGTGTGTTTTGCCAGATTCGTTGGGCGGTATTGTCTTCCGCGAATACGGGCAAGGCAATGATCAGATAAAGATAAACTGTTTTTCTAAACATAGAAGGCCTGTCTGAAAGTGATGGCTGAAAGGGAGGGGGTAATTAATTGTAGTAATAATAATTTATTAAACTATATTTTTGATTGTACAAAGGCTTGCATTTATGCAAGCCTTTGTATTTTTGATTAATCCCGTTTGGAATTAATTTGTCATCGATTTAACGTTTGCCACCAAATGCGGTGTTGTAAGTACGATTGTTGAAAGTAGCGATGCCGGCTACACCGGTTGCACGGTTACCAAAGAAATGACCATGCGTATTTCCTCTCAAACCGGCGGCAGTCGCCGTACCATTAAACGTAGCATTAGCTGGTACGATTCTGGCGTTGATGCCCAGAGTGAAGGAGCTATTTTTCAATGAACCGGTCAGAGTATTTCTACGGAAATCGCCGCGCAGGTTACCTGTTAACAAGTTTCCGCCGTTGTAGCGGTTAATCCCTTTGACCTGATAGTTAACCACTGCGCCGGTTGGCAGGCTGGTAGATTTTTCCCTGCCTGAATAATACACAGTACGGGTGGCATCTGTCGGTCTACCAGTAGCAGACCATTCTCCATAGTAGGCATTGTGTCCGGCTACTTGTTGGAAGTTAAACGCTCCGGTGCCATGATCTGTTCCAGAGTTCGGTATGCGTGTTACACCATATCTGTCATAACTTCCTCCAATACGGTTTTGGGCGAAACTTTGTAAGCCTAAGAAAGAAACACGGGTACCTCCAGAAAAAGAATTTTTACCGATACCGGGATCGCCAAGATTCCCTTTATGAACGCGTATAACTCTGGTAAGGGGACCTACATTAATTTGAGAGCTATCGCTGATACCGGATACGGTTTCCGCTAATGCAGCGGGTGCAAGAGAAGCCAGGGTTAATGCGCTGAGAATGAGTGTAAGTTTCTGATGTTTCATAATTCTATTTCCTTTCGAAAAAGAGATTTTTGAAATACTGATTGAAATTGTTTCATTCAGTATTAATATTATAACTCATGTAAAAAGAAATAATAATGATTATCTTTATTTAAATAATCTTATTTATGATAAATAATTGAAAATAAATTATATTAATTTATTTTCAGGTTTGAAATAATTTATAAAATTTACATAATTAAAAGCAAAAATGCTTTTGCTAAAAAAGCAGAAATCCGTTGTTTTCTATCCGATACCCATCCTAGTAATTGATATATATGAAATTTTCTATTGAAAAAATTAAATTAAATTGTGAAAAATTGTTGTAATAAATAATTTCAGCATTTTTATTTCTATTTTGAATTATTACATGCCATGAATCGTGCCGTTTATTCTTCTATTCACTCCGAATATTTAAAAATCAAATAATAATCAATTTTATTTATGTAGGATGATATTCACATAGTAATAAAAACAGACAGGGGGATGGAGAAATGGAAAGAATCAACAAGCGATACAACAAATTGGCCTTAATGATTGCCGCCTGCCTGTCGGCACCGACAGCACTGGCAGCAAATAAAGAGAATCTTCCAAGCGGAGAAACCGAAGTTGAGTCGGTTACCGTACACGGGCATGCAGACAAGCATCAGGCAGGGCACGACAAGGTTTATGAAGAGGATATGTCGAGCCTTTACCGCGATAAAGACCAGATAGAGCTGTTTCGCGGCACTTCTGCCGCAGATTTGTTTAAAGGTATGGCAGGGGTAGGCATAGGCGATGCGCGCAATAGCGGCGGCATTGATCCGAATATCCGCGGTATTCAGGGTCAGGGGCGGGTACCGGTAACGATAGACGGAGCAGAAAACGGGGTAACGGTATGGCGGGGTTATTACGGAGCGAATAACCGCAGCTATATTGATCCGATGCTGATCAGTAGCATTAGGGTAGAGAAAGGTGCGTCGCTGACGCGGGGATTTCAGAGTTCGGTAGGCGGTGGTATCGCCTTAAAAACGCTGGAGGCGGATGACGTTTTGAAACCGGGCCGGAAGATCGGGGCAGACATTCGTCTGGAAGCGGGCAACAATATGGCTAAAGAGCGTTTGCCGGATATGAGCGTGATTGGTAAAGAGTGGCCATACCTTTCAGATGATGGCCGAGCTGGGCTGCGCGCCAAAACATACGTTCTACCCGGCAAGCAAAAAAACAATAGTTTCGGACATGATCAGGCCGGGCGGATTGCGGTGGCGGGGAAATCGGATTGGGGGGAGTTGGTGGCGGCGTATGCCTATCGCTATCATGGCAATTATTATGCCGGCAAGGGCGGGCGTGATCATTATGCGAAGCTTTATTTTGGCGGCGGTGTACGTGGGCCGGGTTTTTCATCGCCAAATGCAACGACATTAGACAATATGTTTGCCAGCGGAGGAGAAGTTATGAATACCTCACTGGATAACCGTTCGTTTTTGGTTAAAGGAACGTTGAAGCCTACGGAGAATCAAGCGATCAGGCTGGGGTACCGTTATCTGGACAGCCGTTATGGCGAGATTATGCCTTCGCGCAATACGGGATTGCTTAAAGATGGGCAGTTTACTATGCCGCAGTGGCCGTTAAGCCGCATCAGGATGGGGACTTATACCTTGGATTACCATTGGAAGCCGGGGAATCGCTGGATTGATTTGGAAGCGGGCATCTGGAAAAATCAGGCGAGAATGGATTTGCATAATTCGGGAGGCAATGTTTATGATTTTGCATATGTGAAAAATCATAAAGATGTAAGAGATGATAAATCCACCAGGGAAGTAGTGGCGGGTTCTTTTATTAAAAGCCTGGATAACCGCTGGGGCGTTCAGTTTTCCAATAAAATGCGTCTGCTGGATAAATTGAATCTGACGGTAGGTGGCAGTTTTCAGCATGAAAAGCTGGGCAGTCCGGATGAAGACTGGAAGGTGCTTGCGGGTTATGAATTGCCTTTCGCAAGCGTGCCGCGCCAAGGCCGGCGGAACGAATATCAAGGCCATTTTAATTTTGACTGGCAGCCGACAGAGAGGTTGAGTATCAATGCCGGAGCACGTTATAACCATTACGATGTAATCGATGATTTGGTCAATAATGCTCTGTCAAAAGTGACATCATTACAATCGATATTTGAAGATGGTCTGAGAAGAGATGTGGAAAGAAACGGCAGTGGAGAATCCAGAAATATGCTCGAATCACACAATCTTTCGATGAAAAGGAACCTTTCCGATGAAGATTTATCTTTCGCGGAAAATGCTTTAGCGGGAGAAACGGCGTATGGTATACCCTATAATAGACCGGAAAATATCAATCAGGAAGAAAAGGCAGAATATCTCCGCCAAGGCGCGTCTGAAGCTCAGGCCAATGAATGGGCTTATCGTGAAACTAATAGCTCTAATGGTTCACATCCTATTTATTATCTTCCTCGTGATGAATACGGCAAAATATCACGTGCGGATAATCCGTTTTTAAACGGTAAAGCCAAAGAGCTGGGTATTGTGGTTCCGTATCAATTTGTTGCGTCCGGTGCAGATAAAACACAGCATATGGAGCGCATTGATTCGATTACAGACGGAGTGTATCCGCGGTACGCGGAATTAGCTAGATTGGTTTATTCAGACGAATATACTCTAAGGCAAGAATCACTGAGGCCGGGTTCTACGGGTACTGGTACTCAAGAGTTGGCAGCAATGAAGGCTCGGATTATAGAGAATCGCAAGCAAATGGCAGCCTTGGAGCATTCAGGTTGGAAGCAGAAGCGAGTTGAGAAGCGTAAAGGTCATGCTTGGTCACCTATTTTTTCTATTTCCTACCGGCTGACCGACAATATACGGCTGTATGGCCGTTGGGCACAAAATACCCGTATGCCCAGCATATTCGAGAGCACATCCGGCTTCAGCTCTTCTGCTCAGGGTTATAAGAGAAAGCCGGAGGTCGGCACCAATTTGGAATTCGGTTATGTGCATAATCTGCGTGATATTTTGCCGGGCAAAGCGGAAAGCGCCGATATCAAGCTGGCTTATTATAGAAATACGATCCGAAATGCGATAGACCGGGGAGACAATCTTGAATTTATCCAGCGTGACAAGTGGAGCACTTCAGGTCTGGAACTGTCGGGCCGCTATGATAACGGCCGGTTTTTTGCCGAAGCGGGCGCGAATTATGTGTTGAACAATCGTGTTTGCGATTCCAACGAAGCGGCGCTGGTTGATGTGTATTATGGTAAATCGCCTTTATGTGTTGAGGGTGGTTTTCCGGGCGGTTATATGTATAACATGGCGTTGCCGAAATATACCTTTAACGTATTATTGGGCGGGCGGTTTTTTGACCGTAAGCTGGAAATGGGCAGCCGGCTGACATTCCACACCGGCTATAAACGTTCGAAAGAGGCGGAAGATTATGTTAAAAAGTATCTGGATGGTAGCCGTTCAACAGACATTGCCGCATTAAACGGCTCGGTGCCGTGGTATGCGGCGACGATTATCGATGCTTATGTGAAATACAATTTCAAAAATGATTTGAGCATTGAATTTACCGGCAGCAATCTGACAAACCGTTATTACTTTGATCCGTTAGCCCGAGCCAATATGCCTGCCCCGGGCAGGACGCTACGCTTTTCTTTGAGTAAGAAGTTTTAATCGTATTATCTGATAATCAAAAGCCTGTCTGAATGCTTTTCAGACAGGCTTTTTGATTAAACAAGTAAGCGGTTTCAGGCTTCTTTTTTGCTGATGGTCAGGCCGCTGAAACCGAATAATAGGGTTAATACCAAGCAGAGGTAACAGAAAAAAGAATAAGGCAGATAGTCGAGTACGGACACGCCGAGAGTATGGCTGATAAAAACGCCGCATACGCTCCACGGTACCAGTGGGTTGATAACGGTGCCCGCGTCTTCCAGGGTACGGGAAAGGTTGCGTGGGTGCAGGTGCAGTTTGTCGTAAATGGGTTTGAAGGTTTCGCCGGCCAGCATCAGGCTGAGGTATTGTTCGCCGATAAGAATATTAACGCCAAGGCCGGTGGCGGCTACGGAGAAGGTGGCACGGCCTGCTGTGGTCAGCAGATGGCGGATGCCTTGCAGTAAGGCGGGGAGAATGCCGAGCGCATGTAACAGGCCGCCGAGGCTGAGAGCCAAGATGACGATGGTTTGGGTGAAAAACATGCTTTGTACGCCGCCGCGGCTAAGTAGGCTGCCGGTTTGGCCTAAATCAATGCTTGGTTTGTAACCGGTAAAAAACCAAGCGCCCAACTCGCTAGCGCCCGGTTTACTGTGGCTGTAGGTAATCATCAGAGCAACAACAATGGTTGCGATGATGGTATAGATGGCGTTGACTTTTCGTAAGGCAAGGATAACCAATACGGCAAAGGGCAAAAGAGCATAGCCGTGTACCAATCCGCTGGCAATCAGAGCTTGCTTCATGGCGGCGATGTTGTCGAGATTGGCGGCGGAAGTATGACCGGCGAAGATGACGAGAAGGAGGGCGGTTAGGATAAAGGCCGGTACCGTGGTGTACATCATGTTACGGATATGCTCGAACAGGTCGATGCCGACGATAGAGGCAGCGATACCGGTCGTATCGGATAGCGGAGACATTTTGTCGCCGAAGAAGGCGCCGGAAACAATGGCACCCGCGGTGATGGCCGGTTCGGCGTGAAACACATGCCCCATGCCGATAAAGGCGACGCCGACGGTGGCGCAGGAGGTAAGGCTGCTGCCGATGGCAATGCCGACGGTGGAAGTGAGCAGGAAGGCAGAAAGATAGAAATAGTTGGGCGAGATGAGCTCGAAGCCGTAATACATCAGCGTGGGAATCGCGCCGGACATCATCAATGCGGAAACCAGCAAGCCGATGAAGAAAAACAGATAAATCGCTCCGATGCCAGACATGACGCCGGTTGCCATTTGCTTTTGCATGGCGGCAAAACAGATGCCGCGCAGGCGGCCAAACATCATCAGCCCGCATAAAACCAGAATAATGGACAGGTGCGGTACCCATTCGAAGCTGATGATGGTTACGCCCATGATGCCGACGATAATGGCGGCAATCAGCGAGGCTTCTTTGGGATTCATTTCGATTAGTGCTTTTTTCATTTTTTTATTGTGTCGGTTAAAGTGTTTGGGGAGGGCACAGGTTGTTTTGTTTGGCAAACGACTTGGCTGAAGTATGGGCTTTAACTGTCAATGCCTGTCTGAAAAGTTTCAGACAGGCATTTTAAATCGGCGGCTTTAAGAAAGCAGCAATTCCAGATCATCAATGATTTCAGAGGGTTTTATGCTGGGTGCGAACCGCTCCACCACTTCGCCTTGGCGGTTGATGAGGAATTTGGTGAAATTCCATTTGATGTCGCTGCCTTCGCGTTTTTCGCCCAGGGAAGCGAGTTTGAGCAAGAATTCTTTCATGCTGCTGCCGCCTTTGTCTTCCGGTTTTTGAGCTTTCAGATAGGCGTAAAGTGGGCTTTCGTTGGGGCCGTTGACTTCGATTTTATCGAAAATTTTGAATTTGGTACCGAACTTCATCTGGCAGATTTTGGCGATTTCGTCGCCGGATTCGGGAGCTTGCTCGCGGAATTGGTTGCAGGGGAAATCCAAAATTTCCAGCCCCATCGGTTGGAATTTTTCATAGAGCTGTTGCAGCTTTTCATATTGCGGAGTCAAGCCGCAACGGGTGGCGGTGTTTACGATTAACACGACCTTGCCTTTATATTCAGAAAGGCTGATTTCTTTGCCTTGTGCGTCGCGCATGGTGAAATCGTAGATTGAGGTGGCGGAAGTCATGGGAGAATCCTTTCTCAGATAGGTGTTGACGGGGCGTTCATTATAAAACATCGCCGACAGTGGCGGGTTTGCGCTCCAACGCGGCAGGATCGGTTTGGCGAATGAAGTCGCGCTGCTCGAATTGTGCTACGGTGTCGGCAGTGTCGGGGCGTGCATGTTGGCTGAATAGCTCCGGGTAACGCAGTTTTACCGTTAGCAATACAATGCCCAACATGATTTGCGGCCAGTTGGTTGTGGAGGCATCGAATGCCGGCGCCTGCGGCAAAGCGCGTTTCACTGCGTTGAAACAGCGGTCGACCAGAGGGTGGTCGTCGCTATTTTCGGTTTTAAACCGAACGAGTTTGAGCGCTTGGATGGTGTTATCGAGCAGGCTGACGGCATAGCCGGATACGGCCAGATCTTCGGCAGAGGGCGTATCGTTGTGCAAATATTGGCAGATGAGGTGTGTATTGTAAATAACGGGCCCCTCGTCGGTTTGCAGCACCGGAATCTGGCCGAACGGGTTTTGTTCGGCCAATTCGGCAGGGTTTTCCCACGGGTTGACGAAATTAAGGAGGATGTCGTTGCGTTGTCGGAGTAAAGCGCAAATCAGGCAAATGCGGCCAAAGGGTGAGGTGGCGCTGAGATAAAGCTGCATGTAAGGTCTCCTTTCAGACAGGCATGGAACGATAGCTTAACAGATTCGAGCCGGTTACGGGGTGTTGCGTCGGCGGTAATAGTAAGATTTAAAAGCCAGCAATAGCGTAATGGCTATCGCGGGCAGGGTTAGGGCAATCGCAATTTCGCTGAAGTTCCAACCCCAATCGAGCAACCATGCGCCGACAAAAGCGGATAAGAATGCGCCGATGCGTCCGAGCCCGTGCATCCAGCCGTTGCCCGTTGCGCGGGCCGGTAAAGGGAAAAACATGCTGGAAAGAGCATTCATACCGGTGCCGCCGCCGTTGAGTGCTGCGCCGATAATGAAGGCAAGAAGGCACAACAAGGCGTATTGCTGGCCGATATTGCTGATTAACACGAGCATGGCTGCGCCGGTGAGATAAGCAAAGCCGAGTACGCGGTTGGGATTGAAACGATCCATCAGCCAGCCGAGCAGCACGGAGCCGAGCGGGCCGCCCAGTTGAAACATGGCGGAAATAATGCTGGCTTGAGCCGCTGTCATTCCGGATTCTTTTAACATGGTGGGCATCCAGCTTCCCAACAGGTAAACGAGGAAAAGGTGCATGAAATAGGCCGACCAAATCAGGATGCTGCCGATGCGGTAATGGCTGTTTAGCACGGTTTTTATCGGATTGCCCTTGGTTTTAGGCGGTAGAGGCAGGGTAAAGGTGCTGTGCTCGGTGGTTGTGTTGGGCGCGCATTTTTCTACGATTTTGCGAATGTGGGCGGTTTCGCCGCTTTTGTGTACCAGAAAGCCGATGGATTCGGGCAGCAGCGCCCAGAGCACCAAGCTTAGCAATAATGGTGAAATACCGCCGACCCAGAATACGCTGTGCCAGCCTAAATGGGGAATCAATCCGGCTGCCAGAAAGCCGCCGCCGGCTGCGCCGACGGTAAAGCCGGCAAATACGATGGTAACCAACAGCGCTCTACTGCGAGCGGGCGAAAATTCGGTGGCCAGCGTTGCGGCATTGGGCATGATGCCACCCATGGCGCAGCCGGCGATAAAGCGGTATGCCACCATGTGATCCAGTGTGTCGGCAGTGGCGACAAGCAGAGTAAACAAGCCGAAGGTCAGCACGTTGGCAATCAGCACTTTGCGGCGACCGAAACGGTCGGCCAACGGGCCGGCTATCAACGCGCCTATCGAAAGCCCAGCCAAAGCGGCGCTGAGCACGGGTGCCAGCGCATTATTGCTCAGGTGCCATGCTTCTTTCAGGGAAGGTGCGACGAAGCCCATGATGGCAACATCGAAACCATCCATTACCACAATCAGGAAGCAGAGGAAGATAACCAGCTTTTGGTAGCGGCCGACGGGGCGGTTGTCGAGTAGGGTTCGGATATTGATTTCGTGTGTGTGCGTCATAGTCTGGTTTTGATTCGGGTAGATTGTGAATGAAGCGGTTTTAACTAATGCGGGTGTCAGGTAAAGGTATCGGCCGTTGCCGACGGTTTTTTATTCTCTTAAATGCCTGTCTGAAAATTTTTCAGACAGGCATTGGGATTGCTGCGGCAACGAGGCGTTATTTCAAACTGTTTAACCCTACGGCAATGCCTGCCAGAAAACCGATGATTGCTGCTGATGTAAAGATGATGGTGTATCTGTTTTGATAGACTTCTTTTGAAAACATGATATTGCTCCTCTATAAAATTGCCCGAATGATTATTCTGCTGTTGAATGACAGCACCCAATCGCTCGTCAATCAAGCTCGGCAAGCTGCCGCAGGTTTTCCGGCGTGGTGGTGGGGAGACCGAAATATTCCAGATAAGCCGGTATTTGTTCAAACAGCATATCCGTACCAACCTGAACTCGACAGCCACGGGCGGCAGCGGAGCGTAGAAAAGGCGTCATCTCTTCTTTTAAGACCACTTCGCCGACAAATGTTTCCGGCGCGATACGGGAAACGTCGGTTGGCAGCGGGTCGGTTTCATACATGCCCAACGGCGTTGCGTTGACGATTAAATCGAAACCGGCGGCATCATTATTGCTGATTTCCACGGTTAATTCGGGGTAATGGCGAAGCAATCTGCCGGCTAATTTTTCAGCAACATTCAAGCAAGTGTCAAATAGGGCGAGCTTTGCTACGCCTGCGGCAGCCAGAGAGGCGGCAATGGCCGACCCCACCCCGCCGCTGCCGATAATCAAAGCAGCTTTGCCTTGGGGAGCGAAACCCTTGCGGCGAATGCCGCGCACGAATCCTTCCCCGTCAAACATATCGCCTTCGAGTTGTCCATCGGCGCCGAGGCGCACGGCATTGCACGACCCCGCAATTTCTACGGTCGCGGAGTGGCTGTCTAACAATTCGGTAGTGGCAACTTTATGCGGCATGGTAATTAAAGCTCCGGCCGTATTGCGGTTGCCGAAAATGGCTCGCAAAAAAACAGGATAATTATTAGCTTCGCAGGCAAAAGGCACCACTACGGCATTGATGCCGGAATGTTTGAAATAAGGGTTGTAAATCATCGGCGATTTAAACGTTTGGGTCGGGTAGCCGATGTGCGCAATGACGCGGGTCAGGCCGTTAATCATTTGATGGCTTTCAGGTGGCGCGCGCAAAAACGCAGGGCGGCTTCATAGCCATAGGTGCCCAAGCCTACGATGACGCCAACGGCTTGATCGGAAAGGTAGGAATGATGACGGAAGGCTTCGCGGCTGTGTACGTTGGAAATATGCACTTCGACAAAGGGAATGCCGACGCCGGCAAGTGCATCGCGGATGGCAACGCTGGTATGGGTATATGCGCCGGCATTGATAATAATCATATCGGTGTTGCCGCGTGCTGCTTGGATGCGGGTTACGATGTCGCCTTCACTGTTGCTTTGGAAATGGTCTATGCTGGTATCGACTTCGGCGGCAATCTTATTCAAATTGTTGCAAACATCATCCAGCGTCTCTGCGCCGTAGATATGCGGTTCTCGAGTGCCGAGTAAATTAAGGTTGGGGCCGTTGATAACCAGTATATGTGCCATAACGTTGCTTTCGGAATTACAAAAATGCGGTTATTGTAACTGAACGGTATGGTGGTTGAGAGACGAGGGTGGAAAAAACAGGATTGTCAGCCAATCTGAAAGGATTGTGGCCGATTTATGTGATTTAGGTGTTTTATCTGGAATATGATGTTTCTCTTTTGATGGTATTTGGTGATATATGCTATTTGTGGCAGATGAAATGCTGTTTGCTGGGCATGCTGGAATCAAAATGCCTGTCTGAAAAGATTCAGACAGGCATTTTGATTGATTAAGCACATCGTGATTATTTGCGCAGACCCAAGCGGCCGATCAGCTCGCGATAAGTATCGGGTTTGGTGCGGCGCAGATAAGACAACAGACGACGACGCGCGCTTACCATTTTCAACAGGCCGCGACGGCTGTGATGGTCTTTCGGGTTGGCTTTGAAGTGGGGAGTCAGATCGTTGATGCGGAAAGTCAACAATGCAACTTGCACTTCAGAAGAGCCAGTGTCGCCTTCTTTGCGTTGGAAATCTTTAACAATTTGTGCTTTTTGTTCGATGGACAAGGCCATGATAAAACTCCGGAAAATAATAATGAACCTTTCGGTTCGGACAAGTTTGCCAAGCCTGAAACCTGTGCAAACTCCGATCATGCCTGCTTTAACGCAGACAGGGCGGCAATTATGTCATAAGTTACGGAAAGATGCCAGTTCTGATTTACGGTAGGATTTATTCGGCAATAACATATTTAGAACCGGCATCGGTCAGTTTGCCGGTAAGCATCGGGCTTAAAGCCTGATCGGTAAATACGGCGTCAAATTCCGTAATGTCTGCCATCCGCACGAGGGCGCTTTTGCCGAATTTGCTGTGATCGGCGGCGAGATAACGTACGCGGGCGTTTTCCATCATGGCCTGCATCACGCTGACTTCTTTATAATCCGAATCAAACAAGGAGCCGTCTTCTTCGACGGCGGAAGCGCTCAATACGGCATAGTCGACTTTAAACTGCTTGATAAAATCCATCGTCGCAACGCCGGTTACACCGCCGTCAAGCGGGCGAACGACGCCGGAGGTAATCAATACGGAATAATCAATGCGGCTGGAGGCGGTGGCCGCCACATGAATGTTGTTGGTGATGATGCAGAGGTTTTTGCGTTGTTTCACTAAAGCATCCGTAACGGCTTCGATGGTTGTGCCGATGCTGAGAAACAAGGTGGCGCCGTCGGGAATATGAGCGGCCAGCGCATCGCCTATCCGCATTTTCTCCGCTTTCATGGTGTTTTTCTTCGATAAAAAATCCGGATTGCCGGTTTCGTCGCCGATGGCCGCACCGCCGTGGTAGCGCCGCAATACTTTTTCTTCACTCAAGATATTGATGTCGCGCCGTATGGTTTGCGGCGTTACTTCCAGTCTGTGTGCCAGCTCGTCAATCGGCATAAAGCCGTTTTCGCGTACCAGACGGATAATCCGTTCGTGTCTTTTGTTTCTAGGCATATCACATATATCCTGCTTACAAATTGGAAAAAACCAGCATTAAAAAAGGTGCAACCAAATTAATGATAAAGCCGAAGCTAATGGCCAGAGGAACCGCGGCCAAGCCGCCGGCACTCTGAATAACCGGCAGGGTAAAATCCATGCTGGTGGCGCCGCCGATGCCGATGGCGGCGCTTGGATAGCGGCGCATAATGAGCGGAATAAATATCAGTGCAAAAAATTCGCGGATTAAATCATTTAATAGGGCAATGCTGCCCCAAACCGGCCCGTAGGCTTCAGTCATGACGATGCCGGAAAGAGAATACCAGCCGAAACCGGAGGAAAGCGCCAGGGCTTGGCCGAAAGACACATCGGGTGCGAGTATGCAGAATAAAATTCCGCCTAAGAATGAAGACAATATTAACAGCAAACTGATTTGCACGCCGCGCCGGTTGAGCAAAACTTGTCGCAACGTCATGCTGCTGCCTCCAAGCTGGATGCCGACTAGTAATATGAGCAGCATCAGGGCATAGGTGCTGGTTGATTCGGGAGGCAACCAGATGCCGGACATCAATTTGCCGAAGGCTAAGCCGAAAAAGATGCAGGCGAGTTGCTTGATGCTGCCTCCGATACCGATTCGGGCTTTTTTACCGTTGTGATTGATGTGGTTTTGCCAAGGGTATTTTCGGTCAAACCACATCAGAATCAAAAGATTGGCACCTAATACACATATGGCTAAAGCCACGGCCATGAATGCAATAAAGTCAATCTGGCTGCCGAGGTTTCTGACTTGAGAAAGGGAAACGCCGATGAGCGTTAAAATGACGTAGATTAAAACATTCAACAGCCTGTCTGTAAAAACCATGCAAGACTTCGGCAGGCGGATGAAATAGCCTATAAAAAGAGGCGTGAGAATCATCGCAAGGGTAATGAGGTTTTGCATGGTTTTATGGCTTTTTGCGTTTTGAAAAATTTGCTGTCTGTTTTGCCGGAAAGTATAGGTAGAGCTTCCTTAATTTATATGTAAGAAAATTTTGCAAAAACGGCCGTATTATTTAACAGCATTTTATTTCTGAAACGATAAGGTGCAGGCTCAGGTGAAATTATCGTTTCAGAATAATTAATGATTTAAAAATATTTAACTGTCAATCGGTTATTGATCGACAAATGCACGCTCAATCAGGTAATCCCCACGCTGACCCATTTTGGGTGATACGGTCAGGCCGAATTCGTTTAATACCGTGCTTGTGTCTTTTAACATGGCGGGGCTGCCGCAAAGCATGGCGCGGTCGTCTTGCGGGTTAATGGGTGGCAGGCCGATGTCTTCGAAGAGTTTACCCGAACGCATCAAATCGGTCAGATGGCCGCGATGCGGATATTCTTCGCGCGATACCACCGGATAATAAATCAGTTTTTCCCTAACCATCTCGCCCAAATACTCGTGTTGCGGCAATTCTTGGGTAAAGCGGTCGTAATAGGCCAAGTCTTTTTTATACCGCACGCCGTGCACCAGAATAACCTTTTCAAATTGCTCGTATACTTCCGGGTCTTTGGTTACGCTTAAAAAGGGCGCTATACCGGTACCTGTGGATAAGAGGTAGAGGTGCTTGCCCGGATTCAAGTCGCCCAGAATCAGGGTGCCGGTGGGTTTTTTGCTAATCAGCACTTCATCGCCTACTTTTAGATGTTGTAAACGGCTGGTCAGAGGGCCGTCTTGGACTTTAATGCTGAAAAATTCTAAATGTTCTTCCCAGTTGGCGCTGGCAACGCTATAGGCACGCATCAGCGGTTTGCCGTCCACCATCAGGCCAACCATCACGAATTGGCCGTTTTCGAAGCGCAGGCTTTCGTCGCGGGTGCAGGTAAAGGTGAAATAAGCGTCGGTCCAGTGGTGTACGGACAAAACGGTTTGAGTGTTGAATGCTGCCATGATGTATGTATCCTAAATTGAAATGGAAAATGTAATCGGAGCAAGTTTCCGACCAGATGCCTGTCTGAAAATACGGCTCTGCTGGAGCGGGGGATTTTCAGACAGGCATTGAGCTTCGCGGGGAAGCCGGATTATTGGTCGTGAAATTGCAGATTGTGCAAATCGGCGTATCGGCCGCCCAATGCGAGTAGTTCGGTGTGCGTGCCTTGTTCGACGATGCGGCCTTCATGCATGACGACGATGGTATCGGCGTTTTCTATGGTGGAAAGACGGTGAGCGATAACGATGGTCGTGCGGTTTTGCATCAGTTTTTCCAAGGCGGCCTGAACCAGGCGTTCTGATTCGTTATCCAGCGCACTGGTGGCTTCGTCGAGAATCAGAATAGGGGCGTTTTTCAGCAAGGCGCGGGCAATCGCCAGACGTTGGCGCTGTCCGCCGGAGAGTTTCAGGCCGTTTTCGCCGATTTCCGTATGCAGGCCTTGCGGCATGTTTTGGATGAATTCCCATGCGTTGGCTGCTTTGGCGGCATTCACAATATCTGCTTCGCTTGCTTTGCCCAATTCGCCGTAAGCGATGTTGTTGGCTACAGTGTCGTTAAACAGCACCACATCTTGGGTAACAATAGCTATCTGGCTGCGCAGGCTTTCCAGTGTGTAATCGCGGATATCGGTGCCGTCGATTTTCACGCAACCTTCGGTCGGGTTGAAAAAGCGGGGCAAAAGGTTGGCCAGCGTGGTTTTACCGCAGCCGGAAGCACCAACGAGTGCGGTTACCTTGCCTTGCGGTACTTTCAGGCTGAGGCCGTTTAAGCTGTTGCGTTCGGCTCCGTGATAACGGTGCAGGATGTGGTCAAACTCGATGTCTCCTGCCGCTGCCGGTAGGATTTGCGTGCCGCCGTCGGTTTCTTCCGGTTCGTCTAAAAATGTGAACACGCTGTCGGCCGCGGCCAGGCCGCGTTGTAAAGATTGCATCACGCTGGTAATGCGTTTGATGGGATCAAACATCATCATCATGGCCGATAAAAACGACATGAAATCGCCGGCGCTGAACCCTTCTGTCCGGGCTTGTCTGGCGGCGAAGTAAAGAATCAGTGCCAGTGCGGTCGCGATCATCAATTGAGTAACAGCGCTGTTGATCGAGCTGGCCGAGGTTTGCTTGACGTTGTTTCTGCGTACGAGGTTGGTTGCATGGTCAAAACGGGCGGATTCATGCTTTTGCCCGCCGTATACTTTGATGACGCGGGTGCCGCTGACGCTTTCGCTCAAAACTTGGGTCATCACGCCCATTTGCTGCTGGTTCTGATTGGAGAGTCTGCGCAGGCGTTTGCTAACCAGTCGCACACAAAGGGCGACAATGGGTAGGGCGATGAAGGTAATCAGGGTTAGCCGCCAATCCAGATACAGCAGCAGGCACAGTAAACCGACCAAGCTGATGCCGTCTTTGGCAACGACGGTAATCACATTGAAGCCGGCGTCGCTGATTTGGCTGGCATCATTAAGGATGCGCGACATAACCCGCCCGCTGGAGTTTTCTCCGAAATAGCCGGTTGGCAGGCGCATCAGTTTGGCAAACATCTGTTGGCGGATTTGTTGAACTAAATGGCTGGAGAGATAGCTGGTTGTATATTCGTTGATGAAGTTGAATACACCGCGCAGGATAAACAAACCGACGATGGCCAAAGGTAGCCAGGCCATCTTTTCCATGTTTTTTTCAACGAAACCTTCGTTGATGAGCGGTTTGATCAGATAGGCAAACAGAGGCGCGGTGGCAGCTACAACAATCATGGCGACAACGGCTACAGCGAATATTTTCCAATAGCCTTTAAGATAAACGGCCAGCCGTTTGTATAGAGCCCATGAAGCTTGCTCGGACGCGTTGTTCATAAAACGATTCATTCTTCAAAAGAAAGCGGGAATTGTAAGGGAAAATGCGTATAACAACAATAATGCCGCTAGACCGCTTTTTCAGACAGGCATTGGGCGGACGGGTGTGTTAGTCGCTTTTGAGCGAATCGACCTGGGTAATGCTGTGATCCGCCAGATTGACCGCTGTCAGGCAGCCGCCCCATAGCGCACCGGTATCCAGGGCGATAACGTGTTTGGCGTCGAGATAGCCGAGGGCAGACCAATGGCCGAATACAATCGTGTGTTCGGTGTGTTGGCGGTCCGGTGCTTCAAACCAAGGGCGCAAACCTTTGGGCATTTCTGAGGGAGGGGCTTTGAATTCGTAGTCCAGCTCGTTTTTCAGCGTCAGGGCGCGCATGCGGGTAAAAACGTTGGTAATCATGCGCAGGCGCTCCTGGCCTTTCAGTTTGGGCGACCAGGCTTTCGGTGTGTTGCCATACATATTGGCAAAATACGCTTTGGCATGTTTGCCTTGAAGGGTTTCGGATAGTTCTTGAGCCAATTCTTGGGCTAAGTCGGTTGTCCATTGCGGCAACAGGCCTGCGTGTGCCAATACATAGTTTTCGGTTTTCCGCATGAAAGGCTGATGACGCAGCCAATTGCGCATTTTTTTGCTGTCGGGGTGATTGAGAATGTCGGTCAGTGTGTCGCTGCGCTTGAGTTTACCGTAGCCATATAAGAGAGCCAATAAGTGGAGATCATGATTGCCGAGCACAATCTGAACGCTGCTTTCGTGTGCCATACAAAATTCCAGCGCTTCCAAAGATTTGGGGCCTCGGTTGACGATGTCGCCTACTAGCCAGAGTGTATCAATGCCATGATTGAAACCGATTTTGTGGAGCAGAAGCTGCAATTCGTCGTAGCAGCCTTGTATGTCGCCAATTGCGTAGTGGGCCATGGTGTCAGGTGAAGGGTTGGAAAATGTTATAGATGATAAAGCCTGTCTGAAAATAAAAACTAATTTCAGACAGGCTTTATTATAAATAGAACGGGCTTAGTCGTTCAATACTAAAACGGCTTCCGCTTCGACTTGCACGCCTTTGGGGAGGGAGGCAACGCCGACGGCAGCGCGGGCGGGAAAAGGTTGGCTGAAATATTGCGACATGATTTCGTTAAAAGTAGCAAAATTACTCAAATCAGTCAGATAGGCGTTTAATTTCACAATGTCGTCCAGCGTGCCTCCTGCCGCTTCCGCTACAGCTTGTAGGTTTTTAAAAACTTGATGGGCTTCTGATGCGAAATTGCCGCTGCCTACTACGGTCATGCTAGCCGGATCCAACGGAATCTGGCCGCTCATGTAAACCGTATCTCCCACGCGTACGGCTTGGCTGTATGCGCCGATAGCAGCCGGTGCGTTATCGGTGTGAATGATGCTTTTGGTCATGTAAACTCCTTATGCTTATAAGTATTCTAAATATCGTCTGTATTAAGGCTTATATCTTAGCAGAGTCGCCTTTTTTCTGAAACCGTTTGAAAAATAATGCCTAAAAGTATTCGATATGCTATATTGCGCCGCGTAATAAATTTACAAAAAAATGATACATTATGAGTAATAAATTTGATATTAAGCAGAGATAAAGACAGTCATCTTGTCGTATTCTCTCGTCCAACCTAATTTAATAACCCCAAAATGTGCAGAAGGAAATGCAATGCAATTGAAAAATGAAGCCATGTTGATCACCTATGCGGATAGTTTAGGTAATAACTTGAAAGATTTGAAAAATGTATTAGAAAAGTATATGAAAGGCGTGATTGGCGGCGTTCATATCCTACCGTTTTTCCCTTCTTCGGGCGACCGCGGTTTCGCACCGATGGATTACACTAAAGTTGATCCTGCATTCGGCGGCTGGGACGATGTGAACGCACTGGCGAAAGATTATTACTTGATGTTCGATTTCATGGTAAACCATATTTCGGCTCAATCTCCTTATTTCCAAGATTTTCAACAGAAAAAAGATGCTTCCGAATGGCGTGACCTGTTTATCCGCTACAAACAATTCTGGCCTAATGGAGAGCCGACCGAAGAGCAAGTCGATTTGATTTATAAACGCAAACCGCGCGCACCTTATCGCATGGCCGAATTTGCCGACGGTACCAGTGAAAAAGTGTGGTGTACCTTTGATGAACAGCAGGTAGACTTAGACGTTACCCATCCGGTTACCAAAAAATTCATCAAAGACAATCTGGAATTTTTGAGTAAACAAGGCGCTTCGATTATCCGTTTGGATGCGTTTGCCTATGCAAACAAGAAAATCGGCACCAACTGCTTCTTTGTAGAACCGGAAATTTGGGAAACGCTAAAAGAATGCACCGACGTGCTGGATAAATACAACGTAACTGTATTGCCGGAGATTCACGAACATTACACAATCCAGCTCAAAATCGCCGAGCATGACTATTATGTATACGATTTTGCTCTGCCGATGCTGGTGTTGCATACTTTATTCAGCGGCCGAGTTGACCGATTGGTTCACTGGATGGAGATTTGTCCGCGCAAACAATTCACCACTCTGGATACGCACGACGGCATCGGCGTGGTTGACGTAAAAGATTTGATGACCGACGAAGAGTGCGAAGCCACACGCGAGGCTTTGTATGCGCAAGGCGCAAACGTGAAAAAGAAATACAGCAGCGCCGAATATAACAATCTGGATATCTATCAAATCAACTGTACTTATTATTCCGCTTTGGGTAATAACGACCAAGCGTATCTACTGGCGCGCGTATTGCAATGCTTCGCACCGGGTATTCCGCAAATCTATTACGTTGGCTTGCTGGCTGGAGCAAACGACATCGAATTGTTGGAAAACACGAAAGAAGGCCGGAATATCAACCGCCACTATTATTCACTGGCGGAAATTGATGAAACCGTTCAACGCCCCGTGGTTCAGAAATTGTTTAATTTGCTGAAGTTCCGCAATACTTGTAAAGCATTTGATGGCGAATTTTTCGTTAAGGCGCAAGGAGAAAAAGCGTTGGAAATCGTGTGGGAAAACCAAGCGGCGGGCGTCTCTGCCAAATTGGTTGCCAATACCGGCGAGCAAACCTTTACGATTACAGAAACAGTAAACGGTGCCAGCAAAGAAATCGTTCTGTAAGCACTTTGTTTATGTTAATCACGACTGAAAAATGCCTGTCTGAAAATATTCAGACAGGCATTTTATAATCAACAGGTCTGAAATTGGGCTTGAGGCTTGTCTGCGTGGGCTTATTTAAGCTATAATCCGAAAGTTTTCAACCTTGCCTTTTACTTCGCATGGTAATAAGGCTGTTTAAACCGTAAGGAGATAACATGCGTCATTATGAGATCGTGTTTATCGTTCACCCAGATCAAAGCGAGCAAGTGCCCGCCATGGTTGAGCGCTACAAAGCACTGGTTACCGAAAACGGCGGTACGATTCACCGTTTGGAAGATTGGGGACGTCGCCAATTGGCTTACCCGATTAATAAAATTCACAAAGCACATTATGTTTTGATGAATATCGAAACAACACCTGAAGTGGTGGAAGAGCTGGAAACTGCTTTCCGCTTTAACGATGCGGTGTTGCGTCACCTAACCATCAAAACCAAAGCGGCTGTTACCGAAGCTTCTCCGATGATGAAAGATGAGAAGTCTAAAAGCTTGTTGAGCGCCGAAGCGGCTGCCGTATCTCAAGAAGAAGCTACAGAAGCTTAATTTGGATAACGCGTTCCTTCTTACCGCTGAATTAACCCATACCGATACCTTGCGTTATACGCCTGCTGGCGTGCCGGTTTTGGAAGTTATTCTGAAGCATGAATCTTGGCAGATGGAAAACGGGCAGAAATGTCTGGTTAAATTTGAATTACCGGCCAAGATTCTGGGTAAACAGGCCCAACAATGGCAGCATCGTGAAAATGTAAAGGTTACAGTCAGCGGTTTTTTGGCCCAACGAAGCCAACGCATTTTTCGACCGATACTGCGGATTCAAAATATTCAAGAATATAAAGGTTAAACGACAATGGCTCGTCAATCATTTAAACGTAGAAAATTCTGCCGTTTTACGGCTGAAAAAATCCAAGAAGTGGATTACAAACAAGTGGATTTGCTGAAAGATTTTATTTCTGAAAACGGCAAAATCATCCCTGCCCGCATCACAGGTACCAAAGCGCGCTATCAGCGCCAATTGACTACCGCAATCAAGCGCGCGCGTTTCTTGGCTCTGTTGCCTTACACCGATCAACATAAATAATTTGGAGGATTAAACGATGCAAATTATCTTGTTAGAAAAAATCGGCGGCCTGGGCAATCTGGGCGATGTGGTAACCGTTAAAAACGGCTATGCTCGTAACTTTTTGATTCCCCAAGCTAAAGCAAAACGCGCAACTGAAGCGAACTTGAAAGAATTTGAAGCACGTCGTGCTGAATTGGAAGCCAAGCAAGTTGCGATTTTGGCAGATGCTAAAGAGCGTCAAGCTAAATTAGACGGCCAAACCGTAACCATTTCGCAAAAAGCAGGTGTCGACGGCCGTTTGTTCGGTTCGGTTACCAACGCGGATATCGCCGAAGCTATCCGTGCTTTTGGTGTTGAAGCTGCTAAAGCAAATGTACGCTTACCTGAAGGCCCCTTCAAAGCAGTGGGCGAATATGAAGTAGAAGTTGCGCTGCATACCGATGCGGTTGCAACCATTACCGTAGCGGTTGTGGCTGCTGCCGAATAATTCGGGATTTTAATGCAACCCTCTGAAATTGATATTTCAGAGGGTTATTTTTATGGTAGTTTAAGACTTGGAATATTAAGGTCTCAATTCGGTTTTTATGATGCGGTTATGGGCTGAGAACTATTTTGTCATTTAAAGTATGATAATTCGATTGATTTCATTATTTTCGGTAGATGAATTATGGTTGCACAGGATTTGAATTTTGCCAGCGAAGCGGTGCATGGCTTACTTGGAGAAGTGGTGCCGGATATGGCGCCAGATATTGCCCCGTTTGTTGACAGGTTGTTTGCTGCTTTGGCGGAAGGGCATTCTTTTGTTGATTTGAATGCTAAAGAAACAGCAGTTTTGCAAAAGGCTTATTCCGTTGTAGGAGTGGGCGGCGATTCCCCGTTGATATTGGATGGCAATAAGCTTTTTTTAGGGAAAATGTGGCGGCTTGAATATGATTTGGCTCAGGAAATCATGCGGCTTGCACAGGCGAGGCCTGTCGCGGTGGATGAGGCGCGTGTTTCCCATTATCTGGATCAGTGGTTTAGCGATGATGGCAGCCGCGAACAAAAAGTGGCGGCGGCCTTATCTGTCTTGCAGAACTTTATGGTGATCAGCGGCGGGCCGGGTACCGGCAAAACCACGACGGTTGCCAAACTGCTTGCCCTATTGTGTGTCGATTGTGAGGTTTTGCCTCGGATTGCTTTGACGGCACCGACAGGCAAGGCTGCCGCACATATGACAAAGGCTTTGCATCGAGCATTGGGTGGTTTGGATGTAGAACAAAAAGTTTTGGCTCATTTATATGGGTTGGAAGGGCAGACCGTCCATCGCCTGCTCAAACTGAGACCACCTTATATGGAATCGCTTTTCAATGCTGATAATCCGCTACCACTAGATATATTAGTGTTGGATGAAGCTTCTATGTTGGATGCGGAATTGTTGTTGCAGCTTTTAACGGCTATACCAAGCGGCTGTAAAGTTATTTTATTGGGAGATGAGAACCAGCTGCCATCCGTAGGCGCAGGGGCGGTTCTAGCAGAAATAGCACGAAACAGCGTATTGGACGCCAATACGGCAGGGCACCTTACCAATGTATTGTCCGGGTATCATTTTGAGGTTTCAGACAGGCATTCTGCTTTATCAGGCAATATTGCGCGATTGAGCGTTAGTCACCGATTTGATGACCGGAGTGGAATCGGCTGTTTGGCTCGGGCGGTTGTGAAGGGGAAGGTGGCAGAGGCATTAGCGCAGTTCGATCGGTTTCCCGATGCCATTAATATAATAGAAGACATGAGCGACCGGCAGCAGCTTGAGGCATTTTACCATTTGCAACAACCATATTGGGAAGCTGTTGCGGTAAACCATGTGGAGGCCGCATTTCGGCATCAGACGGATATTATGGTGTTGGCGGCATGGCGCCGTGATGCAGAACGATTCAATCAGGCCTATCGGGCGTATTTGCAGCAGATTGGCGTAATCAAAAATGAAGGGCGTTGGTTTCCTGGACAGGTGGTTATGATTAATCGCAATGATTATACGGTTAAGCTATTTAATGGCGATATCGGTTTAATTATGAAAGATATTGAAGCGGGTATCGATGCGTTGGTTGCTTATTTTCCCGATGGCATGACGTTTCGAAAAATTGCTTTAAGCCGCTTGCCTGATTGTGAAATGGCTTTTGCCATGACGGTGCATAAAAGCCAAGGGTCGGAATATCGGGAGGTTTGGCTTTTGCCGCCTTCTGGTGATGAAATGGTTTTAAGTTCGGAAGGAAGCCTGACCAAAGCATTGTTGTATACGGCTTTGACTCGGGCAAGAGAGCGATTTGTTTTTTTAGGCGACCACCAATTATTCACAGCCGCTTGTGCGCGAGAGGAAAAAAGGCGCAGTGCTTTACGCGATAGACTGGAAGCAATTTCAGCATCTGGCGGAACAGGCGGTTTATGATTGAGGTTTTATGCGTATTACTTTCAACGTGGGCGATTGCGATATTTGGTTTGTATCTAATGGCGCGGAGTACGGAATATTTGGCTATGAAGCAACTTTTTCGCGCTGATGTTGCCATGGTGCTGGGTTATCCCGTTAATCGCGGAAGCTGTTTAAATTCGCGCGTGATGGCTGGGGTAACGCTTTATCGCGAAGGGAAGGTGCCATTATTGTTGATGTCGGGTGGAATGGATTGCGACGGAAGCAATCAGGCAGAAGCCATGTGTTCTTGGGCGGGGCTGGCCGGAGTGCCAGAAAAGCATATTTTGCTGGAAAACCAATCTTCCAACACTTATCTGAACCTGAAATTAAGTGCCTCTTTATTGGAAGGTAAACAATCTATTATTTTGGTTAGTTCGGCTTATCATCTGCCGAGAGCACGTTGGATGGCCAAGTGCCAATATCCTGAAAAAACAGTTCAGGTCTATGCCGAGCGGCAAACCGAATCTTTTATATCAATGCTGCCGGAATTGATGAAAGAGACGCTGTCTTGGGTTAAAGCGCTTTGGTTGGAATATGGGCACAAAACTGGCGGGTAAAATAAATATAAGTATAAAAATCCACGGAGTTTGCTATTCTTTTAAATTTTAAATAAAACAATAAAAAGCAGTGAAAAGGTGAAAGTGATAGAGTAGCGACTGTTTTGGGAGAGAACTTAAATAATGGAGAAGCTTATAAATCAAAAAGCCTGTCTGAAACGGTTTCGGCTATTTTACCTAGCGTTTTCAGACAGGCTTTGTATTAAAGAAACTTATTCTTCCGGCTCGTTACCGTCGGTCTCATCTAGTTTTCCTTCGGTAATCTGCACGATTGTACCGGCTTTCTCACGGATTTTACGGTCTATTTCGTTGGCTACTTCGACGTTATCCTGTAACCAGATGCGCACGTTGTCTTTGCCTTGGCCGATTTTGGCGTCATTGTAGGCATACCATGCACCGGATTTTTCGATAATATTGTATTTAACGCCGAGGTCAATCAGCTCGCCTTCCCAGCTGATGCCTTCCCCATACATAATATCAAATTCAGCCTGCCGGAACGGCGGAGCGACCTTGTTTTTAATCACTTTAACTTTGGTTTCGTTGCCTAATATATCATCGCCTTTTTTGATTTGGCCGGTACGGCGGATGTCAAGGCGTACGGAAGCGTAGAATTTCAGCGCATTGCCGCCGGTAGTGGTTTCCGGGCTGCCGAACATCACGCCGATTTTCATACGGATTTGGTTAATGAACACAACCAAAGTATTGGTTTTTTTGATATGACCGGTCAGTTTGCGCAAGGCTTGGCTCATCAGGCGGGCATGTAGGCCGACGTGGCTATCGCCCATTTCGCCTTCGATTTCGGCTTTGGGAACCAACGCTGCAACCGAGTCAATTACCACCATGTCCACCCCGCCGCTACGTACGAGCATGTCACAGATTTCCAAGGCCTGTTCACCAGTATCCGGTTGGGAAACCAGCAAATCTTCCACTTTAACGCCCAGTTTGCGGGCATAAATCGGGTCGAAGGCGTTTTCCGCGTCAATAAAGGCGCAAGTGCCGCCATTTTTTTGGCATTGGGCGATGGTTTCGAGGCAGAGCGTGGTTTTGCCGGATGATTCGGGGCCGTAGATTTCTACGATGCGGCCGCGAGGCAGGCCTCCGACGCCAAGCGCTAAATCGAGGCCGAGCGAACCGGTGGAGATGACTTCGAGGTTTTCGTCTTGATGGCTGCCGTCCATTTTCATAATGGAACCTTTGCCGAAATTCTTTTCGATTTGGGCGAGGGCGGCGGCAAGTGCTTTGCTTTTTTCGTCTGACATAATCGTTCTCGTCTGAATGTTGCTATAGTCAAAAATTTTGAAGATTATCGCATATCTTTGGGAAGAATGCCTGTCTGAACAGA
The DNA here is from genome assembly GCF_030527965.1 of Neisseria sp. Taxonomy (GTDB): domain Bacteria; phylum Pseudomonadota; class Gammaproteobacteria; order Burkholderiales; family Neisseriaceae; genus Neisseria. Next base: position 106,476 of record NZ_JAUMZU010000006.1, read on the forward strand.
TTTTCAGACAGGCATTCTTGACTTTTCATGCTTCAGGCTGAGGCTGTGTTTAAGCGCGTTTGCGGAATTCGCCGGTGCGGGTATCGATTTCCACTTTGTCGCCGTTTTCGATGTATGACATCACTTGAATCTCGGTGCCACCGACCAAGCGGGCCGTTTTCATTACTTTTCCTGAAGTATCACCTTTAACGGCGGGTTCGGTATATTCGACTTCGCGCACGATAATGGTGGGCAACTCTACAGAAATCGGGCTGCCTTCGTAGAAGGTTACTTCGCACACGTCTTCCATACCGTCGACGATGAATTTCAGATTGTCTCCGATGTTTTCAGCTTCTACTTCGTATTGGTTGAATTCTTCATCCATAAATACATACATCGGGTCGGCAAAATAGCTGTATGTGCAGTTTTTGCGAGCCAATACCACAACGTCGAATTTGTCGTCGGCTTTATAAATGGTTTCGGTAGCGGCGCCGGTAAGCAGGTTTTTCAATTTCATGCTTACTTTGGCAGAGGAGCGCCCGCCTTTGATGTATTCGGTTTTTTGTACGACCATCGGGTCGTTGCCTACCATAAATACGTTGCCGGCGCGCAATTCTTGAGCGGTTTTCATCGGATCATTCTCACTTAAAATGTTGGAACAAAATAACGTATTATTTTAACGTATTTACGGGTGGTTTGGCAATTTGCCGTGTTGGTATGCAAAGGCGACCAGTTTTTCTGTGGCGCTGTTTTGGGCAAAAAGGGACGCGCGCCACAGCTCGGCGTGTTTGCACCAAAGCGCCTGCTGCTGCATCAGGCTTTGCCATGCGCTCAGCCGTTCTGCTGCGCTTAAATCAAGCGCACCGTTCAATTCATCGGAAAGGAGTTGGTGTGCTTGTTGTAGTGTTTGCGGCCAAGTGGCGGTGGCTTTTTGCCAAAAGGCGTGCAGTTTTTCGATATGGGCGTCTTCTGATTGAGGGTAAATAAACCAGAAAAAAGGTTTGGCTGCGTATTGTGCGCGAACGAAGCTGTCTTCTCCCCGTATCACTACACCGTCGCATAAGTGAAGCAGGCTGTCGAAGTTGTCTTGAGGCAGAAAGGGAAGGCGTATCAGCTTAATTATGCCTGTCTGAAAAACGTCGCCGTCGTTTTGCAGTGCATATTTGGGAATGGCTCCTGCATGACGCAGGCTTTCGGTAATTTGGTTTCCAGCCAGAAAAAGGGTTAAAGGCTGCCCGTTTTGCTGCCAAGTTTGCAGCCATCTTGCCCATATCGGGCTTTCATAGCCGAACAGAAGCCATTCCGGGGTGCTTTTCTGCGGCAGCATTAAGGTTTTACGCAGATTGGCGGTATCAATGTTATGGCAGTAATTATGTTCCCGTAATAGGCCGCCGCTGCGTTCGGTAAACCCCATAAGCCAAAAATATTTCTGCTGGCTGTCGGTTTGAGGAGAAGGCTTGGCATGCATGGCTTCGGCCCAGTGCTCGGCGCTCAGATATTCCCAGTTGAGCCAAAGCGGCCGATGCTGCCGCATGATGTTTAACACGCTTTCCGGCAAATCACAGGCGAAGGTTTCGATGACCCAATCCGGAATGGGTGCCGAATCAATCCCTTCAGCATCAGTTGATGCTTGCCAGTGCCTTAGGTAAATGCCGCGATATCGGCAAGGCAGGGGAGGGAGATCGGGGCAGAGGATGCGTAATGCTTCTTCGTTATCTAGCCATAGATGCACTTGAATGCCGTGTTCTCTGCTTAAGATTTGTGCCAGACGCCAGCTGATGCCGATGTCGCCGAAATTATCGATAACGGTACAAAAAAGCCAGCATACGGCGGAGGGTTTTTCGGTTTGCATGAGATGGGAAAAATTAAATCTTTACGAGATAAGGTTTTACGCTGTTTTATATGCTTGTCAAGCATAAAATGCATAATTTTTTTTGCTTATCCACATTGACAAACGGCATATTTAACGAGGTAAGAAAAAATTTAATTTTGACCCTTGACAAGTTTTGAGTTGATTTAAGTATATGAAAATAAAATGAAATATTTATTTGATTATTTTTTAATCAGCCTTGGTGCAATACCTGATTTTTCGGGAAAAATGCCAGAATCCCACAAGTAGTCCACAAAATTATCCACAGGTTTTGTGGGTAAGCTGGCAAACGCTTGCCCCTCTGTGTTTCAGTCATTTTTCATATGCGGAGAGTATACGTAAATGCTTGTTCGGAAGGCTTGGGTCGGGAAGATTTTCTCTGTGTTCTATGGTAGAATCCTACAACTTTTTTCCGGATAAATTTGTCAGAATACCCATGACCGACGCCACCACCCGTAACGATCACCACTTCGCCAAAGAAACCATTCCCATCAGCCTAGAAGACGAGATGCGCCGCAGTTATCTTGATTATGCTATGAGCGTAATCGTAGGACGGGCGCTGCCCGATGTGCGTGATGGTTTGAAACCCGTACACCGTCGGGTTTTATACGCTATGCACGAGCTGAAAAACAATTGGAACAGCGCATATAAGAAATCTGCCCGTATCGTTGGCGACGTGATTGGTAAATACCACCCGCATGGCGATTCTGCGGTATATGACACGATTGTGCGTATGGCGCAGGATTTTTCCATGCGCTACGTGTTGATTGACGGGCAGGGCAATTTCGGCTCTGTGGATGGCGATGGCGCTGCTGCCATGCGCTATACCGAAATCCGTATGGCGAAAATCGCCCACGAAATGCTGGCCGACATCGAAGAAGAAACCGTTAATTTCGGCCCCAACTATGACGGCAGCGAGCAAGAGCCGTTGGTATTACCCACCCGCTTTCCTGCGTTGCTGGTTAACGGTTCTTCCGGTATTGCCGTCGGCATGGCAACCAATATTCCGCCGCACAATCTGACCGACACCATTGATGCCTGTCTGAAACTATTATCGGAGCCTGAAACCGATATTGATGAATTGATTAACATCATCAAAGCACCCGATTTTCCCACCGGCGCTACCATCTACGGTTTGGGCGGCGTGCGTGAAGGTTATAAAACCGGCCGCGGTCGTGCGGTTATGCGCGGCAAAACCCACATCGAACAAATCGGCAAGCATGGTGAACGCGAAGCCATTATCATTGATGAAATTCCCTATCAGGTAAACAAAGCCCGGCTGGTGGAAAAAATCGGCGAGTTGGTGCGGGATAAGGTGCTGGAAGGCATATCGGATTTACGCGATGAGTCCGATAAATCGGGCATGCGCGTGGTTATCGAACTTAAGCGAAACGAAAATGCCGAAGTCGTTTTAAACCAGCTTTATAAATTGACCCAGCTGCAAGATAGCTTCGGCATCAATATGGTGGCTCTGGTCGACGGGCAGCCGCGCTTGTTGAACTTGAAGCAAATTCTGTTTGAGTTTTTACGTCATCGTCGCGAAGTGGTTACCCGCCGCACCTTGTTCCGCTTGAAAAAAGCACGGCATGAAGGCCATATCGCCGAAGGTAAGGCTGTGGCATTGTCGAATATCGACGAGATGATACAGCTGATTAAAGAGTCTGCCGACGCGCCGGAAGCAAAAGAAAAATTGCTTGCGCGCCCGTGGCAATCAGGTTTGGTTGGCGAGATGTTGTCGCGTACCGATTTAGACTTAAGCATGGCGCGTCCGGAAGGCCTGTCTGAAAATCTTGGCCTGCAAAGCGGTGGTTATTATTTGAGCGATTTGCAAGCCGACGCCATTCTGCGGATGAGTTTGCGTAACCTGACCGGCTTGGATCAGGATACCATCGTTAATGATTACAAAACCATTATGGCTCAGATTATTGATTTCTTGGATATTCTTGCCAAACCGGAACGGATTACTTCGATCATCCACGAAGAATTGGAAGAAATCAAAACCAACTTCGGAGATGAGCGTCGCAGCGAAATCAATCCGTTTGGCGGCGATATTGCCGATGAAGACCTGATTCCGCCGCGCGAAATGGTGGTTACCCTTACTCATGGCGGCTATATCAAAACCCAGCCGACCACAGATTACCAAGCGCAACGGCGCGGCGGCCGCGGCAAACAAGCCGCCGCCACCAAAGACGAAGATTTTATTGAAACCCTGTTTGTGGCCAATACCCATGATTATCTAATGTGCTTTACCAATTTCGGTAAATGCCATTGGATTAAAGTATACAAATTGCCCGAAGGCGGCCGCAATAGCCGCGGGCGGCCGATTAACAACGTCATCCAGTTGGATGAAGGCGAAAAAGTCAGCGCCATTATGGCGGTGCGCGAATTCCCTGAAGATGAATACGTTTTCTTCGCAACCGCGCAAGGCATGGTGAAAAAAGTGCAGCTTTCCGCCTTTAAAAATGTGCGGAGTCAGGGTATTAAGGCCATAGCACTGAAAGAAGGCGATTTTTTGGTCGGGGTGGCCAAAACTTCGGGTACCAGCGATATCATGCTGTTTTCAAACTTGGGCAAAGCCATTCGCTTCAACGAATATTATGAGCGCAACGGTGATGCGGAAGATGCGGAAACCGAAAACGAAGAAGCAGAAAGCCTGTCTGAAAATGATGGCGAGAGCGAAGAAAACCATGATACGGCCGCTCTGAAAGGTAACGGCGTGCGTCCTTCAGGGCGTGGTAGCGGCGGTTTGCGCGGTATGCGCCTTCCTAAAGATGGTCGCATTGTCAGCCTGCTGGTTTCTGCGCCTGATAATACCGAGCAGCAAGTGCTGACGGCCACGGCCAACGGCTATGGCAAGCGTACTCCGATTGCAGATTACAGCCGCAAAGGCAAAGGTGGTCAAGGTATCATCGCCATCGATACGGGCGAGCGAAACGGCAAATTGGTGGCGGCTACGTTGGTTAACGAAAGCGACGATTTGATGCTGATTACCAGCGGCGGCGTTTTGATCCGCACTAAAGTGGAGCAAATTCGCGAAACCGGCCGTGCTGCCCAAGGGGTAAGGCTGATTAATCTTGATGAAGGCGAAACGCTGGTTAGCTTGGAACGCATTGCCGAGCCGGAGGAAGCAGAAAGTGATGGCCAAGAGGAAAGTTTAAGTTCTCAAGAGAATATCGAGAGCAGTGAAGAGCCTAGAGAAAATGATTAGATAATATTGAACGGCTGAATAGCTGCATCATTAAATAAATTTTTCTTAATTGAGATGTATTTGGGGCTGCACATATTTTTATGTGTAGCCTCAAATGTTAAAGTAATTATATAAAAAATTAATGACTTAAGTGTTTTCATTTTATTTGAAATAATATTGATCTGAGCAAATTTTTGGAGTAGCTGTTAATGGGGATTTAACCATGATTGCAGAGGATTACTTTTATAATTGAACTAACCATTACAAAACTAGACAAATAAAAAATTGAAATTGCCCGTTTCCATTTCTGTTTAATTAATCCAAAAATATCGGCAGGCAAATACATGTTGTTTGTATTTTGTTCAGACTGCATCGGTTTACCGTTATACGCGAAAGAAATCTAAGATGAAATCTTTTCTATTACTTGGTTTATGCGTAGCCTTATCGCTAATCGCCTGCTCGGGCAGGGAAGACGGACAAACGCCACGTAAGCCCGGTTACAACCATATGGGATTGCCTTATGCCGATAAGCCGCCGCAGGTTAAGATTAATCCTAAGCGCAAGCAGCATTATCAGATGGAAGTCAAAATTAAAGATGCGCCGTTGGTATTTCAGAAAGTAAGCGGTAGTGAGCAGTATCAGGCGACGAATTGCAGCTATACAACTTCGCGGATTGCTGGTTCTACTATTAATCCGCACTACAGCGAACGATTGAAATACACCAAAGTTGACAATACGACCTACATTACTGATTTTTATACCGATACGCCACTGGATGAGGATTATTATGAACAGGGTATTTGTAAGTGGCAGTTTTTAGGTGTGGGTACAGCTATGCGAGCGACAGGAAAAGATAAGAGGGAGACAATACTTTCTGCGGATGTGTGGCCGAAGGACTTGGAAAAATTAACAAATGAAGAACATGGAATCAAAATTATAAAGAAATACCTTAAGGTTAATTATCCAATAATGAACTCAATCCCTTTTGGTGCATCTGGTACAGGGTTTTCAGATATAGGTTATAAAGAAAATGAAGTGACAGGGTCTGGCTTAGATCCTGCTTTAAGAGATGTTTTTTTTGTAGAGGTAACGATCAGGAGAGTAGATAAATGAGGGCCTTGAATAACCAAGATTTTGCATTATTATCGAATCATATTTATGGAGATAAAGATGGGAAGTTAGTCTTTGATAATAGCGAAGGCAATATAACTCTTAATGGAATTACCTACAAAGTAGTTGGGCAACCGTATGAAAATAAATCTAATGGTTATTTTGGAGCTGTTTATCAAAGGCAAGATACGAAGGAACTCATTGTTGTTCATCGAGGGTCGCAAGATATTACGGACATTAAAACTGATATGTTGATGGCACGAGATCATACCAACCGGCAGTATAAGGATGCTGAGTTCTTAACCAAAATAGCCGAAGCATTTGGAAAAGTAGATAACGTCCCTATCTACCAAACAGGCTATTCTCTTGGCGGCTCACTGGCCGAACTATGTGGCAATAATTTTAACCAGCAAACCTACACTTTTAATGCGTTTGGCGCCGCTAATTTAAAAGAAGCTAAACCCAACTCTCATGCAGCCCAGCTGATTACCAACCACCGTATGGGTGGCGATTTCGTTGCCGCAGGGGCACCGCATCTGGGCAAGGAAATCGTTTATGCCAAGCCCGAAGAAATTCAGTTGTTAAAAAACGGCGGATACGGCAACAGCAATCCGAAAGACAATAAATTATGGGGCTGTCCTAGATAACTAGGGAAATTCAAATTTAAGTTAGAATTATCCCTA
>NZ_JAUMZU010000007.1 GCF_030527965.1 Neisseria sp.
TAGGGATAATTCTAACTTAAATTTGAATTTCCCTAGTTATCTAGGACAGCCCCTATATTTTACCTACAAACTTTGACAATCAGGCGCCATACGTCTATCCTGCTCCGATTAACCACACGTCAATAATATCTACATGAACCCACCCATCCGCCGCGCCGTCTATGCCGGCAGCTTCGACCCGCCCACTAACGGTCATCTTTGGATGATTCGGGAAGCACAAGCCATGTTCGACGAATTAATCGTTGCCATCGGCATCAACCCCGATAAAAAAAGCACCTACACCATTGCCGAACGTTATGCCATGCTGGATGCCATTACCAATGAGTTCCCGAACGTGCGCATCCATTCGTTTGAAAACCGCTTTTTGGTCGACTATGCCCACGACGTCGGCGCCAAATTCATCGTTCGCGGCATACGAACCGCCTCCGATTATGAATATGAACGCACCATACGCTATATCAATTCTGATTTGCAGCCGGAAATCATCACCATTTTTCTGATGCCTCCGCGCGAATTTGCCGAAGTTTCCTCCACCATGGTCAAAGGTTTGGTCGGCCCCATCGGCTGGCAGAAAACCATACGCCGCTATCTGCCTGATGCGGTATACGATAAAATGCTTGCCGACAATCAAAACCTGAAATAGATATTTCAACAAGCCTCGTATAAAAAATGCCTGTCTGAACAATTCAGACAGGCATTTCATCCATCACGTTGATGCTTACCATGCCGGGCAATTTATTCCCAATGATCAAATTGAGCTTCCAACCCGGCCAAAGCCGCCTGTAAATGTTTACGCATTTTCTTACCGGCACGCTTGCCTCTGCCAGCCAATAATAATTCTAATAAATCCCGATGTTCGTTCTTGGAATCTTCATAAGGCACAGACCGGCGCGTCAGCGCCGCCATCAATGATGAGCGGGCACACAATGAGGCCATGATGTCGACCAAAACCTGATTACCCAAAACTTTAACCAATTCAATATGAAAAGCATTCGACAAACGCGCCCGCCCGACTTTATCTCCGGTTGCCAGTGCTTCGTCTTCTTGAATAACCAAGCTGAAAACCGGCAATAATTTCTCCGCCAGATCCGGCAATTCCGTCAAACGCGTCAACGCCATTTCCTCCAAGGCAATCCGCATGGAAAACACATCACGAATTTCCTGCAGATCCGGCACATGCACAAACGCTCCTCGGTTCGGCTGCAAATCTACGATTTTATCGTGTGCCAAAAGCGAAAGTGCGCCCCGCACCGTATTGCGGGAACACACCATCTGCCGGCACAAATCAGATTCCGTCAATTTTCTCCCCGGCAACAGAACCCGATCCGTAATGGCTTTTAAAATTTCATAATAAACACGGGAAAGCTCCGAATCGTGGCGCGTATCAGACGCGGCAGAATCATCTACAATCGTTTGAATTTCAGACATATTTTCCAAACCGCCCATCTATTGACCCTTAAAACGAAAACATAGCTTCTTAAAATAATGTTTACCATTTCAAACAAAATTGTTGACAATATCAGCGCTAAAAAGCACAATAACTAACAACAAAAGCCAAGTTTAAAAAGGCGTAAAAAAGAAGAGAAACAGCCCAGCCCGCTCCGTTTACTTATTCGGCGCGGGCTGTAAAATATTCTCAACAAACTTAATCGGCAACATCACAAACAGCCATTCAAACCCGCTTCCGCCATAGAGCTTCGATCAGACAGGCGGCAACACAGCATTGCGGTAACATCCCAAAAATAGTGTTTTTCCAAATCATAAATGCCTGTTTGAAAACAGGCGGCCTGATATTTAGATTTAAGAATGTTTAATTTGCGCCAAAAATTGTTTGGCACGATCCGTTTGCGGACTGAGGAAAAAGCTTTCAGGATCGGCATCTTCAAGCACGCAGCCGTGATCAACAAAAATCACACGATCAGCCACTTCGCGTGCAAAGCCCATTTCATGCGTCACACACATCATTGTCATGCCGGTTTTGGCCAAATCTTTCATCACTTTCAACACTTCGCCCACCATTTCCGGATCCAACGCAGAAGTCGGCTCGTCAAACAACATCACGCGCGGCTCCATTGCCAACCCGCGGGCTATCGCCACACGCTGCTGCTGCCCGCCCGACAATTCGCCCGGCAACGCGTCTTTCTTATGCGTTAAACCAACGCGCTCCAGCAATTCCACTGCCTTTTTCCCCGCCACTTCCTTGCTCTGTTTTTTAACTTTTATCGGAGAAAGCATAATGTTTTCCAACACGGTTAAATGCGGGTAGAGATTGAAATGCTGAAACACGAAACCCACTTCGGTACGGACTTTGTTTAAATCGGTTTTGGGATCTGCCACATTGATGCCGTCCACCCAAATTTCGCCTTGCTGAATCGGCTCAAGCTGGTTAACGGTACGGATTAAGGTGGATTTTCCGCTGCCGGAAGGCCCGCACACCACCACCACTTCACCTTGTTTGATTTCCAGATTGACACCGTCAATCACATGCAAATCTTTGAAATATTTATGTACATTCTTAAATTTAATCATGCTATACCTTTTCAGACAGGCTTTCGCCCGCCAGATAATTACTCAGTTTCACATAGAGTTCCGGTGCGATGTGCTCTGCCCTATCCTGCGGATTAATGCCAACCGCCTGCAAAACCTCATCCGAAGCGAGCTCTTTTAAATTATTGCGTATGGTTTTGCGGCGTTGGTGAAAAGCCTGTTTTACCAACTTGGCAAAAAGTTCAAAATCCAACGCGGCACCGATGCGGTGTTTGACCGGTATCATGCGCACCACGGCAGAATCGACTTTAGGCGCCGGATCAAACGATTCAGGCGGCACCGCTATCAGCATTTCCATATCGAAAAAATATTGCAGCACCACGCTCAAGCGGCCGTAATCATTGGTTTTCGGCATGGCCACCATACGTTCGACCACCTCTTTTTGCAGCATGAAATGCATGTCTTCCACTTCGTCGGCCACCTCGCTCAAACGAAACAGCAGCGGCGTGGAAATATTATAGGGCAGATTTCCGACTATTTTCTTCTTGCCCGCCACGCTGCGAAAATCAAACTGCAATACGTCGCCTTCATGTATGACAAGCTTATCGGCAAACGGCTGTGCTTTAAGATATTGGATGATATCCCGATCGATTTCAATCACATGCAGCTTGCCCAGCTTGTTTGCCAACGGAGCGGTAAGCGCTGCCAATCCGGGGCCGATTTCAATAACCTGATCCCCCTCAGTCGGGCGCACGGCATTCACAATATCGGCGATAACCCGCGTATCCTGCAAAAAATTCTGCCCGAAACGTTTGCGGGCTTTATGCTCTTTCATACCGGCTCTAAAAAATATAAACGTGTATTGTAGCGGATTTTCCAACACCATAGCGTCTAAAAAGCCGATAAACCGACCAACAAGATGCCATAACGGGCACATTTGCCAACAGCAAGCATCAAACAGGCTTGCCCAAAAGGCAAGCGCAGCCAACCGGCGGCCACCGGCAGCGCATCGCCGATAAACGGCACCCAAGCCAATAACAAAGCCCAAACACCATATTTTTTCAGAAACGCTTCCGCTTTTTCATTCAAACGGTATTTTTGAGGCAGCAAGCGCCCCATGCCATAAGAAATGATACTGCCCAGCGTATTGCCGAAAGCGGCCACGCCGAAAGCAAGCCAAAAACTTTGAGGATAAACTCTGACCATCGCACCCAACGCCACTTCGGATGAGCCGGGCAACACGGTGGCCGATGTTAAGGCAGAAAAAAATAAAGCGGCATATTGCCAAAACAAATCCATCCCAAACCTTTTCAGACAGGCATTAACCGTATCGGTTATTGGTTCTTAAACGGATTGGCGGTATGATGTGCCAATCCAATCTATTGCGAAGAAGACCGACATGCCCCAAACCATTCTGATTACCGGATGCTCCAGCGGCATCGGATACGAAACGGCCAAACTATTCAAACAAATGGGTTGGCAGGTTTTCGCTTCCTGCCGTAAAAACGAAGATGTCATGCGCCTGCGTGACGAAGGTTTTATTCATGCGCTGCAACTCGATACTGCCGACAGCCAAAGCATACGCACTGCATTCGACAACCTATTGCAGCAAACCGGAGGCAGCCTGGATGCCCTATTCTGCAATGCAGGTTACGGACAAGTCGGCGCGGTGGAAGATATTCCGCGCGATGCTTTACGTGAGCAATTTGAAACCAACGTATTCGGCACGTGGGAATGTATTGTGCTCGCCATGCAGGTATTCCGCCGCCAAAACCGAGGGCGGATTTTGGTTAACAGCAGCATTCTTGGCTTTGCTGCAATGCCATGGCGCGGCGCGTACAACAGCAGCAAATTCGCTCTGGAAGGTATGTGCGACACGCTTCGGCACGAACTGCACGGCAGCCGGATTTTCATCAGCCTGCTCGAGCCCGGCCCCATCGCGTCCCGTTTCCGCCCAAACGCACTCAAAAAATTCGAGCAATACATTGATCAGGAAAACAGCGTGCATCGCGAAAGCTATCAACGCCAACTCAACCGTTTGGAGGCCGAAGGTTCGGTGGCGCCGTTTACCCTCAGCTCCGCAAGCTGCGCCGTGGTTTGCGCCAAAGCCCTGACCGCTCCAAAACCGAAAGCGCGCTATCAAGTAACCGTACCGACCGTATTGTTTTGGTACTTAAAACGCATCCTGCCTACGCCGTTGCTCGACCGTATGCTGCGTGGCGCGGTAAAAGGACAGGGCAAATGAAACCGACTTTATATCTGGCTTCTGGCAGCTCGCGGCGCCGCGAAATTCTGGAAAATCTCGGCTATCGCGTTTTACGTTTAAACGCCGACATTGAGGAAACGCCTCAACCAAAGGAAAGTGCTTCCGACTATGTTGCGCGTATGGCCATAGAAAAAAACAAAGCCGCCCTATCCACTTGGCACGCCACTCATACGGAAATCCCCGCATTTCCTATCTTAACTGCCGACACCACCGTTGCGCTCGGCGGGCAAATTCTAGGAAAACCCGACAACGCAACACACGCAGAAGAAATGCTCACGGCGCTTTCAGGCAGCACTCATCAAGTTCTGACCGCCATCTGCGTCTATTTTAACGGGCAGCGACAATCCTACACGCAAACCAGCCATGTTACGTTCAAAACATTAAGCCCGGAAGAAATCCGTGCCTATATCGCCAGCGGCGAGCCGCTTGATAAAGCAGGCGCTTACGGCATTCAGGGCGTGGGCGGCGTGTTCGTAGACCATCTGGAAGGCAGTTTTACTGGCGTGATGGGCCTACCGGCCTGTGAAACCGCCTCGCTCCTGCGGCAAATGGGCTATGTTGCCCCGCCATTCTGACATCGTTTTCAGACAGGCATGATTACCCTTGTTTGGTTAAAATCCGTTTTCCATCATAATCTGCCCCGGAATGCGGTTGCGGTGCATAGCAAAGCCCATGTCTAACAAAGCTTGAAAGGTGTCTTTCACCATAGCAGGATTGCCGCATATCATAAAACGCGTATCTTTCGTGGTGAATGTTTTTCCGGATGCGGCCGACAATTCGCCGTTTTTTACCAATTCAGGCAGCCTTTTGTTTAATATCCCATCTACTTTTTCGCGCGTCAAAACCGGCAAAAAAGTGAGTTTATGGAAATATTCTCCAATTAGCGGGTGTGTTTGCAAAGCGGCAATACGGTCGTTAAAAATCAGTTCGTTTTGATAGGAAACAGAGTGTGCCAAAGTGAGCGTGTTAAAGCGCTGCCAGACTTCAGGCTGCTCAAGAATAGATAAAAACGGCGCGATACCGGAGCCCGTGCAAAGCATCACTAAATCTTCGCCGTCTGGAAAACGCTCAGGCAACAGAAAGCCTGTAGCCGCTTTATCGAGCAATATGGTATCGCCCTCCGCCATCGCATCAAACTTGGCAGACATCGGCCCGCCTTCAATCAATACGACGAAATATTCCAGTATATCGGCATATTCGGCAGAAACAACCGAGTATGCCCGCCAGATAAATCCCGCCCCGTCTGGAAAGCCCAAACGGGAAAATTGCCCCGCGGAAAAACGGTAAGATTCCGGGCGGGTAATGGCAAACGTCATCAATTTGGAAGTGTGGCGTTTAATCCATAATACGGTTTCTTCTGTGTATTTGGCTTCAGGAGCGGCAGCCATAAAGTGTTATCCTTTGCTGTGTTGTGTGTGGTTTTCAGACAGGCATTATAGCGAAACTATCTCACGCGCATAACAATGCCTGTCTGAAAATTGGAAAAACGGTTAATACGCCCCATATAGAACGTTCAATCAAAATTAAATGCAGATGGCGCTTTGCCGCCGCGCAGCTCTTTTCTATAATAAAGCCTGTCTGAAAATCTATAAGATTCAGGTTTAATTTAAAAGAATCTTCCGCCACAGCTTTTTTATCAGAATCTGCAGCAGAAGATTTTTCAATTCAGAAAGTCATTTATGTTACCGAGTATTCCTTTGCACAAAGACATTGTGCGCCCTCCGGAGACCGTGTTGGTCAACATTACGCCGCAAGAAAGCCGTGTGGCGATTTTAGAAGAAAGCAGCATCTGCGAGCTCCATATCGAGCGCAACAGCGGTCATGGTTTGGTCGGCAATATTTATCTCGGCATCGTACGCCGTGTTTTGCCGGGCATGCAAAGCGCCTTTATCGACATCGGCTTGGAACGCGCTGCATTCCTGCATATTGTCGACGTGCTCGAACAGAGGCAAAACCCTGATGCCGATCAACGTATCGAACACATGCTGTTTGAGGGGCAAACCGTATTGGTTCAAGTTATCAAAGACCCGATCAACAGCAAAGGCGCCCGCCTCTCGACCCAGATTTCCTTAGCCGGCCGCTTTCTCGTTCATCTGCCTCAGGATAACCATATCGGCATTTCCCAGCGAATTGAAGATGAAGACGAGCGCAATCAATTACGCCAGCGTTTAATAGATTTGCTACCACAGGAAAATCACGGCGGCTATATCATAAGAACCAGCGCAGAAACCGCATCCGATGCCGAGTTACAAGCCGATATTGATTATCTGACCAAAGTATGGGCCAACATCCAATATCAAGCAAAAACCCAACCTGCTGAAACCATGCTGTATCAGGATTTGCCCTTATCACTGCGCGTACTGCGCGATATGTTCAGTGACAATACTCGCCGCATCTATATCGATTCCAAAGAAAACCATCAGAAAATGTGCGAATTCGCCACTCAATATGTACAAGGTGCACTGGATAAGATCGAATTGTTTGCGGGAGAACGCCCTTTATTCGAAGCACATAATGTCGAACAAGAAATCAACCGTGCCCTGCAGCCTCGCGTTTCACTTAATTTCGGCAGCTATCTGATTATCGAATCCACCGAAGCGATGACCACTATCGACGTCAATACCGGAGGCTTTGTCGGCGCACGCAACTTCGACGAAACCATTTTCAAAACCAACCTTGAAGCCTGCCACGCCATCGCAAGAGAGCTACGCTTACGCAATATCGGGGGCATCATCATCATCGATTTCATCGATATGGCTCTACCCGAACACCGAGAAGCTGTATTGCAAGAGCTATCCAAAGCCCTAAGCTTTGATCGTACCCGGGTAACACTCAATGGCTTTACCAGCCTAGGCTTAGTCGAATTGACTCGAAAACGCACCCGTGAAAGCCTGAGTCACGTGCTATGCGAACCTTGCCCAACATGCCAGGGACGAGGCCGTCTGAAAACCCCACAAACCGTTTGTTATGAAATTCAACGCGAAATCGTACGTGAAAGCCGCCGTTTTGATGTCAAACAATTCCGGATTTTAGCCTCACCCGAAGTCATAGATTTATTTCTCGACGAAGAATCCCAATCGCTCGCTCTGCTTATTGATTTCATCGGCAAGCCGATTTCTTTAGCAGTGGAAAACAGTTACACCCAAGAACAATATGACGTAGTCTTGATTTAAGGCTAATGAACATTAGTTATGACAGACAAAATTTTGAATATGAAACAATCCTTAGGTTTTCTGCCATAATAAAATTTAATGCCAATGTCTCGTCCCCAAAAAATTAGCCTGAGAAGCTCCCAAATAGATACTACTAAATTTTAAACCCATATAAAAACCACACTAACGAACAAATTCACAATCTATTCGCAAGTGTGGTTTTTTATTAAGAATTAAGATTAATTAATAACGTAAATTATTACCTTGGTAATCCATAATACGCGGCGTAATAAAAATCAGCAACTCACTACGGTCTTCACTACGAGTACGTGATTTAAACAAATTGCCTAACAGAGGTATATCACCTAACAACGGCACTTTACTTACGCCATTAGCATTGTTTTCCTCATAAATGCCACCCAATACCAGAGTTCCGCCATCTTCTACCATGGCACGAGTCTCCAAATTATTTGTGTCAATACAAGGCTCTCCGTTACTACCACCGCAGCTTTGGTTCACAGAGTCTTTATTGATTTTAATATCCATGATGATCTGACCATCAGGCGTAATCTGAGGGGTCACACGCAGGCCCAATACTGCTTTTTTGAACTCCACATCAGTCGCTCCGCTAGAAGTTTCCGATGTATAAGGAATTTCTGTACCAGATTCAATAACCGCTTCTTTTCTATCCTGAGTTAATACCCGCGGATTAGAAAGGGTTTTAGCGCGATTCTGAGCCTGTTTCGCCTGTAATTCCAAACCTAAGGCACCTGAAGCAATAGAATGAACCAACGCGATACTTGATGTTGCCGATGAAATCGGTAAGCTTATATTTGGTGCAAAAGTATACGGAGATGTTTCTGGAAGAGTATTAGAGCCACTTCGAATCGCATTAGCTCTCGCACGATTATTGCTTACATATGTTCCTTGGTTATTAGCTGCATTCGCCCAATCAGAACCCCAGCTATTTCTATTATTTACACCTTGATAACCAAATTTAACGCCAATCTCACGGGAGAAACCATCCGAAGCGCGAACGATTCGTGCCTCAACCATTACCTGGCGGGAAGGAACATCCAGTTCTTCAACTAATTTCTGGAATTTTCGGATGATGGTATTGTTATCCGTGATGATGAGCGTATTGGTACCCGGATCAATCAATGCACTACCACGCTTACTCAAAATAGTATTGGTGGTACTGTTATTTCCATTATCTTCCAATTTCAGAATTTTACGGAATTCCTCAACATTTTTATATTTAAGCTGGAATGTTTGGGAATATAACGGCCCTAAGTCGTTAATTTCATTTTGAGCTTGTAGCGTAGCTTTATCTTTGGCCAGTAATTCATCCCTAGGTGCTACATTGATGATATTACCTTGACGGCGCATATCTAAATTACGCGCCTCCAATACCAAATCTAAAGCCTGATCCCAAGGCACATCTTTCAAACTCAAAGTCATTTTGCCACTGACGCTATCGCTGGCCACAATATTCATACCCGATTCTTTAGCCAAGATTTGCAAAATAGTGCGCACTTCTACATCTTGGAAATCGAAAGATACTCTTTTGCCGGTAAAGCTTTTATTTTTACTGCCATTTCTCAAACCAGCCTCAGCCACATTAGCTTTGGGCATAACCTCAAAAGACATACGACCACCCGCAACTTTTTCGCGTACGTCCCAATTACCTTTGTTCTTGATGGTGACTTCTGTATCATTACCGATACGTTTCAACACAATACCATGAACCGGAGTACTAAAATCAGAAACATCTAAGCTACGTTGTGCTTGTGTCGGCAAAGGATAATTTTTCAAAGTGATAACGATACGATCATTTTGACGCTTAATAGATGGAGTACCAGTAAAAGATGGGGCACTTACATCCACAATACCAGTATTTCCGTTGCCTTTGCGGAAATCAACAGATGCAGAACTTACCGCCTGTTCCTGTTTAACCGTCGTTCTACGTTCCGT
Organism: Neisseria sp.; assembly: GCF_030527965.1. GTDB lineage: Bacteria > Pseudomonadota > Gammaproteobacteria > Burkholderiales > Neisseriaceae > Neisseria. Next base: position 9,880 of record NZ_JAUMZU010000007.1, read on the forward strand.
ATCAATCGATGAATTACGGTTAGCAACTACATCAGGGGCTTCATTCACATACACCCAAACCTCATTACCTTTAATTTCAGATGTATATCGCCCTGCTTTATTTAAACTCAGGACCACGCGTGTTTGGCCTTTATTTTTTGAAGTGCTAATTTGATTTAACAAAGAGTCGGAATACTCCAAAACAGGCTGTTGCAAAACAATATCCGTAGTAGGGAAATCCAATGCTATCCGAGCAGGAGCATTCGTTACAAAGCCACTAGGTGATACAACATCACGATCAAATTTGATTTTTACAATCTTCTGATTATTAGGCAGAGTAGACACATTGATATCGGTGATACTGCCCGCAAAAGCAGAGACTTGCATGGTTAAGCCTAAGCTGATGGCTGAAAGAGTTTTAATACTGATAGGTTTCATTACAAAGTTACCCCTTAATTTAATTGTTCGTTTTAGTGCTCTGATCATCTTTACTATTGTCTAACGGTAATTCCGCATTACGGAAGGTCCAATTTCCATTCGCATCTTCAATAACCTCCGTGATCATTAATTTATCAGGCAGAATCCCTGTAATCCGGCCAAAATTCTGCCCAACATAATTACCTGCTTTAACCGTGTAAACATGTCCATCTATTTCAACATAACCTGTTTTTTGATTACCCGAAGTAAATGATCCTACATACTTCATGTTTTCTAAACTAAACGCTTCCAACACTTCTTTCGGCCGCTTGGTATCTGGTGCATTGTGACCAGTCAAACCCAGATTTAACCGTTTCGAATTAAAGGCATTCAGCCCGTGAGTTTTAGGAGGAATATAAGTAACAGCAGGGTTAACCGTTGGTTGTTCAAATGGTTGTATATGTTTATGTGCGTCTTTTTGGGTTTGCTCCATCCATTGACGCAAATCCTCATGTTCCCCCGAGCATGCCGTAATCAGCAAAACTAAGAGGCTAGGGAGTAAGATTTTATGTTTCATTATTTTATTTCCTCTCGTAATGTTACTGGGCAGCAGGGGCTGCATCTGCATCATTTTGCTGTTCTGAACCATTTGCAGCAGAAGCAGCTTTTTGTTCGGCCAAAACCTCTTCGGCAGGACGGGCTTTATAAGTATTGGCAGTTGCCGTGAGTGTTAAGCCATCATCCTTCTCATCTTTACTTAAGTTAATCGACTCCAAAGTAATAATACGAGAAAGTGCCCCTACATCGCGAGTAAATTGACTGATTTGGTCATATTTACCTGTAATCGAAATAGCATAAGGCAGAATCTGAATCGGACCGTCATTGGTTGTGGCCTGCGGCGTTACACTATTCATATTCATACCATTGGTTGCTCCTGCTTGGTGCAGCTCTTGAACCAAATTAGGAATTTCTGCATCCGTAGGCAACTGTCGCAACAGCACATCAAATGATGTTCGAATTGCGGCCAATTCAGATTTCAAATTATCCAAGCTAGCAGCTTGAATACTTTTTTCAGTGTAACTGACTTTTAACTCTTCTTCTTTTTGCTTACTGGCTGCCAATTCTTCCAACTGAGTACGGAAAATAGCGAAATAACCGGCACCTAATACCGCAACAACGACTAATGCCGCAATAGCTAATTTTGCAGGCTTACCTAATAAGTGAAGCGTCTGTAAGTCAACATCTTTTAATTTTTTATCAGCCATTCTTAATTACCCCCCGTATTATTACTTTCTGCTTCGTTCGTTTTTGCTGATGTAGTTGTCGAATCAGAGCTTTCAGATTTAACCGCAGGTACACTATATTGGTTCAACAATACTTTAAGTGAAAATTCTTGCGCATTATTAACCTGTTTAATACTCAACAATTCTGGCTGCATAAATAAACCTGTACTCGGAATAGAACGCATGAAGCTCGCAATTTTATTGTCGCTAGTTGCGCGCCCGTTAATCAGGTAAGTATTCGGATTGTCACCAGCTTTAATGGAAGTAAGATAAGTTCCATCAGGAATCAATACATTCAACGTATCAACAATATAGGCAGCTTGGAATCGTTTATGTTGGAGTTCTTCAATTTTCTGTTTTCGATCCAAGAAGTTACGTTTTTCTTGACTCAGCTTTTTAATTTCAACTAATTTTTTATCTTCTACTTCGATTTCTTTAGTTAAAAAAGCATTCCGTTCTTCTTGCTTGCTAATGGCCGCGCTAATCCCCATATAAGCGACTGCCGACAAGCCGATGCCAGCTGCAAGCGCTAAAAACATCAATGTTTTAAAGCGCTGCTTCTGACGCTGCTCAATCTGCTCCCGATAGGGCAGAAGATTAATTCGCGTTAATTCAATCATTTTATAAACCCCTTAATGCTAAACCGAAAGCTGTAGTCAGCGATGCGGCATCTTGCTGTAGTTGTGATAAATCGACTCTTTTCCCGTGAGTGGCATAAATAATAGGGCTCACACATTGCGTCGCAGTATTTGTTTGCGAAAATACCGTTTCTGGCAAACCTTCTTGCAATGAAGCAGAACCTGTTAAGAAAATATGTTTGACACTTGAGAACTGATCGCTTGCTTGGGTGGTGTAATAGAATTGCAGTACACGTTGCACTTCTTGTGCCACTTGAATATTGAAACGGTCTGAAATCTGAGACTGATAATCCAAAGGACGAGACTCTACAGAGCTTCTCATGTTTTCAGCTTCTTCTTCTGTTACTTGATAAGTGCGCTGAATTAATTGGAGTAATTGCTCACTACTCACAGGCGTTTCCTGCTTATAGAGTATCTGACCTTTTTGTAACACTAAAGCCTGCATCTGGAAATCGCCGACATCAATCACGGCAATTTTTTCATCGGTCAGCTCAGGAGCATGTTGATTAATCCAAAAGGAAAATGCATTACTTTGGGCAAATAAGTCTACATCCATGAAAGCAGGGGTAAGATTGGCACTTTCAAAAGCTTCAATTCGAGGTTCGATATCATCTTTACGTACCGCGACCAGCAAAACCTGGCGCCCCAGCGGCATAACTGAATTGCCGACCACCTGGTAGTCGTAATTCATTTCTTCAATTGAACCGAGCTGAGAAATCTCGTTTTCAACAAAAGCATCCAAATCCAACTCACTGTCACGCGGATGAACAGCCGTTTCTACAGTAACCAAACTTTGTGGCATTGCCGCTACAATGTTTTTACCAGTCGTATTCAGCTGGGTATAAGCATGTTGCAAATAAGATACTAACTGGTCGTAATCCTGAATTTGATTACCCCGAATAATATTTTTCGGTAGCTTTGTAATAACGTATTTTTCCAATTGAATTTGGTTTAAACTACGCCCTGTCAATTGAACCATTTTGATGGTTTTTTGACTAATGTCCACACCAACCGCTCCGCGAGACATCAAGCCAGACGAAGCTTTGTTTGTTGTATTTTTTTGGTTTTTTAATAAACGCATAATGTGAGTTTCCTGCCAAGTAAAGTAAGCAACAGTGTTGGCTTCCGTAAGTTGTTTAAGTATATTTCGTAATTCGTGTTAAGCGAACCCTCCGAAATATTTGTGTCATTTTACTTTATTTACTGCCATTAATGGCAAAATTTATTATTCAGTCATGATTAAAAAAATTATTACCATCTGTTTGGGGCTTTTTTTAGGTTTAGCTTTATTTGCCGTTGGCCTGTTAGCCATTGCTATTTTGGTTACCTATCCGAAACTCCCTTCTTTAGATACCGTACAACACTATCAACCCAGAATGCCTCTGACCATCTATTCTTCAGATGGTAAATTAATCGGACTATACGGTGAAGAGCGAAGGGCTTTCACCAAAATAGAAGATTTTCCTAAAGTTTTGAAAGACGCCGTCATAGCTGCAGAAGATAAGCGGTTTTACGACCACTGGGGCGTTGATGTAATTGGCGTTTCCCGTGCGATACTCAGCAATATAACAGGAGGTGTTCGATCCGGTGCTAGTACCATTACCCAACAAGTAGCCAGAAACTTTTTCCTAACTAACGAGCGTACGTTTACCCGTAAGTTCAATGAAGCTCTACTGGCTTACAAAATCGAGCAGTCATTAAGTAAGGATCAGATTTTAGAGCTATATTTCAATCAGATTTATTTAGGTCAACGGGCTTACGGCTTTGCCTCCGCAGCCCAGATTTATTTTAACAAACCCGTACAAAAACTAACCTTAGCCGAGGCAACGATTTTAGCAGGCTTGCCTAAGGCGCCGTCTACTTTCAACCCTATCGTAAACCCTGAACGAGCCAAACTCAGACAAGAATATATTCTGAATAATATGGTTCAGGAAAAAATGATTACGCCTGAGCAACGTGCCGAAGCACTCAACGAGCAACTTCACTACGAACGTTATGTTCAACAGATTGATCAAAGCGCTTTATATGTTGCAGAAATGGTACGCCAAGAGCTTTATGAGAAGTATGGTGAATCAGCCTACACCCAAGGTTTCAAGGTATATACGACGGTAAACACCCAGAATCAAAAAGTTGCCACAGAAGCCTTACGCCGCACTCTGCGGAGCTTTGACCACGGCAGCAGTTATCGCGGCGCCGAAAACTATATTGATTTAGATAAAGGTGAAAATGAAGAAGAAGAGATCGGGGACTATCTCTCGAAACTCTATGACATAGACGGCATGGTTCCAGCCGTTGTGACATCCGCAGGGAAAAAAGGCGTACAAGTTCAATTACCCAACGGTAAACGGACCAACGTTAGCTTAGGTTTTGCCGCACGTGCTTTAAATAATAGCAAAATGGGCGATGCGCAAATCCGACGCGGTGCGGTTATCCGCCTGCAAAAATTGAAAAATGGCGGCTGGACTGTCACTCAAGAACCTTTATTACAAGGTGCTTTGGTTTCACTGGATGCCAAAACAGGTGCGATACGTGCACTCGTAGGAGGGTATGACTTCCATAGCAAATCCTTTAACCGGGCAACCCAGGCTCAACGCCAGCCCGGTTCGACCTTCAAACCGTTCATCTATTCCGCTGCACTGGCAAAAGGTATGACGGCAGCAACAGTTGTCAATGATGCGCCTTTGACCTTACCCGGCCACGGTCCAAACGGCCGGCCTTGGCAGCCTAAAAACTCAGACGGCGTTTACTCTGGTTTCATTACCTTGCGTCAGGCGCTGACCAAATCTAAAAACATGGTGTCAATCCGAGTTTTGATGTCAATCGGCATTCCTTACGCCCAGCAGTACATCCAACGCTTCGGCTTTAACCCTGCCGACCATCCGGCCGGTTTATCCATGGCTTTGGGCACCGGCTTGGCTACCCCGCTGCAAGTTGCGGAAGGTTATGCCGTATTTGCCAACGGCGGTCACAAAATATCGTCTTATGTTATTGATAAAATTTACGATAGCAGCAATAACCTGCGGGCACAGATGAAACCTTTGGTTGCCGGGGAAACGGCCCCTCAGGTGATTGACCCACGCAATGCCTATATCATGTATAAAATTATGCAAGACGTTGTCCGTCATGGTACGGCCACTCGGGCGAACGCACTGGGCCGTTCTGATATTGCAGGTAAAACCGGCACCACCAACGATAACAAAGACGCGTGGTTTGTCGGATTCAATCCCGATATTGTTACTGCTGTTTATATCGGTTTTGATAAGCCTATCAGTATGGGACGGGCGGCTTTTGGCGGCACTATTGCCTTGCCGGTCTGGGTCAACTACATGAGGTTCGCGTTAAAAGGAGTGCCAAGCAAAGGCATGGCCGTGCCTTCCGGCATCGTTAATCGCGGCGGCGAATATTTCTTGAAAGAGCAGCAGGCCACCAATCCAAAATTGGCATTGGATAACCGTGCCAGCGGCCCTGTTACAACGCCGAATCGTTCAAACAACGGTAATGCGCAAAAACCACGAGCCGCGAATAATGGCGATGCAGGGAACGAAACACCGGTGGAACCGACCAATCGACACCCTGCGCAAGGTGGTGGTAATAGCAATCTGGATTCGCTGTTTTAGCCTCCTGCTTGCTATAGTTTGAAACAAAAAGCCTGTCTGAAAGTATTCAGACAGGCTTTTTCGTAGGCAATATTGTAATTTCCTGTGTCCTTATTGCCCTTCCTTTTATATTCAAGACTCAGAGTTTGGATTACACACGGGACACTTCAGAACAAATAACCAAACCTTACGAAATAAGGCAACCCTAATCTGCCAATAAAATCCAAGCAAACTGGAGCATCAATAAATGCCCCAGGCAAAACAAATGCCTGTCTGAAAAAATCGGCTGTATTGTCTTTACCAACAGCATTTTTCAGACAGGCATTTTTCTAACCCTTTATTAAGAATTCATATTTGCCTTGATTTCATTCCCATATCTGGTTACTTAAACAACAGAATCAACACCAAGGCTACAGCTATCACCGCCAGCCAAACATTCTGGCGTTGTTGCGTTTTTACCAAATGAATATAAGCATCACGCATTTCTTGCTGTCTGGCCTCGTCCACCAACATATTGATTTTACGTGGCAGACTGGGAAGAATTTGCGCCCAGTCGAGCGATTCGTTTTTAAAATTATTCAACAGCGCTTTAGGGCCGACCTGCTCGGCCATCCATTTGGTCAGGAAAGGTTTCGCGGTAGCCCAAAGATCCAATTCAGGATCAAGCTGGCGACCCAGGCCTTCAATATTGAGTAAGGTTTTTTGTAACAAAACCAACTGCGGCTGAATTTCCACATTGAACCGGCGGCTGGTTTCAAACAAACGCATCAACACAAGGCCGAAAGAGATTTGCGATAAAGGCTTGTTGAAAATCGGTTCGCACACGGCACGTACCGCCGCTTCCAATTCCTCTGCCCGCGTATCGGGCGGCACCCAACCTGATTCGATATGGGCGGTTGCAACCCGATGGTAATCGCGGTTGAAAAAGGCAAGAAAATTAATCGCCAGATAGCGTTTATCATAGCCAGTCAAACTACCGACGATGCCGAAATCCAAAGCGATATAGCGGCCATCGTCCGCCACCAGAATATTGCCCGGATGCATGTCGGCATGGAAGAATCCGTAGCGAAACACTTGCGTAAAGAAAATTTCAACGCCATAGCGAGCCAGCCGCTCAAGGTCGATATGTTTGGCTTTTAATGCCGCAATATCAGCCACGGGCGTGCCGTCCATCCATTCAATGGTCAATATATCGCGGCTGCAATAATCGTAATATACCTTCGGCACTATGAGCATGGTGCTGTCTTTAAAATTGCGGCCGAGCTGGCTGGCATTCGCTGCCTCCCGCATCAAATCCAGTTCGTCATGCAGATATTTGTCGAATTCATCAACCACTTCGCGCGGACGCAGTCTCCGACCGTCCGCAAAAAGCCGCTCCACCCACAGCGCACCGAAACGCAGTAATGCTAAATCCTGCTCGATTACCGGAGCAAGATTTGGCCGAAGCACCTTCACTGCCACCTGTTCACCGCTATGCAAACGGGCTTTATGCACTTGTGCCACCGAAGCGCTGGCAACCGGCGTCGCATCAAATTCGGCATACAGCATATCAACCGGTTTGCCGAGTGATGCCTCAATCTGACGGCGCGACAAATCCGCATCAAAAGGCGGCACACGATCTTGTAATTTCGACAGCTCTGTCGCGTAATCATGTGCAATCAAATCCGGACGGGTCGACAATACCTGCCCGAATTTGACGAACACAGGGCCCAAGCTCTCCAAAGCCAACCTCAGGCGCACCGGTAAAGGCTCATGTTTGAACTCCGAAGACTGAGGAAACCTGACCAACCACCTGCCCAACCTGCTCCGGCCGGACAAAGGGGTAAAAAGCTCGGCCAAACCATAACGGTAAATGGTTTTGGTCAAAGTAGACGTGCGTTTAAGCCATTTCATCGCAAGCATCTTTTATTAAAGTGAATGATAAACGGCCGATTCTGGTTCGAACCGGCCATCGCGTTTTCAGACAGGCATAAGCCAAAAAGCGTTTCTATTGTATCCATAAACCGTTTTCGGCATGAAAATTATAATAGATAGAGTAGCCCATCACATTCTGATCATGGACAAATGACCACATGGCCCCTTATCGTTTAGCCAGACCTTTACGCTGCAAAAACGGCAAAACTTCAGGGCGAACTTCTTTACAAAGCGAATTCTGAACCTGACGCGTGAAATCCAAATCCAGATTACTACGTTGCTTGTAATAGTCTTTAACCGTTGCGTTATATACTTCATATTGTGCCGCATCCAACGGACGGTAAGCATTCTCACTAATCACACAAGCCGCAGGCAAGCGCGGGCGCATCATCGGATCTTGCGCAGGAAAACCCAAACACATGCCAAACAAAGGAACCACATCTTGCGGCAACCCCAAAATCTCATCGGTTGCATTGATATCGTCACGCAAGCTGCCAATATAAACACCGCCTAACCCCAACGATTCGGCCGTCAACAAAACGTTTTGCGCCATAATGCCCGCATCAATGGCGCCCATTAGCGTCATTTCCGTCCAATCCGTTTGCGCCTGCGGTGCAATTTGCTTGTGTTTGGCCAAGTCGATACAAAACACCAGCAATTCGGCACACGTTTCAATGTAATGCTGATTGGCGCCCACCGCCCTGAGCTTTTTGCGCTTCTCAATATCCGTTACACGAATAACGTGCACGGTTTGCAGAAAGCTCGAAGACGAAGCTGCCTGACCGGCTCTCAAGACCGCTTCCAACATAGCTGCAGGAATCGGCTCGCCCGTAAATTTACGGATAGAACGGTGCTGCAGCGCCGTTTCCAACGCAGGTTTGCTTGTAAATGTCATATCAATTTCTCCTTAAAATTTTCAGACAGGCATTGGTTAAAGTTTACCCGATCGTTATTTACAGTTGCCGCGCTGCAATTTTCCATATTTGCCCACTACGTTTTGAACAGCCTGCATATCGGATTCACTCAAGCTGCTAAACAAAACCTGCATTTTAGCAACGCTTGCCCCACCAGAAGCATTGCCGCCCTGCTCGCGGATTTGAACGCTAAAGCCTGCGCCCTGCAAACGAGAAAACAAAGCTTGCGCGGCATTGGGATCAGTAAACGCACCCGCCACTACGCCGCCGCTACCCGACGAACCGTTAAAGCCCTTAGCTGACAGCTCATCCAGCAAAGCCTGCGTATCACCCTGCGCCGGCAACCATACGGCATATTTCACATTACGCTTTTCATTCGAGGCTGCTTCGCGCTGCTCCACTCTACGTGTTGCAGCATGCGGCCATTGCACCAGCAAGCCCTTGATACGATGATAATCATCTTCGGGCATGGTAACGCTGGCAAAACGGTTGCAATGCTCGCCTTGCGTATTTTGAACAGCGTTAGGCGCCACGCCTCTATCGGCCAAACCCGCTTCATTTGCTTTACGGGCTTTTTCTTCAGCCTCTTTTTTCAGCTTTTCCACCTTCAGCTTCTTCTCATGCTCGAGGCGCGCTTTTTCTTCAGCTTCTTTCTGCACGGCGGTTTTTTCTTCCGACGCTCGCAAAGCAACCGCCGCAGGCTCTTTCGTATCGGCTTTATTACCGGATTTAACCCAAGCCGGCGGCGTATCGTCTTTTGTTTGTACCAAAACCGTATTCGGCACCTTCAATTCCTGTGTGCCTTCGACCGCCACGGTTTCCTTGCCGCCAGCCTCGCTTGTTTTTTTGCTGACATGAATGCCAACCACCGCACCGAAAACAATAATATTTAACGCCACCAAAATGGCAAACAACCATTTCATGCTTGCTCTACCCAGTTTAACAAACCGTAAATCACAAGATTATCTATGATTTTAACTGTATTGTCTAAAACAAATGCCTGCGGCATGGCTTGCGCAACCTTCGCCCCGCCGCCGCCCGTAATGACCACATCAACCGGTCTGTTTTTTCCCGTTTTTTCCCGTAAGCGCGCATGCATCAGCAAAATCGCGCCGCATACAGCATCCATCATGCCGCTGGCCAAAGCATTCGCCGTTGTCGTCGGAAACGGATAAACCTTACCCAAAGGTCGGTTGAGATGGGCGGTTTTCTGCGCCAGCGCCTCTTTCATCAAATGAAAGCCCGGCATAATGGTTCCGCCCAAATAATGATTGTCTTCACTCAATGCATCAATGGTTACTGCCGTGCCGCAACTAACCACCACGCAAGCATTTTGGGTGAAGCGGCGGCTGCCCAGCGCATTAAACCAACGATCGGCACCATGTTCAGCCGGATTGCGATAATGATTGCGGATGCCCAAGGCCTGAGTCATTGAAGAAAGCCATTCGATACCGACCGGAAGTTGCACGGCAACCAAATCTTTTTTTATCGGGCCGCACACGGCACAACCCACCACCTTGATATCCGATCCACCGTATTGCAGCCATTCCTTACCCAGTTCATCCAAATCACGATAAGGCGAATGGTTCAGATGCACAATGCGACCGTTGCGCACCCAAGCCCATTTCAGGCGGCTGTTACCACCATCCAACAACAAATAAGCAGTTTGCGCCTCTTCCGAAATCGCCGGCACTTGGCTACATTGGCGCAAACTGGTTTCTCCACTTACAATTTCCCGAATCCCGTTTTCCGTTTGCAAGCGCAGCGCACCTTCTGGCGTAATGCCTCTAACCCAGCCTTCCTCACTTACTTCGCCTTTTTGCATCAGATAAACCGGCTGCCCTTGATCTCTATGCGCCGCCTGATATTCATCAACAAACGCTGAAAAACCGTATTGCTCGAAAACAGCCAACCTCTCATCCAATTGCGTCAAAATGGCATTCAACACTGTATCTGCGCTTACCGGCTGCTTCCCGCATTGTTGCAACAATGCCTGAACGGAGATGGCATGCTCCACTTCCTTCGGCAATACAAAATTGATGCCGATACCGATAACCGCATAGGTTTTGCCCTCTTGCCGCACGGTTTCGATTAAAATTCCGCCCAACTTATCCTGGCCAACCATCAAATCGTTCGGCCACTTGATTTGCGCAGGCACACCCAAGCCAACCAAGCCCTTATGGCAGGCCAACGCAACCAGAAGCGCCAATGCACCCAATTCTGCTTGAGGCTTGTCAAACACCCAGCACAAGCTGAACATTAGGCATTCGCCCGCCTTTCCCACCCATTTTTTACCTTGCCGGCCACGTCCTTGATTCTGGAAATGAGCCAAACACAAACGGCGATGCATCGCATCCGGCATCTGCCTGACGCTTTGAAGCAAAATGTCGTTAGTCGACGTATATTCATGCACAATGCCCGTCTGAAAACCCGTTGCAGCCTGTTGCAAAGAAGCTTCGTCAAAGATGGCGAGCGGACGAACCAAACGCCATTGCCCGTCATGCTGACGCAACAGCCCGCGGATATGCGGCGGCATCTGTTGCCACAAACCGTTCAACTGGTACGGCTTAACGCCAACCCTCCTGCCCAGCACAAACACATGCTGCGGCAAACCCGAGGCTAAAGCCGCCAACAGCGCCCAATGTTGTTCTCGCATCACGAACGCGGCTCTTTTTGTGTGCTGCGGATTTTCTCCAAGGTCTTAGTGGTCGAAGTGGCGTGCAAAAAAGGAATCGAATACACTTTACCGCCGCGCGCCAATGTTTCCTGCGCACCGACAATTTTCTCCACCGGCCAATCACCGCCTTTTATCAGAATATCCGGCCTGACCATGTCAATCAGCTCCGCCGGCGTATTGCTGTCAAACCATGTAACCAAATCAACGCAAGCCAGCGCCGCCGCTACCGCCGCCCGATTCTCCAATGTATTGACCGGCCGGTCGTCGCCCTTGTCCTGCCGCCGCACAGAAGCATCCGTATTTAATGCCAAAATCAACGCCGCGCCCGTTGCCCTTGCCTGCGCCAGATAAGTAACATGCCCTCTATGCAAAATATCAAAACAGCCGTTGGTAAAGACCAACGGGCGCGGCAATTGCGCAAGTCGCCCGACCAACATTTCCGGCGGGCAAATTTTCTGCTCAAAATCGGGTAACGGCCAATTCTTCACGATTCGTATTCCTTATAAATTGTAAAACCAAAACACTTGGGCGCAGTTGCTGAATGATACCGAAGCAGCAGGTTTTAGGAAAGACAAAGCCCGCTCTCTACGGAGCGGGCTTTGATATTTTGGGGTGGCTGATGGGGCTCGAACCCACGACAACCGGAATCACAATCCGGGGCTCTACCAACTGAGCTACAGCCACCACATAAAAACTTGGAGTATTGTGGCGCGCCCGACAGGAATCGAACCTGTAACCGCCCGCTTAGAAGGCGGGTGCTCTATCCGGTTGAGCTACGGGCGCTCTACCTTAATCCTATCGTGCTTATATTTCTGAACCAAGCAACCGATTCTGTTTTAAGCTTGATTCGTAACTGGTCGGGGCGGTGGGATTCGAACTCACGACCCCCTGTTCCCAAAACAGGTGCGCTAACCAGACTGCGCTACGCCCCGACGAGAAAGCGTGACTATACCCGAACCGAACCGATTTAGACAAGTATTTTTTACCAAGCATTTTTCGGAAAATTACATCATTCTGTTTTTTAAACATATCTTTTGAGGTAAGCGTGACACATTCGCTATGGAAGTCAATTCAACAGCAAGATTTCTATGCTTTCACAATATAAATTAAAGAGAAATCAGCCGCCCAAAGCTCTGTAAAACTCTTACTTACTCCAGTTTATCTGCCACATCCGAACCGTTTTGCAATTCGCAAAAGCTTATCGCTTAATTTTTAAATTCTGTTCTTATTCAAGTATTTTTAATGCGTCAGCCCTGTATGCCTGTCTGAAAACCATTGGCAAAAGCGACTTCCGCCCATGCTTGTGCAATCAACTCGGGGTTATTCGATTTAAGCAGCGTTGAATCCGACAACACCCTGCGCCAATTTCGCGCACCTTGCAAACCGTGCATCAGGCCAAGGTAATGGCGTACGGTATGCCGCAGCAAAGTACCGCGCCCGGCAGCAAGCTGCTTGGCAGCATAGGTTTGCAGCTTATCAACTAATTCAGCATAACCGATGGGCGGCGCGTCGTCGCCATAAAACAAACCGTCCCATAGACGCATAAGCATAGGATTGTGATAACACTCGCGCCCAACCATCACGCCATCAACTCGAGCAAGATGCTCAATAATTTGCTCATTATTGGTAATTCCACCATTAATGATGATTTCCAAATCAGGGAAATCCTGCTTCAGACGGTAGACATAATCGTATCTCAAGGGCGGCACATCGCGGTTTTCTTTTGGAGAAAGCCCTTTCAACCAAGCATTTCGGGCATGCACAATATAAGTTTTGCACGCAGTTTTAGCCGCCAGTGTGCCGACAAAATCAGCTACGATTTGATATTCGGTCTGGCGGTCGATACCGATGCGGTGTTTGACCGTCACTTCAATCTGAACCGCATCCTGCATGGCATTCAAGCAATCGGCAACCAGTTCGACCTCATTCATCAAGCAAGCGCCGAACGCCCCTTTCTGCACGCGCGGGCTGGGGCAGCCGCAATTCAGATTCACCTCGTCATAGCCATATTCCTCCGCCGCCTTTGCCGCTTGCGCCAATAGAGCCGGCTCGCTGCCGCCCAATTGCAAGGCAACCGGATTTTCACATTCATTACGCATTAAAAAACGCGCTTTATCGCCAAAAACAACAGCACCTGCATTAACCATCTCGCTATAAAGCCAAGTGTGGCGCGTAATCTGGCGTGCCATATAGCGATAATGACGGTCTGTCCAGTCAAGCATCGGCGCAACGCTAAGGCGGCGCGGGGGAAGTTTCTGAGTCATAAAAGCATAAACAGGTGGTTAAAAACCTTAATTCTAACTTAAAGTCATATTGCCATCCCATTAAGTATTGATGCATTACTCGGTCAATCTAATGGTAGAGCGATAAGGTTTGTTTTAATTCTGAATTTTAAAACAGCCTTGTAGCTGGAATTGTGTATTGTATGGAATGTATAAAAGCAAACCAATCATAAATTTTGCAATTGTTAAAAAGGCCAGCTTGATTTTAAGCTGGCCCCCAACGCATAATTAATTAATCAAACCGCATGCGGCGCGCGCCCCGCCTCCACCGAGGGGTTTGGGATTTTCGGAATAATTATCACCGCCGACATGGATAATCAGCGAATGGCCTTTAACTTGGCTAATGCGTTTCAAACGTGGTGCCAAAACGGGCGTATTTGCAGTGCCGTCGGCATTAACAATCAAAACCGGCAAATTACCCAGATGGGTATCATCTTCCCAAGGTTGTCCGTGACGATGCGTATTTTTCGGATCCCAGTGACCGCCTGCGCCTAAACCCGCAACCAACTTCCCGTCTTTTTCTTTTGCATCGCAACTGTAATTTTCATGAATATGAAAACCATGTAAACCAGCTGGCAAATTGGATAACTTCGGTGTGAAAACCAATCCATAGGCAGACTGACTAACTTCCACCATCCCGATATCCTGATTGTTCTTGGCAGGATCCAGAAGATGCATTCTAATTTCCAACGGCTTCGCCTGTTTTGCGCTGGCAGGCATGGATACACTCAATAATGCACTAAGTGAAACGACTAAGGTAAGTAAGTTTTTTTTCATACGATTTCTCTATATTTTATGTTAAAAATGAAAAATATGACTACAAACGGGGTATGCTTTGATTTCTAAACCTGCCTGATATTGCTTACAACAGGCGGTATCCGCTTGTAGCGACTACATACAATAACATCGTATTTTTTCTTTTATATTTGTTTATATCAATGTTAATGATTAAATTAATTTTACTCTCGCTTATTACCTTTATTACGGCCAATTGTTCCAACCAGCATGCCGAACAATATCAAACCGTTTTGCAAACAACAGCTTCTGCTGCACATACCAGCTACCAAGCCAAAGTCGTTTCGATAGCCGACGGCGATACTATACGCGTGACCGATGGCAACGGGCAGACACACAAAATCCGCTTGGCTTATATAGATACGCCCGAATTGAACCAAGCACACGGAAAAGCGGCACGCCAAGCCTTATCTGATTTGCTGAGCGGGAAAAACGTTGATATCACCGTATTCGAACACGACCGCTATCGTCGCGAAGTGGCTCAAGTGCGGCTGAACGGGCATGATGCCAACCTCGCCCAACTTGAAAACGGCCATGCTTGGCACTATGTTTCCATTGCCCGTAAAAAACAAAGCCAGACCGACTACACCGTTTACGCCCGAGCTGAATCCGAAGCCCGTAAACGCCGCATCGGGCTTTGGAACAACAACAATCCGCAGGCACCGTGGGACTTCCGCAAAGAAGCCCGTGAAAAAAACGCGCCGTAAACCAAACCGCCACAAGCCAATGCCTGTCTGAAAACCGACACATCATGAATAAAACAATCCGACAAGAAATTTTCGAACGTCTACGTAATGCAAACCCGAACCCGACAACCGAGCTCAATTTCAACAGTCCGTTTGAATTGCTCATTGCTGTTTTACTTTCGGCACAAGCCACCGACGTAGGCGTTAACAAAGCCACTGCCAAACTCTTCCCCGTAGCCAACACCCCGCAGGCCATGCTTGATTTAGGCTTGGAAGGCATCATGGAATACACCAAAACCATCGGCCTTTACCGTACCAAATCGAAACACATCATCGAAACCTGCCAAATCTTGCTGGCGCAATACGACGGCAAAGTACCGGAAACTCGGGAAGCCTTGGAAAAACTGCCCGGCGTTGGCCGAAAAACCGCCAACGTCGTGCTCAACACCGCTTTCGGCCAACCGACCATGGCGGTAGACACGCATATTTTCCGCGTATCCAACCGAACAGGTTTGGCACCCGGCAAGAACGTGCGCGAAGTGGAAGACAAATTGATGAAAGTCGTGCCGAAAGCATTTATCCTCAATGCACACCATTGGCTGATTCTGCACGGCCGCTATACCTGCAAGGCGCAGAAGCCTCTGTGCGGGCAATGCCTGATTAACGATTTATGCGAATATCCGGCCAAGTTATAGCGAACAGATTCAAATTCTAAGGAAACCGCGCAGCTGAAAACCGCATCGACAATCCAGCAAAAATAAAAGACCGACCCGATATGGCAGCAGAAGTTACTTGCTACTGCCGATTATTTGAATGCCTGTCTGAAAAACCTTGTTAAATCAAGTTTTCATGCCCGATGCTTTTCGCTACAATCGCACATTAAACGAAATAAGAAAAACCGAAAACGACCCCAGAAAGTGATACTGTGAAAACAACACCCAAATACCTCACTCTACTCCTTACTACCGCCGCCTTCGCGCTTACCGGATGCGACAAACTCGGCCTTCAAAACGAGCCCGCAACGGCCAACCCTCAGAAAAAGGCGGAGCCTAAAACCGAAAGCCGCACTCCGGCCTATCTGCCCGACTTCGCCAAACTGGTCGAGCAGGAAGGTTCGACCGTGGTTAATATTCAGGCTTATAAAAGCCCTTCAGCCAGCAAACCGCGCCAAGACGACGAGATGGATTTGAATCAGTTTCCCGACAACGATCCTTTCTACGATTTCTTTAAACGTCTGGTGCCGAACACGCCCGACGTCCCCAAAGACGACAGCAGCGGCGAACAGAACTTCGGCTCCGGTTTTATTATCAGCCCCGACGGCTATATTCTGACCAATACTCATGTGGTTAACGGTCTGGACAGCATCAAAGTAACCCTAAATGACAAACGCGAATTCGTCGCCAAACTGATTGGTTCCGACCCGCAAACCGATGTAGCGCTCTTAAAAATTGACGCAACCGATTTGCCCACCGTCAAAATCGGCAACCCGCGCGACTTGAAATCGGGCGAATGGGTAGCCGCCATCGGTGCGCCTTTCGGTTTTGACAACAGCGTAACCGCCGGCATCGTTTCCGCCAAAGGCCGCAGCCTGCCGAATGAAAATTACACTCCGTTCATCCAAACCGACGTAGCCATCAACCCCGGCAACTCGGGTGGCCCGCTGTTTAACCTAGACGGGCAAGTCGTCGGTGTCAATTCACAGATTTACAGCCGCAGCGGCGGCTTCATGGGCATCTCGTTCGCCATTCCGATTGATATTGCCATGAATGTTGTAGAGCAGCTCAAAGCCACAGGCAAAGTACAACGCGGTCAATTGGGCGTCATGATTCAGGAAGTGTCTTACGATCTGGCCAAATCCTTCAAGCTCGACAAACCCACCGGCGCTCTGATTGCCAAAGTGTTGCCTGACGGCCCGGCCGCCAAAGCAGGTTTGCAAGTGGGCGACATTGTGCGTAGCGTAAACGGTGAAACCGTACGCACGTCCAGCGAGCTGCCCGTGATGGTCGGCAATCTGGTGCCCGGTAAAGAAATCACGCTGGGCATCTGGCGCAACGGTAAAGAGAGTGACATCAAAGTGATACTCGGCGCCTCTACCGAAGATAAAAATGAAAACGATGCGGTCACAGGCAATGTTTTGCCCGATAGCGTGCAGGCTAAAGACTTCGCCGTAAACGAATTGGGCATGAATCTGCGCGAAATCAACAACAACGGCCAGAAATATTTGGTTATAACCAATGTCAGCGGCGCCGCCCAGCGCGCAGGCATTCAGCGCGGCGACAAAATCGTTTCCATCGCACAAAGCCAAGTAAACGACGAAGCCGGCCTGCGCGCCGCCATCTCCGGAGCGGGCAAAAATATTCCGCTACTGGTCGAGCGCAAAGGCACCACACTATTCCTCGCTCTAAACCTGCAATAAAGCCCTTCATTTTCAGACAGGCATTTCGCTTTAATGCCTGTCTGAAAATATTTATGGTGCCTTTCGGTATAAGGCCTACAAGATACAATTCACCGCTTCGGCCTATGCCTGTCTGAAAGAATGCCTTCGCAACCCATTTAGTTAGCCAATTGGAAAATTTCCTATGAGTCCTGTTCAACTCCCGCGCGGCCCGGTTATGGCCGACGTCAATGCGTTCCGCCTTACAGAAACCGAAAAACAACGCCTGCTCGACCCGGCAATCGGCGGTGTGATTCTGTTTCGCCGCAACTTTGAAAACACGGCGCAATTGAAAGCACTGGTTGCCGAAATCAAAGCCCTACGCACGCCGGAGCTGATTATTGCCGTCGACCACGAAGGCGGCCGAGTTCAACGCTTTATCAATGGCTTTACCCGATTGCCCGCAATGGCCGTATTGGGCGAAATCTGGCAAAACGAAGGCGAAGCCACCGCCAAACAACAAGCGGAGCAAATCGGTTGGGTCTTGGCCACCGAGCTTTCCGCCTGCGGTATCGACCTTTCCTTTACTCCCGTGCTTGATTTGGATTGGAACCAATGCGCCGTCATCGGCAACCGCAGCTTTCACTGCGATGCAGAAGTTGTGAGCGAGCTGGCATTGGCACTACAAAAAGGCCTTAACCAAGGCGGTATGAAATCGTGCGGCAAACATTTCCCCGGCCACGGCTTTGTCGAAGGCGACAGCCATCACGTCTTGCCGCAAGACAACCGCTCTTTGGCCGAGCTGGAAGCCGCCGACATCATTCCGTTCCGCAAAATGAGTGCGGCCGGCATGGCAGCCGTGATGCCCTCCCACGTGGTATATCCGGAAATCGACAACCAACCGGCGGGCTTCTCCGCCAAATGGCTGAAAACCATCTTGCGCCAAAACATCGGTTTCAACGGCGTGATTTTTTCCGACGACCTGACCATGGAAGGCGCTTGCAGTGCCGGCGGAATCAAAGAGCGCGCGCAACGCTCGTTTGACGCCGGTTGCGATATCGTGCTCGTATGCAATCGCCCCGATTTGGTTGACGAATTACGCGCTGATTTTGACACGCCTTACAATCCCGACCTGGCCGACCGCTGGCAATATATGGCCAACACGCTAAAGCCAGCCGAAGCCGAGGTTATAATGGACACCCCGGAATTTGCTCAAGCACAAGCCCTAACCGCATCACTGGCAACACCTAAAGATCTCGCGGGTGGAGTCAAAGTAGGCGAAGCATTTTAATTTCGGATTGAGAGCGACCAATCCCGAACAAAATTAAAGAATGCCTGTCTGAAATTTTCAGACAGGCATTTCTTACAAACATAAAAACGTTTGCAGATGAACATCAATATTCTGCGTATCAATAACCTCTTAAATTACCTAATGGCTGGCTACTGTTTGCGTAATTTCGGCTTTACATTTATCTAGAGGTACCAATTCAAACTTCGGATGACCAACAAAAAAACCGAACCCTACGCTTGCTTTGACACATTGAATCTCATTCGGACGCAGAGGCACTTTCACACTACGGCGTACTTCTGTTTTTCCCCATATTTCATAATCACCGGGTGCCAGTTCAGTACTTAAATATCCGCCGCTACGAATATTACCTATCAATTTATCGTTCGCATAAACATTGTAATGAACACCGTTACCTTTAAAAGCAGAAGTACGATAAACATAGAGCTTACTCTGCCCTTCTGCAGGCTCCGTCATGCTGCTGAACTTCGTTCCTGTTGCGCCGCATGCCGCTAAAAGAAGAGATGCTAGGCCAACCAAAAATACATTTTTCATACAGATTCCTCCGTAAATAATAATTATTAGGAAATATTATTATATAATTAACGAAATAGATAAAAAAACCGAAAATAACGCTATTTAGTTAATATTTGTTTTTTAATAAAAATAAATTCGGCTATTTTGTTTGACAATGTGGCTTTTCAACAAATAAAAGCACTATTCCTATTATTTCTAAGCCCTTAAAACCAGAAAGCCTGTCTGAAACGTTTCAGACAGGCTTTCAATCAATAACAATCGGAAAACAGTTATCTCAACACTTCCGCAAACGCATTGGCCACATAATCGATATTCGCCTCGTTTAGCCCTGCCACACACATGCGGCCGGAAGCAACGAGATAAACGGCAAACTCATCTTGCAAGCGTTTAACTTGTTCGGACGTCAGGCCGGTATAGCTGAACATACCGCGCTGCTTAATGAAATAGCTGAAATCTTTGTGCGGCAATTTGGCATGCAGCACATCATAAAGCTTCTGCCGCATCTTCCTGATGCGGTCGCGCATATCGCACACTTCCGTTTTCCACATGGCAAACCATTCAGGCGTATTCATGACATCCGCCGCGATGAAGCCGCCGTGAGCCGGCGGGCTGGAATAAATACGGCGCACAGTAAATTTCAACTGACCCAATACCAACCCAGCCTCTTCCGCCGTCGGGCAAACTACGCTCAAACCGCCCACCCGCTCGCCGTAAAGCGATAAGTTTTTTGAAAACGAATTGCTGATAAATAAAGGCAAGCCCATCTGCGTGGCTTTACGAATGGCATAGGCATCGTCATCCAAATCTTCGCCGAAACCCTGATAGGCAATATCCATAAACGGAATCAAGTTACGCGTTTGCATCACTTCCAACACCGCGTCCCATTGTGCATGGGTCAAATCCACACCGGTCGGATTATGGCAACAAGGATGCAAAAGCACGATACTGTTTTCAGACAAGCTTAATAAAAAAGCCAGCAATTCTTCAAATTTCACGCCTACCGTTTCCGGATCGTAATAAGGATAAACCCCTACTTTAAAACCAGCACCCTCAAAAATGCCGCGATGATTATCCCAAGTCGGATCGCTCACATAAACATCCGATAGCGGAAACCAACGATGCAGAAAATCCGCGCCCACTTTCAACGCACCGGAGCCGCCCAAGGTTTGAATGGTTACCACGCGGCCAACCTCAACCGCAGGATGCCCTGCACCAAAAAGCAGATTTTGCACTGCGCTACGATAAGCAGCCAGCCCTTCCATCGGCAGATAAGGGCGGGGCTGAGGCACCGAAGCTCGGCGAACTTCCGCCTGCCTTACGCTTTCCAGCACCGGCAGCTCGCCGTTTTCATCAAAATAAATACCGATGCCAAGGTTCACTTTTTCAGGCCGCGGATCATGATTAAACGTTTCCACCAAACTCAGAATCGGATCGCCGGGATAAAATTCGACATGCCGGAACATAGGTTTTCCTTTCACAGACAACAATTCACGCCTCAGATTATACGGGCTTTAGCCGGAATCGACAGGGCTTAATAAGATAAAGCCCAAAATCACGATATAGCAATAATGCCTGCCTGAAAAAAAGCCGCCCGTCTTATCTGGGCGGCTTGCTCGAAACCAGCTATTTCAAAAGGGCTAACAACACCTTCCGCCGTTAGCACCACAACGGCGCTTGCGGCAATAATCCTGAAACTGCAATTCAGTCATTACAGGCGCATGAGGATTATGCTTACGCTGGCGGGCAACGTAATTTTCATAATCCGGTACGCCCGCCATCAGATTGGCAGTTAGCCTTGCTGTTTGCCAGAAACGCTTTATACGTTGTTTCAGCATATCAAGCCTCGCTATTGCCAACTTCATTTCTCAACACCGCCGGCACTTCCTTCGCCGTCGGCCAAGCCACTTTACGAGCCTTCAGAACAACGCGCAAACCGTAAACCGCCACGATAACCACCACGCCGAGAAAAATAACGGTCAAACCGGAATTAACATAATCGTTAAACACGATACGCGACATTTCCTCCAACGTTTTTGCAGGCGCCAGCACTTCGCCTTTCGCCGCGGCCGCACTGTATTTCGCAGCATGGCTTAAAAAGCTGATTTTGGCTTCGGGGTGAAACAGCTTCTGCAAACCGGCATAACAGGTAACAAACAACACGCCCAGAGCCGGCACCAGAGTAACCCACATATAACGGTCGCGCTTCATCTTAACCAGCACCACGGTACACATAATCAAAGCCACGCCGGCCAGCATCTGATTGGCAATGCCGAATAGAGGCCATAGCGAATTGATGCCGCCCAGCGGATCGGTTACACCGGTGTAGAGAAAATAACCCCACAGAACAACAGCAAAAAGCGTGGCGGTCAGATTGGCAGGCAGGCTGTCGGTATTGCCGAATGGTTTGTAAAACACACTGCCCAAATCCTGAATCATAAACCGAGCGACACGGGTACCCGCATCGACCGCCGTCAGAATGAAAAGCGCTTCAAACAACAACGCAAAGTGATACCAAAATGCCATCATGCCCTCGCCCGGAATCAAGCGGCTCATGATATGCGCCATACCGACGGCCAACGTAGGTGCGCCGCCCGCACGAGAAAGAATGGTATTCTCGCCCACTTCTTTGGCCGTGTGCAGCAACGAAGCTTCCGTAACCGGAAAACCCAATGTATGGGTAATCACATGCGCAGCATTGGCGGCATCTGCGCCGATTAAGGCTTTGGGGCTGTTCATGGCAAAATAAACACCCGGATCAAGCGACGCGGCGGCGGCCAAAGCCATAATCGCCACAAAACTCTCCATAATCATGCCGCCGTAGCCGATCATCCGCACGTGCGTTTCGTTTTCCACCATTTTCGGCGTCGTACCCGAAGAAATCAGGGCATGAAAACCCGATACCGCGCCGCAGGCAATGGTAATAAACAGAAAAGGAAACAGGCTGCCCGCAAATACCGGGCCTGAACCATCGATAAATTTAGTTACCGCATGCATTTGCAACGGCGGATTAACAATCACGATACCTGCCGCCAAGGCGATAATCGTGCCGATTTTAAGAAAAGTAGAAAGGTAATCGCGCGGCGTCAACAATAACCAAACAGGCAACACGGCAGCCACAAAACCGTAAATCATAATTGCCCATGTCAGCTGCACGCCGTCCAGATCAAACCAATGGCCGAACGAGCTGTGCGCCACGTTTTCGCCATATATAATCGCCAGCATCAGCAAAACAAAGCCCACAATCGAAATCTCACCGATTTTGCCCGGGCGGATATAACGGGTATAGACGCCCATAAACAGCGCAATCGGTATGGTTGCTGCAATCGTAAACGTGCCCCACGGGCTGTGCACCAAAGCCTTAACCACAATCAGCGCCAGCACCGCCATGATGATGACCATAATCATCAGGATGCCGATTGAGGCAATCACACCGGCAACCGGACCGAGCTCCTGCTTCACAATATCGCCTAGCGATTTGCCATCGCGACGCATGGAAACAAACAGCACCATCATATCCTGCACCGCACCGGCAAACACCACACCGAAAATAATCCACAGCGTACCGGGCAGATAGCCCATCTGCGCCGCCAAAACAGGGCCAACCAACGGGCCGGCACCGGCAATGGCAGCAAAATGATGGCCAAACAAAACGCCTTTATTGGTTGGCACATAGTCGAGGCCGTCATTATAGCGTTCCGCAGGCGTCAGCCTGTTCGGATCAAGCTGCATTACCTTATCGGCGATATAGCGGCTGTAAAAACGGTAAGCGATGCAATAAACAGATATGGCGGCCGAAACCATCCATACCGCACTCACCTGTTCGCCACGATTGATGGCTAAAGTAGTGAAAGAGGCAACGCCCACCAACACCACCAAGCCCCAAATCAGAAACGATTTGAGCTGTTTCATAATAATAACTCCTTAATATTTTTATAATAAAGAATATTACAAGCTGCTACCGCCCGGCGGATGCAGACTTTTGCCACATAATTATGTAGTTTCATGTAGTCGGTTTGTCACGCACGCGAGATTAACATAAACCTTAATAAATGAATATATCTTTACATAATAAAGCCCGAAGCCTGTCTGAAACTTTTCAGGCAGGCTTCGGACTTCGATTACAACAAGGAATCATGCGAAAAAAACAGGTAATCACCCGTCATTCCACAGCAACAATGCCGACGGCAAAACCGCCGACTAACACTCAACGTATTTTAATCACTTCCGCACCAGAAGGCCGACCCAAAATCAGCATATCAGCCGAATTGCGGGCAAAAATGCCGTTTTCCACCACACCCGGAATATTGTTGATGGTGTCTTCCATTGTCAGCGGTTTCGACAAATCCAAGCCGCGCACGTCCACAATCAGATTGTCATGCAAGGTATGGCAGCCAACGCGCAGCTCCGGCTCTCCGCCCAAAGCCAACAAATGGCGCGAAACCAGCGAACGAGCCATCGGCACTACCTCAACCGGCAACGGAAATTTGCCCAAACGGGTCACATATTTGCTCTCATCCGCAATACAGATAAACAAATCAGACGCACTGGCCACGATTTTCTCCGGTAAATGCGCCGCACCACCGCCTTTAATCATTTGCAAGGTATGGTTGATTTCATCGGCACCGTCAACATACACCGCCAAGCGTGTTACTTCGCCCAATTCCACCGCGGGAATGCCGCCTTGCGCCATCAGTTCCAAAGTTTGCTTGGAAGTACCGACCGCACCTTTAATCTTCTTACCGCTACGGGCAAGCGCTTCGATAAAATAATTGACGGTTGATCCGGTGCCGATGCCGATGTATTCGTTTTCCGGAACAAATTCTACGGCTTTTTCCGCCGCAATGCGTTTCAATTCTTCCTGATTAGCCATAACTTCTCCTTATTAATAAATGAGTTACAATATTCTTTCCAACAAAACTACAGCCTGCGCCTCAATGGCTTCCATCCGCCCCAGATAGCCGAGTTTTTCATTGGTTTTGCCTTTGATATTAACGCAATCCTCAGCAATTCCCAAATCTGCCGCCAAATTGGCACGCATGGCAGCGATATGCGGCGCCAGTTTCGGTTGCTGCGCGATGATGGTCGTATCCACATTAACCACCCGCCAGCCTTTCGCCTGCACACTTTCATAAGCTTTACGCAGCAACACGCGGCTGTCGGCATCTTTAAATTCCGCCGCCGTATCGGGAAAATGGCTGCCGATGTCGCCCAATCCGACCGCCCCCAGCACCGCATCGGTTATGGCATGCAACAATGCGTCGGCATCGGAATGGCCCAACAGCCCTTTTTCAAACGGAATGGTCACGCCGCCCAAAATCAGCGGCCGCCCCTCCACCAGCTGATGCACATCATAACCTTGGCCGATACGGATATTCATTCGATTATTTTCCTTTAAATTTTTCAACATTCAATCCCGATTTTTCAGACAGGCATGACGCTTCCAATCTAATGCCTATCTGAAAACATTCATTCTTTAATGCTTGGCCTGCAACAACAAGCGCACAATCAATTCGTCCTGCGGCAAGGTCAGTTTTAAGTTGCGCGTATCGCCTTGCACCAATAAAGGCCGCGCGCCCAGTTTTTCCACCGCAGAAGCTTCGTCGGTTATCTCGGCCAAATCCGGAATATCCAGAGCGCGCTGCAACAAGCCCGCTCGAAAGAGCTGCGGCGTTTGCGCCTGCCACAAACCGGTGCGCGATACCGTTTCACTGATGGTTTGCGCAGTTGTCGCACGTTTCAAAGTATCCGCCACCGGCACAGCCAGAATACCGCCGGATTCATTTTCGCCCGCCTCGTCCAGCAAGCGCAGCAAAGCTTCCTCAGGTAAACAGCAGCGCGCCGCATCATGCACCAATATGTTGTCGCTTTCAAGTAGCAAACCGCGTTGCAGTAAAGCGGTCAACCCGTTGCACACGCTCTGCGCCCGAGTTTCGCCTCCGGTTTTCAAGACCACGAGCTTCTCACAAGTTCCTGTCTGAAAAACAGTATCTTCGGGCGATAGCACCACCGCAACCTTATCAATCCGTTCGCACGACAAAAAAATAGCCAACGTATGCTGTAACACGGTTTTACCGGCAATTTCCACATATTGCTTAGGCTTGCCCGCGCCAAAACGCGCACCAACCCCCGCAGCCGGAATCAAAGCGATATTGCGCCGTTTCATATCATACCGCCTGTGTTTCATCGCGACGCCACAAACAACTGCCTCCGGAAGCCTTATCCAAATCATCGAGATACGCTTCGTGTGCGGCCAGCTCCGATTCATCTGCACGAACCACCTTCAAATGAGCCGGACGCCCTGTATTCTGGCCGACCTCCACTTTCATCGCCTCAGGCGCCACGTCTTCCTCCACGAGGCTGAATTGCCCCCGCGTCATCGAAAGATACACTTCCGCCAACAGTTCGCAGTCGATTAACGCACCATGAAACACACGCTTGCTACGGTCTACCTCAAAACGATTACACAGCGCGTCCAAACTATTTTTCTGCCCCGGAAACATTTCCCGCGCCATAGCCAGCGTATCGGTTACCTTACAACCTAAACCCTCGACGGTCGGCAGCCCCATACGCTTAAACTCCATATCCAGAAAGCCCACATCAAACGGGGCATTATGGATAATCAATTCCGCACCGCGCAAGTAATCGGCAATTTTCTGCCCTACCGCCTCGAATTTTGGCTCGCCTTCCAGTTTTTCTAAAGTAATGCCGTGTACATTAATCGATTCTTCAGGAATATCGCGATCAGGATGAATATAAAGATGCAGATGGCTGCCCGTGAGCTGGCGCGACTTCATTTCGATGCCGGCAAATTCCAATATGCGATCACCCATATTCGGCTTAAAACCAGTAGTTTCTGTATCCAAAATAATCTGACGGTCGTAACCCATAATTATGCTTCGTGATAAAAAAATCTATTTTAGCCGATATCCAACATTTATACCAAAGCTATACTGAAGCCGTCTAAAGCCTTATTTTTCCTATTTTCCGAGTAAAACACTCAACTTTTAGCCTCTCCAGATAAATTTTCTTTTTATATAAAACAAATAGTTATTTTAAATTGAAAATAATAATAACAATTATCATTTGCAAGGAATAAATTATTTGTTTAATATACGCCCATCGACGCAAGCAAGACCCGATTAACCAAGCTCAAAAAGGAGATCAAAATGTCTGAAAACATATTTTGGTATTTGGCTCCTGACATCCTGCAGCTCCACCGGCAAAACACCTATTCCCTGTTTGCCACCGGCTCTCAGATTCACGATGCCGATTTGGTTAACGTAGACGGCTTGTATTATATGTGGTTGGAAGATAAGGAAAACGATCTGCGCGAACCGCAGCCGGGCATCCTTTTGATAGAAGACCAAAACGAACATGCGCGCATCAGTTGGATTACCACCGCGCGTACCGTTAACCGCAAAGATTCCGTTTATCGCCGTGCCGCTGCTGCTTTGCGCCGCCGCTTAAAAGTGGATAAACAAAACAGTCAAACCCGTTTGGTCGAGCTTGCTCCGCAACAAGGCCGCATGACAATTGACAATGCTCAGGATTTCATGATTTCTCCGCACGATTTGATGCGTGCGCTGTACCCAGCAAGCGATAAGATAAAAAGCCTTGTTTCGTAACGATTTTTGGTAGTGGTTTGTGTTCCTTTTGCGCCCCCCTTAATGAGGGGCGATTTTTTTTGCCAAGCTATCCTGAAAAAAGCGCCAAAAAACCTTTCAGACAGGCATTTCATGCTTCACATAAAAAACAAGGCCGAATCTTCTGGCCTTGTTTTTATTTGCAAGAATAGGATAACTTCTTAGAATGTATATTCCAATTGACCGCGTATCACCCTCACATTCTGCTTATCATTGCCCACGGTCGCATTAACCTGCTTACCATGTAAGTAAAAAGCATTCAGTTTCAGGTTTTTCAACAATACATAATCAAAACCGATTTGAGCACCCTGCACGTTTTTACTGTAATCGTTGGTGGAAGAAATGCCCGACATGGCACCTACCCGGCGTAAATTAAAAAACACGTCATAAGAATTACGGGTTTTCCAATCAGCGTTTTTAAACTTCAGCTCGGTAAATGCACCGTCTTGAGCCACTTTTTTTCCGGCGCTGTCGCGTACATCGTTGATGTTCGAGCGGCTATAAGCAGCCATCCAGCTCCAATCGTCATCGAATTTCACATCCACACCGATTTCGCCGAACAATGCGCTATCGGCCGCACGGTTGGGGCGTTTCACATCGTTCAAATAAACGGCTGTCGCACCGACATTCACTTTTTCATTGATTGGGAATACAGATTGCACAGCACCCATCATCTCGCGGCGAACTTCCACACCCCAAGGATTATCGTTCATTTGTTTGGTTACGCGAGCCACTGTGACTTTGGTCGGGATTTTATAATCAAAACTCAACTCACCGCCGGTCACTTCATTATCCAATACGCGGCCATAAGAGGAGAATGCGCCGAATTTACCCAAACGGGTTTTCACTTTATCGTAAACAGTACCTTCCACATACAGTTTATTCATCGGAACATCATGGTCGCCATTGAACTTACCTGTTTCCAAATCAATTTGAGGCTCGATTTCGGTTACGACGCGCCAGTCGTTATAAATACGCGCGGAAAACCACAAGTCTGCATTTAAATGGCTGGTGGTATTGTGCGGTTGATTAGCCTGACCCGCATAAGAAGAATTGGTATCCCCGCCATCCGCACGCACCCTGAAAGTACCGGTAATATTGAAACGGTCGTTAAACAGGCTGATGCCTTTGCCCTCTTCTACAGCAGTTTCTTTAGTATTGACGTAATCGCTGGAAGTAATGAAATCAGCTGAATGATTGTCAACAGCAGCAGTATTCTCGGCCCACGCCGGCGCCGATAAAGCAGTTGCGCACAACAAAGGTAGAATTTGACGGGTTTGCATAAAAAATCTCCAGATTTAACAGAGGTTTGAAAATGGGTTTATTGCAAGGGCTTTCCCAGAAAATCCACCTTAAATATTAAAAAATCAAAGCCAATTATTATGGCATCGATGTCATTCTGCTTAAAAATAAGCTACTTTTATTCTTAATATTTTTTAATTTTATTTTAGTTTTGCAAATAGCGTCAAGCCGATTTCACTTAAAACGAGCAAATATATCTGCTTATTTTTCATTTACAATCAATTTATACAAATTTTTATTTGATTTCAATCAAATAGTTTTATCTTGCCACAGGATATCCGATTGATACACCTGAGAATTTATTAAACGGCCTTATCAAAAATTATTTATACAATAAGGTTTGCCAAAGCAAAGAACATGCTCATGGTTCAACCTGTGAGACCTTATCCGTCCAATATTTTCTTAATATCCAAAATGCCAAAAAAAGCCTGTCTGAAAATATTCAGACAGGCTTTTTTTGGATTCATCATTGGGAAATGAAAATTAATTTTCCTCTTCATCTTTCTGACTGCGGATAATCAGCAGCGGCAGATGGCTTCGGCGCATAACTGTTTCGGCAAAACTACCCATCAAAAGATGCATCAAGCCGCTACGGCCATGTGTGCCGAGAACCAGCAAATCGGCAGCGTTGGCATCTGCATATTCGATTAATTCCTGCGCCATATCGTGCGCGCCTTTGAGCGCCAGCAATAAATGCGTATTCACTTCCGTTACGCCGGCATCGCGAGCGGTTTTTTCAGCAAAGCCCAATACTTCATTTCCTTGTGCTACGGCAGCCTCTTCATAGCTTTCATGTTGCAGAAATTCCGGAGCCAACGCCATGTATTCGGCGGGATTGGCCACATGCACCAAAGTTAATTTAGATTTACCGGTAACCGCCAGTTCACACGCATGTTTCAGAGCGTTTAAAGCAGTCGAACTGCCATCTACTGCAACAACCAGATGTTTGTACATCGCCTTCTCCTTGTCATTTTAGTTAGACCACCGAGCATTGAGCTCGTTTTCAAAAATCATACTTTAATTAATTGCAGTATAATGGAGCGCACCCCTTTTGTCGGCATTTTTTTACAGTTTTTGACTTGGATTATAGTAACGCCGCTGCTGCCTGAAACCGCATCCCAAAAATAGCAGCTCAAACTCAAAATTGATTATGAACCAACTTTCCCCTGCTCACTCGCGCCGTTTCGGCGGCATTGCCCGTCTTTACGGCGAGGCCGCATTACAACGTTTTCACTCCGCCCACGTTTGCGTGGTAGGTGTTGGCGGTGTTGGTTCTTGGTCAGTGGAGGCACTTGCCCGCTCAGGCATCGGAAACCTGACATTAATTGATTTGGACAACATCGCAGAATCCAACGTCAACCGTCAGCTTCATGCCTTAACCGATGATTTCGGCAAAGCCAAAATCACCGCTCTTGCCGAGCGCATAAAACAAATCAATCCCAACTGCCGCGTAACGGAAATCGAAGATTTTGTGACTGAAGATAATCTGCCCGAATTGTTTGCTGACCGTTTCGATTTTGTGATCGATGCCATTGATCAAATCCGCGTCAAAGCGGCAATGGCAGCCCATTTCGTGCGACGTGAACAACCCTTTATCTTAAGCGGCGGCGCAGGTGGCCAGAAAAATCCCGCGCTGATTCAAACGGCCGATTTGAGCCGCGTTACCCACGACCCGCTGCTGGCCAACCTACGTTACACTTTACGCAAGCGTTACGGCTTTTCACGCGACACCAGCCGAAAGATGAACGTACCCTGCGTTTTCTCTACCGAAAATATCACGCCGCCCGTTTCCGAATCGGCTTGCGATACAAACACCGCGCCACAAGGCCTATCCTGCGCGGGTTACGGCGCAAGCATGCTGGTAACGGCTTCTTTCGGTTTGTATTGCGCCCAAGCTGCAATCGAACACATCGAAAGGCAAAAATGATCCTACTTGCCGAAAATACGACCGTGCAGCCTGACAACGCCGTTGCTTGGATATTCGGGCAACCTGTTACCGACCTGCCGCAAGATTTGTTTATCCCGCCCGATGCGCTGAAAGTGGTGCTGAATAGCTTTCAAGGGCCGCTTGATTTACTTCTCTATCTTATCCGCAAGCAAAACATCGATGTACTGGATATTCCAATGGTTAAAATCACCGAGCAATATCTGCATTACATTGCCCAAATGGAAGCGCACCAATTCGATCTGGCAGCCGAATATCTTTTGATGGCCGCAGTGTTAATCGAAATCAAATCTCGGCTGTTGCTGCCGCAACCTGCGCCGATAAACGATGAAGAAGAAGCCGACCCGCGCGCCGAGCTGGTGCGCCGTTTGTTGGCTTACGAGCAGATGAAGCTGGCCGCTCAAGGGTTAGATGCCTTGCCTCGTGCCGGACGCGATTTCGCATGGGCCTATCTGCCGCTTGAAATCGCAATAGAGACAAAGCTGCCGGAAGTGCAGGCCGCCGATCTGACCCAAGCTTGGTTGAGCATTTTATCGCGAGCCAAACACACCCGTTCGCATGAAGTCATACAAGAAACGATCTCGGTACGCGCCCAGATGAGCAGCATTCTGCGTCGGCTGCAAAACGGTTTTTGCCGTTTCTCCGAATTATTCAAACCAGAACAAGGCGTGGCTTACGTCGTGGTTAATTTCATCGCGCTGTTAGAGCTGGCAAAGGAAGGCCTGATACGCATCATCCAACCAGAATCCTTTACTGAAATTGAAATTCACGCCCAAGACGGTGCGGCACACGCCGAGTTCGCCGATGAAAACGCCGGCCAAACCGAAATGCCTGTCTGAAAATTATTTTCAGACAGGCATTTCATTATCCAACGAGCCGTTTAACTTATTATCGTATTTGAATATAAACCACACAAAACCCTTTAAACATGTTTTAATAGGAAACATTCTTATTTAGCCCTCGTTACTCATTACTCAATGAAAAAAACCGACATGCTTCACACACCGATTATCCATTCCCTGCTCGACACCGACTTATACAAATTCACCATGCTGCAGGTGGTGTTACACCAATTTCCCCAAGCGCATGGCGTATACGAATTCCGCTGCCGCAACAACGATCAAACCGTTTATCCGCTGTCCGACATCCGAAACGATTTGGAACGCGAGTTAGACTCTCTGTGCAGCCTCAGGCTTACCCAAGACGAGCTTGCATATCTGCGCAGCCTGCGCTTTATCAAAAGCGACCTCGTCGATTATCTCGAGCTATTTCAACTCAAACGCCGCTTCGTCGACGTCAGCACCGATGCCGAAGGCCGCCTGAACATCCGCATCGAAGGCCCGATGATACAGGCCATGTTTTTCGAAATTTACATACTGTCTATTGTTAACGAACTGTATTTCCGCCGCTTAGAAACCGCTGCAGTGCTCGAAGAAGGCGAACGCCGCTTACAAGCCAAAGCCGCCTTGTTAAAAGATTTGGCCATTACCCAAAACCCGAACGACCCGCCGTTTCTCATTTCCGATTTCGGCACCCGCCGCCGCTACACGCTGGATTGGCAAGAACACGTTATCCGAACCCTCTACGCAGCCGCA
The DNA here is from genome assembly GCF_030527965.1 of Neisseria sp. Lineage (GTDB taxonomy): Bacteria > Pseudomonadota > Gammaproteobacteria > Burkholderiales > Neisseriaceae > Neisseria. The sequence continues at coordinate 41,745 of NZ_JAUMZU010000007.1, forward strand.
CCCGAAATCATGCGGGGCACCAGCAACGTTTATCTGGCCAAAAAACTCGGCATTACCCCTATCGGCACCATGGCACACGAATTTTTACAAGCCTTCCAAGCGCTGGACGTCCGTTTGCGCGATTTCCAAAAAGCCGCCCTCGAATCATGGGTAAAAGAATACCGCGGCGACCTCGGCATCGCCCTGACCGACGTGGTCGGCATGGATGCCTTCCTGCGCGATTTTGACCTCTACTTCGCCAAACTCTTTGACGGCTTGCGCCATGACAGCGGCGATCCTTATCTGTGGGGCGACAAAGCCTACGCCCACTATAAAAAACTAAAAATCGACAGCCGCACCAAAATGCTTACCTTCAGCGACGGCCTCGATATCGAAAAAGCATGGGCGCTGCACCAATATTTCAAAGACCGCTTCAAAACCAGCTTCGGCATCGGCACCAACTTTACCAACGACCTTGGGCACACCCCGCTCAACATCGTTTTAAAACTGGTCGAATGCAACGGTCAATCGGTTGCCAAACTCTCCGACAGCCCCGGCAAAACCATGACCGACAACAACACCTTCCTCGCTTATCTGCGCCAAGTATTCCAGATTCCCGAGCCGCAAAACGAATCGGAATAAACCGCCTACTCTCTTTCTCAAATACAGAATGCCTGTCTGAACCTTTCAGACAGGCATTCTCTTTCACTCTTTTTTCTATCTGTTTAAACCGAATCAAACAGCAGCAATAAACAAAGCAACGATACACAACGCATTGACATTGAAAATCACCGACCGCAACAACGACTTATCACTGATATAAGCCCAAATGTAAACGATACGGCTCAACACAAACAACAAAGCCCAAACATTAATCGTCAGCTGATCAGCACCACCCGTTACATGCGCAATAATAACGGCGGCGGCAAACGGAGGAAATACCTCGTAGCCGTTTTGTTGCGCCGCATTGGCACGAGCCGCCTTCCCTTCCGCCTTTGCCAAAAAAGCACGCGGATTGGCATTATCAGCCAGCGTAAAGCCTGCGCTTTTCTTGGCGTAAACAGCACAAAAAATCGGCAGAAAAATACAAATAAAAACACACCAGTAAGCAAGAGTCATCAATAAACCTCATATCCAAAAGCATTGCCGGATAATATGCCGCAAACCTGCCGCAGCACAAGAGCCATCCTCAATCAAATCATCTCAACGAGCATTTGCACCGTTGCATAATCCCTCAACTTCAATCGCTTTATCATATTGCCCTAAATGCCCGAATCCGCTTCCTTTATTCTGCCGCTTCGTTACCACTCGACCGAGAATACACACATCAAATCGAACATCATAGGCTGACTTTTTCTCACGCAATTCGTCAATCTTCCGAGACACAACATGCTGAGCATCAATCAAATAATACGACTGATTACGGTAAACAAACGCCATTTGTTCCAAAGTCGCTTCAACCAACCCTTTCATTTCAACCGGCTTCACAGTTGTTGCCGCATCCCGAGAACATGCAGCCAATGCAAGCCAGCCGCATAACAGAAGCATTTTGCTCATTTGTTGATACCACATGCCAACACCCTTCTTACGATTTAAATAACCATGCAATCAGAAAAATTAAATGGCATAATTAAAGCCATTCTATCAAAAATAAACCGACCCAAAACAAAATTATTTCTAATTAACCCAACAAAATCCGCCTAAACGTCAAGTAAATCGATAAAATAGCAAATCTATCAATAGCACCCTTCAATAAACATATTGCCAACTCACTTAAAACATGCCGATATCAATGAAACAAGCCAAACGCTACCCCTTTCTCAAATTGCTCCAATCGCGCCTGCACTTATATCTTGAAGACCACTCAGGCCTGCCGCAAATTCCGTCGGAACAACAATTCAGGCGCTGGATTTGGCAAGCTGTTAAAAACCGATTTCGCCACGCCGAAATCAGCTTGATTCTGCTCAACGAAACCGACGCCCGCACCTACAATCGCGATTACCGTGGCAAAGATTACGCCACCAACGTCTTGAGCTTCGCCCTCGACGAAGGCGAAACCATGTTTGCACACCAGCCCGACACCTTATCCGGCGACCTCATCATCTGCCCGCAAATCGTCGCCAAAGAAGCCGCCGAGCAAGGCAAACCGATAGAAGCGCACTTCGCCCATCTCACGATTCACGGTGCCCTGCACCTGATGGGTTACGATCACCTTTCTGATGAAGAAGCCGCCGTCATGGAATCGCTTGAAATCAAACTGTTAAATCAGTTAGCATACCCCAACCCCTACCAACTGGACGAAATCTGAATATGGAAGACCCCGCGAAACCGAATTTTTTCGAACGCCTTATCCACCGCATTACCCGAGACGCGCCCGAAACCGCCGACGAAGTGGTTGCCATTTTGCGCCAAGCGCATGAACGGCAAGTCTATGATGCAGAAACCCTGCAGCGGCTGGAAAAAATTCTGGATTTCAATGAGCTGGAAGTTCGAGACGCCATGATTCCGCGCGCGCAGATGAACGTTATCAAATCGGGCGACAGCTTCGAGCGCATCATTGCCTATGTGATTGAAACCGCCCATTCCCGCTTCCCCGTTATCAGCGAAGATAAAGACAACGTATTAGGCATCTTACATGCCAAAGACCTGCTGAAATACGCCTTCAACAGTGAACATTTCCAATTGGAAAGCATTCTGCGCCCCGCCGTATTCGTACCCGAAGGCAAAGCCTTAAACACCTTGCTCAAAGAATTTCGCGAGCAACGCAACCACATGGCCGTTGTGATTGACGAATACGGCGGTGTTTCCGGTTTGGTTACCTTTGAAGATTTGCTGGAAGAAATTCTGGGCGAAATCGAAGACGAATTCGATGAAGACGACAGCGCCGACAATATATTCCCCGTTTCCGAAGGCCGTTGGCGCATCAACGCCATGACCGAAATTGAAGACATCAACGCCTTTTTCGGCACCGACTATAGCGACGACGAAGCCGACACCATCGGCGGCCTTGTTATCCAAAAGCTCGGCCAACTACCGGTGCGCGGTGAAAAAGTGATACTGGAACCGCTGCAATTTACCGTCGCACGGGCCGACAGCCGGCGACTGCATACGCTGATGGCGGTAAAAGTTAAGTAAGCGCATCATATTTGTGAGCCGCTAAAAAACGATTTTTTAAGTTAAGTAAGATTGATTTAAACGCCGTTTCGCCATGCCTGCCTGAACCCTTTTTCAGACAGGCATCTGTTTTTATCCGCTATAATGGCATTCGAAAAATCAAATCATTTCAACAAAGGATAATCCGATTCATGGCATTTTCATCTCTTTTCACCCTGCTTGACGACATTGCCTCCATCCTTGACGACGTTTCCCTGATGACCAAAATGGCCGCCAAAAAAACTGCCGGTGTGGTAGGCGACGATTTGGCACTCAACGCCAATCAGGTTACCGGCGTGAATGCTGACCGTGAGCTACCCATCGTTTGGGCGGTAGCCAAAGGTTCGTTGATTAACAAGATGATTCTGATTCCGGTGGCATTGCTGCTTTCCGTATTCGCGCCTGCGCTGATTGTGCCACTCCTGATGATTGGCGGCGCCTACCTTTGTTTCGAAGGGGTCGAAAAATTACTACACAAATTTTTGCATCACGATGAAGCGCAGGCAGAACAAAAAACCAAGCCGGACGAACTGGGCAGCGAAAAAGATAAAATCAAAGGCGCGGTACGCACCGATTTTATTCTCTCGGCAGAAATCATCATCATCGCGCTGGATGTCGTTGCCCAAGCTTCATTGCCTGTCAAAATTGCCTCGCTTTGCGCCGTCGGCATCGGCCTGACGGTTGCAGTGTACGGCTTGGTCGCTGTCATCGTCAAAGCCGACGATTTCGGCCTTTATCTCATGCGAAAAGGCGGCGGTTCCGCCACTGTCGGCAACGCAATCATCCGCTTCATGCCATGGTTTATGCGCTTTTTAAGCGTTGTCGGCACATTGGCGATGTTTCTTGTTGGCGGTGGCATCTTCACTCATTACTCAGCGACTCTGCATCATTTTCTTGAAGCCCGCCATTGGACTGTCGGTTTAGCAGGCAATCTTGCCAACTTGGCCGTCGGCCTGATTGTCGGCGCCATCGCCTGTGCCGTCGTGCTGCCAATGATGAAAGCACTCGGCAAAAAAGAAGCTCATTAATCCCGCCCAATGCCTGTCTGAACATCACTTCACTCTTTTTCAGACAGGCTTCCTTCCCAACCCTAATCGATACAGACTCCCTTATGGCCTGCTCCCGCCTTGACGCGCTATGGCGCAAACCCGCCGTTTACTGGCCGCTGCTCATCGCCTTTGCCGCCGCCACGCCGTTAACATTCGCCCCGTATTACCATTTCTGGCTGATGCCGCTTATCTTCGGCGCACTCATCCGCCTACTGGAATTACGCCCGGAACGCCAAGTGCGCAGTGCCTATCTTTTCGGTCTGATTGCCTACGTCTGCCAGTTTTACTGGATACACACTGCCCTGCACGACATTTCCGGCCTGCCGAATCTTTACGCCTTGCCCCTCACCCTGCTGCTGCCCGCCTATCTCGCCCTATTCCCCGCATTGGCCATCTGGCTGTGGCAGAAAACCCGACTTAACCGGCCGCTGAAAACCGGACTCGCCCTGCCCCTCTATTGGACACTCACCGAGTTTGCCCGCGAGCGTCTGCTCACCGGTTTCGGCTGGGGTGCACTCGGCTATTCGCAAATCGCCGATGCCAGCCCGCTGGCCGGATTCTCCCCGCTCGGCGGCATCCATCTGGTAACTCTTGCCACCGCCTTTGCCGGCGCATGGCTGCTGCTCACAATCAACAATCCGCACCAAACCCGGCAGCGCATTGCCGCCGCCTGCGCTTTAGTCGCCTTGATCGTTACCGGCGGAATACTGCGCCAAACCGAATTTACCCACCCCGACGGCAGCCGTGCCAGTGTTGCTCTGCCTCAAGGCAACATTCCTCAAACGCTGAAATGGGAAGAATCACAGGCGCTTCCCATCATCCAGCGGTATTTCGACATGATTACCGATTCCCATGCCGACATCGTTATCCTGCCAGAAACCGCCATTACCGTGATGCGGCAAAACCTGCCGCCCGAAGTGCTTGCCCGCTTCGCCGAACAAGCCAAAACCAATGGCAGCGCGCTTGCGCTCGGCATCGCACAATTCACCGACAACGGCACAAACTATGAAAACGCCGTGATCAACCTTACCCGCTACAACCCCGAAAAACCGGACGACCTTCCCTATTACGCCAAAAACCATCTGGTTCCGTTTGGCGAATACAAACCGCTCCCGTGGATTACCGAGCCGCTTTACCGCATGATGAACATGCCCCTTGCCGATTTCAAGCGCGGAGGTTTCAATCAAAACCCCCTATCCATGGCCAACCAAAAAGTAGCCTTCAACATCTGCTATGAAGACGGCTTCGGCGATGAATTAATCGACCCCGCCAAACGATCCAGCGTGCTGGCCAACATCAGCAATCTTGCTTGGTACGGTGACTCCAACGCCATGTACCAACACCTTCAGCAATCCCAAGCTCGCACCCTTGAGCTTGGCCGTTACATGGTGCGCGCCACCAATACCGGAGCCACGGCCATTGTGGATCCCAAAGGCCGCATCATCCAGGCCGCTCCCGCCGATAGCACCACCATCCTGCAAGGCGAAATTCAAGGCTATACAGGCGAAACGCCTTATATGAAAATGGGCGGTTCATGGCCGTTAATCGGCTTACTGAGCCTATTTTCAGGCCTTTGCTTATATTCAGGCAGAAAACGAAAATCATAAAATACCATGCCTGTCTGAAACCTTTCAGACAGGTATGGCATAATCCCGACCAATTCACTCAAATAATTAAAACCAATCAATTTTAAAAATATACAAAATTTTACCTATTAAGTATAGAACCAAACACGAAACTTCTGTCTAATAGCTTTAGACACATAAAGATGAGCGATGACACTCCTCAATCAAAAATGCTAAAATCTAATTCAATAGTTGTAACAACCAATAAGAACAAACCGATATAACGAAAAGGAAACGACATACGATGACAATGAATCAAGCCTTTGCATTACCCGTACCGAGCGGTCACGGTAGCTTGGAGCAATATATTCATACCGTTAACAACATTCCCATGCTGTCTGCCGAAGAAGAAACTCAACTGGCAGAGCGTCAAATCAAAGGCGACTTGGAAGCCGCCAAAAAACTTATCCTTTCCCATTTGCGTGTTGTCGTATCCATTGCCCGCGGCTACGACGGCTATGGGCTTAATCAAGCCGACCTGATTCAAGAAGGCAACATCGGCCTAATGAAAGCCGTAAAACGCTACGAACCCTCGCGCGGCGCCCGCCTTTTCTCATTTGCCGTACATTGGATTAAAGCCGAAATTCACGAATTCATCCTGCGTAACTGGCGCATGGTTCGCGTTGCCACCACCAAACCGCAGCGCAAACTGTTTTTCAATCTGCGTAGCATGCGCAAAAGTCTGAGCGCCTTATCCCCAAAAGAAGCGCAAGACATTGCCGACGATTTGGGTGTAAAACTTTCCGAAGTGATGGAAATGGAGCAACGCATGACCGGCCGCGATATCGGCATTCTTGCCGAAAACAGCGACGATGAAGACAGCTTCGCCCCCATCGACTGGCTGGCAGACAACGATAACGAGCCTACCCGCCAGATTGAATTGAAAGCCGACCAAACCCTGCAAACCGAAGGCTTGCAAAACGCCTTAGCCAAACTTGACGACCGAAGCCGCCGCATCGTAGAAACACGCTGGCTGCAAGACGACGGAGGCATGACCTTGCACGAGCTGGCTGCCGAATACGGCGTATCGGCCGAACGCATCCGCCAAATCGAAGCCAAGGCCATGCAAAAATTGCGCGGTTTTCTGGCAACGGAAGACGCGGCAAGCGCTTAAAATCATTTTTAATCCTTAAACCTTAAATCAAGTCGCAACCAATTGAAAAAGCCTGTCTGAACACATTCAGACAGGCTTTTTACTTTATTTCGGTTTATTGCAAAGGCTTCATATCCATCACTTCCATCAGGAAGTTGGTAAACGCAGGATTGGTTGGTCGATGATCCATATTCGGCCAACGTTGCTGCCAACCTTTCAACGCATTGCGTACATAAAGCTTCGATTGCTCGGTATTGATAACCCCGCGCTGGCTTTCAACCGCCGAGCGCAGATACACTTCATACATACTGTCATCAATCGTATTCCGGCCAACTTGCTTGATTCGGAAACGGTTCAGATATTGCGCCGCTTGAACCTTGGTCAGCTCGCCTTTGCTAACCTGATAGCTTAAGCGAGTAGCCTCGTCTCTGATTTTGGAAACGTCAGTCCAATGCGTAGACGCCAGAGCAAACTTACCTGAAGGCGCATCTTGACCTTTATTCGTCGGGTAAACAGGCACTTCTTTCAAAGACGGAAGGTAAATGGATTCACAACCGGCCAGCGCCCCTACCAAGATAATGGGTAACAGATATTTTTTCATGGCAGCTATTATAATGTCTTTCAAAATAATTAACAATTAACCAACCCAAGCCTAGGCGCAGGCCATATCAGGGTTGAGGCAGGCATATCAAAAGCAATCTTGCCTGTTACACGATTTTCGTCAGTATAAAGCAAGAATCTTAAAAGAACTATTATTCTTTGCCCAGCGTAAATTTTAGCAGCGGCAACGGTATGAAAGTTTAAATGGAAAACAAACAACGCATTACCGCCCAATCATCTCTGCAACAAAACACCCTATCAACACCGATCCGAATTTTACAGCCAACGCAAAATGGCGACACAATCAAAATGCCTGTCTGAAAAATTTCCAGACAGGCATTTTGAAACAGCAACTGATTAAACCAGCTCTAAAACAAAGAAAACCACCGTATGCACAATAAACAACGGCACCAGAATACCGAACGACCAAGCCAAATAGCCGAAAAAACTCGGCATTTCTACCTTACGCTGTTCCGCAATCGCCTTAACCATAAAGTTTGGCGCATTACCGATGTAACTTAGCGCACCCATAAACACCGAACCCATCGACACCGCCAACAGCGTATGAAACAAATGGCCGTTCATCAAAGTATGCGCATCGCCGCCCGCCATATTGAAAAACACCAAATAAGTCGGCGCATTATCCAGAAACGCAGAAAGCATACCCGACATCCAGAAATACATCACATTAACAGGATCGCCAGCTTCGTTATGCACCAGTTTTATCAAGCCTGAAAACGCGCCCGCCTCTCCCGCTTGCAACATCGCAATCACAGGCGAAATAGTAATGAAAATGCCGAGAAACAACTTACCCACCTCGACAATCGGCCCCCAATCAAACTCATTACCGGCACGCACCTGCTTAGGCGTCACTTTCATGGAAATCAGCGTCAGCACAATCAAAATCACGTCGCGTACCAGATTTTGCAACTCATAATGAGTGCCCAACACATCAAAAGCCACGTCAGGCTTCCAAATACCCGACATCAACACCGAACCAACCACTCCGGCCAACAGCAAAAAGTTAAATTTGCCATAAATCTGCAAGCGGCTATCCGGCGTAGGATCGCGCGGCGCAAGCTCGTCTTCTTTAGCAAAATAATGACGGTCTAAAAAATAAAACACCGTAAGCAGAATGATCGAGCTGAGCAACACCGGCGCGGCCATATGCTGCACGGTCCATAGGAAATCCACACCTTTTAAGAAGCCGAGAAACAACGGCGGATCACCCAAAGGCGTTAACCCTCCGCCAATATTCGCCACCAAAAAAATAAAAAACACCACCACATGCACGCGATGCTTCCGATTATCGTTGGCTTTGAGCAGCGGGCGTATCAACAGCATTGCCGCCCCAGTCGTGCCCATAATTGACGCCGATACCGTTCCGATTGCCAACAAAGCCGTATTGAGTTTCGGGCTGCCGTGCAAATTACCCCACACCAGAATACCGCCGGAAATGGTATACAACGCCGCCAGAAGCAAAATGAAAGGAATATATTCCCCAACCAGCGCGTGCACCACCGTATGCAAACCCGTTCCGAAACCAAAAACGACGGCAAACGGAACCAGAAAAAGCGCGGTCCACAAAGCGGTGATTTTGCCGAAATGATGATGCCAGATATGAGGCACCAACAAAGGCCCGGTTGCAATAGAAAGTAAAATCAATACAAACGGAATACCCCATGCCATACTCAGGCCGGCACCGCTGAAATCAGCAGCCTGCGCTGCCAAAGGCAAGAGAAAAAACAAAAGAATCGTGGCTTTTTTAAGGTTCATCGGGTTTCCTTAAGTTATTTTTAAATTGTCCGACAGCCGGCACGGGGCATCATGATACTCAGTTTCGATTCATCAATTTGCCAAAAACATGCTAAAGGGGATGCTGCCAAACCCGAAGCGGGATTCCGAATATGCCCTGCGCAACAACCGCAGCATCAGCCATATCCAGCAACAACACAAATACAACCAAATGATTTTATTTATGATTTATCAAAAATCCCTCTAATTGACAACCGATTTTAGCGGAAAAGCAAAATCCATACCAGTTTTCACAGGTTTTGTTAAAAACATTAAACCTCATTTCAAGCCAGTCGATGAATGCCTGTCTGAATATCTCCAAACAAACCATCAGTCAGCATCAAAATATTCCCAAATCATCAACTCTGCACAACATAATGTTTTAATAAAACTTTTTCATATAAAATCCGCTTCTTTCAATGTAAAATCATGAGCAAAGATTGAGATTCCGATGAACACTCGGTACAATCTAAACTGTTTTGCTTTATTTAACTCAAGAGAAATTTATGAGCTTGATTGCTGAAATCCTTCCTTTGCAGCATATCGAATTAGACGTAGAAATCAGCAGCAAAAAGCGTCTTTTTGAAGAAATCGGAAATCTGCTGGAAAAACATTCCGGCCTCTCCGCTCCCCATGTGTTCGAGTGTCTGTTCCAGCGTGAAAAACTGGGCAGCACAGGCTTGGGACAAGGCGTAGCCATTCCTCACGGGCGCCATGCTTCGGTAAAAAAAGCAACGGGGGCGTTTATCCGCTGTAAAGAACCGGTTGCCTTCGATGCGGCCGACGGCAAACCTGTCTCCCTCGTATTTGCCCTACTCGTTCCCGAAAACGCCACCAGCGAACACCTCGAAGTGTTATCCAAACTGGCAGGGAAATTCTCCTCCAAATCCGTACGCGAAGCCCTGATGACAGCGCAAAGTGCGGAAGACATTCTGGCGATTTTCTCCGCAGAAGAATAAGAACCGACGATGCCCAGTATTTCCGTACGCAAGCTCTATCAAGACAACCAACATAAACTTCAGCTTGCTTGGTCGGCCGGAACCGCAGGTGCCGACAACCGGATTGGTGTTGACGCCGACAAGCCCGTTCTGGCGCTGGTCGGCCATTTGAATTTCATCCACCCCAACCAAGTTCAGGTTCTCGGAGTGGCCGAAGTGGAATACCTGAATCGCCTGGAAGCATCAGGTTCCGTTCAGCCGCTGACCGGCTTCAAACAAATTTTCGACCTAACCGTATCACTCGTTATCGTTGCCAACGGCTTGGCCGTACCGGCCATGCTGCGTGATTATTGCCATACCAACAACGTCCCCCTGTTGACCTCCAAACTGGAAAGTCCCTACCTGATGGATGTGTTGCGCATCTATCTGCAACGCGCACTGGCGGTTTCCACCATCAAACACGGCGTATTTCTTGATGTATTTGAGGTCGGCGTTTTAATTACCGGCCATTCCGGTTTGGGCAAAAGCGAATTGGCGCTAGAGCTGATTTCCCGCGGCCACAGCCTGATTGCCGACGATGCGGTCGAATTGCACCGCACCGGCCCCGAAACCTTGGAAGGCCGCTGCCCCGCCATGTTGCGCGATTTTCTTGAAGTGCGCGGCTTAGGCGTACTCAATATCCGGCATATTTTCGGCGAAACCTCCATCCGACCGAATAAAACACTAAAACTCATCATCAGCTTGGTTGCAGCCGACGACGAATATATGAAACAGCTCGACCGCCTGAGCATACGTACCGAAACCGAATCCATTTTAAATGTGAACATACGCTCCGTTACTCTGCCCGTTGCCGTCGGCCGCAACTTGGCCGTATTAGTAGAAGCAGCCGTGCGCAACTACATCTTACAACTGCGCGGAAAAGACAGCACCAAAGAATTTCTGGAGCGGCACCAAACCATACTAAGAGAAGACGCACTCCACCATGAAGATAGTTCTGATTAGCGGCCTGTCCGGCTCCGGCAAATCGGTCGCCCTCAAAGTATTAGAAGATGTAGGCTACAATTGCGTAGACAATATGCCTTTAGAATTATTGCCGCTATTAATGATGCACCATATCAAACGCGGCAGTACCGAAAACCTCGGCATCAGCGTAGACATCCGCTCAGACCTCAATACTCAGGAAGCCGAGCGCCAGATTACCTATCTGCGCCAAGAAGGACATCAAGTAGAAACCCTCTTCCTCGAAGCCACCGACGAAACCCTCATCCGCCGTTTTTCCGAAACCCGCCGCAGCCACCCTTTGGCGCGTCAGAAATTCACCGTATTGGAAAGCATCCATCGCGAACGCGAGCTGCTTTATCCCCTGCGCGAATTAGCCTACTGCATCGACACCTCTAAAATGAATGCCCAGCAGCTACGCTATGCCGTACAACAATGGCTGAAAATCGACCGTGAAGGCCTGCTGGTGATTTTAGAATCATTCGGCTTCAAATACGGCGTACCCAACAATGCCGATTTCCTGTTCGACATGCGCAGCTTGCCCAACCCTTATTATGATCCGGAACTCCGCCCTTTTACCGGTATGGACAAACCCATCCAAGACTACCTCAACGCGCAACCGCTCGCACAAGAAATCATCGACGACATCGACACCTTTCTCGAACGCTGGCTGCCCCGCATGCAAGTTGAAAGCCGCAGTTATGTTACCATCGGCATTGGTTGTACCGGCGGGCAGCATCGTTCTGTTTACGTCGTAGAACAACTGGCTCAGCGCCTACAAAAAAAATACGAAGTTCTCGTTCGTCACCGCCAAGCGCAAAACCTATCCGACCGCTGATTTTTCAGACAGGCTTTTCAGCTTAAATGCCTGTCTGAAAACAATATGCTATAATCCGCTACAACCCGATTCAGGCAGCCTTCACATCCGCGCAAGGCTGCCTGAAATACATATAACGAATTATCCCTGCCGCCCTCTTCAACCAGATAATTCCCTTAAACCCAATCCGAACCCGTGTTCAGACAAGCGCCACACCCACGATGCCTGTCTGAAAACCAACCGAAGAAAGAAACAACATGGCCATCCAATGGTTTCCCGGCCACATGAACAAAGCCAAAAAAGCCATCGCCGAACGCATCAAAAGCGTAGACATGGTCATCGAAATGCTAGACGCCCGCCTGCCCGCCTCCAGCGCCAACCCCTTGCTGGCGCAGCTTTCACGCGACAAACCCAAACTTAAAATCCTAAACAAACAAGACCTTGCCGATTCCGAGCGCACTGCCGTCTGGCTAGATTGGTATAACAACCAGCCCGATACCCAAGCCATTGCACTTGACTCCTCCGAAACCGCCGCCACCGCCAAAATCACCCGCGCCTGCCGCGCACTTGTTCCCAATCGCAAAGGCTTGGACAAACCTTTACGCGTATTGATTTGCGGTATCCCAAACGTCGGCAAGTCCACCCTAATCAACGGCATGATCGGTAAAAAATCCGCCAAAACCGGCAACGAACCCGGCATTACCAAAGCCGAACAACGCTTGTTTCTCGCCGACGACTTCTGGCTCTACGACACCCCCGGCATGCTGTGGCCCAAAATCATCGTCGAAGAAAGCGGCTATAACCTCGCTGCCAGCGGCGCCGTCGGCCGTAACGCACTGGACGAAGAAGAAGTGGCACTGGCTCTGCTCGACTACCTGCGCCGCCACTATCTGCCGTTATTGCAAACCCGTTATCAAGCCGACAAAGACCCAAGCAGCCATTGGAACGATAACGAATGGCTGGAATGGATAGCCAAAAAACGCGGCGCCATGCTCAGCGGCGGCCGCATCAACTACCAAAAAGCCGCCGAAAACACCCTCACCGATTTCCGCGACGGCCACCTAGGACGAATCACGCTCGAAACACCGCACCAATGGGAAATATGGCTGAAAAAAGCCCGCCAAAAAGAAGCCGAATTAAAAGCCGCACGCGAAGCACGAAAAGCAGAAAGAGCCGGAAAGAAGCCTGTCTGAAAATACCATATATGCCATGCTGATGGGTTCTAATACAGCAAACAGTCTTATTTACACAGAAAAAACAAGCGAATGACCGACAAGCTCCCGCCCGATGCGCTCATCGAAGCCGCCCTTTTGACACAGACCGAGCCTTTAAACGAAAAGACTTTGCGCGAATTATGCGTGCCGCCGCTATCGCAAGACAAACTGATTGACGTATTGGCCAGCCTGAAGACCCGTTGGCATCAGCGTGCCCTGCAGCTCGTGCACACTCATGAAGGTTGGCGTTTTCAGATTGCCCAAGCCGCATTTGAACGCTTGGGCAATCTGCAGGAGCAACGCGCCCCGCGTTATTCCCGCGCCGTGATGGAAACACTGGCGATTATCGCCTACCAACAGCCGGTAACCCGCGGCGATATCGAAAACATCCGCGGCGTTGCCGTATCGCAAAACGTGATGCAAACCCTGCAAGATCGCGGCTGGATTGAAATCATCGGCCATCGGGATTCCATCGGCCGCCCCGCTTTATGGGCAACCACCGATGTATTCCTTAGCGATTTGCAACTTGAAAATCTGGAAGCATTGCCCCCGCTGACCGAATTGGGCGAATTGGTTTTACCCGATTTAATCGAACCGGCAAACGCCGCAGAAGAAGCTGAAACAACCGCTGAAAAGATATTGAATTAAACCCTGCTTACCCGCCACGGTTGCTTCTTACAAAACAGTAACCGAATCGAATCCATCAACCCACCCTGCCGCCCAATGCCGCAGAAGGACCGTTTTACCTGATGGTCAAACGTGTTAGGAGACCCTCTAATGAAAAACAAAACCCATAGCAAGCGCGAATTCCGCGACGGCATCAGCAAAAAAACTGCAGCGCGCAAACCGGCTGCCAAAACGGTAAGTGCCAAAACGGCCAAAACGGCTGCGCCTGCCGCACCTAAAATACAAGCGGCTCGTGCTAAAAAATTGGTGGTGCGCAACCCTAATCAAAAAATTATGGAACGTGCCCGCGATTTGAAAGAAAAGCGTTCGGACCTTGAAAGCTTCGAACCCGTTCGCCTGCAAAAAGCATTGGCGGCATCGGGCGTAGGTTCGCGCCGCGAAATGGAAAGCTGGATTACGCAAGGGCTGGTTAGCGTAAACGGCAAAACCGCTCAGCTTGGCGACAAAGTGTCGCCGGACGACCAAGTGCAAGTAAAAGGCAACGTTATCAAACTGAAATGGCCCGACCGCCTGCCGCGCATCATTTTGTATTACAAGCAGGAAGGCGAAATCGTTTCACGCGACGACCCGCAAGGCCGCATCAGCATCTTCGATCGCTTGCCCCAAGCCAGCAACAGCCGCTGGGTAGCCATCGGTCGTTTAGACATCAACACCAGCGGCCTGCTCATCCTGACAACTTCCGGCGAGCTGGTTAACCGTTTTGCCCACCCCAGCTTTGAAGTCGAGCGCGAGTATGCAGTGCGCGTTTTGGGCGGGCTTTCAACCGAGCAAATGAAAATGCTGACTGAAAACGGCGTTATGTTGGACGACGGTTTGGCGAAAGTGGAACGCATTTACGAGCAAGGCGGTGAAGGGGCGAATAAATGGTATAACGTTGTGATCAAAGAAGGCCGCAATCGGGAAGTGCGCCGTATTTTCGAGCATTTCGACCTAACGGTCAGCCGTTTGGTACGCGTCGGTTTCGGCCCCATAGGTTTGCCGAACCGTTTGAAACGCGGCCAGTTTTATGAATTGAATCCGGCTGAAGTGGCAAACATCATCAAATGGGCGGACATGCCGCTGCCGGGCAGCAAGCGCCGACGCTGATGATTGAGTTGATTGCAACGCTATGTCGGCAGAAATTTTCAGAATGCCGCCAAGGTATGACGCAGCCACGGCGTACAAGCCGCATATTCACTTTCGGCAATCGATTCGGGCAGCCGATAAAATTTCAGACAGGCATTAAGCCTGTCTGAAAAAAAGCCAATCGAAAACCCAACAGCATCTAATCAGACCTGCCTTTTCAGACGGGCCTTTCAATAGCAATACAATCAGGCCTTATCCAATTCAAATGCTTTATGCAATACCCGTGTGGCCAATTCCATATATTTCTCGTCAAGCAAAACGGAAACTTTGATTTCGGAAGTAGAAATCATCTGGATATTAATGCCTTCCTCCGCCAATGTACGGAACATTCTGGCTGCCACACCCGCATGCGAACGCATGCCGACGCCGACGATGGAAACTTTGCACACTCCGTCGTCACCATCGATCGCAGCGGCACCCAAGCTATCTTTCAGGCCGTTGATTAAATCCAATGTGGGTTTGTAATCGCCGCGCGGCACAGTGAAAGAAAAATCAGTCGTGCCTTCTTCGCCAACGTTTTGAATAATCATATCGACTTCGATATTGGCGTCTGCCACGGTACCGAGGATTTGATAGGCAATGCCGGGTTTGTCGGGTACACCGCGCACATTGATGCGGGCTTGGTTTTTATCGAAAGCGATGCCTTGCACAGCGGCTTTTTCCATATTCTCATCCTCTTCAAAGGTAATTAAAGTGCCTTCGCCGCCTTCTTGCAGGCTGCTTAATACGCGCAGGCGTACTTTGTATTTGCCGGCGAATTCTACCGAACGGATTTGTAAAACTTTTGAGCCCAAGCTTGCCAATTCAAGCATTTCTTCAAAAGAAATGGTGTTCATGCGGCGCGCTTCGGGCACAACGCGCGGGTCGGTCGTATAAACGCCGTCAACATCAGTATAAATCTGACATTCGTCGGCTTTCAGGGCTGCGGCCAAGGCAACGGCCGAAGTATCGGAACCGCCGCGACCTAAAGTGGCAATATCGCCTTCGCCGGTTACGCCTTGGAAACCGGCCACAATCACGACCTTGCCCTCTTTCAAATCGGCGCGCATACGCCCGTCGTCGATATGATCGATGCGTGCTTTAGTATGCGCGGCGTCTGTTTGCACGGCAACCTGCCAGCCGGTATAGCTCTTCGCCTCCACGCCGATGTTTTTCAGCGCCATGGCCAGCAGGCCGATGGTAACCTGTTCGCCGGTCGCCAGCACCACATCCAATTCGCGCGGATCGGGAAATTCTTGCATTTCATGCGCCAGAGCGACCAAACGGTTGGTTTCGCCGCTCATGGCGGAAACCACCACCACCACGTCATGCCCTTCGGCACGGGCTTTGGCAACACGGTTTGCTACGTTTTTGATACGTTCGGCCGAACCTACCGAGGTGCCGCCGTATTTTTGTACGATTAACGCCATTTTGCTGCTTTCTGTTAATGATAAGGAATGAAAAGAAAATAAGCGGTTATTATTACCAAATCTTTGCAGGAATACAAGGTTTGCAAGGCGTTTTAAACCATATGATATTGCGCCGCACAAAAAATGCCTGTCTGAAAACATATTCAGACAGGCATTCTTCTTACGCTGCTGCCGCTTAGCCGCGGTTTAAGCGAATGCCTGTCTGAAAGCCTGCTCTTGCAATTGGGCCAATTGCTGCGTGCCTTTGGCTGCCAATGCGATAAGCTGATCAAGCTCTTCGCGTGAAAAAGGTTCGCCCTCGGCAGTGCCTTGGATTTCCACAATTTTGCCGCTGCCGGTCATGACGATATTGATGTCACTCTCACATCCGGAATCTTCAGGGTAATCCAAATCCAACAGCGGCACGCCTCCTACGATACCGACGGAAATAGCCGCAACGCTGCCCGTCAGCGGGTTTTGCGCCACCAATCCGCCTTGCACGAGCTTATGCAAAGCAATGCGCAATGCCACAAACGCGCCGGTAATCGATGCGGTTCGGGTGCCGCCGTCGGCCTGAATCACATCGCAATCAATCAGAATCTGGCGCTCGCCCAGTTTTTCCATATCCACCACCGCGCGCAGCGAACGGCCGATTAAGCGCTGAATTTCCTGCGTGCGCCCGCTTTGCTTGCCGGCCGCCGCTTCGCGACGCATGCGGGAAGCGGTAGACGCCGGCAGCATACCGTATTCGGCAGTTACCCAACCTTGATTTTTTCCCCGCAGAAACGGCGGTACGTTTTCATCTACCGACGCGGTGCAAATCACTTTGGTATTGCCGCATTCAATCAAACAGGAGCCGTCGGCATGCGGCAAAAAGTGGGGGGTTATGACGATTTTGCGCATCGCATCGGCCGGGCGTGAAGTACGGATATAAGCGGCAGTCATTAATTTTTCCTTCTAAATGGCGGTTGGCAGATTATATCACGCGCGCTTGTGATATATTGGCACAGGTTTCATTCTATATGGATAGCAAGCCGTTTCGGTTTGCCGCTTTATTCATAACTTTAATTGATATTTATCGGAGAAAAACAACATCATGACCATCCACAGTATGACCGGCTTTGCCAATGCGACGGGTGAATGCAGCGGCAAACGCATCAATCTGGAAATCCGCGCGGTCAACCACCGCTATTTAGACGTACAGTTTAAAATGCCCGACGATTTGCGTTATCTGGAGAGCACGTTGCGCGAGCAGGTGGCAAAACAGGCAATACGGGGCAAGGTGGAATGCCGCATTCAAGTGCAACCGTTGGAAAACGGCGAGGTTTCATTGAATGTTAATGAAACTTTAGTTGACGAACTGGCGGCGCTCAATGCCAAATGGCGCAAAAAATACAGCGGTTTGGGCAAACTGACGGCTGCCGACATTCTGAAATTCCAAGGCGTGCTGGTCAGCCCTGCCGCGGATGAAGAGGCTTTCGCCCAGACTGTGCAGGATTTGCTGAAACGCGCTTTGGCCGACTTTGCAGAAAGCCGCCGCCGCGAAGGCTTGAAACTTCAAGAACATATCCTGACGCGGCTGACGGCAATGGATGAAATTGTGGATGCACTGGCCGAATTGTTTCCCCATCTGCTGCAGGCTTATCAGGAAAAAATCCGCGCCCGTTTGGTTGAAGCGGTAGAAAACATCGACGAAGACCGGCTGAAACAGGAATTTGCACTGTATATCCAGAAAGCCGATGTTGATGAAGAATTCAGCCGGCTGCGCACGCACATCGCCGAAGTACGACGGATTGTATCCGAGCAAAAGGGCAGCGTAGGCAAACGCTTGGATTTCCTGATGCAGGAATTGAATCGGGAAGCCAATACCTTGGGCAGCAAAGCCATCTCGGCGGAATGCACGCAGGCTTCGGTTGAATTGAAAGTGTTAATCGAACAAATGCGCGAGCAGGTGCAAAACATCGAATAAAGGCCGATTGCCTGTCTGAAAGGGAAAATCATGTATAAATGGGACGAGCGCTATGCTACGGAAGAGTTTATTTTCGGCACCGAACCGAACGTTTTGCTGCGCGAAGTGCTGCATCATTTACCCAAACACGGGCGGGCATTGGATGTAGCGACCGGCGAAGGTCGTAACGGTGTTTTTCTGGCAGAACAAGGCTTGGAAACCACCGGTATCGACTTATCGGAAATCGGCTTGCAAAAAGCCCGCCGGCTGGCTCAAATCAAAGGCGTGCCGTTCAAAGCGGAGCAGCACGACATTGCAGAATATCCATTCATTCCCGCGCATTATGCTGTTATCTGCAGCATATTCTGCCATTTTATCGAACCTTTGCGCACCCAAATTTGCCAACGCATCGTAACGGCGCTGGAACCGGGTGGCATGTTTGTCGGCGTGTTTTACCATCCGGAGCAAATCGCCCTTGGCACGGGCGGCCCCAGCAATCCAGCCATGCTCGGCACGCTTGAAGAAATGAAAAGCGCCTTTAACGGGCTGGAATGGCTGATTGCTGAATATATCCGCCTCGATCAAACTGAAGGCTCACGCCATAGAGGGGAAAGCGCCCTAATCCGCCTGCTGGGCCGCAAACCGTTGTAAGAGAAATCACACGAATCGGCTCAACGCTGAAAAAGACGTTTGATTGATTAAATGCCTGTCTGAAAAACTTCAGACAGGCATTTGAATTAAGAATACAAACGCTCTACCACCACCAATACGGATAAGGACCCCAATACCAATCATCGTAATACCGCAAGCGCTCGGCGCGCTCCAAACGGCGCTGGTTGATGTAATTTTCCCATGCCAAGCGATAACAAGACTGGAACAACTTATCGTTGGTTTTATCAATATAATTCAAACGAAACGCCTGCCGCGCTTTTTCATTAGTGCCGGTTTCGCCGGCAAACTGGCGACGCATCATTTCCGCCGTGTCTTTATCGCATTGCGATGCCAACGCAACCTGCAATTCCTGCTCTTGGCGCTTCTGCTCAGCTGCCCGGCGTGCCCTTTGCTCAGGCGTTGTTGCGCAAGCGGCCAACAAGCATACCGCAACCAGAGGTAACAGATATTTCATGGTTTTCTCCCAATCATTTAGCAAACCACCTAGAAATCGAAGCGCCCGTGTATTTTCAGACAGGCATATCGAATTATAAGTGATAGCATCCTACATTTAAACAAAATACCAAAGATTTATTTGCCTAACCCGATACCGTTTTCATTCGGAAACCACTGCCGCCAAACCTGATTTCAACGGCGATCCATCTCAAACTCGCCGATTGCTTCGCCCGTTGCCGAATAGCCCATAAACGCGCCTCTCGCCACATCCGAGCGCATCTGCGCATGTTTGCCGTCAACGGCAAACCGCACAAGGCATAGCAACATTTTGCAATCGAGCAGAAAACTGACGTTCTGCACATACCAAACATCATTATCCAGCTGCTCCTGCCAAGTCCAAGCATGAGCCAACGGCTTGCACGGCGGACATTCCAAGCCGGGGCGCAGCATCAAGCGCATTTTATGGCGCCGATGGTAACGCTCGGTATATTCCGGCAACAGCGGGCGCGGGCCGATAAGCGACATATCGCCTTTCAAGATACTGATAAAATTC
The DNA here is from genome assembly GCF_030527965.1 of Neisseria sp. Classification (GTDB taxonomy): domain Bacteria; phylum Pseudomonadota; class Gammaproteobacteria; order Burkholderiales; family Neisseriaceae; genus Neisseria. Next base: position 61,814 of record NZ_JAUMZU010000007.1, read on the forward strand.
AACAATTCGTCAAGCGACGTTTTCCGCACAAAGCTGCCCCAGCGGGTAATCCGCTGCGCCGCCGGCAACAGGCGACCGTGTTCGTCTGTATCGTTCGTCATATTACGGAATTTGACGATGGTAAAAAACCGGCCGTTGCGGCCCACCCGCTGCTGGCGGAATAAAATCGGCCCGCCGACATCCAAATAAGTAGCCGCGGCCAACAGCAGATTAAGCGGCAAGGTCAGCACCAATGCGATTAATGCCACCACGATATCCAGCATCCGTTTGCCGTAGCGGGTGTAAAACGTATCGGGTACCCGGATATCCGTTGGTGTAACATCGGCCGCAACCGGTTGCGCAGCCAAAGTGCCAATCATGCGATGCTGTTCTGCCGGAGAGAAAAATTTGTTCGCCGCCATATCATGCCTCCGCGCAATCAAGAATAATCCGGCATATACGGTCTACTTCAACCAACGGCAAATCGGCATACATCGGCAAGGTCAGGATATTGTTCGACACCTGATCCGACACCGGCGTGCAACCGGGATGGAAACGGTTTCGATAGCAAACGAAACGGTTGGTAGCCGGATAAAAATATTTTCGGCTTAAAATATGGTGTTTTTTCAACGCGCGGAAAACATCATCGCGATGCCTGCCAAACGCCTCCGGCTCGATATAAAGCGGGAAATACGCATAATTAGGCTGAATGCCTTGCCGAAAACGGTTGGGGCGCAAACCGGGCACACCGTCGAGATGCTGCAAATAACGCTCGTAAACCGCACGGCGCTTATCAATTTCTCCCTCCACATGGCGCAGATTGCAGATACCCATCGCCGCTCTGAATTCGTCTAATTTGCCGTTGGCGCCGATGCTTTCGACCTTCCCTTCTCCGGCAATGCCGAAATTCTTCATATCATGCAAGGGTTTGCTGAGAGCTTCTTCAGAAAAAGCAATCGCGCCGCCTTCTATGGTGTGAAATACTTTCGTGGCATGAAAGCTGAACATAACCGCATCGCCGAAATTGCCGACGCCTTCGCCTTTATAACGCATGCCGAACGCCTGAGCTGCGTCGTAAAGCACTTTCAAGCCATGCTTTTCGGCAATGGCGTCAATCGCTTCAACATCGCATAAATTGCCGTAAACATGCACAGGGATGATGGCCGACGTTTTTTCCGTAATCAGCGCTTCGATTTTGGTTGCGTCGATTGTGTAATCATCAGGGCGAATATCACAAAACACGGGCGTAAGGCCGCTGCGCGCGATGGCATGGGTAGTGGAAGCGAAAGTGTACGGCGTCGTAATCACTTCTCCGGTCAGCCCCAAGGCTTCGATGGCCAATTCCAACGCCATATGGCCGTTGACAAACAAAGAAAGCCGCGGCACATCGAGGTATTCCATCAGCTGATAAAGCAGCTTTTCATACATCGACCCCATATTGGTCAGCATGCAGCTCTCCCAAATCGGCCTGATTTCCTCCACAAACTCTTCAAACCTCGGCATCGACGGCTGCGCAACTAAAATATTGATATTCTCCATAAGTACGCCCTGTATATAGTATTTATTATGCTTTCAGCATTATTACATAAATCCTTGAACAGCGCTCATAAAAATTAATTTAAATTTCAACAAATTAAACCGTTTGTTTTTCATAAAGTCATTTTATCCGACAATTTTGCAAGATAAAATGCCTGTCTGAAAGCCAAACGGCTATCAAACAGGCCATATTAAAAAAACATCAAATAAACAATAATTTCCGTTAGTTCTATTTCAATCCTAACAATAACATATCATATAAATACTGCACACTTTGTGAAATAAGCATCCGCTGCCATTTCGTCTCGCTTTGCCGCAAAACATCTATTATTTACATCGCCAATTCCACCATCGCCTGCCGCAAATCCGCCAAGCCCCATCCTTCCTTAACAGAGAGATACACCGCCACCGGAACACCTGCCGCATTGCGCCGAATACCTTGCGGGCGGTTTTCCGGCGGCAGTAAATCGGTTTTGTTGTAAACCAGAAGCTGCGGCAGCTCGCCTGCGCCGATTTCCTGTAATACCTGATTCACATCATCTTCCTGCCGCGACACATAAACATTCGACGCATCGGCCATATGCAGCAGCACGTCGGCCAGCGCGGTTTCTTCCAGCGTTGCAGAAAAAGCCGCCACCAAACCGTGCGGCAAATCACGTACAAAACCCACCGTATCGGTTAGAATCACGCTGCATTCCGGCGTGAGATAAAGGCGGCGCGCCGTTGTATCCAACGTGGCAAAAAGCTGGTCTTTCGCCAGTACGTCGGCTTTGGTCAAGCGGTTGAACAAACTGGATTTTCCGCTGTTGGTATAGCCGACGATGGCAAATGTTTTCAAGCTGCCCGCCATACGCGCCTTGCGACGGGTAGCGCGCTGCTGAGCCACATTTTTCAACTGCCGTTTCAGCGCCGTGATTTTCTGGCCGATTAGCCGGCGGTCGGTTTCCAGCTGCGTTTCGCCCGGGCCTTTCAGGCCGATGCCGCCTTTCTGGCTCTGCAAATGGCTGTAACCGCGTACCAAACGGCCGGAAAGATGAGTAAGCTGCGCCAATTCCACTTGCAGCCGACCTTCCTGACTTTGTGCACGCTGCGCGAAAATGGCCAGAATCAGCCCGACCCGGTCGAGAACGCGGCATTGCAGCGCCTTTTCCAGATTTCGCTCCTGCGTCGGCGTCAGCTCGTGGTTAAACACCACCAGCTCGATGGTTTCCTGTCGCACGATTTCGGCCAGCTCCTCCGCCTTACCCGTGCCGACAAACAAAGCGCTGTGCACCCGCTCGCGTTTGGTACTCTCCGTCCGCACCAATTCGCCGCCAGTCGCCGCAACCAATTCTGCTGCTTCGGCTAAGGCCGCTTGGAAATCCCGCTCGCGGATTTCGTTGGCACCGCTGAAATCAGCCGCCAACATCACGCCCACCAGCATCACACGCTCGGGTTTGTTTAAAAATTTGTCGGGTTGACGTTTAGTCAAAATACTATCCTCTTTAAATACGCGTCTCTGAAACCATTGAACTACGCAAAACACTTTTCATTCAATAACACCGGCCAATTTACCTGTATTGAATACCCTTTATTCAAGATTCTTAAAAAGGCTTTTCATAACCACGCCGTGCATGGGCGCCACAGGCAACATATAAAATTTGCCATAGCAGTTAAACGTTTTGACCGTCGTAACAGCTTGTGCCAAATAATTTTCGCCGTCGCTTCCCGCCGCTTTCACCTGTAAATCGACCATCACGCCGAGGTGTTTGTCGATTGCGGTCAGCACAATATGGTCGTCAGACAGCTCTTCCAGCGTAAAGAAATGCAGCTTGTCGCCTACTTTAAGGTTCGCACCCGGCTGCGAATCGAAACCGGCAATATTTTCCACGCCGAACGGCCGGGAAACAGCATCTCTGATTTTGAAAGAAAGGCTTAGCCAGCCGGGCGTGCGAGATGTCATCTGCTTATAAACATCAATGGCGGTGCATTTTTGTTTTAAAGGGTGGGCAATAAAATGGTAAAAATCCAAGGACGAAGGCTCTGCAATCACTCTGGCACCCTTAACAGTAAAAGAATCCATTGCCCGCTCCTTAATTTAAACCTTTATTTCAAACAATCTTAAATCCATCGCCAAGACATTGCCAAACACACGCCACAATGCAAAAACGGTTTTCAGATGCCTGTCTGAAAACCGTTTTATGTTTACGACGCTGAAGTTTCGCGTTCGGCAACCGCCCTGACCTTATCGGCGGCTTCTTCAATCATCTGCTGCTCATCGTTCACTTCATGAGCAGGCGAAACCGCTTCGGCTTGCGGCACCTCAACCGTTGGCACTTGCGGCGCCTCCGGCGACAAACGCGCCAGAATGGTAACGCTGGCTTTTACTTTATCGCCAATCGACACTTGCGCCACCGCATCCGGCGGCAAATAAACATCCACTCGCGAACCAAAGCGGATAAAACCGTAGCGCTCGCCGCGCACCACATTGTCGCCCGCTTTGGCATAACACAAAATACGGCGCGCCACCAAACCCGCCACCTGCACAAAAGTTAGCTCGCGCCCGCTGCGGGTAACGGCCAACACCGCATTGCGTTCGTTTTCCAAACTCGCCTTATCCAAAGCGGCATTCAGAAATTTGCCTTTATTGTATTCCACGCTGGTAATCGTACCGTCAATCGGCGAGCGCTGCGAATGCACGTTGAACACATTCATAAACACGCTGATTTTCAGCGCCTCGGTATTTCGATAAGGGTCTGTCGCCCGTTCCACCACCACGATGCGGCCGTCGGCCGGACATAAAACCGCATCGGCCTCTTGCGGAATCGGCCGCGACGGATCGCGGAAAAACTGCAAGGCAAACAAAGTAAACAGCCAAAACGGCAGCGACCACCATTCCAGCCAAAAAGTAAACAACACGCTCAGCAACAAACCGGCCAAAATAAACGGCCAGCCTTCGCGGGCAATAATCGGGTGCGGATAAAAACGCGGCATGACGCAAGCTCCTCTAAGCTAAAGTATCAAACCAATTATAACCGATTTGACCGCCCCCCATAACCATGCCTGTCTGAAAAACGTTTTTCAGACAGGCATATCGCACACCCAAAGCCAGCAAAGCCATTAGCCCGGCATAGAGACTACCCAGCCCCGTATCCTAAGACTATAATCTTGCCTTCCGCCATCCGAGCAAGGTCTTTTCTGCCATGCAAACCCAAAAACTTTCCGCCAAAGCCTCCGGCCTGATTTGGTTCGGCGCGGCAGTATCCGTAACAGAAATCATGACCGGCACCCTTTTCGCTCCGCTCGGCTGGTCGCAAGGGCTGGCCGCCATCTTCATCGGCCACCTCATCGGCTGCCTGCTTTTCTATTGCGCCGGCCTTATCGGCGCCCAAACCGGCCGCAGCGCCATGCAAACCGTTCAGCTCTCTTTCGGCAAAAACGGCTCGCTGCTGTTTTCCGCCGCCAACATCCTACAACTGGTCGGCTGGACCGCCATCATGATTTTCACCGGCGCGCAAATCGCCTCCGCACTTACCCAACACCTGTGGGGCAACGGCTCGGAGCCCGTCTGGAATATCATCATCGGCGGCCTGATTATCCTCTGGCTCATTACCGGCGTGCGCCATTTCAGCCGCATGCAAACCCTCATGTTGGGTGCACTATTCATCACCACCCTATGGCTGAGCGGCCAAGTATTCAGCGGCAGCCAGACCATAACCGCGCCGGCCAACCATGAAAACATGGCTTTCGGCTTGGCAGTAGAGCTTTCCGCCATCATGCCGCTTTCTTGGCTGCCTCTGGTTTCCGATTACACCCGCCACGCCGAATCGCCCCGAAAAACAACCCTCGCCGCCACACTGGCCTATTTCCTAACCAGCTCATGGATGTATGCCTTAGGCTTGGCCGCCGCCTTGTTTACCAGCCAAACCGACATAGCCCAAATCCTGCTCCATTCCGGCTTGGGCATCGCCGGCATCCTGATTGTCGTGCTATCCACCGTAACCACCACCTTCCTAGACGCCTACTCCGCCGGCGTAAGCGCCAACACCTTACACCCGCGTTTCAAAGAAAACACCGTTGCCATCATCATTACCATCATCGGCACGATACTGGCCGCCACCCTGCCCGTCGACCGCTTCGAAAATTTTCTACTCTTTATCGGCTCCGTTTTCTCCCCCATGATCGCCATACAAATTGCCGACTATTTCGTGCTCAAACGCCGCGCCCAAAGCCATACCGACTGGCTCAACCTCAGCCTGTGGCTAGCCGGCTTCCTGCTTTACCGAGCACTGCTTAACTGGCCAACCCCGCTCGGCAGCACACTGCCGGTCATGGTCGCCACATTCTTGCTTACCATAGCCATCCGCAAAGCCTTGGCCATTCAAACAGCCAATGCCTGACAAACATGGTTCAACTGAAAACTTAATCCCTATCCCAATACACAATAAAAAATGCCTGTCTGAACGTTTTCAGACAGGCATTGTGTTAAATACACAGCCGCTTGTGAGGCGGCTGCCGCAAAAATCTGGCATCACACCCTTAATCTCATGTTTCAACACACAGCCGCTTGTGAGGCGGCTGGTCAATCGTTCGGGCGATCAGGCAACAGAGTTGGTTTCAACACACAGCCGCTTGTGAGGCGGCTGACCGTTATTCTCCTACATATAAAGATGTGTATGAGTTTCAACACACAGCCGCTTGTGAGGCGGCTGAGCCTTCTCGGAAACCTTTGCCAATCGTAGGTTTGATAACCTGAATTCGCTAAAGCTTTTCCTCGAAAGCGGTTTATGAATATGGCACAGCCTAATTTACCACACTCACAAATATAATTTCCTGATTGTTAAAGAACAATTATATTTCGCCAACCTCCTTATATTTTTATGATAACCCTAGGTTAGCGACATTAAGAAAATGACAGGCATTTTCTCAAATCTAAGCAAATCGTTGGCAAACGTATAAGAATTAATTCGCCTACATAAACCACTTTCCCGAAACAGTTTATTAAAACAGCCGGAAATTTTCGTTATTATAATCCCATAAAAAAATTCAGACAGGCATTTAATATTATGCCTGTCTGAATTTTTTACGCTTATGATCAAAGCGGTTTTAAAACGCTTAAAACGATAATTCTGCTTTCAACCAATAGGTGCGCGGCATACCCAATACGGCAAAGCTGCGGTCGTATTGGCCGCGCTGCACTTGCCAATAGGCCTTATTAAACAGGTTTTCAACCGTGCTGGTTAGGGTCAGCGTGTTGCCTTTGCCGATTTTCGTGCGGTATTTCGCGCCGACATCAACTAAAGTATATGAAGGGAGCGAATATGCTTTATCCGTACGTTGATAAGATTTGCCGAAATGCTGGATGTTTCCGTTAACCGTCAAACCGTTAACATAAGGCATATCCCATTCGATACCGGCTTTGGCAACGATGCGCGGGTTGGCCACTTGCACGCCGCTAACCAGATTATCTTTGAAATTCGGATAATCTTTTACGGTTGACTGCAAATACATCAGGCCGAAGCTCGGGCGCAGGGTTTTGCCGAGCAGATTGGCATAGGTATTGAATTCGATACCGCGGTTGCGCTCCCTACCTTGCGCTGCACCGGCAACGGCATTCATGGCCGTAAAATCTTTTTTGGGGTCTTTGTTGGTTACAACATCCTTTCCTTCTGTTACATTTCCCCCGTACCAATAACCCGGCCGGGTAATCTGGAAGGCGTTCAGTGTAGTTACAAAATCGCCCCAATTTTTACGCACGCCCACTTCAAACTGCCGGCTGACACGCGGGTGAGCCATGGTTGCTCTTCCTTTATCGTCAACGCTGATGCTGGTCGGCTCCAAGTCTTCCATGTAATTGCCGTAAACCACCAAATCGGGCGAGGGAACCCATGCGGTCATCAACATCGGGCTGAAGCGGCTGGCATCTGCCTTTTGGTTTGCAGCACGGTCGTTCTGCTCGACTTGTTGGAAGCGCCCGCCTACCGTCAAGCGGTATTTATTATCGGCAAAACCCAATGTATCGGATAAAGCCAAGCTGTTGACTTTAATCGTGTGGTTTGTGCTCGGTGTTGCATTCCAGGCGGTTCCCAAATTGGCATTTAATGCGGCCAATTGCGCCGGAATATCGCCGCTGGGATTAATCTCTCGACTGGTTGTTCGATTTTCACCTATATAGGTCAAACGTTTACGAATGATGCGGTCAAACGCCGTGCTCCAATTATGGCTGACCGGACCTGTTTCAAATTCTCCGCGGGCAGCCAAGTTCATACTCAAAGTCTTAAAGCGCTGATCGGTCAGCCGAGCGCGGCCCGAGTTGTATGTCAAGCCACTCTCTGTTACCGTGGGAGAAGAAAAATTGCCGTAGTAACGCGCTTCGTTATAGCCGATACCGCCTGTTATCTGGGCATTCTCAAACGCATCATACTCAAATGTGAGCATATTGGTCTGGCTGCGGGTATCTTGCTTCTGCCAGCTGGGCAGCAGATTGGTTTTGCCATTCAGCGCATCAAATAAGCGGCCGTTGGCGTTTTGGATATCCTGCATACGGGCGCGGCCGCCGGTTGTTTTGCGTTTGGAATAGAAAGAATCGAAGGCCACACGCAGTTTCTCGCCGCGATAGTCGGTATTCAAAGCAAATTCTTTGTTGTCTTCGCTGTAACCGTGGCGCGGCGTATCGCCGTGGCGCAGCTTGCCGTTAACGCGTACGCCGAATTGTTTGTCTGCGCCGAAACGCTGGCCCAAATCAAGCGTGCCTTGCGCACGGTTGTTGCTAAACCAGCCCAAGCCGACTTTACGGTTGCCCTCGTCGGATGCTTTTTTGGTTTCGATATTGACTGCACCGGATACCGCACCTTCGGGATCCATGCCGTTCACGGCGGTGCTGGCGCCTTTAATCAGTTGGGCTGAAGCAACCTGCACGCTGGATGTGCCCTGCGTGCCATACATGCCGGCCAAGCCATTAACGCTAAACTGACGCGAATCGAGCTGATAACCCCGGAAATACAGGCCGGTCAACGTATTGCTTTCGCCGCCGAACTGCCAAGTGGAAGCGTCTTTTTTGGCCACAACGTCAACCAACGTGCGCGCTTCTGTGTCGTTGATGACTTTTTCATCATAGTTAACCACCGTAATCGGCGCGGTAAAGGCATTGGCTTTGCCCAACAAGCCCAAATTGACGCGGTCGCGTAAATCACCGTCGCTGGCAATGGAAAAGGATTTAAACCCTTTGGCCTTTACTTCCACATTTTTCACTTCCACCGAAGCGTCGGAAGCCGCGGTTGAGGTTTCATCGGCGGAATAGGCAAATGCGCTGGCAATCATCAGAGGTAATAATGCTATTTTTTTATTCATTGCTTTCTTTCTTCGGCTCTACAAACTTCAGCCTTGCTAAATTTAAATGGCCGTAATATTGATTTATCGTTTTTTATTTATAATTTTCAGAATCATACCTTTTTATCTTATCTAAGAAAATTATTTTTTAACAAAAAAATTCAAAAATCGAAAAATAATGTCTCATATTTATTGTAAAATTAATTTATTTAAAAAATAATTGCAGTATCATTCCGCCCGCTCAGACACGGCCATTGCAAGATGCCTTGGCCTTCTAGTAGATTCTGATAAATTCATCCACCTGATTTCTCTACGAAACCCAATCCCTGAATATGGAAAAATGGCAAATTGAGCTTTATGCAACACCTTTGTGGTTGTTGCAGACTTTCGGCGGCGTAATGCTTGCGCTGGCCGTTTGCATTCTTTTAATCGGAAAAACCCTTTTCGGCCGTCAATTCTGGCAAATTTTACGCCCCTGCCTGACCCGAAAAAGCGCCGCTAAAGCCGGCCTGATGACCACTTTAATGATTGTATTGCTGCTTACCGAAATACGCCTGTATGTATTGAATACTTTTCTCTACAACAGCGCATACAGCGCGCTGCAAGACCGGCTGGCCGCCGTTTTCTGGACGGCGGTGCTTATCAATGCCGCGGTCATGCTTATTCGCGCGGTAAACGGCATCATCAATGATTTTCTCGATCAGGCACTGGCCATCAAATGGGCGGAGCAGCTCAATAATGTGCTGACCGAGCGTTGGTTGTCGGATAAAAATTATTACCGCCTGCAAATGCGGAAAGACACGCCGGACAATATCGACCAGCGTATCCAGCAAGACGCGCAGGATTTTATCGTTTCCACCATCGAATTCGTGCGCGGAATGCTGAATTCCATTTTGTCGACCATTGAATTTACCGTGGTTTTGTGGGGGCTGGCCGGCACTTTAAGCCTATTCGGCTTTGAAATAGAACGCGGCATCGTGTTTTTCGTTTACATTGCGATTTTGCTGGCTACCGCAATAGCCATGTGGATTGGCCGCCCGCTGATTAAATCGAATTTTGAAAACGAAAAACTCAACGGCGATTACCGTTATTCTTTAATCCGCATCCGCGACCATGCCGAAAGCGTGGCGTTTTATAACGGCGAACATCAGGAAAAACAAAAACTGAATGAACGCTTCAAAGCGATTATCCGCAACCGATGGCGCATCGCGCGCCAAAGCGTAACATTGAGCGGGTTCAACGATTTATTTTCCCAAGTGATGCAATTATTGCCACTGATGCTGCAAGCGCCGCGTTTCTTTGCCGGCCAAATCAAAATCGGCGATATGCAGCAAACGGTACAATCCTTCGCCCGATTGCAAAAAGCCATGTCGTTTTTCCGCAATTTCTATAAACAATTCACGGCCTACCGCGCCCGCTTGGAGCGCTTGAGCGGTTTTCTTTCCAGCATGGAAGAGCGAAAACCTTTTGAGCGGCCGCAAACAGATGAAGTGGCGGAAGGCATCGAATTAAGCAACGTTACACTCTATCGCAACAACGGCGATGTTTTGTTAGGCGATATTAGGCTGAAAGCCGAAAAAGGCGATGCGATGTTGATTCAGGGCCCCAGCGGCTGCGGCAAAACCTCTTTGCTGCGCACGCTGGCCGGCCTCTGGCCGTTCGGCAGCAGCGGCCATATCAAGCTGCCGGCGCACAACCATATTTTGTTTATCCCTCAATGCCCTTACATGGCACAAGGTACCCTGTTTGAAGCGATTTGCTATCCCGATATTCGGCCTTCGCGCGAAGCCTTAACCGAAATACTGGCCGCCTGCCGCCTATCCTATTTGGTTGATTTGCTGGAACAAACCGACGATTGGCAAAACCGCCTCTCGCCCGGCGAATTACAACGTATCGCCTTTGTACGCGTTTTGCTGGCCGCGCCAAAAGTCGTCTTGCTGGACGAAGCCACTTCCGCGCTAGACGAGCCGACCGAAGCGATGCTCTACACCCTTGTCCGAACCCGATTGCCGGATACCATCGTTATCAGCATCGGCCACCGCAATACGCTGCAAGCGCTCCACAATCAGAATATCCGCGTAGGCCAAGCCGCTTGCGATTGAATGCAAAGCAACTGAAATGCCTGTCTGAATATTTTCAGACAGGCATTATTTGTCTTATCCAGCCAAATAGACACCGCGCGGTTTCAAATGAGATTGGATGTCCACACCTCACGATAAGATTTCAGCATAAATAAATCTCGCACCGATTTCAGAAAACAAAAATGCCTGTCTGAAAACTTTTTCAGACAGGCATTGATTCAGGTTTTATCAAGATTCGGTTTTAGAACTCACCGCTTTATCCAAGCCTTGTGTCAAACCGTTGATATCGCCGCCGTTCAACCCCAACTCTTTCAACAGACCGTCAACCAGCGGGGCTTGGCTGCGGTAGCGCAAAGCGCTGTTAACCATCTGGTCGGCCAAGCTACCTTGTGGTGCAGCTTCTGCAGTTTCCGCATTGGCTGTCGAGCCGCCAAAACCGCCCAAGCCGTTGACTTGCAGGATTTTGATGTCGTCGATGTTTTCCATCGGGCGAACCGATTCGCGGATGATATCAGGCAGGTGTTTGAGCAAAGCCATGCGGATTTGCATTTCGATTTGCGCCACCGACAACACGTTGGCCGCTTCATTGACCGCACGTTTACCTTCAGCGTCTACTTTATATTGCTGCTCTTGCGCCTGCACCAACAGGATTTTAGCGTCGGCTTCACCCTGCGCTTGCAAACGCGCCTGCTCGGCTTCCGCCTGCGCCGCGATGCGCACGGCTTCCGCACGGTCTTGTGCCGCTTGCTTCTCGGCCTCCGCCGATACGGTAACCGCAATCGCTTCTTTTTGCGCTGCTTCTTCGGCGGCAATCAGCTCTACCGCTTTGGCACGTTCGGCACGCTCGGTTTCGCGTACGGTTACAACACTTTCCTCTTCGCGCACGGCGGCTGCACGCGCTTTATCGGCTTGCGCTTTGGCTTCTGATTCGGCACGCGATTTTTCGGCAACCGCGATGGCACGGTCTTGCTCGGCCAGCTCAATCGCTTTGCGGCGCTCCACCTCAGCCTGCTCTACCGCCTGCGCTTTGCGGATGTCTTCGTTTTTGATGTCGCGCTCGGCCATAATGCGTTTTAAATCCACTTCACGCTCGGCGGCAATTTTGGCTTCTTCGGCTTCGCGTTTTTTAGCCGCTTCCTGCTCGGCGATGCTGGCTTCCTGCTCGGCACGGCGCACAGAAATCTCGCGCTCTTGCTCCAGCTTGGCGTATTCTTCTTCTCGGGCAATTTGCAAACGTTGCTGCTCGGCTTCCAGATTTTTAGCTTTAATCGCCAAATCGGTGTCTTGTTCAATTTCGTTGCGTTTTTTGCGACGCACTTCGATGGTTTCGGTTAATTTGGTCAAACCTTCCGCATCAAACGCGTTTTGCGGATTGAAAAACTCAAACGCCGTTTGATCAAGGCCGGTCAGCGATACGGTTTCCAGCTCCAAACCGTTTTTAAACAAATCTTCTGATACCACCTGCTGCACTTTCTGCACGAAATCACCCCGTTTTTCATGCAATTCTTCCATTGCCATTTGAGAGGCCACCGCGCGCAGCGCGTCAACAAATTTACCTTCCACCAAATCTTTAAGCTGCTCGGGCGACATGGTTTTCATACCCAAAGTTTGCGCTGCGGTCGCCACGCTGTCGGAAGTGGGTTTCACCCGCACATAAAACTCGGCTGCCACGTCTACCCGCATGCGATCGCGCGTAATCAGCGCTTGCTGCGCCGCCCGCCGCACTTCCAGCCGCAGTGTATTCATATTGACCGGAATCACCTCATGCAACACCGGCAACACCAGCGCCCCGCCGTTCATAATCACTTTCTCGCCGCCAAAGCCCGTGCGCACAAACGACACTTCCTTGCTTGCCCTGCGATACAGCCGCGCCAGAATCAGGCCGAGCACAAACAAAGCAACCAGAATAATGCCCGCAATGCTGACAATCGTAATCAAATTCATGATGTTTTCCTTCTTGTTTTAATCTCAATATACATTAGCGCAAAATCATATTTCAGACAGGCCAATACCCAACCAACCCTCAATCCACAAAAAACATGAGGCCGCAAAAAATCGTCCAGCAAATCCAGGCAAGCAAAGCATAAAACCGGATTTGTTCTTCGTCCCAATCTCCTGCCCGCCAATCAATTAAGAAAAAAGCCGGCCAGCCCTTTATTCTTTCCGCACCGCCCCATGACAACAGCCATTTAAAAAAGATACTGCCCAACACATAACAGGCGATTAACTGCAAGTGAGCCATACCGTTTATCCCCCTATTTTTCTAAAAACAGCTTTTCAGACAGGCATTCGGCCGTTTTCCGATTGAAACGTATATCGTCTTTCAATCAATCAAACTGTTGCTCGGATTGGCAATTGCTTTGAATGTATTACCCGACAAAGCAACCAGCAAAACCGCTTCGCCCTGCTTCAATATCAAATCTCCGTCGGGCTCTGCCATCACATAATGCTGCTGGCCAAAACCGTCTTTAACCCGAACTTCCGCCGGGCTGCCCGGCCTTGCCTCGCCCAGCACCACCACCCCGACACGACCCACCAAGCTTTTTTGCTCCACCGCCGTCGTTTCATCTTTCGGCATAATCCGATACAAGCCGCCCGCCGTTACGCGCACCACCGGCAAGCTAACCAACCACACGGCAATCGCAGCAAGCCAACCGTTCAGATAAAAACCGAACACATTTTTCAGACAGCCTTGAAGCAGATAGCCCAGCAACCCGAACACCGCCAGAAACACCACCATCAGCATCAATACAGGCAGTTTTCCCACATAAAGCCAACTTAAAAAACGGATGAACGCACCGGCATCCGCCGCATCCAAGCCCACTTCGGCATGCCCCGCATCAGACAAACTATCGGGCAGCATGTTATCCAGCCAATCGCTAACGCCGCCCAACAGCAAAGAGCATACCTCCAAAACGCCCAACATCAACATCAGCATCACGGCGATACCGAAAATTTCGGTTTGCGGCGCATTGATTAAATCCCACATGAAAGATGTCCTTTTTCTATTTTCGGCCTGGCCGAATGCCTGTCTGAAAACATTTACTGCGGTTTGACCGCCCCGCTTTCCAGCAAGGCCCGTTCGGCCAGAGAGGCATTATCCAGACCCGACCATTCTTCCCAATATTCCCCTGCATTTCTACGGTCTTCCTCGCTCATCGAATTCAACGCATAGGAGCGCAGATACCACTTATAAATACCGGCCGACCAACCATCGTTTTTCGGATTACGCTCATAAGCCGCCCGTTTCAAAACATAGCCGATGGCAGGATCATGATACTGCTTGCTGCATTCTCTGTCGGAAAAACATTCCCCAAGCATCTTCAGCGCTGGAGAATAACCGCTCTTCACCGCAACACCCATCCAATAAAGCCCGACCGAAGATTCCTGCGGCACCCCCAGCCCCAGTGCATACAACCGACCCAACGATGCCTGAGCCATCCCGAATCCGGCGGATGCCGCCTTCTGGTAAGCCGCGGCCGCTTTAGCATAATCAGGTTTGGGCAATTCTTCCGAACACATACCAAGATTCATCCACGTTGACACCGCATCCGTTTTCTCCGCCGCCTTTTCCATCAACAGACAGCCGCGGACAAAATCTTTCTCCACGCCCCTGCCCTCCAGATAAGCCACGCCCAGATTGTTCAACGCATCGGGATGGCCTTTGGCCGCCGCTTTTTCCCAAAGCACCACCGCCTCGCGCCACTTCCCCGCATTCCGGTATTCTCGGGCCTCGGCATACCAAGCGGCCGCCTCGGCATCAGGCGTTGCTTCCCGCGGCAAGGCCGAAGATACGGCTTGCGACGATTGCACCGCCTGAGCCGGCGGCGCAATCCGTTTGCTTTCGGCTCTCAGCTGCGGCGCAACAGGCGCTTCCTGATTGCCATACACCAAGCCGAGAATGCTTAAAACCAACACGACCGCGGCGGCGACCATCCATTTACGACTTATCTTAACCGGTTGCGGTTGGTACGGCATGATTCTATTTCCCCGTTTTCAGACAGGCATCAAAGCTTATGATTTCGTTTTCAATGCAGCCAGACGCTCCTGTATCCGATTGTTTCGGCTCAAATCTTCCAACTCCTTCAGCTTGGCCAGTTGTGCCGCATCGGTGCTGCTGTGTACCGCATTCTGCCGTCCCATCAAACGGTCAAACGCATTGCCGCTTTTTTCAGCGTTGCGTGCAATCCGGTTCAAATCGCCGCCGCCCGCCGCGCCGCTTGCGCCGCCCGCATTCTGCTGGGCAGCACGCCATTGCTGAAGCTGCTGCTGCATTTCGCGCTTTTTGGCTTGCAATGCAGCAATAAAACCTTCCAATTCTTTTTCCTGCGCCGCGCAGTCGGCAATGGTGTTTTCCAATACCGGCAGGCGTGCTTCGATATCCATTTGCTCCGCAATACCGGCTTCGGCCAAGTCATCTCGCCCCGCATCAACTGCTGTTTGCAGATTCGCACTCAAAGCTTCGTGGCGGTTGCTTTCATCGGCCATTTTTTTGGTTGCCAGATGTTTCTGCGCCAACACCCTGCCCAATTCCAGCCGCACTTCGTCTACCGCCCGCTCGATTTCACGTATGCTCTCGTTCATCACCGCCTCGGGCGCCAAATTTTCCGCCGCATCCATCAACGCATGAAAACCGCCGCTAACCAAACGCCCTACTCTGCGTGCCAATGTTTCGCTCATTTCCGTTTCCTTTCTTTCGGTTGATTGCTTATTCTTTCGCCTGCTGCACGATATGCGCCAGCTTCAAAGTATTTTCCAATTCATCTAAAACACCATCGTCATACGCCGCCCCTTTTCCGGTAACCGCCAGCTGCAAAATACTATCCGCCAGCCGCACGATGCGCCACATAACCTCGCGCTCGTATTTCTTCAGCATATCCAAATCCGCGTTTTCCGGTAAATCGGCAGCCAGCGTCGCACTCAAATCCGGCAGCAATTCAAAAAGCCGAGCCAGAATATGCGAATGCACGCCGAACTCTTTTTCCGCATGCAGCACATCATGCTTGGCCGACTGGAAAAACTGCTCCACCGCGCCCAGCGCCGTACCATAATCATGCATCTGAGTGTGAGCCAACCGCGCCTGCTTCAATAATTCGCGAATTTTCTCTGACGGCGTATTCGCACCTTCCACATCAAGATTCGCTATAAAATCAGCATCTTCTTGAGATATTCTTACGCTAATCGGGATTCTGTTATTTGTACTCATTTCAAATGATTTCTTATGTATTCATTTGAATACAAATATAATCAAAAAGTTTTCACAATGCAAGTACAAGAAGAAAATTTTTTGAAAAACAAATATGCCTGTCTGAAAAATGTTTCAGACAGGCATATTCTGCTGCTCTAGAGACTTTCAACCGGGAAAACATCAGATGATTCGATACTCATATAAAATAAATATCAACCTCATCTATTGCCATTTCTCTGATTTTTTTTTACGATGGGATAAATTTTTTATAGCATAACTTTACAAATCAGCTCGCACCTATGGCGGATGCGTGTCGATTTTAAAAATCATTGATGTAAAAAATATGATAAACCATATAGTTAACACATATTAAACGAGGTATTTATTGTGTCCGATTCCAACCCTCAAAAGCACCAAAGGGAAACCTTCTCTTCCCGCCGGTCGTTTATGTTTGCCGCCATCGGCTCCGCCGTTGGCTTAGGCAATATCTGGCGCTTCCCCTACGTTACCTACGACAACGGCGGCGGCGCATTTATGATTCCTTATCTGGTGGCGCTGCTTACCGCCGGCATTCCCTTGCTTTTCCTAGACTATGCCATCGGGCACAAATACCGCGGCTCTCCTCCGCTGGCTTTTCGTCGATTAAACAAACATTTTGAAACTTTCGGCTGGTGGCAGGTGCTGATTAATGTCATCATCGCCATCTATTATGCAGTTATCATCGGCTGGGCAGCCAGCTATACTTATTATTCGTTTTTCAGCGGCTGGGGCGCCGACCCTTCCAGTTTCTTCTTTAAAGACTATCTGAAAATGGCGGAAGGCGCATCGCTGGGCTTCGATTTCGTCGACAATATCGTCGGGCCCTTAATCGGCGTGTGGATTGTCACCCTGCTGATTATGGCATTGGGCGTACAGAAAGGCGTGGGTAAATCTTCCGAATTCTTTATGCCTTTATTAACCGTCATGTTCCTGATTTTGGTTGTCAGCTCGCTATTTTTACCCGGGGCAACTAAAGGTTTGAATGCCTTATTCACGCCCGACTGGTCGAAATTAAGCGAACCGAGCGTATGGATTGCCGCCTACGGTCAGATTTTCTTCTCGCTCTCCATCTGCTTCGGCATCATGATTACTTACGCCTCTTACCTGCAAAAAAAATCCGACCTTACCGGCACGGGCTTGGTTGTCGGCTTTGCCAACAGCAGCTTTGAATTACTGGCCGGCATCGGAGTCTTTGCCGCATTAGGCTTTATGGCCACCACCGCAGGTAAAGAAGTCAGCGAAGTAGCCACTTCAGGCATCGGTTTGGCCTTTATCGCATTCCCAGCCATTATCGATAAAGCGCCGTTCGGCTCGGTTATCGGCGTTTTGTTTTTCGGTTCGTTGGTATTTGCCGGGCTCACTTCCCTGATTTCGATTTTGGAAGTGGTTATTGCTGCCATTCAAGACAAGCTGCACATGGGTCGCGTTGCTTCGACTTCGCTTGTTTGCCTTCCTTTGATGGTTGTCTCCACTTTACTGTTTGGCACAACAACCGGCTTGCCCGTGCTTGATGTATTGGATAAATTCGTCAACAGTTTCGGTATCGTAGCCGTCGGTTTCATTTCCATCATCTGCATTACGCTAACCAAAAACCTCGGCCAGTTAACCAATCACATCAACGCCACCTCATCCATCAAACTGGGCTTCTTCTGGCGCTTGTTTGCCGGCATCATCACACCGGTTATCTTGGGCTGCATGTTGTTCACCGAAGCAAAAAAAATCCGTGCGGAAGGCTATGGCGACTATCCGAGCTGGTTTGTCGACACATTCGGCTGGGGCATGGCGATTGGGCTGATTGTGTTGGCCTTTTTCCTGTCGAAATTAAGCTGGCCGCATGAAGATAAAACCAACAATCATGAAAGAGACCAATCATGAATACTATAGCAATCATTATGATGGTGATTTCCATCATCGTTATCTGGGGCGGTTTATTACTCTCCATATTGCGCCTACCTAAAGAATAAACTTTTTCATTGTTAAAAAGCCAATGCCTGTCTGAAAATAAGTTTTCAGACAGGCATTGGCTTTGATTCAAACCTAGCTCAGAAGAAATCTATTTCTGTCCTGCTGCTGCCGGTTTCTTCCGCTTGGCAGGCCGTTTTGCTTTAACTTCTTTTTTCATCTGGTATTCATATGAAAAATCATTGTCGGCCACGCTAATATGAACCGTTGCAATCTGTTTGCCCTGCGTCGCGCCGGTCAACAACGCGCGGCTAATCTGCGGCAACACGGTATTGGTTAAAATCGCATCTATCATACGGCCGCCCGATTCCACTTCGGTGCAACGCGAAGTAATCAGTTTCAAAACATCTGGCGTGTAGGTCAAATCAATATTATGGTTCGACTTAATACGGCTTACGATACGACCAAGCTGCAATTCAACAATTTTCGCCAGCATATCGTCTAAAAGCGGGTAATACGGAATCACCTGCATCCTGCCCAGAAGCGCGGCCGGGAACACTTTCAGCATTGGTGCGCGCAAAGCTTTGGCCAAGCCTTCCGGTGTAGGCAGCATTTCCGGATCGTCGCACATATCCATAATCAGGTCGGTGCCGACATTGGTGGTAAGAATGATGATGGTGTTTTTAAAATCGATATAGCGCCCTTCGCCGTCTTCCATCCAGCCTTTGTCAAACACTTGGAAGAAGATTTCATGCACGTCGGGATGCGCTTTTTCCACTTCGTCCAGCAAAATCACGCTATACGGCTTGCGGCGCACGGCCTCGGTCAATACGCCGCCTTCGCCGTAACCGACATAACCCGGAGGCGCACCTTTTAAAGTGGAAACCGTATGCGATTCCTGATATTCGCTCATATTGATGGTAATCACGTTGTGCTCGCCGCCATACAAAGTATCGGCCAGCGCCAGAGCGGTTTCCGTTTTACCAACACCGGAAGGCCCCGCCAGCATAAAGACACCGATGGGCTTATTGGGGTTGTCCAGATTGGCCCGCGAAGTCTGTACGCGCCGCGCGATGGCCTCAAGGCCGTGCCGCTGGCCGATAATGCGTTTATTCAAAGTATCGGCAAGATGCAATACCGCTTCCACTTCGTCTTTCATCATCTTGCCAACCGGAATGCCCGTCCAATCGGCCACCACGTCGGCAATCGTGCGCGCATCCACCAAAGGCATAACCAACGGCTGTATGCCTTGCAATGCTTTCAATTCATCCACCAGAGCTTTTTGGCGCGCTTCTACTTTTTTCTGCTCGGCCGCACTCAACTCCTCTTCAGGCTGCATAATCTGAGCGCGTACGGTCAGCAATTCTTCAACCAAAGCCGTTTCTTTTTCCCACCGTTTTTCCAAATCTTCGAGCTGATGCGCCACTTCGTCCAACTCTTTGGTAATCGCAGCCTGCCGCTCTTCGCAATCAAAGCTGAGTTTCTGCTCTCTGGCCAAATTGCTTTGTTCCAGCAATAAAGCCTCTTGCTTTTTATGTAGATATTCGATGCTGCCGGGCACCGCATGCTGGCTAACCGCAACGCGGGCGCAAGCCGTATCAATCAAGCCCACTGCCTTATCAGGCAATTGGCGCGCAGGAATATAGCGATGCGAGAGCTTAACCGCCGCTTGTATCGCTTCATCCAAAATAATCACTTTATGATGTTTTTCTAAAGAGCTGTTCAACGCGCGAAGCATATTAACCGCTTTTTCTTCGCTCGGTTCTTCAATCTGAACCACTTGGAAGCGGCGGGTCAAAGCCGGGTCTTTCTCAAAATATTTTTTGTATTCGGCCCAAGTTGTCGCGCCGATGGTGCGCAGCTTGCCGCGCGCCAGCGCCGGTTTCAGCAGGTTAGCCGCATCACCCGTGCCGGCCGCCCCTCCCGCTCCGATTAAAGTATGGATTTCGTCAATAAACAAAACGATGGGAATCGGGCTGGATTCCACTTCGTCCATCACCGCCCGCAAACGCGATTCAAATTCGCCGCTCACACTGGCTCCGGCTTTCAGCAGGCCGATGTCCAGAAGAATCAGCTGCACGTCTTTCAAAGCAGGCGGCACTTCGCCCGCGGCCAAGCGCAACGCCAGTGCTTCAACCACAGCCGTTTTGCCGACGCCGGCTTCCCCGGTCAGAATCGGATTGTTCTGACGGCGGCGCATCAAAATATCGATAATCTGGCGGATTTCGGCATCACGCCCGGTTAGCGGGTCAATTTCGCCGTTTTTGGCTTTTTCAGTCAGATTGCTGCCGTATTTGGCCAACGCACTATCGGTTGACGAACCGGCTTGCCCTTCTGCCGCAGCAGTACCCACGGCTTCTCGGTTTTCTTCCGAACCGGCGGTAACGGAAGCCATTTCTTCAGACAGCACTTCGGGTTTGATTTTTAAAAACTCGGCAGAAATATTGGCCAGAATGCTTTGCAGCGGTTTGTTTTGCAGCAAGGTGTAAATCAGATGGGCGCTGCGGATTTTATCGGCGCCGAACTCCAGCGAGCTGATTGCCCACGCTTTTTCAACCGCCGTTTCGATATGCTCGGAAAAATCAATCACCGCAGTGGCGCCCACCGGCAACTTTTCCACCGCCGCCAACAGGTCGCGGCGCAATTTTCCCTCGTCCAAACCGAAGCGGTTGATCAGGCAGAAAATATCGGTTTTCTCCGTTTGCAACAGTGTATGCAGCCAATGCACCAGCTCAACATAGCTGTTTTCCCGCAGTTTGCAAAAAACAAAAGCATTTTCCAACGCCTTGTATAGGGTTGTATTTAATTTTCCGAACAATACGCTGCGTGACATAAAGGTTTCCTTTATCTGTAAAATAAGCCTGTCTGAAAACAATCAAACCAAGCATCTTCCTGCCCTCAAACCGATGCCTGTCTGAAAATCCGAAAACAACACTTTCCGCCCTCAATGGCTGCCGACAACCAAATCCTCCGCATCCCGATTAACATGCCCAAGCCATGTAGACAAACCCAGCTGGGTATCGTTGCCTAGTTCCAAAGGCGGCACTTCCTGCCGCATCAATACCGGCTTCACATCCCATTCGTATTCATCCGCCAAAAACAGGCGCACCCATTCGCGCAAACGGGCGGTATTGAATCCTTTTTTATAAAACGAACGATATGCCTCCAGCGTAAGCGGGCCGACAATAATTCGGAATTTGCTTTGCGCATCATAAAGTTTGTCGCCCAACAAAAGCCCTTCGCCCAAGGTAAAACCCTGCTCGGAACCGACCTGCGTTTTCTCCTCGTCGCTCACGCTAACCCAATAGCCGACGTTGGTTTGAATCACAACCTGCACTTTGAAATAACGGGTCAAGAGCTGTTGCAGATTCGCAGCCGAACGGCTTTGCTTCATCAAAAGTCCGGCAAAGTAACGGCGGGAAAATTCATGCACCAGATTGTGGTTGCTGACCGGCGGCGAATCCAAACCGTTCAGACAGGCAATATATTTACCGAAGCGGTCTTCCGCATTTTTATCCAATGAAACGATGCTTTGCGCATTAGCCCACGCACGGTAAAACAACACGGCCAAACGGTGTTGAAAAATATTGGCAAATCCCGTCCACGTTGCATCGCCATGCTGATGCTGGCGCTCGTAAGCATATTCAGTGATGTGCAAAGGCAACGGGCCCGACGGGCCAAACAAACCGAAACCGTTGATGGAAATCTCAACATAACCCGGCGTTAAGTTAACCGACTGAATGTTGCGCGGCGAGAAAATCAATGAAGGCTCTTGGCGCACCCTGATTTTCTCCTGCTTGGGGTTAACCGCCTTACCGAGCAAGCGCCCGCCGGTCATAAACCGAACCGATTCGAGCTGCCGCAATAAAGAAAAATAGTCGTATCTGTACGGCCGGGAAGCAACCTTGTTTAAAAACCCGGTCAGTCTCTCATCCCAACAGCCTTCAGGCAAATCATCGCCAACATTGCCAACGCCAGCCGGTTTCATAGCAACACTCTTTCTCCGACCACCGTCGGCCAAGTTGCAATCCGCCCTTGCTGCAAAGTATCAATCTGAAGCTGTATAAACGAATTCATCGATACCAAACGCCGGAAATAATGGTTGAGAACCGAACCGAATAAAAACGGATGAATGCCGCCCAATAATGCATCATCAAGCGTCAGCACCAATCGGATTCCACGAACCGGCGCTGCCGTACCGTGATAACGAACCACCTTATTCATCACGGCGGTTTCCACCCGTATGATGGAATCGATTTGCTTTTTCATCAGATCGTTTTCAGAAGAAACGAATGCCGACAACAATGCTTTCAGAGTAGTCGGCGCATCGTCTTCATCAATATTCAGCAACGAGCAATAATTCAAACTTAACTGGTTGAGAAACGGCCAGAGAGACTGGTCTTCGCTGGGCGCCGTTTTCGGGCGCGTCAGTTTGGAAATCAGTTTGATGGATTTAACCGGCAATGCACCTTCAATTAAGAAATCGGAAGCGCCGTCACGCGGCATCAGCAGCGGCAAATCACGGCTTGTACACCAAGCGTCTACCGATAAATGCTCGATACCGGAATTAAAGGTACAGTCGGTATTGTCTGCCAAAGAAAGAAAAATCTCACTGCCCAGATAAGAAGTGCGATAACCGTTTTTCAAAACGCTATCGGAAGGAAGCCTGTCGGTTCTGCGCGCCGAAAAATAAGCGTGGTGCGTTTGCCCTTCGGGAAACAGACCCATATCGGGCGCCTGATACATCGGCGCAAACACAACGGTCTGCCGGTTGTTGGCATCAAACCCCTTAACTTGCTCAATGGAATGCACTTCATAATTCAAAGGCTGCGTGCGGTCGATAACGACATGATGCTCCCTGTCCTGCATATTCACGGGGAAGCGTGCACTCTTTTTTCTGAACAGATTGACTACCGGCACCGCATTTAAAGCAAAATCTTCCTCGCCTACCAGCTCCATCAACTCCGTCATTTTATTCGTGAACAAAAAAGAAAGGCTGAAATAGCGTTTGCTATAGGTAATCAGCTTTTTATTCACTCCTTTGTCATTCACAACCTCTTCCAATTGCTCCGGCACTTTAGCCACATGCCCTTCTTTTTCCGCTCTGGCAATTGCTTCCTTCATGCCTTTTTGAGCGATAAAAAGAAATTTTTCCGGCAAATCCGCATATTCCTGCAATATCCTGAACGCGCTGACCGATTTATCAAGGTTAAAAGTAAGGGCTTCGTCTTCATTAAAGCCGACATGTTCAGGCAGGCTTTTCAGCGGATAACACCATTGCTTAGGGCTCTCGTAGCTATGGCAAACCACCCCGGCACACTCCGAAGCCAGCAAAAACAATAGCGACGAAGCTTTGGATAAATCAGAGCCCAGATACAGAGGCAAAACATTCGGCAGCATTTCCGAACACAAGCCCGAAACGCTCAAAGAAAAATCCAGTCTTAACGCCGATTGTATTTTTCCCGAAGCCTGTCTGAGAAGATTGAGCCTGCCCGGCAAATAGCCGAGGGAATCGGTATATTTGGCCTTTTCGATTTTTAAGGGAAGAATATCGATGGTTTTGGTGACGGAAAACGGGCAGTTGACTTTGTATTCGTCGATAAACAGCGAACGCAATACCCGCCCGCGCTCCAGCCGGTTAATCACGTCGCCCTGCTGACCGTTAGGTTGCAGGTTCACAATGGCCGAAGCAGGTTTCTGGCTGGTGAAATCGGGATAAACGATTTCCAGAATCCTTTGCACGAATCGCGGATATTCTGCATCCAGTTTGAGCTGCGTTCTGGCAGTCAGAAAGCCTACGCCTTCCAACAAACGTTCTACATAAGGATCGGGAATATCGGTGGTATCGAGCGCCAAACGGGAAGCGACTTTAGGATAGCTCTTCGCAAATTCTTTTCCCATTTCTTTGAGAAAAGCCAGCTCCCGATTGTAATAAGACAATAATTTGCTATTCACGGCCTGCCCCTCCTTCCCATAAATTAAACAGACCCGTTTCAATATCCATGCTGGTGCGGAGCAAGAATTCTTTAGGATATGGATTTAATTTCAGATTACCTTTGATTTCGATAATCAGCTGGTTATGCAGCGCGGCCTCGCTATCCGACACATCCGCCACCACTTGCAGAGAATGGCTTTCCAGCCTCGGTTCAAAGCGGATAATCGCCTGTCTGATATATTGCGCCACTTCCTCCCACTCGATATCGGAATAATTCAAACCGGAAAGCGGGGGAATGCCGTAATTCAGCGTTGAGGCCTGCACGTATTCGGGCAAACGCTCGTCCGCCATACCCGTTTGCAAATTACAGGTATTGAGCAAATAGAGAATGTCGCGCAAAACAGCCTTACGGTATTGCTCCAGATTGACCGCTTTGCTTGGCAGCGCTTCCTTCTTTTTACGCGGCTCTTCGTCTGTGAGCCGGTCAAACAAAGAAGGCAGCAATTGGTTTTTAAATTGAGACATAATCGGCCACTAATGGTTGTGCTCAAAATGAATCGATCGTATATCCAACAGCCCTAAATCCGCTTGGTCGGTGTAAAGCATCTTCTGACCAAAGCCCACATACAAATCGTCGGCAACCGCTTGCCAGCGCGTTTGCGAACAAGCCAACAAGCTGTCCGACCATTCTGTTTCCGCTTCTGCCGGCAAAACCGCATAACGCGCCGGGCTGACGCATTGCATAGTTTCGCCTCCGACCAACGTGATTTCGCACGGGCGCCAAATCACATCCAACAACGAGTCGGGCGCTTTAAACGAAATGCTTTCGATGGCATCCCATGTTTGCCAATAATACTGCCCGCGGTAAAAAAATTCATAAACAAAAGACGTACGGGCATCACCATCGATAATCCAGCCGCCCGATACTTCCGACACTTCTTTATCCGCCCCAAAATAAGCGATTTTTACCGGCACGCCGTCTACCGATTCGGATAAAGCGGCATAATCAGCGGCCAAAACGTCTGTTTCCCGCTCGAAAACATGCGCTGCCAATGACAGCTGCCGCTGCAATACTGCCAATTTGCTCGAATGCTGCTCCAGCGTTTGCGGTTTCTGCTTGGCGGTTAAAACCGATTCACGCCGCATTTCGGCTTCAATATTCTCGATTAGATAAAGCATCAGCGGTTTTTGCATGTCGGGAAACAGTTTACGGTATTGCCCGATTTGCTTCAAAGCCTGCTCCCATTTGGCACTCATGCACAAATACTGAATCAGCGCCAAACGACGCTCATGGCTGTCGGGGTAGGAACGCACCGCGTCAACCGCTTGAGCTAATCTCGTTTTCAAATCCATACCGCTACTCCTTTGTTTTCATTATCCAACCATGCCTGTCTGAACAATAAAGCAACAGGCCGTTGCACACACAAGCTCATTCAGTCGCTCCGCAACGAAGAAATGGCGCATGCAATTAAGAATCTACACCAGCCTCAAGATTAATGCTAATGAATTAAAATGAAAATGCAGATGGCGCCGTCGGTATTTTACCGCGAAGGCGTCGGGAACACTTTGTTTCCCCAAAACAAATGCCTGTCTGAAAAATCTTTCAGACAGGCATTCTCATTCATTTTCCACCCGATGCGTATCAAACCGCAGCATCGGAAGTTTCGCCCGTACGGATACGGATGGCTTGCTCAACCGGCAACACAAAAATCTTACCGTCGCCGATTTTGCCCGAACGCGCCGCTTCGACAATCACTTCAACCGCACGGTCAACCATATCATCGCTCAACACCAATTCCAGCTTCACTTTCGGCAAAAAATCTACCGCATATTCCGCCCCGCGATAGATTTCTGTGTGCCCTTTCTGACGACCAAACCCTTTTACTTCGCTAACCGTCATGCCCGAAATGCCGGCTTCCGTCAGCGCCTCTCGCACATCGTCTAATTTAAACGGCTTGATAATGGCTTCGATTTTTTTCATCTTTTCCTCCGGTTGGAATTAAGGTTATCAATATATAAAGCATGCACAAGCCAAAAGCTATCACAAAGAAACCACTTATTCAACAGTTACAAACGCCTACATTTCATTACTTCTCTTCATTCTGCGAAGATTCAGTTTTTCAACGATAAAAACATAAAGTCGAACCAGCAATAACAGGAAAAACGCAGTAAAAAATACTTGGCGCAAATAAACCGGCAGCAAATGCCAGCCGCCGGCATGCCGCTCTACCATCGCGGCCTGTTCATCAACCATATTCTGCGACAAACGCTGCGCCACCCGCTCACCGGTCTGCTTATCCTCAAACGCCGCAAAAAGCAGCACATTACCCTCGTCGACAGTCAAATATTCCAAATCCGCCTTCAACGCCTTCGAATTCCCTGCCCCGTCATGCCGGTTTTCATAACCGGACAACACACGGCAAAACGGATGGTTATCGGTACAGAAAAACACCTTATCCGCGCCGTCAATCCGCGCCACGAATCCGGCACCCGTTTCATTCAACGCCACCAACGCACCGTATGCCTTTTTTACCTTCGCACCGTGCCAGTCGACTTGTCGTTCGGCATACATACCAACCACCGCCGTCAGAATACCACCCAACAGCAGCCACAAAAGTAATCGGGAAATCCGATGCTTCTGCGCGCCCAACCACCGATTCACACCATCCATATTGATGCCCCGCCCCGTCTCTCGTTTTTCAGACAAGCATTATGACACAGCCGCCGCAACACCAAAACAAGCACCAACCCGGCTGCAATTTTCCAAGCGGGAAACACGTTTTCAACGTATAATTCCGAGCGCTGTTATCCACATAACATTCCCTCCCGTTTTCCAAAATAGCGAAGAGAAACCCATGTCTGCCGTCCTCTCCCTGCGCGGTACACGCGCCCTATCCGATTTCCGTATTGAAAAACTCCTGCAACGTGCCGCCGCCTGCGGTTTACCGGAAGCGCGGCTTACAAGCGAATTCTGGTATTTCGCCAGCAGCCCTAACCGATTAAACGCCGAAACCGTGCAAAAGCTGCAAGCCCTACTGGAAGCAGAAAGCATTGATAACATGCCCGAACCCAATGACGGACGGCACTTATTTCTCATCACGCCCCGCCTCGGCACCATCTCGCCGTGGGCCTCCAAAGCCACCGACATCGCCCACAATTGCGGCTTACAAGAAATAGAACGCATCGAACGCGGCACGGCCGTATGGCTTGAAGGCTCGCTAAACGAAAACCAAAAGCAGCAATGGGCAGCCCTGTTGCACGACCGCATGACCGAATCGGTTCTGCCCGATTTTCAAGCGGCGGAAAAACTATTCATCCACCCCGAAGCACAAACCTTTGCCAGCGTTGACATTCTAAACGGCGGCAAAGCAGCCTTGGAAACAGCAAACAAATCCATGGGCTTGGCGCTCTCTCCCGACGAAATCGACTACCTCGTCGAAAACTACCAAATCTTAAAACGCAACCCCACCGACGTAGAACTGATGATGTTCGCCCAAGCCAACAGCGAGCATTGCCGCCACAAAATTTTCAATGCCGACTTCATATTAAACGGCGAAGCACAAGCGAAGTCCCTGTTCGGCATGATTCGCGACACCCACCAAGCCAGCCCGGAAGGTACGGTCGTCGCTTACAAAGACAACTCTTCGGTTATCGAAGGCGCAGAAATCGAACGCTTCTACCCCGAGGCAGACGACCATGCTTACCGTTTCCACTCTGAAAACACCCATATCATAATGAAAGTGGAAACCCACAACCACCCTACGGCCATCGCCCCGTTTGCCGGCGCGGCCACCGGTGCGGGCGGCGAAATTCGCGACGAAGGCGCGACCGGACGTGGTTCACGGCCCAAAGCAGGCCTAACCGGGTTTACCGTTTCCAATCTTAATTTGCCCGATGCTCCTCAGCCTTGGGAAAAACCTTACGGCAAGCCGAGCCACATCGCTTCCGCACTCGACATCATGATTGAAGGCCCCATCGGCGGCGCTTCATTCAACAACGAATTCGGCCGCCCCAACCTGCTCGGTTATTTCCGAACTTTTGAAGCCGAATTCGACGGGCAAATGCGCGGTTATCACAAACCGATTATGATTGCCGGCGGCTTGGGCAACATCCAAGCGCAGCAAACCCATAAAAACCGAATCCCCGAAGGCGCCCTGTTAATCCAATTGGGCGGCCCCGGCATGCTCATCGGCCTAGGCGGCGGCGCGGCCTCTTCCATGGATACCGGCAGCAATGCCGCCGATCTGGATTTCAACTCCGTGCAACGCGGCAACCCTGAAATCGAACGGCGTGCTCAGGAAGTCATCGACCGCTGCTGGCAGCTGGGCAGCGGCAATCCGATTATTGCCATTCACGACGTCGGCGCAGGCGGCCTCTCCAATGCCTTTCCGGAATTAGTTAACGACGCCGAGCGCGGCGCCGTATTTAAGCTGCGCGAAGTGCCGCTGGAAGAACACGGCCTCAGCCCGATGCAAATTTGGTGTAACGAAGCACAAGAGCGTTATGTTTTATCCATTTTGCCCGAGCATCTGGAGATTTTCCGCAATATCTGCGAGCGCGAGCGCTGCCCGTTTGCCGTTGTCGGCACCGCTACCGACGACGGCCATCTGCAAGTACGCGATGATTTGTTTGACAACCATCCGGTCGACTTGCCGCTGAACGTACTTTTGGGGAAACCGCCCAAAACCACGCGCAGCGACAGCACAATCAGCCAATCTGAAAAACCGTTTGATGCAGGGCGTTACAATTTGCGCGAATCCGCTTACTGCGTGCTCAGCTTGCCCGCAGTGGCCGCCAAAAACTTTCTGATTACCATCGGCGACCGCAGCGTCGGTGGCTTAACTCATCGCGACCAAATGGTCGGCCGCTGGCAAACACCCGTTGCCGATTGCGCCGTAACCCTGATGGGGTTTAACACGCATAAGGGCGAAGCCATGAGTATGGGCGAAAAACCCGCGCTGGCTCTGTTCGACGCACCGGCTTCCGGCCGAATGTGTATCGGCGAAGCCATTACCAATATTGCCGCCGCCAATATCGGCAAAATCGGCAATATCAAATTGTCGGCCAACTGGATGGCGGCTTGCGGCACCGCGGGCGAAGATGAAAAACTGTATCGCACGGTTGAAGCCGTATCCGAAACCTGCCAGCAGCTCGGCATAAGTATTCCTGTCGGCAAAGACAGCTTATCCATGAAAACCGTGTGGCAGGAAAATAATCAGCAAAAATCGGTAACGTCGCCTTTATCGCTGATTATTTCTGCCTTCGCGCCCGTGCAAGACACACGCAAAACCGTTACGCCCGAGCTGAAAAATATCCCTAACACCACCATCGCCATGATTGACTTTGGATTTGGCAAGGCACGAATGGGCGGTTCAGCGCTAAGCCAGGTATATAACGACTTAGGGGGTGAAGCACCTGATTTGGATAATATCGATTTGCTTTGTAACTTCTACACCGTTATCCAAAATTTAGTAGATCAAGGGAAATTACTGGCCTACCACGACCGTAGCGACGGCGGCCTGTTTGTTACACTGGCCGAAATGGCATTTGCCGGCCGCGTCGGTTTGCGGGTTAATATCTCGCCGTTGGCGCAGAACTATAAAGGCGCTGATTTGAAGAACAATCTTACTGAAGAGAAATCGGTTGACGCTATCAACCGCATCCTATTCAACGAAGAATTGGGCGCAGTATTTCAAATTCGCAACGAAGATATTCATGATGTTACCGCCTATTTTGAAGAGGCCGGTTTTGGCGGCGCATTGCTGCCGATTGCGAATATTGCTGATGACGGCAACTTTACCATTTGCGATGCAGAATCACTGGACGAAGCACCGAAAAACGCTCAGGAAGCTTTGATTTTCCAAGAAAGCATGTTGGACTTGCAGCAAACTTGGCAACAAACCAGTTACCAAATCCAGCGTCTGCGCGACAATCCTGCTTGCGCAGATAGTGAGTTTTCTTTGCTGGCCGATAATCAGCGCAGCGCCCTGTTCGCCGATCTCAAATTCGATATAAAAGAAGACATCGCCGCGCCGTTTATCAAAAGCGGTGCGAGGCCGAACATGGCGATTTTGCGCGAACAAGGCGTCAACGGCCATGTCGAAATGGCCGCTGCGTTTACCCGTGCCGGTTTCAACGCCATTGATGTTCATATGTCCGACCTGATGGCCGGCCGCGTCAAGCTGGCCGATATGCACATGCTCGCGGCCTGCGGCGGGTTCAGCTACGGCGATGTACTCGGGGCCGGCGAAGGCTGGGCGAAATCCATTTTGTTCCACTCACAATTGCGCGATCAGTTTGCCGCTTTTTTCCAACGCAGCGACACACTCGCCCTCGGCGTGTGCAACGGTTGCCAGATGATGAGCAATCTTGCCGAAATCATTCCCGGCAGCGAAGGCTGGCCGCAATTCAAGCGCAATGAAAGCGAACAGTTTGAAGCTCGTTTAAGCATGGTACATATCCCAAAATCGCCCTCGTTGATTCTGGCTGAAATGCAGGGCAGCAGCCTGCCGGTTGTTATCAGCCATGGCGAGGGTCGCGCCGACTTCACACGCCACAACGGACAACGTTCAGACAGGCTTTCGCCTGCGCTGCATTATGTAGACGGCCTCAACCAGATTACAGAAAGCTACCCGCTCAACCCGAACGGTTCGCCGCAAGGTATCGCCGGCGTTACCAGCGCAGACGGCCGAGTTACCATCATGATGCCGCATCCCGAGCGCGTATACCGTACCGCGCAAATGAGCTGGGCACCTGATGAATGGCAAGACAGCGAACTTTCCGGTTGGTATCGTTTATTTGCCGGAGCGCGTAAAGCATTGGGTTAGGCGCTTAAACAGTTTAGCAACAAATGCCTGTCTGAAAATATTTCAGACAGGCATTTATGTTTAATGATTATTATCTTCGTGATATTATTCATCGCCGCATTCAAGCAAATCAAAAAAGGGAAAATGTGCGCTTCATCGAACGTTGCCTGCCCGCATGGGTCATCGGGATTGCCACTTCTTTTTCGCTGCCTATGCTTCCCCCTTGGCCGGCAACGGCACTTATCGGCACGTTTTTATTGGCCTTTGCTGCTGTCAAACGAAATCATACAGCAACATTATTACTGGTAACGCTAGTCGGCATGGTTTACGGCATATGGCGAACCGAAGCCGTTTTGGCGAATCAATGGCCGACAGACAAAGCGGAAGCCGTTTTCCTAACGATAAAGGTTGCCGATTTGCCTCAACGCGATGACAAACGTACCCGCTTTGAAGCAGAAGCCACGGATGAAACAGGCAAAACCAGGCATATACAATTTTCGGATTACGGGTTGAACGACTGGCCGGTAGGCAGCGTTTGGCGGGTTAAAGCCCGGCTGAAAGCCCCGATAGGAGAAGTCAACCTGCGCGGCTTCGACCGTGAAGCATGGGCCTTATCCCATGGCTTAAACGGCACGGGCACAATAGGTAAAGGGCGCGAATTTATCCGACAAGATCAAGCCGTGTGGTTGTTGAAGCTGCGTTCAAAAATCAGCACCAATTGGCAAAACGTTACGGGATTTGAAAATGGAACGGCACTGATGCGTGCCTTGAGCATCGGCGAGCAAAACGCCCTGCCGGATGAAGCTTGGTCAACCTTCAGGCCGTTGGGAATTACCCATCTGGTCAGCATTTCCGGCCTGCATGTGAGCATGGTGGGTTTGATGGCGGCGCTTCTAATGCGGCAAGTGTTGCGTCGGCTGCCCTATTCATTTCGTCGGCCTCGTTCCGTTATGCTGCTGACCGGCGTGTCGGCAGCATTTTTGTATTCGCTATTGGCCGGCTTCAATGTACCGACACAGCGCACAGTGCTGATGCTGGCTGCATTTGCATGGTGTTGGCATGCGAAATGGGGGCGGTCTGCTTGGTTTGCTTGGTGGACGGCCTTAGCCAGCGTTTTGTTTTTTGACCCGACGGCTGTGTTGGGAGTAGGCACCTGGTTGTCGTTCGGATTGGTGGCGGCTTTATTATGGGTAGGCTCTTGGCGTTTGGAAGAAAAAGGGCGCGAACTATTCTGGCGCTCCGAATATGCCATGCTGCTGGTCTCTATAGTCGCACTGGGCTGGCTATTTTCCGCTTTACCCGTTGTCAGCCCATTGGTCAATCTATTGGCGGTGCCTTGGTTTTCATGGGTTTTGGTTCCGCTGGCACTAATGGCTTCTGCATTCCCTTTTCTTCCCGTCCAAACACTGGCGGCTGCGGCGGGAGAATATACGATGCAGGCCTTATTTTGGATGGGTAAATATGCCCCGGAATGTGGCATTGCCGCGCCACCTATTTCATTATTGATAGTAGCAATCGCCGCGGCGATGCTGGCTTTATTACCACGCGGTTTGGGTTTGCGCCCGTTGGCCTTTCTGATTTTAATAGGGTTTATGGCATACCGCCCCAAGGTTATTCCGCCCGAGCAGCTCAAAATAATGGTATGGGATGTCGGCCAAGGCTTGGCAGTCAGCTTCCATACTTATTCCAAGTCTTTGTTATTTGACACCGGCACAGCTGCAGCAGCGCAAACCCAGCTGGTTCCGAATTTACGGGCGATCGGCGTAAACAAACTCGATGCCTTAGTGCTTTCCCATCATGATAACGATCATGACGGCGGTGCCTCTGTTATCCGGGAAACCTTCTCTCCGCAAACCGTATGGGCAGGGCAACCGCAGTTTTACCAGAATGTGCACTCTTGTCGTGCAGAAAAAACATGGGAATGGGACGGCGTGCGATTTGAATTACTAGGCCTGTCTGAAAACCCGACGGTCAATGACAATGGCCAAAGCTGCGTTTTACGGGTAGTTGCCGCACAAAAAGCCGTATTGATAACAGGCGATTTAGACAAACGGGGCGAACAGGGCTTGCTTGGCCGTTACGGAGAAGATTTATACAGCCATGTGCTGGTGCTCGGCCATCACGGGAGCAACAGCGCCTCATCCGGTGCATTTCTCAACACCGTTTCACCACAATATGGAATAGCATCCAGCGGTTTTGCCAATGCCTATAAACACCCGTCTGCCGAAGTGCGTTCCCGCCTGCATGCACACGGTATCCGATTGCTGCGTACAGACAGGCAAGGCGCGCTACTCATTAAATTTGCGCAAGATGAGGAAATGTTGCAAGACGATTCGACAACATGGCGGCCTTATTGGCATAGAAAGCCTTTTAGCGAGAATAAGGAAAACTAGATATTTTTATTATTTAATAAATATATATATTTGAAATTTTTTACTTGTATAAGTAAATATTTTTTACAAACAAATGGATTAAACATATAGGGAGTCAGTATGATGATGGCCAGTTGTAATAGCCACACTTTCGATATGAAATATCTTTTTTGCATCAATTACTTTAAATAAAACGGAAAATTACAAATGAATAAATACCAATTAAAAGTTAATCGTGCGGATAACAGTTCGGAAGAAGTTTATACCGATACCAAATCACCCACACAAATAGAAGCACAAAACGGCGAAACCTTTACTCTATACGACGAACAAGGCAATCTTGTTGAAACACTTTCCCATAAGGAAGGCAATGATTTAATACTCTCTACACCCAAAGACAATTTGCCGGTAGCAAAAATCAAAGATTATTACCAATACCATACGGATTTCGTGAATGGAGAAACTGCCGTCATGCCGCTGGATCGCCAACCAATATTGGCCAGTGAAGTAGGAATCGGCACGAAAACCGCCATAGGCGCCGGCGTATTGCTTGGCATTGGCGCGATAGCTGCTGCTGCAAGTGGAAGCGGTAGCAATGGTAATGGAAAAGCTAACAAAGTCACATTGAAGCTGGATAACATCACAACAGATAATGCTTTAAACGTAACTGAAGCAAAATCAGCCGTAACGGTTAGCGGCACTGCACAAGGTGCAGCTCAAGGCGATATGGTACAAATTAGCGTTAACGGTAACCACTACCAAGCTAAAGTAGCCGCCGATAAAACCTTCAGCGTGCACGTTGCCGCTTCCGATTTAATTAATGATTCCAAACAAACAATTAGTGCAGGCATTGAAGGGAAAGCAGACACGATCAATCATAGCTACGGGGTGCAGAATGAGCTGGTTGCTAAAATTGATTTAAACGATATCACAGGGCGACACGATGTTATCAGCCTGATTGGCGAAGACAATACGGTTACAATTAGCGGGAAAGTCTCTGCGACCAATCAAACTTTGCAACAATATCTCCATAACGGCCTCATTAGTGGCTTCGAGATGAACACCGGCGATCAAGTCTATCATGTAACAGTCAACCAATCAGACGGCTCTTTCAGCTTCAAAGCCAATATCGACGACTTAGCCAAAGCAGCCGATAATCCGCTTTCTTTCGTTTACAACACAAACTCAATCGAATTTGTACAACAAGACGGTACACAATACAATTTGCATTACGGCATACCGCTAGATGCCAACCTCTCCGAAGTACAAATCATTTTTGATGATAATTCCGTATTGAATACGCTGTCTGATAATACAAGCGATCTGTTAGAAACTGAAATCACTGGCAATGTTAGCGGCAATGCTAAAGTAGGCGACTCCGTCGTAGTTACGGTTAACGGCACGCCTTATCAAACAACTGTGAAAAGCGGAAATACATTTGAAGTTAAAGTAAAAAACAGCGATTTGTATTCAGATGCCGATCATACGATTGAAGCCGTACTGACGACTAAAAATCATGCAGGCCAAACCATCAGCGTGTCCGACACCGACAATTACGCCGTAAAACAGACACCTGACGGTCAGAATCAAGGAGAAGCCGGCAATCGGGAATTACCGTATTTCATTAAGTCGCTGGCTGACGGCAGTTTTATCGAAAAAGGTTTGCCTTTCGGCTATTTGAACAATTCTTTCAACTGGCAAGGCCCCGGTCATTCTTTGATTGCCACATATGCCTTTGCTCCTGCCAGCAACACTGATCGTTACGGTAGCAAGCTCAATGGCGGCATGGCGTTCAGTGAGCAGCAGAAAACTGATATCCGCGCCTTGCTGAACGTCTATTCCAAATATGCCGATATTTCATTAATTGAAACTGCCAACTCCAAATCGGCCAACCTGGTGTTGTATCGCGATGATCTGACTTCCACGGAACAAATACCGGGCGATTCATCCGATACATTAGGTTACGCTTATCCTGGCAGCGATGTACATTTGTCAACAAAATGGTTTACTACCGATGACGCCTTCAGCTTTTACAGCGCTTCCATTACCGTATTGCACGAAGTCTTACACAGCTTCGGCTTCGCCCATCCTTTTAACGAAGACAGCAGCCAAAACCCAAATAGCAAGGCCAGCTTGAATAAAAGCGCGGATCTAAGTTCGTATGAAGATGAAACCAGCTATACCGTTATGTCTTACACATCCAAAGATGTCGTAGCTACCAAAGATTTGCGCATCTTCGATTTAGCAGCGCTACATTATAATTTCGGTGTCAATCCGAACCAGCGCAGCGGTAACGACATCTATACCTTCTCGAAGTTCAGCCCCAGCAGCAGCGACGGCAGCGTATATATCTGGGATGGCGGCGGTACGGATACATTCGATGCTTCCGGCGCAGCCAAAGGCGTAACGGTTAGCTTGGTACCCGGTTCATGGAACTACATAGGCGAAAAAAGCCAATATTTCTTACATCAAGGTTACGAGCAGGTTAACTACAGCACTTTATTCGGCACCGGAAACAGCCCGATCTGGTCAGTGGCTGACCAAGAATATGTGGAAACGACATCAAAACATATCTATACCGAAGGCCAATCGTTTATCGGCTATGGCACTCAAATTGAGAACCTTATCGGCTCCGACCATAACGATATGTTAACCGGCAACAGTGCCGATAATCTGATTGAAGGCGGTGCCGGCAACGACACCATTAGTGGGGGTGCCGGTAACGACACGCTTGATGGCGGAACAGGTAACGATACGCTGGCCGGCGGAACGGGTAACGATGTATATTATGTCGATAGTGGGCAAGATCGTATCATCGAGTCGTCGGGCGGAGGTAATGATAGCGTGTACAGCACCGTTGACTACGCACTGGCCGCACATATCGAAAACCTGACATTATTGGGTCAAACTGCCATCCGAGGCACAGGCAACGATTTGAACAACCGGATTTCCGGCAATAGCGCCGACAATATTTTAAATGGTGGCGCAGGTGATGACATTATTATCGGCGGTAAAGGCAGCGATACATTAACCGGCGGCGCAGGTTCGGATACGTTTATATTCAACCATGTATTAGACGGTTCGGTCGATACCATCACGGATTTTCAGACAGGCATCGACAAAATCGGCCTGAGCAGCGTCGTCTTCGGCATTCAGCACATTACTGACAATATGCTTGCCTTCGGCATGAGCAACGAGACTTCCGCCACCCGCTTTGTATACGACAAAGGCACACTGTATTACGATGCCGACGGCTCCGGCCATCAATCGGATGCCATCGCATTTGCCAAACTCAGCTTGGAAAATGAAAAATCGGCTCAAAATGTATTTACCTTAGCGTAATAACATAAGCTTGATTAAAAATGCCTGTCTGAAAACCGATTATAAGGTTTTCAGACAGGCATTTTATTCATGAAGCCGTTTCAAAAAGCCAATATTTCATCTACATTTTTTTCGGTTTGCGCTGACAAAACACCCAGCGAAATACCTCGCAATGCCGCCACCTCTTCCGCAATACGACGCGTATTGGCCGGCGTGTTGATTTGATTGTGCAACATAAAAGGGCTATCGGTTTCCAACACGATAGCATCCAAAGGCAATTCCATAGCCGCGCGGCGAGCTTTCTTGGCCGCCGGATTCAACATCAGCGAACCGATACCGATTTTAAAGCCGAGCTTAATCAGCTCATATGCTTCCTCAAGGCTACCTGAAAACGCATGCGCAAAGCCGCCGCAGGAAAAACGGCTGCACTTAATAATGTGGATTAAATCATTTCCGGCACGAACATTATGCAAAATAACAGGACGCCGAAAAGCCTGTGCCAAATCAAGTTGCCGGGTAAATAAGCGTTTTTGCTGATCGATGACAGCCGAATCACCCTTTTTACCATAATAATCCAAACCGATCTCACCCACTAAAGCACGAGGATTTTGATCCAACAAAGTCTCAAGAGTAACCAAACCATCGGCATCGGCACCATCAACAAACCACGGATGAAAACCAAATGCGCAATAAACCGCAGAAGATTGCAACTCAATCAAAATCGGCCAATCCTTATCAGATGCCGAAGGCGCAATAAAACGGCTTATTCCTTCATCATTAGCCTGCCGTAAAACAACCGGTAATTGATGATATAAAGAAGAATCGGCCAGATGGGCGTGGGTATCAGTTAATATCATAAATGTAAAAAGGCGCCTAGAAGCGCCTTATTTTAAAAGCAGATGGAAATCAATCGGCCTAAGCAAACGGATGTTGAAGCAAAATCGTTTCTTCGCGGTCAGGGCCCGTAGAAATAATGGCAATCGGCGCGCCGCATACCTCTTCGATACGCTTCAGATAAGCCTTCGCATTTTCAGGCAATTTATCGTATTCTTTGACCCCGAAAGTAGAATCCTGCCAGCCCGGCATGGTTTCGTAAATCGGCTCGCAAGCAGCCACCGCTTCGGCGCCAAAAGGCAGAATATCAGTATCCTTGCCATCAGGCAAACGGTAACCGACACAAAGCTTGATTTCTTCTATTCCGTCCATCACATCCAGTTTGGTAATACACATACCGGTAATACCATTGATTTGAATAGAGCGTTTCAAAGCAGCCGCGTCAAACCAACCGCAA
The DNA here is from genome assembly GCF_030527965.1 of Neisseria sp. GTDB lineage: Bacteria > Pseudomonadota > Gammaproteobacteria > Burkholderiales > Neisseriaceae > Neisseria. The sequence continues at coordinate 99,572 of NZ_JAUMZU010000007.1, forward strand.
CGACGGGCGCGCCCTGTAACAGAGCCAAACTCATGTCCCCGCTCAGCCAGACCTTTACCCACTTCATCAAATAATTCGGTTGGAAAAGGACCCGATCCTACGCGCGTGGTATAAGCCTTTACAATGCCCAATACATAATTAAGCATTTGAGGAGGCACACCTGCTCCAGGGGCGGCCGCTCCGGCCGAGCAGTTGGAAGAAGTAACAAAAGGATAAGTGCCGTAATCGATATCCAGCAACGTGCCTTGAGCACCTTCAAATAACAGATTTTCCCCTTTTTGATTTTTTTCATACAAAGTTCGGGACACATCCGTAATCATCGGAAGAATACGGTCTTTAAAACCGTGTATCGTTTGCATAATCGCTTCAAAACTAACCGGCTCTACACGATGCAAATGTTGCAATTGCACGTTATACAATTCGACATTGGCTTTGATTTTTTCAGCAACTTGGTCAATATTGAATAAATCAACCGCACGGATGGCGCGACGCGCTACTTTGTCTTCATAAGCCGGCCCGATACCCCGGCCGGTCGTACCGATTTTTCCAGAACCGCGCGATGCCTCGCGAGCTTGATCCAACGCAATATGGTAAGGCAGAATCAACGGACAAGTCGGCGCTATTTTCAAACGCCCTTCAATGTTTTTCACACCGGCGGCCTGCAATTCATCAATTTCCGCCAATAACGCTTCCGGGCTGACTACCACGCCGGAGCCGATAAAACAATCTAGATTTTCATGCAGAATGCCACTCGGAATCAGGCGCAAGATGGTTTTTTTACCGCCCACCACCAAGGTGTGGCCGGCATTGTGTCCTCCTTGAAAACGAACAACACCACTAGCTTGCTCTGCCAGCCAGTCTACGATTTTACCTTTTCCTTCATCTCCCCACTGGGAACCGATGACTACTACGTTTTTAGCCATTTTCAGATAACCTATAAATTAAATTATTGAATTTCCCACACGCCGTTACGTTCGACCAAACGGCGACTTAAGGAAGATGTGTTGTTGGATTCAATGCCGTAATCAATAATCACGCTTTCGCCCTGTTCCCGTAATTGCTCAACGGTTTCACGGGCAGCCTCGAGGTCTTGATAAGATACGGCAATCGTGGATCTACGCGGCTCCGTTGCATTGACTGCAAACTGGCGCAAATCAAAACTGAATCCGGTGGCCGGCCTGTTACGGCCAAAATATTTCCCTAATCCATCATAGCGGCCACCACGGGCAAGGGCGTCATGGTTTCCGTTGCCGTATGCGGCATACAGCAAACCGGTATGGTAATTATCGACTCTCAGCTCGGATAAATCGATATGCACCAACTGTTCGGGGAAGGCCTGACAAACTGCTTCCAGCTGGTTCAAAGCCTCACTGATAGCAGACAAATCGGGGAGGCGGTTTCTGGCTTCTTGGATGATTTCCCTACCACCGTAAAGAGACGGCAGCAAAGCAAAAGCTTTTGCCCACATACCATCCAGTTTCCATTCTTGCGCCAGCTGTTTTACCGCATCGGCATCTTTGTTTTGCATCAAAGCAAGCAGTTGCTCAGATTGAGCCGCGTTTAATTCTACTGCATGCGCCAAGGTTCGGAAAACACCGATATGACCTAAAGATAGCAGAATGTCTCCTGCATAGCCAACAGCCAAGCTTTTTAGCATAAGCTCAATGATTTCAATGTCGGCTTCCACGCCTTCATAACCATATAGCTCGGCACCGGTTTGAAAAGGCTCTCGCGTATTCAAGAAACCTTCCGGCTTCGCGTGAAGCACGGAGCCGGAATAGCATAAACGGTTAATACCCTGATTTGCCGATAGCAAATGTGCATCAATACGTGCAACTTGAGGGGTAATATCCGCCCGAATGCCTAATTGTCGACCACTGATTTGATCGACGACCTGTATGGTTTTCAAAGACAAGCCACTATCAATATGAGTAAGCAAAGAATCGCTGTATTCCATCAGCGGAGGGTGAACCAATTCATATCCGTAAGAACGGAAAAGCGCCAACAACCTTTCTTTCTTACTTTCAAGATGACGCGCCCGCTCGGGCAGAATGTCGGCGATGTGTTCGGGAAGCTGCCAAGACTGCATATTTGAGAAATCTCTATCTTGGATGGCAGAGAAACGGCAAACAACCGCCCTCTTCCAGTGAATGTTTAAAATCAGACTTTAACACAAAAGCGCTCTTTTTTGCAGCTTATGTTTTTACAGCGCAACAGTTATGCCAAACAATGACTATTAAGCAAAAACATACTGCCTTCAATTTCAAACCCACACCATAATCTCATGCATTATCACTCCGACCATATCAAAACAAAGTAGCATAAAAATGCCTGTCTGAACATTTTCAGACAGGCATTTTAAATATAACCAATTTATTTAGTCGGCAGAGGATAGGTTCCCGGAATCAAAATATCTTTATTGACATCATGAATATCACGGTGGCCGGTAAACGCCATGGAAATATCCATTTCTTTATACAGAATTTCCAACACGCGGGTCACGCCTTCTTCACCATAGGCACCCAGCCCGTAAAGGAACGCCCTGCCAATCATAGTGCCGCGCGCGCCCAACGCCCAAGCTTTGAGAACATCCTGTCCGCTACGGATACCGCTATCCAGCCACACTTCAATATCGCTGCCCACTGCACTTACCACATCCGGCAACGCTTTGATAGTAGAAACAGTATCATCAAGCTGACGACCGCCATGATTGGATACCACAAGAGAATCAGCCCCGCTTTTCACTGCCATTTCGGCATCTTCCGCAGTCATAATACCTTTAATGATCAGCTTGCCGCCCCATAAATCTTTGATACGGGCCACGTCGTCCCAACTTAATCGAGGGTCGAATTGCTCGGAAGTCCAAGAAGAAAGTGATGATAAATCGCCCACATTTTTTGCGTGCCCAACAATATTTCTGAACGTGCGACGTTCCGTATTGAGCATTTTCATGCACCATTCAGGCTTGGTTGCCAGATTAATCATATTAGTAATGGTCGGTTTCGGAGGAGCCGACAAGCCATTTTTAATATCTTTATGACGTTGACCCAAAACCTGCAAGTCAGCCGTTAAAATCAATGCGGAACATTTAGCCGCTTGCGCACGCTTGATCAGGTTTTCCATAAATTCACGATCGCGCATCACATAAAGCTGAAACCAAAAAGGGGCGCTGGTATTTTCGGCAACATCCTCAATCGAGCAAATCGACATGGTGGATAAAGAAAACGGAATACCAAATTTTTCAGCCGCACGAGCCGCCAAAATTTCACCGTCGGCATGTTGCATACCTGTAAAACCGGTTGGCGCAATGGCAACCGGCATTTTAACGTCTTGGCCAATCATTTTCGTTGCCAAGCTGCGGCCTTCCATATCCACCAATACACGTTGACTGAATTTAATATCTTGAAAATCGCTGGTATTTTCCCGATAAGTTCTCTCCGACCAAGAACCTGAATCGGCATAGTCATAAAACATTTTCGGCACCTTGCGCTTGGCTACGCGGCGCAGGTCTTCGATGCAGGTCATTTTGCTCAAATCACGTTTCATCTTTAAATTACCTTAGATGTGTTAATGTCATAATAAAATTGTTTTTCGGCTTTATATTCATCCGTTCAAAATATATTGCGCGAGAATAGGCCGTAGTAAAAATAAAATTCTTTTTATTCTATACTAAGAAAAAGAATATTCCAATTGCTTTTTGCAAACCTTCTTTTTAAGATAATGATTTGCAGATTTAAAAAATCAATTCAAAAATACCGAAATGGCAATGACCAACTCCTCAATACTTGACTGATTCACTCAGATATTAGAGAATCCGACAAAATAAGACAAAACGATATATCAAGAGTAATACTAAATGCGACTCACTACAAAAGGCCGTTTCGCCGTAACCGCCATGCTGGATCTGGCCATGCATGCCGACGAAGGCGCGGTAAAGCTTAATGCCATCAGCGAGCGACAAAATATATCTTTGTCCTATCTTGAACAATTATTCAGCAAATTAAGACGGGCTCAGTTAGTTGAAAGCATCCGCGGCCCGGGCGGAGGTTACATACTCTCAGCCGATGCCGACAAAATCAACATCGCCCAGATTATCTCCGCCGCGGAAGACAGCTTAGATGCCACCCAATGCAGTGGAAAAGCGAATTGCCACAATGGTACGCCCTGCATTACCCACCATTTGTGGGAAGCGCTCAACGAAACCATCGACCAGTACTTATGCAGCGTTACCTTACAAAGCATTTTGGATCATCATCTGGCCATAGCAGAAAATCAGCACCAAAAAATTATTAAATTCCCGCATCTTCGCTTCAAATAACATCATGAGCGTGATATTTGACTAAATAAAGCACATACCATCTGAAATTTAAAAAGAAAGAACGACTACCATGACCATCAAAACCCCGATCTACCTTGATTATGCTGCCACCACACCCGTGGATCCCCGCGTAGTTGAGAAAATGATTCCTTACCTTACCGAGCAATTCGGCAACCCTGCTTCCAACAGCCACAGCTTCGGCTGGGTGGCGGAAGAAGCCGTAGAAAACGCCCGCACCGAAATCGCCAAACTGATTAATGCCGACGCAAAAGAAATTGTATTTACCAGCGGCGCTACAGAATCCGACAACTTGGCAATCAAAGGGGCTGCCCAATTCTATAAAAGCAGAGGTAAGCATCTGATTACTGTAAAAACCGAGCACAAGGCAGTACTTGATACCATGCGTGAATTGGAGCGCCAAGGTTTTGAAGTAACGTATCTCGGGGTGCAGGAAAACGGACTAATTGATTTGGAAGAGCTCAAAGCGGCCATTCGCCCGGATACCATTCTGATTTCCGTTATGTGGGTCAACAATGAAATCGGCGTGATTCAAGATATTCCTGCCATTGGTGAGATTTGCCGTGAAAAGAAAATTGTTTTCCATGTCGATGCCGCTCAGGCCGCAGGCAAAACACCTATTGACGTAGAAGCGGCCAAAGTCGATTTGATGAGTCTTTCCGCCCACAAAATATACGGCCCCAAAGGCATCGGTGCTTTATACGTTCGCCGCAAACCCCGCGTACGTCTTGAAGCTCAGATGCACGGCGGCGGACACGAGCGTGGATTCCGAAGCGGCACCTTACCTACCCATCAAATCGTAGGCATGGGAGAAGCTTTCCGTTTGGCACGCGAGGAACTGGAAAAAGATGCGGCTCATGCCTTAAAGCTACGCAAAATCTTTTTAGACGGCATCGAAGGCATCGAGGAAGTCTATATCAACGGCGATCTGACTCACCGCGTTCCAACCAACCTTAACGTCAGTTTCAACTTCGTCGAAGGGGAAAGCCTGATTATGGCTGTAAAAGAATTGGCCGTTTCCAGCGGTTCTGCTTGTACTTCAGCCAGTTTGGAACCCTCTTATGTTTTACGGGCACTCGGACGCAACGATGAATTGGCGCACAGTTCTTTGCGCATTACTTTCGGCCGAATGACAACCGAAGAAGAAGTGGCATTTACAGCCGAACTGATTAAATCAAAAATTGGCAAATTGCGCGAACTCTCTCCCTTGTGGGAAATGTTTAAAGACGGTATCGACTTAGGCACGGTGGAGTGGGCAGAACATTAATATGTCATTATAGTTTATAATAAAAACAATATATGGATATTTCGGAAAAGGCGCATTATGGGTAATCAAAAATTATGTTATTGTTACACGGCCATGTTCCCCGACGGAAATCCATGTATTATTCGGGCTCGAACGGATTTAGCAGATTCGGCTCCTTTGGCAGACAAACCGATTTTATGCAGTGTTGTTCTCGGCTATTACGGCGAAAAAAACGGTTTGCCTACTATCGAAGAAGCCCACGCCTTGGAAATTTTCGTAGAAAAAATCATTGAGCATGCCGAGTCTCGCCAAAGCGGCGAATGGGTGGGCTCAATTACTTCAAACAATCGGAGAATTGTTTTTTTCTACACGGATAATGCCGATTTTTTCCATAAAACCAACGCCGCTTATTTAAACAGCCTGTCTGAAAAACCGTTTTCAATAGGCGGGGATGCAGAAAGCGATCCTCAATGGCTGCTCTACCGCAACACATTGTTGCCCAACAGAGAAATACAGGCTTACGAACGCAATGCCCCTATGATTGAAGCGCTGCGCAATTACGGTGACAATCTGATTGAGTTAAGGCCCATTCATCATTATGCGTATTTCGACACCTTAGCCGATGCCCAAGCATTTGCCGGAGCTGCGAAAGAGATGGGCAAATACCTGAACGACATTAACCAGTCGCAAGACGAAACTGAAGTATATAAAGTAACGTTAACCCATGTGGATTCGATAGATCCGGAACGCATGGCAAAACTCTCGGCAAAATTTGAAACTCTGGCCGAGCAGTATCACGGAGAATATGACGATTGGGAAGCTTTGCTTGTCAACTAAACCCAATGCTTTAAAACATACCACATCAAGAAAAGGAACAATACTATGGCATACAGCGATAAAGTGATTGATCACTACGAAAACCCCAGAAACGTGGGCTCTTTCGACAAAAACGACGAATCCGTGGGCACAGGAATGGTAGGTGCACCCGCCTGCGGCGACGTGATGAAACTACAAATCAAGGTTAATGAAAATGGCATTATCGAAGACGCCAAATTCAAAACTTACGGCTGCGGTTCTGCCATCGCCTCTTCCAGCCTGATTACCGAGTGGGTCAAAGGCAAAAGTTTGGATGATGCTCTGGCAATCAAAAACAGCGAAATTGCCGAAGAATTGGAGCTGCCTCCGGTGAAAGTACACTGCTCAATCCTTGCCGAAGATGCCATCAAAGCCGCTATTGCCGATTACAAAAAGAAACGCGACACCCAGTAAAAGCATAAAAAGACTTAATTTAATTTGTAAAGATAAGGATTTATATAATGATTACAGTAACTCAAAATGCTGCCAATCATATCCAAAACTTTCTAACCAAACGCGGGAAAGGCGAAGGTATCCGTTTAGGCGTTAAAACCAGTGGCTGTTCGGGTATGGCTTACACCTTGGAATTTGTAGACGAAATTCTACCCGAAGATTTGGTTTTTGAAGGACACGGAGTCAAAGTGTTTGTCGACCCGAAAAGCCATGTTTACCTTGACGGTACTGAATTGGATTACACCAAAGAAGGTTTGCAGGAAGGTTTCAAATTTGCCAATCCAAATGTGAAAGACGAATGCGGATGCGGCGAAAGCTTCCATGTTTAAAAAATAAAGGGGCTGTCCTAGATAACTAGGGAAATTCAAATTTAAGTTAGAATTATCCCT
>NZ_JAUMZU010000008.1 GCF_030527965.1 Neisseria sp.
TTAAGTGAACCGGAACGACAGGCAAACGAAAAAAGCCCGATGACAGTCGGGCTTTAGTGTTGGGGCCAAAAGACAAAGGGCAGATGCTTATAAAGGAGGGCTCTCCGACTGCAATTTGTCTCAATATGTACTGTTCCGGTGCGGTTATATAAAATTATGTTCAGAAGGAAGGATAATTAAAAATCTTAATTAATAAAGAATCGCGTACTATTTAGAAAAAGCCTGTCTGAAATTATTTTCAGACAGGCTTTTTTTAGGGAAAACCTTATTTAATATTCATTAATAATATCCAATCAAATTTGAATGGCTCAGCTTTGGGATGGCAGATTTTGTGGTTTTTAAACACAAATTAGAAAATGCTTGTGCCATTCAATAAATGATCTGGTTAAGGTTGGGGAGGAGTTACCGCGGCATCGTTGCCTTGTTCTGTTGACGTAGCAGCCTCATGGTTTGCGGTTTTTTTCATGGCTTTGTGTTTTTTGTGCGCTCTTTTTTTGTTTTTGGCTTTTTTGGTTTTTTTAGGGGTAACCGCCTGTTCGGCATCAGTAGCCGGAGCGGAAGTTACGCTGCTGCTATCCGGTGTTGTTGTAGTCATCGGAGCAGTCGGTAGGGATGTAGATTGATCTGAAGAAGGTAATGGTGCGCTAGCAGGAGCGGCGATAAGGCTGCCTGAAACCAATAATGATGATGCTAATAGGATAAGTTTTTTCATATTTAAAGTCTCTCTGTTTTTCAAATTAAGATGTTGCTGTTTACAGCGGTTTTCATGCTATCGGTTTTGGTGTAAGTGGGCGTTAAAGGGCGGATAATTTAGGCGTTTTTGGGTAATTTTCAACAAATAGGGTTAATGGGTGCAATATGGTTTTATTATTTTGATTTTATTGTATATTTGATGATGAATAACTGGTTATGCAAAGTCAATAAATTTATTAAAGGGTAAAATTAATTTATATTTTTGAACTTTATTAAGAAAGGAATTATTGATAGCCGGTTAAATTTCTGCAGGCTGGTTAGGGAGCCATCTTTGATATTTAGGTTATTTGATGAGCGCTGGATACAGGCAAAAAAAAAAACCATTCAAGCTGGGAAGCATGAATGGCCAATACATATACGGGAAATGTCGTACTTACTTGGGTTGCAGGGAGATATACAACCTTAGTGAGACGGTTACAATTATAACTAAGTTAATTTTAATAACTGTTAAGTATTGCAATAAGGATATTAAATTTAGTATTTATTCTATTTGGATATATTTTTGTGACTGTTTGAAAGATTTATTGGTTGGTACGAATCCATTGCAGCCATGTGTCGAATAATTCTGGTTGTAGGGCTGCGATAACGGTGCGTTTGAAAACATGCTGCCCACTCCAGAAATCGTCACCTTCCAGTGTGGCTAAGAGGCCGCCGGCCTCTTCGAAAATTAAAGCGCCTGCGGCGTAGTCCCATAGTTTTTGACCGCCGTGCACATAAACGTCATAGCGGCCTGCGGCTAGATAGCACCAGTCAAGCGTGCTGCTGCCGAGGCTGCGTATGCTGCCGAAGGGCGATAGCGTGTTCATGCGGCTGGCCAACTTGCCTGAGCGCAGATGCTTGATTTCTACGCCGGCGATAGCGTGTTGTAATTTTTTTTCTATGCTGCGTAAAGGCAAAGGCCTGCCGTTGAGGAAGGCACCTTTACCGCTTTCGGCATAAAAGCATTCGTTGCTTACCGGGTTGTATACGACGCCGAGCTTGGGGCGGCCGTTTTCTATATAGGCCGCGGATAGGGCAAAATGGGGAATGCCATTGATGAAATTATTAGAACCGTCAATCGGGTCGACCACCCATAAGCCGCTGTCTGAATTTTTCCATAATTCGCGTTGCTGCGTTTCGGTCATTTCTTCACCGAGCATAGGGCAATCGATGATTTCGGTCAAGCCGTAGGCAAATGCGGCCTGCGAAGCTAAATCAGCCTCGGAAAACAGGCTGCCGTCTGCCTTGCGGTTGGCGGCGACGTTGAGGAAAAAAGGCATAACTTCGGCTTGAGCCACTTCGCGTACCAGTGTTTGCAGTTGGTTTAACACGGTTTGTCCTTAGAAAGCTTCAGTTTGATGGTTATAATAGCAGGCTTATATTAACCTATTTTTCTGTGAAAAACATGCCTAGATTCTATCTTGAGGCCGGGCTTGCTCCCGGGCTGATACTCGAGCTGCCTTCTGATGTTGTGCGTCATATTCATGTGCTGCGCTTGCGTGAAGGAGGCGGCATTGTTTTGTTTAATGGCAATGGTAAAAGTTATCCTGCTGTTTTGCGTCATTTGTCGAAGAAATCGGTGCAAGCGGAGGTGACGGGAGAGGAAGGCTCCGATAATGAATCCCCTTTGGATATTACTTTGGTGCAGGCTGTGTCAAGCGGCGAACGTATGGATTTTACGCTGCAAAAAAGCGTGGAACTGGGGGTGAATCGGATTATTCCGGTTACCAGCGCGCGTAGTATTGTGAAGCTCGATGTTGAGCGGGCAGAAAAACGGGTGGCGCGCTGGCAAGAGATTGTGATTTCGGCTTGCGAGCAGTGCGGGCGTAATGTGGTGCCGCAGGTTATGCCGATTATGGGCTTCCGGCAAATGCTGCAATGCCTGCCTGAAAAGAGTACGCGTTTTTTATTAGGATTGAATGATGCGCAACTCTTGAATAATCGGGTTGATAAGCCTGAGCGTATTGTGTTTATGGTGGGGCCGGAAGGCGGATGGGCTCCGGAAGAAGAGCAGCAGGCATTGGCGGCCGGATTTGAGGCGATATTGCTCGGGCCTCGGGTTTTGCGTACGGAAACCGCCGCTCTGGCTGCATTGGCAGCGATGCAAACTTTGTGGGGTGATTTTTAAAAGTAAATTGTGATGTTGGGAGCGTGTCGGTATGCGAAGTTATGCTGATAAAACGGAATTAGTGGCGGCTATTCAAACGAGTTTGGATAAATATCTTGTTGAATTTGCCGATATCCCGGAAGCGTTGAGGCATCAGCGGTCGGATGACAATGAAAAAACACCTTTCGAACATCTTTCTTATCAATTGGGTTGGGTTAATCTGTTGTTACAATGGGAAAAGGATGAGCAGGCAGGCAAGACGGTGCATATGCCTGCATCGGGTTATCAGTGGAATTAACTGGGAAAATTGTATCAGCATTTTTATGCTTGCTACGGCAGCTATAGTTTGTGCGAGCAACAGAAAATGTTGCGAGACTCGGTAGCAGCGTTATGCGATTGGGTGGCAACGTTGCCGGAGCCGCAATTATTCGAACCCGGGCAGTGCCGATGGGCAACCACGTCGGCTGAATGGCCTTTATGGAAGTAGATTCACATGAATACTGTGGCGCCGTTTACGAATTTCCGGGGGAAGATTCGTCGTTGGAAAAAGCAAGAATTGAGTGGTAAGGCGGATTGACGGTTTGTGTTGATGGCGTAGCGATGCCTGGCCTGTCTGAAAAACAGTTTCAGACAGGCATTTGTTATGAGGATATATCCGATTGGTTTGGCGCTATGGCAACGGTCGGTTCGTTGGCCGCATGTTCGGCCAGCTGTTTGTCGAGCTGTTTGCTGGCTTTGATGCCGAGCTTGCGTAGTTTTTCGGCCCGGTTGACAAGGTTGCCGCGGCCTTCGTAGAGTTGTTTGTATGCCGCTTGATATTGGCTTTGCGCCTGATCGATGTTTTTGCCGACGCTTTCAAGCGTTTGCACGAAACCGACGAATTTGTCATACAGCCTGCCGCCTTCTTCTGCGATGGTCAGGGCATTTTGGTTTTGCTGCTCGTTACGCCATAAATGGGCAACGGTGCGCAAGGTGGCGAGCAGGGTGCTGGGGCCGGTAAGCATGATGCGTTTGTCGAAGCACTCTTGGAAGAGGGCTTGATCATGTTGCAGGGCGAGTAGGTAGGCCGGCTCGACGGGGATGAACATAAACACAAAGTCGAGCGTCTGTAAGCCGTCGATTTCGTTGTATTGTTTCAGCGAGAGGGTTTTTATGTGGTGGCGGATGCTGGCGATGTGGGCCGCCAGCTCGCGTTCGGCTTCATCGGCGGTTGATGCCTGCGTGTAGCGGACATAAGCGGTCAGCGACACTTTGGCATCGATGATGATTTGCTTGCCGTCGGGCAGGTTGACCAATACGTCGGGCTGAAGGCGGCGGGTGCTGCCGTCTTCTTCTCGGCGGGTCGATGCGGCCTGCACGATATATTCGCGGTCTTTTGCTAAGCCTGAGTGCGTCAATACGCTTTCCAGAATCATTTCGCCCCAGTTGCCTTGCGTTTTGTTTTGCGTGCCGACTAAGGCCTCGGTAAGGGCTTTGGCATCGGTGTGAAGTTGGGTATTAAGGCTTTGCAGGCGTTTCAGTTCGTTTTCTAGTGTAAGGCGTTCTTTGGTTTCTTTTTCGTAGGTGTTTTGCACCAGTTGGCTGAAGCCGCTGATGCGCTCGTTTAAAGGATGGAGCAGACGGTTGAGATTTTCTTGGTTTTGCTCGGTAAACCGCTTGGTTTTTTCTTCGAGAATTTCGTTGGCCAGTATTTGGAATTGATGACTTAAACCGGCGCGGGCGTCTTGCAGGAGCGCGATTTTTTCTTCTTGGATTTGGCGCTCTTGCTCGATTTGTGTGTTTAAGCGCTCGTTGGCCAGCCGCAGATGCTCATAATCTTGTTTCAGACAGGCATAGTCGCTCTGGCGTGCTTGCAGATCTTCGATGTGTTGATTGGCTGCGGCAAGTTGGTTTTGTGCCGATTGATGCGATTGGCGCAAGGCGGATAGCTCGGTTTCGGCTTCGCTTAGAGCCTGATTGGCAAAACGGTATTGCTCGGAGCGGCCGGCTAGCTCTGTTTGCAAAGCTTGCTTCTGGGCTTGAAAGCGATGGCGGAGCAGCGCCCAAATCAGAAGGCAAAACAACAAACAGAAAGCGGCGGCAATAGCCAGATGCAAAGTGGAGTCGGTCATGATTGTGCGGGTGGAGTATCGAGTAAAGCAGCATGTTAGCAGATTTTACTTGCCGCTTGTGCCGTCGATATGCCTGATATTTTTACGCATTCGGAAATCTTTGTTTCGGCATGGGCGGGCTGATTTTTAATTTCAGACAGGCATGTAAAAATAACGAGAGTGGCTTGGCGGAAGCTGCCTAAGAATTGTACAATCTACCCTTATAAAAATTCTATCGAACATAACACCGCACCATGTTTATCGGCCCCTATCCAACCGACACGCCTATCGCGCTGGCGCCTATGGCCGGTATCACAGACAAACCATTCCGCAACCTCGCCCGTTCTTTTTGCGCAGGTTGGGCCGTAAGCGAAATGCTGACCAGCGACCCTTCGCTCAGAAACACTCAAAAGACCTTGCGCCGCAGCGATCACCGTGGAGAAAACGGCGTGATTGCCGTGCAGATTGCCGGCAGCGATCCCCTACAGATGGCCGAAGCCGCTCGTTATAATGTGGCGCAAGGCGCGCAAGTGATTGATATCAATATGGGCTGCCCTGCCAAGAAAGTATGCAATGTGCTTGCCGGCAGCGCCCTATTGCAAAACGAACCGTTAGTTGAGGCCATTTTGCAGGCCGTGGTTAAGGCCGTGAACGTGCCGGTTACGCTGAAAACCCGTTTGGGCTGGAGCGACGAGCATAAGAATATCCTTACGGTGGCTCGTATGGCCGAAGATTCGGGCATCGCTGCATTGGCCGTGCACGGCAGAACGCGCACGCAAATGTATAAAGGCGAAGCAGAATACGAGCTGATTGCCGAAGTCAAAACACAAATAGGCATTCCGCTGTGGGTAAACGGCGATATTACCAGCCCGCAGAAAGCCGCCGCCGTGCTTCGACAGACTGGTGCCGACGGCGTGATGATCGGGCGGGGTGCGCAGGGTTGCCCTTGGTTGTTTGCCGACATCAAGCATTATTTTGAGACTGGCGTTCTGCCGGCCGAGCGGCCGTTTAACGAGGCGGCGGAGACGATGCTGGCGCATTTACAGGCCATGTATGATTTTTACGGTGAAATAGCCGGCGTTAGAATCGCCCGTAAACACATCGGCTGGTATACCGCGCTTTTCCCCGATGGCGATGCTTTCCGTCGAGCAGCCAACCGTTTGGAAAGCGCTGCGGCGCAATATGATGCGGTGGCCGGTTATCTGGCCGGGCAGGAAGCCGAACATTGGCCTTCGGCCTATCGGTAGCCAAACTTATTCTGCTTGCCTGAAGCGTATGTTCAGACAGGCATTCTGTCAGACAATGTTTATAACCATTCTATAAAAAAGGAAAACGATATGCCCGGACGAGTACCTGATATCGCCCACACCATTGAACAAAATCTCAACCAGTATTTTCGCATGCTCGATGGCGAGCCGGCGCAAGGTGTTTATGATATGGTCGTCAAACAAGTAGAAAAGCCCATGTTGCGTTGCGTGATGATGCAATGCGGCGGCAATCAGTCGAAAGCGGCGGCTGTTTTGGGGCTGAACCGAAACACCCTGCGCAAGAAATTGGTCGAACACGGAATGCTGGGTATCGAATAAGCGTAGCGAGCCGTCTGGAACAATGATGTTCCGGACGGTTTTGTTTTTTGAATGCTCAGATTCACTATTTATCCCTCTGTTTTTAACCCCAATCCCCATAAGGAACCAACATGGCAACTGTAAAGCGTGCCCTTATCAGCCTGTCGGACAAAGCAGGCGTTGTCGAATTTGCCCAAGCCCTGAGCCGGCTCGGCGTAGAGATTCTTTCCACCGGCGGTACGGCCAAGCTGCTGGCCGACGCCGGCTTGCCGGTTATCGAAGTGGCGGACTACACCGGTTTTCCAGAAATGCTGGACGGCCGTGTGAAAACGCTGCACCCGAAAATTCACGGCGGTATTCTCGGCCGTCGCGATTTAGACGAACACGTTGCCAAGATGCAGGAGCACGGCATCGGCAATATCGATTTAGTGTGCGTCAACCTTTATCCTTTTGCCTCTACCATTGCCAAGCCCGGCTGCACACTGGAAGATGCCATTGAAAATATCGACATCGGTGGGCCGACTATGGTGCGTTCCGCTGCGAAAAACTGGAAACACGTTGCCATTGTTACCGATAATGCCGACTTTGCATCGGTTGCTGAAGAATTACAGAATCACGGCGGTGCATTGAGCGATACAACCCGCTTTAATCTTGCCCGCAAAGCGTTCAGCCACACCGCACAGTATGACGGCATGATTTCCAATTACCTGACCAGTTTGTCTGATGAAAAATTAAGCGGCGAGCCGCAAGTCGGCACGTTTCCACAGCAGTTTAATCAAAGCTGGCTGAAGGTACAGGAAATGCGCTATGGCGAGAATCCTCATCAACAAGCCGCGTTTTATCGGGATATTTACCCCGCCGCCGGCAGCTTGAGCGCTTATCATCAATTACAAGGCAAAGAATTGTCATATAACAACATCGCGGATGCCGATGCTGCTTGGGAAGCGGTTAAATCGTTTGATGCGCCTGCCTGCGTGATTGTGAAACATGCCAATCCTTGCGGCGTAGCCACGGCCGATACCCCGCTGAATGCCTATAAATTGGCCTTTGCAACGGATACCACCAGCGCATTCGGCGGCATCATCGCGTTTAATAGAGAAGTGGATGCCGATACGGTGGAAGCGGTAACTGGGCAGTTTCTTGAGGTTTTGATGGCACCGAAGTTTACCGACAAAGCCAAAGAGATTATCGCCGCCAAGAAAAACGTGCGCGTTTTGGAAGTGCCGTTGCAGGCGGGTGCCAATCGCTTTGAATTGAAGCGCGTCGGTGGCGGCCTGTTGGTACAAACGCCCGATGTTCACCGCATCCGTCGTGAAGATTTGAAGGTGGTTTCACAACGGCAGCCAACCGAGCAGGAGTGGAGTGATTTACTGTTTGTTTGGAATGTAGCCAAATTTGTTAAATCCAATGCCATTGTGTTTGGCAAAGGCGGGCAGACTTATGGCATCGGTGCCGGCCAAATGAGCCGTGTTGACTCAACCCGTATCGCTGCGCGTAAAGCCCAAGAAGGCGGCTTTGATTTAAACGGAGCCTGTGCCGCTTCCGATGCGTTTTTCCCTTTCCGCGACGGCATAGATGTGATTGCAGAGCAGGGCATTAAAGCCATTATTCATCCGGGTGGATCGGTGCGCGATGAAGAAGTGTTCGCCGCAGCAGACGAACATGGCATCGCAATGGTGCTGACGGGTGTGCGTCATTTTAGGCACTGATTCAATACGGCCGGTTAAAGAATGCCTGTCTGAAAATATTCAGACAGGCATTTTGTTTTTATAATGAAAACCGCGGCGCTGAAAAATCGAATGGATCATGCTAAGGCTTGGAAACAGACAACAAGCCGCATGATTGAAATAAGTATTTACTAAAAGTAAAGGCACTGAAATGATTATTGGCGATAATATGGAGTTTTTTATTCAATATGATGTTCTTTTTGATGACCCATTCTTCCCACTTGGTCCATTAAATTTATGGATCAACGGAAAAGCCTATCCTGGGAAAGGTCCTAATATAACGTTGAGTTCGGACATGCCTGATTTGATAGCAGGTTTTAAAGGTGCACTCAAATATAACTTTAAACAAACCAATCTTCCGCTGGATAAGATTGATTTTCTAGATGAAGAATATAATCAGACTAACTTGCTTGTACTAACAGGAGGCGAACTTTGGGACAATGGGTTATCTACATTATGTGAAATCGTGGGCGAGACATTCAGATTATTTTATTCGTATCAAGAAGGGTCATATGAATTGATAGAATTACCTTTAGCCTATTGTAAACGATTGACAGAAGAGCTGGAAAAAGAATTAGATAGAATATGCCCACCAAGAAATTATGATGATGAGCCTGAGTGATTAGACTTCAGCAAAAATGATTAAGCTTAATGCCTGCCTGAAAATTTTCAGACAGGCATTCTTTATGGGTTTGGGAAAATAGCCGTTTTATACCTTGCGAATAAAATGATGGCCGGTGATATCGAAGCCGTGGCGGAAATAGAGGCGCCGGGCGTCGTTGCGGTCGGAGCCTACATTGGAATTGATTTGGATTTGCGTGATGCCGGCTTGGCGGGCAATTTCCACCACTTCTGACAGCAAACGGGCGGCATGCCCGCGGCCGCGGCTTTGTGGAATGGTAACCACATCATCAATATGAATGTATACGCCGCTGACCAGATTAACTGCGACGCGGAAACCGCATACGGCCACGGCGTTGTTTTTGCCTTCTTCAAAAATACCCAGCAGACGGTAGCCTTGCGGACGTTGCTGGGCATTGACTTGCTCGACGAAACGGTTTACGTCGGTCAGTGTCGGGCGCAAAATGCTCAGTGCGGCAAAAGCGGAAGCGGTTTCTTCCGCTTCAATTTCGCGTAACTGGCCTTCTTCGGTGTTGCGAGCATGGCTATGAGCCGAGGCGCTTTGGGTTGCGTGTTTTTCTGTGGAAAGGTTTGTTTCATCGGTTTGTTGCGCTTCTTGTGCCTGTTGCGTTTCTTGTTCGTCTATCAAGGTTTGGCAATTGATAACACGCAAGTCATTGTCGGCGGCAAAGTCCATCAGAAAGCGGAACATCGCAGGGTTGATTTCTTGCAGTTTTTTATGTACTGCAACGCAGCGTACATTTTCTACTAGCAGAGGGCGCACCCATTCATGATAGGAAAGGCGGTTGCCTTTATCAAAAGACGACAAAATGCCGCATAAACGTTCCGACCAATCGCTCGGGCGGAAGGTTTTTCCTTTGCTGGTCGTACCGTGGATAATGATTTCATCAACATTGCAGACTAACATAATGTCCTCTTCAAAATATAGGTGGTATTTGCGCCGGCAGGCGGAAGCGACCAAGTGATAACGGCTTTGCTCGACTTGTGCGTGTTTGCCGGTTCGTAAGGATTGCCCATATTATACATAGGTTTGAATATCGGAAACATGGTTTGCCTGATTCGGAAGTTGTTTTCTTTCAGGTAAATTTAGAGGATTGGCTGAAATACGGTGTTTTGCAGCAATATATTGGTTAAAGCTGTGTGCGCTTGGATTGGAAACTTAAACGTAAAAAAACGGAGAGGATAAACAGCCCTAAGACGGTAATGGTCATATAAAGCAGACTGGAGAATCCATGCCAGAAAGCAAATTCGGTCATGCAGCTGGATTCGCAGGAACCTGAGCTGAAGTGGTGGGAAATGCGGCGCAAAGGATGATCTTGGCCATATTTCACAGCTTGGATGACGGGATGTATCAACAGCTGATTGATACCGATTAAGACGATTTGCAGGGCAATCCAGCGGCGCGGTTTGGCAGATGCCGCTTCCATGCGAGCTACGATATACACCAGAAACCAAGCGGCCAGGCCGTAGTAGCCGACTATGGTAAACAGCTTGCCTGCAAGTTCGCCGGCCTGCATTTTTTCTAAGTTTTTAAATAAAATCGGTGCGGCGACATAACCGGCCAAAACCTGCATGCCCAGCCAACTGCCGGCAATCAGCGCTGTTAAACGGTTCATAGAAAATCTATCTGTAAATTTGACTTAACATTTAGAAATTAAACAACGCGCCCGCCTCGGTGTCAACCCGGCCAGTATGGGCGCATCGCTAATTTGATGGGAGCATAATGCTTTGTGGTAAAAATGCCTGTCTGAAAACAATCGGCTGCTTTGGCAAAAGCAAATCGGGTTTTCAGACAGGCAATGAGGAGCCAGTGTATATCGTATCAGATATATTCCACGGTTACGATGTCGTATTCGCGAATTCCGCCGGGCGCCTGAACTTCGGCGGTATCGCCTTCTTCCTTACCAATTAAGGCGCGGGCAATCGGGGAGCTGATGGATATTTTGTTTTCTTTGATATCGGCCTCATCTTCGCCAACGATTTGGTAGCGCACTTCCTCGCCGCTTTCCGAGGCTTCCAGCGTTACGGTAGAACCGAAAACAATCTTGCCTTCGGCATGGATTTCAGCCGGATTGATGACATGAGCGTGGGATAACTTATGCTCCAGATCGGAAATACGGCCTTCGATGAAGCCTTGGCGCTCTTTGGCTGCTTCATATTCGGCGTTTTCCGATAAGTCGCCATGCGAACGGGCTTCCGCAATCGCTTCGATAACGGCGGGGCGCGCAACGCTTTTAAGCTGTTGCAATTCGGCTTTCAATAATTCGGCGCCGCGGATGGTTAACGGGATTTTTTTCATATTGGTTTTATGCTCCATTTGGGGCGCCGTAATGGGCGAGGTGGCGGCCCGTTTCAATCCATAAAAACGCAAGCCGCGCTAAATTGGCGGCTTGCTTAATCATTCGTTTCTGATTGGCATTGTATCAAATCGGCGGGAAATGGCAAACTTTCTTCAATAATTCGGCCGGCCGGTTTGATGCCTGTCTGAAAGGCATCAGAACGGAATATCGTCGTCGATATCGTCAACCGGCGCGGCAGGGGTGGCGGCCGGTGCTTGGCGGCGAGGTGCGGCCGGCGGCTCTGCGGCGGCAGGCTGGGATTGGTAGGCTTGCTGGGGTGCGGATTGTTGGTAGCCGCCTTGGTGAGCGTTGTCATCGTAAGGTGCACCGCCGCCCTCGCGACTGCCGAGCATTTTCATTTCGCTGGCAACAATTTCGTAAGCCGTACGTTCCACGCCGTTTTTGTCGGTGTATTTGCGGCTTTGGATGCGGCCTTCCAGATAAACCTGGCTACCTTTTTTCAGATATTGGCCGGCAATTTCGGCCAAACGGCGGTACATTGTGATGTTGTGCCATTCGGTACGCTCAACACGCTGGCCGCTCTGGCGGTCGTTCCAAGTTTCGCTGGTGGCTACGGAAAAGTTGGCCACGGCTTCGCCGTTGGGCATGTAACGCACCTCCGGGTCGCGCCCTAAACGGCCGACGAGAATCACTTTATTAACTGACATTAATCTACTCCTGAAATAATTTTTTTCGCGCCGGCTTCGTCAAAGCCTTTCTGCAGCGCTTTGATGAATATGGTTTCGCCATCTTTGCTGAAGCTGATACGTTCGATTCCGGCTACTTGCTGTAATGCGGCTTGCAAATCTTCGTGCCGATTGTACCAAGATTTGCCGATGGGCTGGGTTATATTCTTGACCGGTTTGGGCGGGGGAGCCAACCAAGCGATAACCAGCCATAACAGCATTAATGCCGTGCAAAAAAGGAAAACGCCATTGTGACCGAAGTGCTGGAAGATCCAGCCGCCGAGCGTGCCGCCTACAAACAGGGCCATGGATTGCAGTGTGTTGTAAACACCCATTGCGGTGCCTTTCAGCTCGCCCGGTGCGATTTTGGAAACCAGAGAAGGCAGGCTGGCTTCGAGAATGTTGAAGCCGATAAAGTAGACCACCAGCCAAGTACCGATGAGCCAGAGAGAATTCAGGCCGAACATCAGGCCGACTTGGGCGGCGGCAATGAGGCCTATACCCAACAGAAAAACGTGTTTGAGTTTATTGCGCGTTTCGCCGATGATAATGGCCGGCACCATGAGAATCAGGCCGATAACGGTGGCCGGAAGATACACTTTCCAATGTTGGATTTTATCGAGCCCTAGTCGGGTTAGCGCGAAAGGTAGGGTGGTGAATAAGGCCATCAGGCCGGTTTGCAGTGCGAAAATGCCGAAGTTTAACCGCAGCAACTGGCGGTCTTTTAAAACTTCGGAAATTCTGGCCGGTTGGGTTTCCGCGTCTTCATGCAGCTTGGAGCGGTTTGGATCGGGTGTCATCCAGGCAACGATGCCGATGCTTGATAGGGTGAGCACGCCCATCAAAATAAACAAGCCGGGTACGCCGATATAACGAGTTAATACGGGAGAAAGAACCATGCTGAATGAAAAAGTCAGCCCGATGCTCAGGCCGATCATGGCCATGGCGCGGGTGCGGACTTCTTCTCGCGTTAAGTCTGCCACCAGCGCGGTTACGGCAGCGCTGACTGCGCCTGCGCCTTGCAGAGCACGGGCGGCTATCAATACGGGCAGGCTGTGGGCATAAGCGGCCAGGAAGCTGCCGGAAGCAAACAGTATCAATCCGAAATAAATGACTTTTTTGCGCCCGAAACGGTCTGAAGCGATGCCTAGCGGCAGCTGCCATAGAGCCTGCGTGAGGCCGTAGATACCCATGGCAAGCCCGACTTGAACCTTGTTCCCTCCGCCCGGGAGGTCGTAAGCGTAAAGCGCCAATACGGGAAGCACCAGAAACATACCGAGCATCCGCAGGGCATAAACCCATGCCATAGAGGTGCTGGCACGCCATTCTTCTGGATACATGCGGGTTTGTTGTGTTCTTGCCATAATGATGTGCAGGCCGGATGCCTGTCTGAAAAATGAACTACTGAATTATACAGACTTTTGGGTGCTCAGTTCCATTGCCAGCGGTTGCGCCATGCGCCGATAACGGCATTGGGATATTTGTTGCTGCCCAAACTGCCATTAAAACGGGCAAGTGCGCGCACGATATCGCCGTTTTCACGGTTGCGGTAGTAACGCAGGATGGTGCAACCGTAGCGCAAGTTGGTGCGGATGTCGAACAGGTTGTGTGATGCCTGACCGATATGGTTTTTCCAGAAAGGCATCACCTGCATCAGGCCGCGTGCGCCGACATTGCTGATGGCGTATTGGTGGAAACGGCTTTCTACTTCGATAAGCCCGAGGATAAGCTGGGTGTCGAGACCTGCGCGGCTGCTTTCGTATTGTATGTTGACTAATAAGCGGTTGCGTTGGGTGCTATCGGGTACGAAACGCGCAAGCCGGGCCGACATGTCGCGCATCCAGCGCTCGCCGTCGCGGCTGTTTGAGAAGACGAGGTGTGCGGGATTAACGTTGTTGATAGAACCGCGCATGACCGAAGCAACATCGTCGGACAGCGTTTCTTCCCGCTGCATGCCTGCCAACACGGCTTTCGGCGCCAATAGTACAGCTCCGCCGGCGGCCAACAGCAGACGGCGATTGTGCATGACGGCGGTTAACGTGGGTGTCGTGTGTTTTTCCATGTGTTTGTATGTTGTTATGGTTAATGCCTGTCTGAAATAGGTTTTCAGGCAGGCATAAATTATAAAGCTACCAGTAAAAAAGCGCCAAATCGGATTTGATTCTGGATAAATCAAGGAGGAAAAAGAAAAGTTGTATGTCATCGTTTTAATGAGCACCTTAATATTGTCAAATAGTTGGCAGTCTCTATTTTTTCAATAATTCCTATTGATTGTAAGGTTTAGATTATGAAAGCAGAAAAATCAACGTTTTTGTTTGTTCTGCCAACTTAAATATTTTTGCGTCGGATATGATTTGAATTTGCTCTGATAATTTTTAGACTATAAAGTCTTTTCCTTAATTTAGTTGATTGTCTTAGTTTTTGAATCTGAGCCAATGATAAGGGATGTTGAGGAGCAGAATATGTTTTCTACCTCTTGGCTGGTGTTTTGCCACCGTTCTAAACAGGTTATTACTTTTTCTAAGCTTGGTGATTATTCTATCTGTAATGAAATTTAACCCTGTGAGGATGTTGGTTCTATTCTCAATGGCGATAAAAAAGAGCGTGCTCAAAAGAGGCACGCTTAAACTTAGAGAGAGTGTATAAACGGAATTAAATGCTATATGGAGTGTTTTCCATGAAATGCATAAGGCTAAAGCGATTAATTAGAACAGACTTTACTTATTCAGTTAGAAGTAACGTACTCTTTGCATCATAAATAATCGGCTTATTCCAAACTTTTCAGTAGAACAAAGGGATTAGCTTTAATTCTCTCTGTTCAGATGCCTACAGGGTTATTTCTTTAGACCCAGTTGCATTTCACCATTTTGGCTGAATTTGATTTCTTTAACTACGCTGAATTCTTGGGCTTGGCCGTTAACGAAGGCAGGGCGTAAAGTTTGGGTGCCCATCCATGCAACGGCTTGGTTGTCGATGGCAGTATTGCCGCTGGTGCGGGTAACGCGTACGTCTTTTACCGAACCGTCGGTGTTGATGGTTAGGCGAACAGCTAATTTGCCATCAATACTTGCTTGGGCCGCGTTAATTTCATTGCTTTTGTGGAAAAATTGAATGCTTTGTGCGACGGCTATTTGGCTGGCAAATACAGCTGCAGATACGATAATGGAAGAAGCAAGAGAGCGGATAGACATGATAAAAACCCTTATGTAATGTGTTTAATTATTTTGGCATAAAATACCAAGTTTTATTTAACTGTATTTAAATAGCCGGGTTGATTCTCGGTTTTAGTTTTTATGTTGATGGTTGTATTCTGCCAAAATAAAATGATTTAAGCAATAAAGAAAATGTCAAAAATATTTATTTATCGCTCAAAAATTATGATAAGCGGTATTTTATTTTTTAAATTGCTTCTTGCTTTGCGATACGGTTTAAATGATAAATAGATTTATATTTTTTATTTTGAAAAATATATTTCAAAATCAAATATTAATTTTAAGTTTTAAATACTATTCAATTAGAAGTTATGCGCGCCTTATTTGAATGACAATCTGTTTTTAAACCGATTGTCTATTTAATAATCCGATTATCTTTAATTTTTTATGTTGTATTTTTGCATTTTAAATTTTATTAAGGCTCTGAGAGAAGCTAGAGAAATTTTCTTTTAAAAATATATAAGCGAGTTGGATTTTTGGGTTTAAACCATTTTATGGAATGGGCTATGGATTGGGATGAGATTTCTTTTTGGTATAAAATGCCATTTTGATTTTTAATGTTCAATATGTATTGGAAAATAAAAATGTGTAGTTAAGTGTAATAAAACTAAATGCTTGTCTGAAAAATATGTAATTAAATATTTTCAGGCAGGCTATTTATTCTTGCTGGAATCAATGTTATTTTTCTTCTCGCATGTTTGTAAATGCACTATGAGAAAAACAATTTCAGGAGAACCAAATGGCTTATCAATATACACAAGCCGCAGGCTTGCAAGTCGACAATCATTTATATCAATTTGTTAATGAAGAGATTTTGCCCAAACATAACCAGCATACAGTGCAAAGTTTTTGGCAGGGGTTCGCTGATTTGGTGCACCAATATGCGTCGCGTAATCGTGAGCTTCTGGCTAAACGCGATGCTATTCAATTGAAACTTGACGGGTGGCATAAAGCGTACCCGGGGCCGGTGCGGGATGAGGCTGCTTATCAAGCGTTTTTGCGTGAAATCGGTTATTTGGCGGATGCGCCTGCTTCTTTTCAGATTGAAACTCAAAATGTAGATCGTGAAATCGCTGAGCAAGCCGGTCCTCAGCTGGTGGTGCCGATTAATAATGCGCGCTATGCTTTGAATGCGGCTAATGCTCGTTGGGGCAGTTTATATGATGCCTTATATGGTACGAACGCAATTTCTTTGGATGGTGAGTTGGCACCTGTCGGGGCGTATAACCCGAAGCGCGGCGACGCGGTCATTGCGTTTGCTCGTGATATTTTAGACGGCAGTTTGCCGCTATCTGAAGGCAGCCATAGGGATGTGTCGGCTTATCTGGTGGCTGACGGGGCATTACGGGTGAAGTTTCAAAATGGGCGAGAGTGTGGACTTAAGCAGCCTGATTTGTTTAAAGGTTATAACGGCAGCCCGGATGCACCGACTTCTTTATTGTTTTTACATAACGGCTTGCATATTGATATTCTGATTGATAAAAATAGTCCCATCGGCAGCCAAGATCCTGCGGGCATTAAAGACATTGTAATGGAAGCGGCGTTGTCGACCATTATGGATTGCGAAGATTCTGTAGCGGCAGTAGACGGAGAGGATAAAACACTGGTTTACCGCAACTGGCTTGGCTTGATGAGCGGCACGCTGGTGGAGGAAGTGGAGAAAAACGGCAAAACCTTTACCCGTAAACTTAATTCAGACAGGCAATATACTGCACCCGATGGTTCTGCTTTTAAATTGCCCGGTAGATCGATGTTGTTTATCCGCAATGTTGGCCACCTGATGACGACGCCGGCCATTTTGGATAAGGACGGCAACGAAATACCCGAAGGTATTTTAGATGGTGTGATGACTGCGATGATTGCGCCTTTTGATTTGCAGCGTTCAGAAAATACCAATAGCCGCTCCGGTTCCGTATATATTGTTAAACCGAAGATGCACGGCCCGGAAGAAGTGGCTTTTGCCAATGAGCTGTTTGGTGCGTTTGAAGATTTGGCCGGATTGCCGCGTTATACTTTGAAAATGGGCGTGATGGATGAGGAGCGCCGTACTTCGGCCAATCTGGCTGCCTGCATTGCCGCTGCTAAATCGCGCTTGGTGTTTATCAACACCGGTTTTCTAGATCGCACGGGAGACGAAATCCACACTTCCATACATGCAGGCGCTGTGGTGCGTAAAGGCGATATGAAGTCGACCGAGTGGATTAAAGCCTATGAGCACAATAACGTTCAGCAAGGTTTGGCCTGTGGTCTGCCGGGCAAAGCGCAAATCGGCAAAGGCATGTGGGCGATGCCTGATTTGATGGCGGAAATGCTGGAGCAGAAAATTGGGCACCCGAAATCAGGTGCGACAACTGCATGGGTTCCATCGCCAACTGCGGCCACGCTGCATGCGCTGCATTATCATCAGGTAAACGTGTTTGATGTGCAAAAGGCTTTCCAACCTTGGGAAGATAAAGAAATACTGGATAAGCTGTTGATGATTCCGGCAGCAGAAAACACTGCTTGGTCGGATGCGGAGAAACAACAAGAGCTCGACAATAACTGCCAAGGCATTTTAGGCTATGTGGTGCGCTGGGTGGAGCAGGGTGTGGGTTGTTCGAAAGTGCCCGATATTCATAATGTCGGCCTGATGGAAGACCGCGCCACTTTGCGTATTTCCAGTCAGCATATTGCCAACTGGCTCTTGCATGGTGTTGTTAGCCAAGCTCAGGTTAGGGAAACGCTGGAGCGCATGGCAGCCGTGGTGGATAAGCAGAACGAGGGTGATAAAGCCTATACGCCGATGGTAGGGCGCTTTGATTCTTCTCCTGCGTTTCTCGCCGCTTGCGACTTGATATTTAAAGGCACGGAACAGCCCAACGGCTATACCGAGCCATTGCTGCATCATTGGCGCCGTGTGGCTAAAGGCGATTAATGGGCTAGAGGTTTGTAGAAATGCCTGTCTGAAAATTTTCAGACAGGCATTTTGTATTTCAGACAGGCTTTTAGCGGTTGCTGCCTTGAACCATTTCGAGCAGAAACAGGCGGCAGTCGAGATTGCCGTTATAGAGCGGGATTTTGCGTTTGGGTTGCAGGCGCATCAGCTTGGGCATGTCGCGATCGCCGGTAAACATGCCAATCAGCCAACCGGCATAATGCAATTTCAACCAAGTGCCGATTTGCGGATAGAGCGCGTGTAATGCCGCAATTTCGGCTAAGCGAACGCCGTAGGGCGGGTTGGAAATCATGATGCCGTTTTCGCCGTTCGGTCGCGATTCTTGGGCGTCTTGTATTGAAAAAGTGATGCAGTTTTCGATTTCAGCGGCGCGAGCATTGTTGCGGGCAGTGTGAATCATCTGGCGATCGTTGTCGCTAGCATCGATGGCGGCGGATTGTGTGGTGACGGCCTCGCGGGCTTGTTGTTTCAATTTTGCCCATAAGGCTTGATCGAAGCCTTTTAATTTTTCAAAACCGAAGCGACGCATCAGGCCGGGGGCTCGGCGGGTTGCAATAAGTGCTGCTTCGATGGCCAGTGTACCGCTGCCGCAAAACGGGTCTTGAAACGGCTGCGAGCCGTCATATCCGGCCAGCAGCAGCAAGCCGGCTGCCAAGTTTTCACGCAGGGGCGCTTCGCCCGCATCTTGACGATAGCCGCGTTTAAACAATGCTTCGCCGCTGGTGTCGATGAATATTTGAATGGTTTGATTGTCGATGAAGGCATGAATGCGTATGTCAGGGCGTTGTTTTTCCACGCTGGGGCGCGAACCGAGATGCTCGCGGAAGCAGTCGCATACAGCGTCTTTGATTTTCAGGCCGGTAAAATCAAGGCTCTTGACGCGAGCGTGCTTGCCTTCTACTTTGACTTTGAAGGTATCACGTACATCGAACCAATCGTACCATTTGAGGTTGCGAGCCAAGGTATAGATGTCTTGCTCGTTACGGAAGTTGCCTTTAGTTAGCCTGAGTAAAGCCCGGCTGGCCGTGCGTGCGTGCAGATTGATGCGGTAGACCTGTTCCCAGCCGCCGCGGCAGGACACACCGCTGTCGGTTGCTTGGATATCGGTGCAGCCTTGAGCAGACAGCTCGGTTTGTAACACGGTTTCCAAACCGCGCGGGCAAGTGATAAAGAGGGAATAAGTAGTCATAAATTTCTCAAGAGGAGGAGGGCTGGGCATAGCGCTTGGTTGGCAACGGCTTGGATTATAACCGAAATGCCTGTCTGAAAATTTTCAGACAGGCATTTTTGTTGGCAGACAGTGAACGTTTATACCACTGCTTCTTCTTTTCTTTTCTGCGGCTTGGCAATGTTTTCGCGGCTCAGGCCAAACATCAAAAGCAGCGGGCTGGCAACCAACACCGAAGAATAAATACCGAATACGATGCCGATGGTCAGCGCCGACGCGAAACCATGTAGTGCGCTGCCGCCGAAAATCAGCATGGAAAGCACCATTGCTTCGGTTGAACCGTGGGTAATCGCAGTTCGCCCCATCGTTGCAGTAATCGCGTTGTCGATGATTTCGGGCACGCTCTTATTGCGCATACTGCCTTTTCTGAAGTTTTCGCGAATACGGTCGAATACAACCACAGATTCGTTTACCGAATAACCTAACACAGCCAGAATGCCTGCCAAAACCGTTAATGAGAATTCCCACTGGAAAAAGGCGAAGCAGCCCAAAATAATAATAATATCGTGCATGTTGGCGATGATGGCCGATACAGCAAAGCGCCATTCGAAGCGCATCGAAAGGTAGATAATGATGCCGATAACCACCAAAGACAAGGCAATCAGGCCGTTTTGCACCAACTCATCGCCTACTTGCGGGCCGATGAATTCCACCTGACGCAAGCTTACCTTCGGGTCATCTTTTTTCAGGATGTTGATCACTTGATTGGAAAGCGCGGCGGAAGTGGTGCCTTCTTTATTGGGCAGGCGGATCATGATGTGCTGCGTGCTGCCCAGAGCCTGAACTTGCACCTCGCCCAATTTGAGCGAGCTTAATTCTTCACGTATTTGATTGACTTCCGCCGATTTGCTGTATTGCACTTCCATAACCGTGCCGCCGGTAAACTCCACCGAAAAATTCAGGCCTCTGGTAAATAAGAAAAATACGGCAAGAATGAAGGTTAGCAGCGAGATGAATGTCGTTAGCTTCCCATATTTCATAAACGGAATGTCGCGTTTGAAGTGGAACAGTTCCATGAGTTATTCCTTATTGGCATTGGCGGCGGCAACAGGGTTGGCGATGCCGATGGAGATTTTTTTCAGGCTGCGTTGGCGGCCGTACCACAGATTGGCTAAAGCGCGGGAAACTACAACCGAAGAATACATCGATGTAAGAATGCCGATACAGTGCACCACGGCAAAGCCGCGTACCGGGCCGGAGCCGAAAATCAGCAGCGCCAAACCGGCGATTAACGATGTAATGTTGGAGTCAACAATGGTATCCCAAGCATGCCGGTATCCTTCGTTTATCGCGGTCTGCGGTTTCTTTCCTAGCCGCAATTCTTCACGGATGCGCTCGTTAATCAACACATTAGAGTCGATTGCCATACCCAGCGTCAGCGCAATCGCCGCGATGCCGGGGAGCGTCAACGTTGCTTGTAAGAAAGATAGAATCGCAATAAGGAACAATAAGTTGGCGCTCAATGCAATCACGGAGAAAATACCGAACATGCGGTAGTAAATCACCATGAAAACGGCTACGACAACAAAACCCCATAAAGTGGAATGGAAGCCTTTTTCAATGTTTTCCTTACCCATAGACGGGCCGATTGTACGTTCTTCCACGATTTCCATCGGGGCAGCCAGCGAACCGGAGCGTAAAAGCAGAGAAATATCCTGAGCTTCGGCGGTTGACATGCTGCCTGAAATGATGGTCCGGCCGCCTGTAATCGGCTCGTTAATGACCGGAGCGGTAACCACTTCCGCTTTGCCTTGATCGATTAACACCATCGCCATGCGTTTTTTGACGTTTTCACGAGTGAGATCGGCAAAAATCGCAGAGCCGGAACTGTCGAAATTGATGCTGACGCCGGGTTGGTTGTTTTCGTTGAAGCTGGGCTGGGCGTCGTTGATGTTGTCGCCGGTAAGCTCTACTTGGCGGTTGACCAACACGGCTTGGCGATGTTCACCGGCAGTGTAGAGCAGCTCGTATCCGGCCGGAACATTGCCTGCGGCTGCTTGCTGCAACAGAGTCGGGTCGTCGCTGACCATGCGGACTTCCAATGTTGCAGTGCGGCCGATGATGTCTTTGGCTTTGGCGGTATCTTGCACGCCGGGCAGTTGCACGACGATGCGGTCGGCTCCTGCCTGTTGGATAACAGGCTCGGCCACGCCCAATTCGTTGACACGATTATGCAGTGTCGCGATATTCTGCTTAACCGCATCGGAACGGATACGGTTGATGACTTGTTCGGATAAAGTCAGAATCAAACGGGAACCGTCGCTGGTTAGCGTGGCTTCGGGGAAGCTTTTCTGCAGTGTCGATAAGGCTTTGGCTAAATCGGCTTCGCTTTGAAACGGAACGGCCAGGCTGTTGTCGTTGTGAATGATGTTGCCGGCACGGATTTTCTGGCGGCGCAATTCGCGTCGGATGTCGCCTGCATAGCGCTCGAAGGTTTTCTGCATCGCTGCCTTCATGTCGACTTGCATGGCAAAGTGTACGCCGCCGCGCAAGTCAAGGCCCAGAAACATCGGATTGGCCTTGATTCGCGCCATCCAATCGGGGCTGTTCGGTATCAGGTTTAGCGCGGTGATGTAGCCTTCGCCCAGCATTTTTTCTATAACGTCGCGCGCTTTAAGCTGTGTTTCGGTATCGCGGAAACGCACGCGCAGCGAGTTATCGGTTACAAACATGCCGTCGGAAGCAATGCCCGCCTGTTTTAAAGCCGCGGCAACGCGTTCTTCGGTTTGATTGTTAATGATGATGGATTGCCGGTTGGTTGAAACTTGTACGGCCGGTGTTTCACCGAAGAGGTTGGGTATGGTGTAGAGGAAACCTAAAACAACGGTAGCCAGAATCAGCAGGTATTTCCAAAGCGGATAGCGGTTCATAGAAAAATCTTCACGGTTTTATCAAGATAAACAACTGCCGCAGGATGGTTTTGCATCGGCTGCGGCTTTTGCAAAAAGAATCATGCTTCGATTTTGCTGGCAATGGCGTTGCGTTCTACTTGGACTTCCACGTTTTTAGCGATTTCCACCGTAAAGAATTTTTCATCTACACGGGTAATGCGTCCGGCGAAGCCAGAGGCGAGAATGACACGGTCACCGCTTTTCAATTCGGCCAGCATGGCTTGATGGGCTTTGAATTTTTTCTGTTGCGGACGCATGATCAGGAAATAGAAAACAACCAGAATCAGAATCAGCGGGCCAAATTGCATTAGCATATTATTGGCTGCAGGGGCGGCATCAGCGGCGTAGGCAAAATTAATCATAGGGTATCCATATTCTTGTTAAATTTTCAAAAGCGCCCCGCTTGTTGGAAGGGGCGTGCAGAATTAAGGGCAATATTCTAAAGGCCGGCACGTTTTTTTCCAAGAAATTTCCGTATTTATTATCTTTCATTTACGAATGCCTGCCTGAAACGGCTTGCCGAGTTTCAGACAGGCATAGATATGGATGGATGGGATTTGTTAAAAATACCCCTTGAAACTGTTTGGTACAGCCTTAATATTGGAAGCACGATATGAAATTCACTTCTCTATTCCGTAAAGGAAAAAACATGACAGAACAAACTCAATATTCTGAAGAAGAAAAAAATAACGACGGTACCGACTCCGTTGAATTGGCAGGCCAGCAGCAGGCCGAAACAGAGCAGGGCGAACCGACTTACGAAGATTTGCAGACCAAAGTTGCCGAGTTGGAAGGCCGCTTGAAAGATGAGGAACTGCGCGCCTTGGCTAACGAGCAAAATCTACGCCGTCGCCATCAGGAAGAAATTTTAGCAACCCATAAATTTGCCGGGCAAAAATTTGCGGCGGAAATGCTGCCGGTTAAAGATTATCTGGAAATGGCGCTGCTTGACCAAAGCGGCAATTTCGATGCTTTGAAAATGGGCGTACAAATGACTTTAAATGAATTGAACAAAGCATTTGAGGCCACCCAGATTAAAGAAATCAATCCTCAGCCGGGCGAAAAACTTGACCCGCATCATCATCAGGCGATGCAGGCGGTAGAAAGCGAGCAAGAATCGAATACCGTGGTGGGCGTGATGAAAAAAGGCTATATGCTGGCTGACCGTGTATTGAGACCTGCAATGGTAACGGTCGCCAAAGGAAATGACGCTTAAAAAACAAGCGGCCTGTTGATAAGTTTTTAGATATTTGATTTTTATAAAAAATAAAATAGTTATCCACACTTGAAAAAGCCGATGGAAAACCTTATTTAACAGACCGACAGGGGCGATAAGCCCGAACATGATTCTATAATTTGATTTTCTAGGAGCAATAAATAATGGCAAAAGTAATCGGTATCGATTTAGGTACAACCAACTCATGTGTGGCCATTTCGGAAAGCGGCCAGACCCGCGTTATTGAAAATGCCGAAGGCGCGCGCACAACCCCTTCCGTAATCGCTTATTTGGACGGCAATGAAGTGTTGGTCGGTGCGCCTGCCAAACGTCAGGCCGTAACCAATGCGAAAAATACGATTTATGCGGTTAAACGCTTAATCGGTCATAAATTCGAAGACAAAGAAGTACAAAAAGACATCGATTTGATGCCGTTTGAAATCGTTAAAGCCAAAAACGGCGATGCTTGGGTAGAAGCCCAAGGTAAAGAATTGTCTCCGCCTCAGGTTTCCGCTGAAATTTTGCGCAAAATGAAAGAAGCGGCTGAAGCTTATCTGGGCGAGAAAGTAACCGAAGCGGTCATTACTGTACCGGCATATTTTAACGACAGCCAACGTCAGGCAACCAAAGACGCGGGTCGTATTGCCGGCTTGGATGTGAAACGCATCATCAATGAACCGACCGCTGCTGCACTGGCTTTCGGTATGGATAAAGGCAATAAAGGCGATCGCAAAGTAGCGGTTTATGACTTGGGCGGTGGTACTTTTGATATTTCCATCATCGAAATCGCCGATATTGACGGTGAAAAACAATTCGAAGTATTGGCAACCAACGGCGATACATTCCTTGGCGGCGAAGACTTTGACCAACGTTTGATCGACTACATCATTGCCGAATTCAAAAAAGAGCAAGGTATTGATTTGAAAAATGATGTAATGGCTTTGCAACGCCTGAAAGAAGCGGCGGAAAAAGCCAAAATCGAATTGTCCAGCGGCCAGCAGACTGAAATCAACCTGCCTTACATCACAATGGATGCCAGCGGCCCGAAACACTTGGCGATGAAAATTACCCGCGCCAAATTCGAAAGCTTGGTGGAAGATTTGATTACCCGCACCATCGATCCTTGCCGCATTGCCGTGAAGGATGCCGGTTTGAACGTGGGCGACATCAATGATGTGATTTTGGTTGGCGGTCAGAGCCGTATGCCGAAAGTTCAGGAAGCCGTTAAAGCGTATTTCGGCAAAGAACCGCGTAAAGACGTTAACCCCGATGAAGCGGTGGCTTTGGGTGCTGCGATTCAGGGCGAGGTTCTGGGCGGTGGCCGTAGCGACGTATTGCTGCTTGACGTAACTCCGTTGTCATTGGGTATTGAAACAATGGGCGGTGTGATGACCAAACTCATCAATAAAAACACCACTATTCCGACCAAAGCATCGCAGGTGTTCTCTACTGCCGAAGATAACCAAAGTGCCGTAACCATTCATGTGTTGCAGGGCGAACGTGAAAGAGCGTCTGCCAACAAATCTTTGGGCCAATTCAATTTGGGCGACATTGCACCCGCTCCGCGCGGTATGCCGCAAATCGAGGTGACTTTCGATATTGATGCCAACGGTATTCTGCATGTTTCTGCTAAAGACAAAGGTACTGGTAAAGCGGCCAATATTACCATCCAAGGTTCTTCCGGTTTGAGCGAAGAAGAAATCGAACGTATGGTGAAAGATGCCGAAGCAAATGCGGAAGAAGATAAAAAACTGCATGAGTTGGTGCAAAGCCGCAACCAGGCCGAAGCTCTGATTCATTCTGTGAAAAAATCTTTGGAAGAGCATGGCGACAAACTTGATGCGGATGAAAAAGCGAAAATCGAAGAGGCGGTAAAAGCAGCTGAAGAAGCTGTTAAAGGTGAAGACAAAGCCGATATCGATGCGAAAGCAGAAGCTTTGGGCACTGCCAGCCAGAAATTGGGTGAGATTGTGTATGCCCAAGCTCAGGCTGAATCGGAAGGTGCCGCAGGCGCCGGTCAAGCTGATGCTTCTGCCTCGGCTAAAAAAGGCGATGATGATGTTGTGGATGCCGATTTTACCGAAGTGAAAGACGATAAATAAAAGTTTTTGATTGAAGCGAAGCGCTGCATTTAACCATGCGGCGCTTTTTTAATGCCTGTCTGAACGTTTTCAGACAGGCATTGGTTTTGGATGATAGCAAGTTTATTTTTTGCGCTTGGCGCGGGGATGGGCTTGGTCGTAAATTTGGGCCAGATGGTCGAAATCGAGCTTGGTATAGATTTGGGTGGTTGCGAGGTCGCTGTGGCCGAGCAATTCCTGTACGGCCCGGATATTATGGGAGGATTGGAGAAGATGGCTGGCATAGCTGTGGCGCAGCATATGCGGCGACAAGTGTTGCGGGCTGCCTTGCTTGAGCGCCCATTCGCGCAATCGGTTTTGAATTTGGCGCGTGCCGAGGCGGCGGCCGAAACGGTTGGTAAAGAGGGCGCTTTCGTTATGCGCTGCATGACGCTGAGGCAGATAGGCTTGCAGGGCCTCGATGCTTTTGCGGCTTAACGGAACGTTGCGCTCTTTATTACCTTTGCCTAACACATGAACCCATCCGTCTTGCAGCATGATGTCATTCAGATTGAGTGTGCACACTTCGCTCAAACGCAGGCCGCTGCCGTATATCAATTCGAATATGGCTTTGTCGCGCAGGCTGAGCGCTTCGTTATCCGTATCATTGTCGAGCAGACGGTTTAGAGTTTCTTGTTCTACTGCTTTGGGCAAACGCTGCGATGGTTTGGGCGCTTTGAGGTTTTCTATGGGGTTGCCGGTTAGGAAGCCTTGCTGTGCCAGCCAATCGCAATATTGCCGCCAAACGGAAAGTTTGCGCGCCATGCTGCGGGGATTTTGGTTTTGCTGAGAGAGCTTTTTAAGAGCAGTAATAAAATGGCTGCGTTGCGGCATGCTTTCCGCCGCTTTTTCGGGCAGCAAACCGGCTAATTGGACGAGGTCCCGGCGGTAGGCTGCCAAGGTATGTGGCGATTTGCCTGCGTTTTGCAGGGTTTTCAGATAGGCATCTTGGTAATCGAAGAAGCTGTGTGGCATGTTGTAAAAGCCTGTCTGAATGGGAAGCGTTATGCGAGGCTGACTTCGATTTCGAGGTCGGTCAGGTCAAGCTGCCAGTGTTGCATGATGTGGTGAAACAATACGAGCTCGGCGTTGTTGAGTGCGTTGTCGCTTTTGCAAATGCAAAGGGCTGTGGCCAGTGTGTTGATGCGGGCTTCGCGTTCGGTTACTTCGCTTAAAAGGGTGTTGACTCTGTCGGGTTGTAACAGATTAATGTGGCCATCGGGCGCATCGTCAACAATGTCTTCCAGATAATGCGCCAGCACGGTCATGAACTCGCGTTGACTCAGGCCGATGGCTTCGTATAGTCGGGGTTGTAATTCGGCAAATTCGCTAGCGTCTATATCGCTGTCGGCCATGATGCACATGCACACGATACGGGCCATTGCTTCCGGGCTGTTGACGGGGTAAGTTCTCATTTTACGTTTCCTTCTCAAAGGTTTGGTATTTTCAGACAGGCATTAAGATGGAGTGTAATGCCTGCGGTAATCGGGTGACTTTCTGTTTGCCATAATCGAAGCAAACCATGCCTGTGCGCACGGTTGCTATGGTTTGGCTGTCGGCTGGGCGCGTGATGCGGTAGAACAGGGCAAAGCCGGAGCGGTTTGTTTCGGCTGCGGCAAGGCTGATCAGGAGCCGGTCGCCGTGCCGTGCCTGAGCGGTGTAACGGAGGGCGGCATCGACCATAATCAAGCCGCAGCCGCCGGCATCCAATTCGGTAAAGTGGTGTGAGGCCAACCAACGGATGCGGGCTTCGTGGCACAGCCGTAGCACGGCATCGTTGGCAAGATGGTTGCCGTAGTTGATGTCGCCGATTTGGACGGTCATTTCCGTTTCGAAGAGAAACGTGTCTGGCATGATGATGGCAGGTGAAGGCATATCGGTTTCACTTTGTTTTTTGATGGTATCTTAGCATTGATTTGGTTTAAATGGGTGGCAGTGGGGTTGTTTTATGTTAAGCTGAATCTGAAAAAAGCTGCGTATGATCGGGCTGTTTGAGGGTTGTATGCGGCTGACTTAACTGTGGTAAATAAAAGGAGATTCGATATGTATCGCAAAATTTGTGCATTGGTAGACGGTAGCGCCGCATCGATAAATGCTTTGGAGGAGGCGGTAAAGCTGGCCAAAATGAGCGGAGCAACTATTCTGGCGCTGCACGTGGTTGATTTGCTGAGGATGGAGCGGGAGAATGTATTGATATGGGAAGGCGACGAATTAGACCGAAAGGTTAAGGAAGCGGCGCAAGAAGTTTTATCGACGGCAGAGCGTGTAGTAGCCGGCTCGGGCGTGCCTTTTGCAAGCAAAGTGGTAACCAGCCAAGGCGAAAAAATGACGGATTTGCTGTTGGAAGAGGCCGAAGACGAGGGATGCGATTTGATTGCGATGGGTACGCACGGTTATTCGGGTGTAACGCATTTGCTATTGGGCTCGGTAGCGGAAGGGGTGTTGCGTAAAGCTGAGGTGCCGGTGCTTTTGGTACGTAAACCTGATTGATGTTTTTGCTTGCAGTGTATCCGAAGTTTTAAACAATGCCTGTCTGAATGTTTCAGACAGGCATTTTGTTTTATTTGCGCAGCACAGTGCTTTCTTGAAGGTTGTTGAGGCTGATGTCAATGATAATCGGCGCGATTTTGCTGATTTGAAATTGTTCCGAATTTATCAGCCATTGATGCAGCAGGCCGCTGATGGTGGATTGAAGGTAAATTACAGTCAATTCGATATCCAGATTTTGCGGCAGGGATTTTTGTTTCAGGCAGGCTTTGAGCGTTTCGGTTAGCTGGTTGTGCCACATATTCTGATAGTTTTGCATCAAATTGATGATAGATTCGTTTTGCTCGGTATGCTCGCATTTCAGATGCAGGATATTGCAAAATTTACGATGCATCTCGTTGTTTTCCAAACGGTCGAACGTATTAAGCAAGGCTTTGCGAAAGCTGATCCAGATGTTAGCCGATTCATTTTTGATGTCGTGTTCCAGCTCTGAGTTTATATCGCAGAAGATTCGTTGAAACAGCGCATCGAATAAATCGTCTTTATTTTTGAAATGCCAGTATAAAGCGCCTCGAGTCACACCCGCATTCTGAGCGATTTCGTTGAGAGAGGATCGTGAAATTCCTTTTACATAAAATGTATCGAGTGCGGATTGCAGCAGATATTCGCGTGTTTTTAAAGCTTCTTCTTTGATTTTTCTCATAAAAAATTTCTTAATGTTGTGTAAGGGCTGGTTTGTGATGACATGATTATAAAAAATAATTTTGTTACATGCAATTGTGTATGTATAATGCTGTTTATTGTTATTGCTGGGGTGTGCACGTTATTTTATTTCAAGGCCTGGTCTGAGAATCTTGTTCAGACAGGCCTGAAACTCATTTCACGCATACTTCAGTTGGTTTATTTCAAGACAGGATATACATATGACTCACATCAATGCCTCCAAAAAAGCTTGGCGCATAGCAACGCTGGCGGCGGCCATCGTTTTGGCCGTGTCAGCCTGTGGACAAAAAGAAGACGCGGCGCAGGGCGCGTCAAAAGGCGGAGCGGAGCAAAGTCAGAGCAATCAGGCGCCGGCACCTGTTGTCGGAGTGGTAACCGTGCAGCCGCAACAGGTAACGGTTAGTACGGATTTGCCGGGCCGGCTGGAATCGCGCCGTTCCGCCGATATTCTGCCGCAAGTCAGTGGCATCATTAAAAAACGCTTGTTTCAAGAAGGCAGTTATGTTCATGCCGGGCAGCCGCTCTTCCAATTGGATGATGCGACTTATGCGGCCGCGCTGGAGAGTGCCCGCGCCCAATTGGCTTCCGCTCAGGCAACCTTAGCCAAAGCAAACGCCGACGTTACGCGTTACAAACCGTTGGTTCAGGCCGATGCCATCAGCAAACAAGAATATGACGCAGCCGTAGCCGCCAAGCGCTCAGGTGAAGCTAGTGTGAAATCCGCCAACGCGGCGATTAAATCGGCTCAAATCAATGTGAACTATTCGCGCATCACGGCGCCAATTTCCGGTTATATTGGTCAATCTTATGTTTCGGAAGGTACTTTGGTTAGCACGGGCAGCACCACGAAACTGGCCACCATCCAGCAAACCAATCCTATGTACGTTAATTTAACCCAGTCTGCCACCGATGTGATGAGGCTGCGTCAGGATATTGCCGACGGCAAGATGAAAGCGGTAAACGGCGGGGTGGAAGTAGACATCAAGCTGGAAAATGGCAAAACCTATGCGCATAAAGGTCGATTGTTATTTGCCGATCCTACGGTCAACGAAACGACCGGCCAAGTTACGCTGCGTGCCGAAGTGCCAAATCCCGATAATGTATTGCTGCCGGGATTGTACGTTCGCGTAAGCCTGCCGCAGGCGGATATGGAGCATGTATTTGTTGTGCCGCAACAAGCGGTAACGCGCGGCAAACAGGATACGGTGATGATTGTGAATGCGCAGAACGGCATGGAACCACGTGTGGTGACCGTTGCTCAGCAGCAAGGCAGCAACTGGATTATTTCAGACGGCCTGAAAGCGGGTGATAAAGTTATTGTAGACGGCACGATGATTGCCGGTATCACGGGGGCGAAAAAAGTAACACCGAAAGAATGGACGCCCGCAACTGATGCATCGATGCAGCAACAATCTTCCGCTGCCAAAGCGGCTTCCGCTCCTGCCGACAATGCACAGACCGCATCCGCTGAAAAGAAATAAGGATACGTTAAATGGCTAAGTTTTTTATCGACCGTCCCATCTTTGCATGGGTGATTGCGATATTCGTTATCGCAGCAGGGATTATCGGCATTACCAATCTGCCGATTTCCCAATATCCTTCCGTAGCAGCGCCGACCATCACGCTGACGGCACAATATCCCGGTGCCTCGGCTAAAGTGATGGAAGACAGCGTACTCTCCGTTATCGAACGCAATATGTATGGCGTGGAAGGGTTGGACTACATGACCACGTCTGCGGATTCCAGCGGACAAGGTACGGTCAGTCTGACCTTTACTCCCGAAACCAATGAAGATTTGGCACAAGTGGATGTGCAGAACAAGCTGTCGGAGGTAACCGCAAGTTTGCCTGCAACCGTGCAACAATACGGTGTAACCGTATCCAAATCGCGCTCCAATTTCTTAATGGTGGTCATGCTGTCTTCCAATACGCAGAGTACGGAAGACATGAACGATTACGCCCAGCGTAACGTTGTACCTGAGTTGCAACGTATCGAGGGCGTCGGTCAAGTCCGCCTGTTTGGTGCGCAGCGAGCCATGCGGGTTTGGGTAGATCCGAAAAAACTGCAGAATTACAATTTGTCTTTTGCAGACGTTTCTTCCGCCATCAGCGCTCAGAATGCCCAGATTTCCGCCGGCTCTTTGGGTGCATTGCCTTCCGTCAGCGGTCAGACCATTTCGGCCACCATCACTTCTCAAGGCCAATTAAGCACGCCTGAAGAGTTTGGCAATATTGTTTTGCGATCAACCACTACCGGTGCCAATGTTTATCTGAAAGATGTGGCGACTGTGAGTTTGGGTAGTGAAAGTTATTCAACTTCCACTAAGCTTAACGGCGTCAATACAACCGGTATGGCCGTGATGCTGTCTAACAGCGGCAACGCAATGGCAACCGCTTCTGCGATTCGTACCAAATTGGATACTTTGCAGAAGTATTTTCCCAGCGGCATGACATGGAGTGCACCTTACGATACTTCCAAATTCGTTCAGCTTTCGATTGAAAAAGTCGTACATACGCTGATTGAAGCGATTGTGTTGGTATTCCTGGTGATGTTCCTGTTCTTGCAGAACTTCCGCTATACCTTGATTCCTACGATTGTTGTGCCGATTTCTTTGTTGGGTGCGTTTGCCGTTATTTCCTATTTTGGGATGTCGATTAATGTGCTCACCATGTTTGCGATGGTCTTAGTTATCGGTATTGTGGTCGACGATGCGATTGTCGTGGTGGAAAACGTTGAGCGGATTATGGCAAGCGAAGGTTTGCCGCCGAAGGAAGCCACGAAAAAGGCAATGGGGCAGATTTCCGGTGCGGTTATCGGTATTACCGCCGTGTTGATTTCCGTGTTTGTACCTTTGGCCATGTTTAGCGGCGCAACAGGTAATATTTACCGTCAGTTTGCCGTTACGATGGCCGTGGCTATCGGCTTTTCCGCTTTCTTTGCCTTAACGCTAACACCGGCCTTGTGCGGCTCTTTGCTGAAGCCGATTCAGAAAGGGCATCATGAAGAGAAAAAAGGCTTTTTCGGTTGGTTCAACCGTAAATTCACCAGCAGCACCCACAGTTATGAAGGTTGGGTTGCCAAAGTATTGCGCAAATCTTTCCGGATGATGGTGGTTTACGTCGTATTGGCCGGGGTGGGCGTGTTTATGTTGATGCGTTTGCCGACTTCTTTCCTGCCGACGGAAGACCAAGGTTATTTGATGATGAGTATCCAGCTGCCAGCCGGTGCTACCAAAGAGCGCACGGATGCGACTTTGGAAGGCATTACCAAACTGGCCAAAGGCATGCCTGAAGTGGAAAATGTAATCGGTGTTTCCGGCTTCAGTTTTTCAGGTTCGGGTCAGAATATGGCTATGGGCTTTATCATGTTGAAAGATTGGTCGGAGCGTACCGGAGGTGCCAGTTCCGCTTCTGCTTTGGCCGGAAAACTGACCGGTGCGGCAATGGGAACGGTAAAAGACGGTTTTGCTTTGGCCATCGTGCCGCCTTCTATTAACGAATTGGGTAATAGTTCGGGGTTGAGTCTGTATCTGCAAGACCGCAATAATAGTGGCCATGCAACATTATTGGCAAAGCGTAATGAGTTGTTGAATAAGATGCGCCAAAGTCCGGTATTTGATGCCAGTACCGTGCGATCTACCGGTTTGGAAGATGCGCCGCAGTTGAAAATCGACATCAACCGTCAGGCTGCCGCTGCGCAAGGGATTAATTTCTCAAGCATCAGCAGCGCGTTGGGTGCAGCATTGGGCTCTTCGTATGTGAACGACTTCCCGAATAATGGCCGTTTGCAGCGCGTTATGGTGCAAGCCGATGCCGCCAGTCGTATGCAGCCTTCCGAGATATTAAACATCACGGTGCCTAATAGCCAAGGTGTGGCAGTGCCTTTGTCGACCATTGCAACGGTATCATGGGAAAACGGTACGGAGCAAAGCGAGCGTTTTAACGGCTATCCTGCAATGCAAGTAACCGGTTCTCCGGCCTCCGGCTATTCTACGGGTGAGGCAATGGCCGAAGTACAACGTATGGTGAATGAGTTGGGTAATGGTTATAGCTTGGAATGGGGAGGTCAATCCCGTGAAGAAGCTAAGGGCGGTTCTCAAACCATTATCTTGTATGGATTCGCCATTGCAGCCGTATTCTTGGCGCTTGCCGCTTTATATGAGAGCTGGTCGATTCCGTTGGCCGTGATTCTGGTGGTGCCGTTGGGCTTACTTGGCGCTGCGTTGGGAGCGACTGGCCGTAATCTGTTTGGTGGGCTATTTGGTGCTGAACCGGCTTATTTGAACGACATTTATTTCCAAGTCGGTTTCATTACGGTGATGGGTTTGAGTGCCAAAAATGCGATTCTGATTATTGAATTTGCCAAAGACTTGCAGGCGCAAGGCAAAACCGCGATTGAGGCCGCGCTGGCTGCGGCACACTTGCGATTCCGCCCGATTATCATGACTTCGTTTGCCTTTATCTTGGGCGTGGTGCCTTTGTATATTGCTTCGGGCGCCAGCTCGGCCAGCCAACGTGCCATCGGTACTACGGTATTGTGGGGTATGTTGATCGGCACGATATTGTCGGTGTTTTTGGTTCCCCTGTTTTATTTGGTGGTACGCAAGCTGTTTAAAGAAAGCGCGCATGAGCACGAAATGGCCGCCAAACATGCCCTTGAACATGGCGTGTCCGTCGACAGTTCGGAGCTTCACTTTGATGCTGCCGAAGATGATGACAAACCGTCTGGCAAGCATTGAAAGAAGGATGCAATATGGAAAAAATGAATTTCAAACCGGCGTTGAGCGTCTTGGCCGTTGTGCTTGCACTATCAGGCTGCACGATGATTCCCAAGTACGAGCAGCCTCAAGTGAATGTGCCGGAAACGTTTAAATACGATAAACAGCCCGAGACGGGCATCCAGGCGGCCGCGGTGGGGTGGCAGGATTATTTTGCAGACCCGCGCTTGCACAGTTTGATTGAAATTGCGCTACAGCGTAATACTGATTTGCGTACGGCAACACTTAATGCTGAAGCCATTCGCAAGCAATATATGATTCAAAGGGCTAATCTGTTGCCCGGAATCAATGCCACTGCTACGGGTTCTCGCGGTCGTTCGGCTAAAGATTTGAGCCAAACCGGTCAGTCAACCGTTTCTTCGTCTTACACCGTTGGTTTGGGTGTGACTTCTTATGAGCTTGATTTGTTCGGTAAGGTTCGTAGCAACACGCAAGCTGCACTGCAAAGTTATTTCAGTAGTTTGGCTAATCGTGATGCGGCGCAGCTGACTTTGGTGGCTTCGGTGGCCAAAGCTTATTTTAATGAGCGTTATGCTGAAGCAACGATGAAACTGGCACAAGATGTGTTGAAAACCCGTGAGCAGACATACAAATTGGCCCAGCTCAGACACAAGGCGGGTGTGATTTCCGCTATTGATTTGCGCCAGCAGGAGGCGTTGATTGAATCGGCTAAAGCGGATTACGCCAGTGCCGTGCAGGGTAGGGAGCAAGCATTAAATGCATTGGCATTATTGCTGAATCAGCCGCTTCCGGAAAATCTGCCTGCAGGATTGCCGTTAAGCCAGCAGTTTAAAATCAATAAACTGCCGGCCGGCTTGAGTTCTGACGTTTTGCTTAACCGCCCTGACATTCGTGCCGCCGAATTTTCGCTGAAACAGGCGAATGCCAATATCGGTGCGGCACGAGCGGCCTTCTTTCCCAGCATCAGCCTGACTAGCACCATCGGCACAGGCTCTACTGAGTTAAGCAGGTTGTTTAAAGGTGGCAACCAAACATGGGCGTTTGCTCCCACCATCAATCTGCCGATTTTCAACTGGGGCAGTAATAAAGCCAATCTCGACTACGCTAAGATTCAAAAGCAAGTTCAGGTGGTTGCTTATGAAGCTGCAGTGCAGTCGGCGTTTAGGGATGTTGCTAATGCCTTGGTTGCCCGCGAGCAATTGGATAAAACGTACGAGGCGAACCTGAAGCAAAGTAAAGCCTACACTGATGCGTTGCGTCTTGTTCGCTTGCGTTACAAACACGGTGTATCGAGTGCTTTGGATTTGCTGGATGCTGAACGCAGCAGTTATGGAGCGGATACGACGTTGCTTGCCAATCAGCTTACGCGTTTGGAAAATCTTGCCGATTTGTACAAAGTGCTTGGCGGCGGTTTGAAACGCTACACACAGGATGTTCCCGACCCGAAATAAGCGGTATTTTTTGCATGAAAAAAGCCTGTCTGAAAAATTCAGACAGGCTTTTTTATTTTGTTTTTCAATGATTTATGAATTATTTGAAAAAAATATCAAAAAAAATGTAAGATGCTGTAGCTTTTGGCGTCTACTCCTGCATGAACAACTTATTTTAGAAAGCACATATCATGGGTCGCATGGCTTGCTTGAACCGCTTTTCCGATACATGGGGTAAAGATTTTGCGATGTTGGGATTGCGTTTGTTTACTGCTTACGAATTCTGGGAATCGGGCGTTGAAAAATGGAAGGGTGAAAACTGGTTTGCCGATATTCAAGATTCATTCCCGTTTCCGATTAACTTGCTTCCGGTCAATGTGAGCTGGACGATGGCAATGGGTGCCGAATTAATCGTACCGGTGTTGTTGGTAATCGGTTTGTTCGGGCGTATAGGCGCTTTATCTTTAATGGTGGTAACGGCAGTGGCATGGGTGGCTGTGCATGGTGGCAACGGTTATAACGTATGCGACAACGGCTACAAAATGGCTTTGATTTACATATTGGTGTTATTGCCACAAGCATTGCAAGGTATGGGTCGC
Source organism: Neisseria sp. (assembly GCF_030527965.1). Classification (GTDB taxonomy): domain Bacteria; phylum Pseudomonadota; class Gammaproteobacteria; order Burkholderiales; family Neisseriaceae; genus Neisseria. The sequence goes on from NZ_JAUMZU010000008.1 coordinate 35,468, forward strand.
TTTTCTTTAGATTATCTGTTTTTTGGTCGCCGTGCAGTAAAAAAATGCTGCTAGGCTGGTTTGAAATCGAGTACGACTGAAAAGTCAATTTTGTATGTATTAATAATTAGGAGCATGAAACATGAAAAAAACTTCTTTAATCGCGTTGGCCGGTGCCATTGCTTTGGCTGGTTGTCAGGCTGGTTCCCAACATACTGCACCCGAATCAGGTGTGGCTGCACATCAGAAAGCCGGTGAAGCTAATTGTGGCGCTTCAAAAGCGGGCGAAGCCAATTGCGGTGCGGCTAAAGCTAAGGCTGGCGAAGCTAACTGCGGCGCTTCAAAAGCAGGTGAAGCCAATTGTGGTGCGGCTAAAGCTAAGGCTGGTGAAGCTAACTGTGGTGCATCTAAAGCAGGTGAAGCCAATTGCGGTGCTTCTAAAGCCAAAAAAACTGGCTATATCAATTCAAGAAGCAAAAAAATGCGTTAGAATTATTTTTGCAGTAGTAAATAAAGGCGTAATGCCTATCTGAAACAATGGTGTTATCAGGCAACTTAAGTAATCTAAATTTAATTAATCATAAAGGAAATATCATGAAAAAATCTTCTTCTTTGATCGCTTTGGCTGGTGCTTTGGCTCTTTTGGGCGGACAAAGTGCTATGGCTGCTCAAACCAAGCACACTGTTGCTGCTAAAACAGTGAAACCGGCTGCGAAAAAAGCCAAAGAAGGCACTTGCGGCGAAGGTAAATGCGGTGCTTCTAAAGCCGGCGCGCAAAAAGCCAAAGAAGGCAGCTGCGGCGAAGGCAAATGCGGCGCGTCTAAAGCTGCTGCCAAAACAGGAACCAAAGCTGCTGAAGGCAAATGCGGCGAAGGTAAATGCGGCAACAAAAGCAAATAATTGATGCTGTAAGGCCGCCTGTATTCGGGCGGCCTGTCTGAAAAATACAGGTATCATTCTATCAATATGTTGGATGACGGCAGCTTATTGATACGGTTATACCTCTGAATAAGGATCAGGATGATGAGTGTGTTAAACGGTGCAGGCTTAGGTTACAAACGCAGTATGGCTGATGATTTCTTGCATTTAGATCGACAGACAAGCCCGATTCAATTTATCGAAATCGCTCCCGAAAACTGGCTGCGTATGGGTGGTGCCGCGCGGAAAAAATTTGATTCTGTTGCCGAGCGCTTTCCTATTGCGTGTCACGGCCTTTCCCTATCCTTGGGTGGCCAAGATCCGCTGCAAGTTGATTTTTTAAAACAAGTCAAAACGTTTTTGAAGCAATACAAGATTGACTTTTTCTCTGAGCATTTAAGCTATTGTAGCGACCACGGCCATGTTTATGATCTGCTGCCGTTGCCGTTTACATGGGAATCAGTTCGCCATACTGCCGCGCGAATCCGCATGGTGCAGGATATCCTTGAACAACGGATTGCCGTTGAAAACACATCGTATTACGCCCATAACCCCATTGCAGAAATGAATGAAGCAGAATTTCTCAATGCGGTGGTGCACGAAGCGGATTGCGATATCCATTTGGATGTGAACAATATTTATGTGAACGCGATTAACCATGGCATCGTGGCATCAAAAGATTATGTCAGAGGTGTAGACTTGGCTCGGGTAACATATATGCATATGGCGGGCCATGATGAAGAGGCCGAAGACTTGTTAATCGATACTCATGGCCAACCGGTGTGTGAAGACGTATGGGATTTGTTTGCCTACACTTGCCGCCGTTTACCGCACAGCGTGCCGACTTTACTGGAACGTGATAGTAATTTCCCCCCGTTTGCAGAACTTGAAGCCGAAGTCGGTCGTATTGCTGCGATTCAGCAACAAGTGGAGAAAGAACGTCATGCAGCGGCATAAACTTTCGTCTGCCAAGGCGCAAGCTATGTTGGCCGATCATGTTCGCGACCCATCATTGCCTGCGCCAACGGGGATTGCACCGGAACGGTTGGCTGTTTATACAAGGCTGGTTCGTAATAATCTGCAGAGCTTTCTTGATTTATGTTTTAGCGACAGCAGTGCATTTATAGATAGCATGCAGTGGCAGGATTGGCAAAACCGTTTCCTTATTGAAGCTCGCCCCGAATCTCCGTTTTTCAACGATATTCCGGCACAATTTCTTGAGTATTTGAAATCGTTGCCTGAAGAGGAAAGGCCGTCTGAAAATATTTTGTCGATGATGGATTTCGAAACGGCATTGCTGCATGCCGAAACGGCCATCCAATCTGAATCGAGCAGCATTTGGAATGATGAAACGGTGTTGGGCTGGTCTCCTGCGGCGCGGCTACAGGCCTATCCATGTGATTTTGTGAGCAGCGGTCTGGAGGAAATTGATGATACGCCTTGCCATGTGCTGACATGGCGCACTCGAGACAATCAAGTATATTACCGGATTGTAGATGGTACGGATTTGTTTTTATTAGAGCATTTTCAATCTCAGAATGATACTTTTTCGTCGCTTTTAAGTGGTTTGCAAGCCTTGTTACAAGGACAGGATATTGAGAATTTGATTAGAGAAACGGTCAGCAAATGGGTTGACGCAGGCGTTCTACTGGTTGTCTCCGAGAAGACTTAATGGAGCAATTTGCGGAAAGGCTCGCCGCGTTGCATACCGATATCTTGCGTTTCGCCAAAATTCAATTGCGCGACGATGATCTGGCTGAAGACATCGTGCAAGATACTTTAGCAACAGCTATCGACAAACAAGACCAATTCCGTGGCGACGCGGGGTTGAAGACTTGGGTGTTGAGTATACTCAAAAATAAAATCACTGATTATTTTCGCAATACAAATACAAAATATACGGTTAGTCTGGATGGCATGCAGGAAGAAAACGATGCCATTGATTGGGCATACGATCACTGCTTTGATGAGAGCGGGCACTGGCAGGCAGTATCCAGCCCGCAAAGCTGGCAGGAAGCGCCGGAAGATACGGTTAACCGACAGGATTTTTTCCATGCTTTAGAAAATTGCATGCAAGGATTGCCTCAAGACACGGCTCGTATTTTTTATCTTCGAGAAATTATGGGCTGGGAAGTGGAGGAGATTTGTGAGCAATTTTCCATCAGTAAGGAGAATTGTTACGTTATTCTGCATCGCGCCCGTAACGGTTTGCGTGACTGCTTGCAACACCGCTGGTTTGATTTGACTAAATAATGACGATAGATACGGAGGAAAAAAATTGTGAATTGTAAAAAAGCCTGCGTACTGTTATCTGAAAGCCAAGATCGTCGGTTGACCGCAACCGAGCGGATGTTGTTACTGTTGCATCTGGCTATTTGCCCTCATTGTCGCCGGTATCGAAAGCAATTAAAATTTATTCGGCAGAATATGCGATCGTGGCAAGGAAAGGATAAGTAGGGAAGTAGTTTAACAGTCTGCATTAAAATGAATGGCAATAGATTAAAAAGCCTGTCTGAATATGTTTCAGACAGGCTTTTGATTCATTCAACAGAATCAGATGGAGGCATTTACAAAGGCAACCAATTGGCCTTTGGCCAGCGCGCCTACTTTGGTAGCGACGTTTTGGCCGTCTTTAAATACCATCAGGGTCGGAATGCCGCGCACGCCGAATTGGGCAGGCGTTTGCTGGTTGTCATCGATATTGATTTTAACCACTTTCAATTTGCCTGCGAATTCAGATGCTACTTCATCCAGAAGCGGGGCAATCATTTTGCAAGGGCCGCACCATGGTGCCCAGAAATCCAGCAATACGGGTACGTTTGATTTTAAAACGTCTTGTTCGAACGAAGCATCGGTGGCGTGTACGATTAAATCGCTGCTCATTGTTTTTCCTTTTTTTGTATGGAATGTCAAAAAATTTCTAGTTTGCAGAATAAAGGTAGTTAATCGAAATTTCAAGTCTTATTATGGGCCAATAGTTTCTTTGTATAGTCGTTATCAGGTTTGTCAAACACGGCCGTGCAATCGCCTGTTTCGACCAGCGCGCCGTCTTTGAACACGATAACCCGATGCGAAAGGGCATTGATAACGGCTAAGTCGTGACTGATCAGAATCAGGCTTAGGCCGTATTGCTGCTGTAATCCGCGAAGCAGTTTCAAGATTTGCTGCTGCCATTGCACGTCGAGCGCGCTGGTTGGTTCGTCAAGCACCAGAATTTTCGGTCGTACGATAATGGCTCGCGCAATGGCCAGACGCTGGCGTTGGCCGCCGGAAAATTCATGCGGATAGCGGTTAAGAATCTCCGCATCCAAGCCCACAGCCTGTAAAACCTCGGCTACCTTTTTTTCTTTATCTTGTTGGCTTAATTGAGGCTCGTATACGTTCAGCGCTTCGGAAACGATGTCGAACACATTCATCCGCGGATTGAACGCGCCGAACGGGTCTTGGAACACCATTTGAATTTCGCGGCGCAGTTTGGGTTGCCAAGTTTCGCCGTTGATTTTGATATGGCCGTTTGCTTCTATCAGCCTGACCAACGCTTTAGCCAAAGTGGTTTTCCCGCTGCCGCTTTCACCGATAATCCCCATGGTTTCGCCGCTTTTTAATTCAAACGACAAAGGTTGCAGCAACACTTTCTCTCGCTTGCCAAACCAGCCTGCCCGTTGGCTGACCGACACGCTGAGCTTGTCTGCCGATAATATCGTCGGAGCCTTTTCAGACAGGCATGATACTTGGCGCTCGGGTGCGGCATTCAGCAGCATTCGGGTGTATTCGTGTTGCGGACGGCTGAATACGGCGTTTACATCGCCTTGTTCGACTATTCTGCCGTGGCGCATGATGACGACACGGTCTGCAAAACGGCGTACTAAATTCAAGTCGTGGCTGATGTAAAGCAAAGTCATCTGTTTGGTTTGCTGCAGGCGGCTGAGCAAATCCAAGATTTGCGCTTGTACCGCAACGTCAAGCGCGGTGGTGGGCTCGTCTGCGATGAGCAATTTGGGTTCAACCGCAATCGCCATGGCAATCATCACGCGCTGGCGCTGGCCGCCGGAAAGTTGGAAAGGATAGGCCGATGCTTTTTCTTCTGGGGCTTGGATGCCGGTTTCGGCCAGTAAATCTACTGCCCGTGCCCATGCCTGTTTTTTATCGAGCCCCAAATGTAAGGTCAGCACTTCGGCGATTTGCGCGCCAACCCGCATAACCGGATTGAGCGCGGTCATCGGCTCCTGAAAAACCATGCCGATTTCCCGCCCGCGCAGGCGGCGCAGTTGTTTTTCGGAGTAAGCCAGCAGATTTTCGCCGTTAAATTTCAGACTGCCGCTGAACGACACATCAGGGTTTAATCTCATAATGCCTTGCGCCAGCACGGTTTTGCCGCTGCCGCTCTCGCCTACAATGGCGGTTTTAAGGCCTGCCGGAATGTTGAGGTTAATATCGTGCAGTACCGGTTTGCCGGGGAATGACGCATTGAGGTTTTCGATTTGTAGAATAGCCATCAGCTGCGCGCCCTTACGTCAAATGCCTGTCTTAAGCCTTCTCCTATCATGACCAGAAGCAGCAGCATCACGGTCAGGGTGCCGAAGGCGGATAGGCCTATCCACCATGCGTCGAGATTGTCTTTGCCTTGCGCCAGTAATTCGCCTAGGCTGGCTTGCGAGGCGGGTACGCCCAAGCCGAGAAAATCAAGGCTGGTTAGCGCCAATACGCCGCCGGAAATGCGGAATGGTAAAAATGCCAGCACGGGGGTCAGGCTGTTGGGCAGGATGTGGCGCCACATGATGGCGCGGTTGGAAACGCCCATGCTTTGGGCGGCCAAAACGTAATCGGCTTGGCGGTTTTTCAGAAATTCTGCGCGGACGTAATCGGAAAGCCCCATCCAGCCGAACAGGGAAAGCAGCAGAAGCAGAATGAGCAGGCTGGGGTTGAAGAACGAGGAAAGGATAATCAGTAGGTAAAGCTCGGGCAGGCCGCCCCAAATTTCGAGGAAACGCTGCATCAGCATATCGGTTTTGCCACCGAAATAGCCTTGTATGGCACCGGCCAGCATGCCGATGAAGGTGGTTACGGCGGTGAGCGCCAGTGCGAACAACAGTGAATCGCGAAAGCCGTAAACCAGCCGCGCTAAGATGTCGCGCCCTTTGTCGTCGGTGCCGAGCAGGTGATTGGCGGAAGGCGGTGCTGGGTCGGGCTGAGTATCGAAGTCGTTTAATGTGTTGGCAGCATAGGGATTGAGCGGGTAAACGGCACGATTGCCGTCACCGGTGATGTTTTTACGGATTAATGGGTCGAGATAATCGGCAGGAGTATCAAAATCGCCGCCGAAGGTTTTGTCGTAATAGGTTTTGAATAATGGAAAATAATGCTGACCCTGATATTGCACCCATAAGGGTTTGTCGTTGCTCCATAAGGGCGCCATGAGGGCAAGGGCGAACAGCAATGCCAGAATTTTCAGGCTGGCGCTGCCGCGTTTGTGTTGTTTGAATGACCGCCATGCTCTTGCGGCTAAGGTATTCTGCATAAATCTCCGTTGGTATCAATGCCTGTCTGAACAAGCAAAATGCTGTGTTTGGCTGTTTGCGGCGGATTATTTTCGTGCGCCGAAATGAATCCGCGGATCGACCCATGAGTAGGAAAGGTCGGATAATAATTTGGCTGCCAGCCCCATCAGGGTAAAAACGTAAAGCGTGCCCATTACGACGGGATAATCGCGTTTGATGACGGATTCGTAAGAGAGCAAGCCGAGGCCGTCGAGCGAAAACAGGGTTTCGATAAGCAGGCTGCCGGTAAAGAAGGCGCCGATAAAGGCGGCGGGAAAGCCGGTAATCAGCGGTATCATGGCATTGCGGAAAATGTGGCGGGTGAGAATACGTTTTTCAGACAGGCCTTTGGCGCGTGCGGTGTAAACGTATTGGCGGCGGATTTCTTCGAGAAATACGTTTTTGGTGAGTATCGTCACCACGGCCAGATTGCCAATGACCGAGGCCGTAATCGGCAGGGCGATATGCCACAGGTAATCTTTGATTTTGCCGATAGTGTTGAGGTTTTCCCAATTGTCGCCGGTCAGTCCGCCTTGTGGAAACCATGCGAAAAAGCTGCCGCCGCCGAAGAAAACCAGTAGCACCAGCCCCAATACGAATGCGGGCACGGTATAGCCGATTAAGATGATGATGCCGCTTAGGGCATCGAAGCGGGAGCCGTCTTTAACCGCTTTCATGATGCCGAGCGGCAGTGAAATCAGATAGGTCAGGAAAAATGTCCATAACCCGAGGCTCATGGATACGGGCAGCTTTTCTTTGACCAGCTCGAATACGGTTTGGTGGTGGAAGAAACTTTCGCCCAAATCAAAGCGGGCGAAATTGGCCAGCATTTCGGTAAAGCGTTGCAGGGGCGGTTTGTTGAAGCCGTAGAGTGCGTTGAGTTTGGCCATGTCGTCGGCGCTCAGGCGGCCGCCGCTATGATTCGTGTTGTGGCTGCTTCCTTGGGCCGCTTCACTGGTGACGCTCGTGTTGTTCAACCGGTCGACCATTTGGTCTACCGGGCCGCCGGGCACGAATTGGATGATGGCGAAGGTCAGCGCCAGAATGCCCAATAGCGTGGGAATAAGCAATAACAGACGCTGAATCGTGTAGCGTAACATGGGAAAGCCTTTGAATGCCTGTCTGAAAACGGCTTGACGCTTTCAGACAGGCATAACGTTATTTATGCATTAAAAACCATTCGACCAGCACGTTTTTCAAAACGAAGCCCAATACGCCTAAGCCGAGCACTAAAAAAAGCATAAACATGCCGAATTTGCCCGCATTGGATTTTTTACCCAAATCCCACACGATAAAGCCCAGAAAAAGCACCAATATGGTTAGGCAGATTCTGAGCGACCAGGTTGTAAATTCTTCTTCAGTCATCTTCCGGTTTATCCTTTTTATTCATTCCCGCCGCTTCGCGCAAGCTGATCGGGCGCGCACAATACCAGCCGCAGCCGCATTTTACCAGCATCAAAAGCGTCATAATAGCCAGACCGGCATCCCACGATTGGGTTTGGGCAAACAGCCAGCCGGCGCCGACCGGCCCCGTTGCCGCGATTAAATAGCCCACGGTTTGCGCCATGCCCGAGAGTGTTGCTGCTTCCGCTATCGAGTCGGTGCGTCTGATAAACAGCAGCAGGCATAAAGTAAAGGTGCCCGACACGCCGGCGCCAACGCAAAATACCCATAGTGCGATTGCGTAGGGCAGCAGCCAGATACCGGCTATGCCGATAAAGCTCAGCAACGTTACCGACAGAGCTAGAAAACGCGGATTTTCCAAACGGGCGGAAAAGGTTGTAACGCAAAATATGGCCGGGATAGCGGCAATCTGCAGCAGCATTGCGTAATAGCCTGCTTCATCAGCTCCGATGCCTCGGTCGGATAAAATGGTTGGCAACCAAGCGGAAAACGTATAGTAGAGTAACGACTGCAACCCCATCATCACGCTGATGGCCCATGCCAGCTTGTTGCGCCACACCGATACCGCCTGTTCTTTGTGCGATAAAACCGTTACCGGCTGATGCCCCAGCTTGCGGCGTAAGGTTATCCAAACAACCAGCGCCAATATAACCGGTATCAACCACATATTCAGCGAGGCCTGCCAACCTATGCGCTGCGCCAAAGGCACGGCTGCCGCGGCAGACAAAGCCGCAGTACAGCTCATGGTAATGCTGTATAGAGCGGTAAACCTTGCCACATGCAGGGGCAGGCTGCGTTTGATAACGCCGGAAACCAACACATTCCCCATTGCAATGCCGATTGAAAGTAAAAACGTTCCCATCAGCAGCCAAGCGGCAGAAAGACCCGCGGTACGCAGCAAAATACCGAAACCCAGCGCCAAGAGGGCGCCGATTAACACTTCCTCAAAACCAAACCGCCGTGCCAGCGGTGCGGCAAACGGCGAACAGGCGGCAAACACCAATACCGGTATCGTGCCGATAACGCCCATAATCGTCGTATCGGCATGCAAGCTGTTTTGAACCATGCTCATAAGCGGACCCAGCGAAACAATGGGCGCGCGCAAGCAACAGGCAATCAGGAAAATCGCCGTGATGGTCAGCAAAATAGGGGATTTTTTATCAGACATTTTGTTTTGTAATGCCGGAAATGCTTTCAGACAGGCATATTAGTCTCTCAATGCCTGTCTGAAAACCGGTTAAGCCAATGCTTGTGTCAAATCGTTAATCAAATCGTCAACGTATTCCAAACCGACCGACAAACGAATCAGCCCCGGGCGGATGCCTGCTTCGAGTTTGGCCTCGGATGCCATTTTGCCGTGAGTGGTTGTCCACGGATGGCATATGGTGGAGCGCACATCACCCAGATTGGCCGTGCGGGAAAATACTTTGGTCGCATCGATAACCTTCCATGCCGCTTCCTGCCCGCCTGCAACCTCAAATCCAATAACGATACCGCCGGCCGTTTGCTGTTTTTTAACCAACTCGGCCTGAGGATGATCGGAGAAACCCGAGTAATACACTTTTTCCACTTGAGATTGGCCGCGCAGCCATTCGGCGATTTTTGCAGCGCTGCGGCATTGTTCTTGCACACGCACCGCCATGGTTTCCAAACCGCTGAGCAAAACCCACGCGTGAAAAGGCGAAAGCGAAATGCCCGAAGCGTTCATATAAAGCTGCACTTGCTTCATCAATTCCGCACGGCCAATCACCACGCCGCCTTGCACTCTGCCTTGCCCGTCTATGCCTTTGGTGGCCGATTCTACCGATAAATCAACGCCGAAACGCAAGGGCTGCTGCACAATCGGCGTAGACAAAGTATTGTCGACTGCTAATAACGCGCCCGCATCATGGGCGATTTTGGCCAGTGCTTCCAAATCTGCCACTTCGCCCAGCGGGTTGGAAGGCGTTTCCAAAAACAGCATTTTGGTATTCGGCTTGAGCGCAGCCTGCCATTCGGCGGTTTGGGTTGACGACACCAGCGTTACCTCGATGCCGAAGCGCGTAACATGGTTCATGATGAAGCCCATCGTCGTGCCGAACAGGCCGCGGCTGGCGATTAGATGGTCGCCGGCGCTTAGAAAGGTGAGCAATGCCGCCTGAATTGCTGCCATGCCGGTTGCCATGGAAACGGCTTGCTCGCCGCCTTCCAAAATAGCCATGCGCCGGTTGAAGGCGTTTACCGTGGGGTTGGCGGTGCGGCTGTAGGTGTAGCCGCTTTGCTGGCCGGAAAACAGCGCTTCCGCTTCGGCGGCGTTTTGCCATGTGAAGCTGCTGGTAAGAAAAAGGGCTTGGTTGTGTTCGTTGAAGTCGGTTTGCTCTTTGGCGCCGCGTATCGCCAGAGTTTGCGGATGGAGCTCGCTCATAAAAGATCCTTTAGATTATGATACTTTGGAAACAAAAAGGCTTAGGCGCTGATTTTGCGCTTATTTACAGGCAATTTCAAGGCATTGCGGCTGCTTAATCCGTAAATCCGATTGTCGCGGAGGTTTTATAATATTTCTTTATTAATAATATCAAATGCCTGTCTGAAAACCGTTCAGACAGGCATTTGATAAAAATAGAATAGGCTTGCCAAGCAAGTGAAGCGAAACGGTGATTATCAATCCGTTGAATTGCTTAATCCGATTCAGGCTTCGTCATTGCTGTCGTCCACACGTACGCTGTGATCAATCAGGCTTGGCTGAACGAAAGCGGCGGCCGACGAAGATTTAACTTCAGACAAGCGTTGCAGGTAGGCCTCATCAATATCGCCGGTCAGATAGCAGCCGCTGAAGCAGGAATCGTCGAAGCCGACAATTTCCGGATTCAGCTCGCGCACAACATTTTCGAGTGCGTCCAAATCTTGGAATACGCAGGCATCGGCGCTGATTTCGCGGGCGATTTCGTCGGCGTTGCGGCCATTGGCAATCAATTCTTCGCGGGTCGGCATATCGATACCGTACACATTCGGAAAGCGAACTTCCGGCGCCGCCGAGGCGAAATAGACTTTACGCGCGCCGGAAGCGCGTACCATTTCGACGATTTCGCGGCTGGTGGTGCCGCGGACGATGGAATCGTCGACCAACAACACGTTTTTGCCTTCAAACTCTGATTCAATCGGGCTGAGTTTCTGGCGCACCGATTTTTTACGCGTCGCTTGCCCCGGCATGATGAAGGTGCGGCCGATATAGCGGTTTTTAATCAAACCTTCGCGGTAAGGCTTGTTCAAGTGATGTGCTAACTCCATCGCGCTCGGGCGGCTGGTGTCGGGAATCGGCATGACCACGTCGATGTCGTCAACCGGCAGATACCGCTTCACTTTCTCGGCCAGCGCGACGCCCATGTTGACCCGCGCTTGATAAACGGATACTTCGTCGATAACCGAATCGGGGCGGGCGAAATAAACATATTCAAACAGGCAGGGGGTGAGCTTGCTCTGCTCGGCGCATTGTCGGGAATAAAACTTGCCGTCCAGCGTGATGAACACGGCCTCGCCCGGGACGATGTCGCGCTCTCGATCAAAGGCCAAACTGTTGAAAGCAACGGATTCCGAAGCAACGGCATAAGCGGTTTTGCCGCTTTTCTCATCGGTTTGTGCACCCAAAACTAAAGGACGGATGCCGTGCGGATCGCGGAAGGCCACCAATCCGTAGCCGGCAATCAACGCCACCACGCCGTAAGCGCCGCGCACCTGCCGATGCACATGGGCGACGGCATTGAAGATGTTGTCGACGCTTAAATGGCTGTCGTCGGAGGAAGTCACTTCCCGGCGCAGTTCGTGGGCAAACACGTTGAGCAGCACCTCTGAATCAGAGCGGGTATTGATATGGCGAAGATGCTTGTTGCACACGTTTTCATATAGTTTGTCGGTATTGGTCAAATTGCCGTTATGCGCCAGCACGATACCGAAGGGCGAGCTAACGTAAAAAGGCTGTGCTTCCGCACTACTGCCCGCGTTGCCCGCAGTCGGATAACGCACGTGGGCAATGCCGGCATTGCCGAGCAAATCGCGCATATTGCGGGTGCGAAACACATCCCGAACCATGCCTTTGCCTTTGTGCATATGAAAAACACTATCTTGCACGGTAACAATCCCGGCTGCATCCTGCCCACGGTGTTGTAGCATTTGCAAGCCATCGTATAGCAACTGGTTTACAGGTTCGTTTGCCACCAAGCCAAATACGCCACACATTTCTATTTTTCTCCAAGAAGGTTAATCGTCGGATCTTTCAGCTTTTCCGTCATGTAGTCGGACAGCGCCGGCAGGGCAGTAGCCGCCAGTGATTCAAAATAAGGCGCGCTGACGGATTGCTTCCAGTCCGCGGTTTTCGGCAGGTCGGTAAACGAGCATACCAATACAATGAAGGTAACCACCAATATCCCTTTAATTGCACCGAACATGCCGCCCAACAGCCGGTTGATGCCGCCCAGGCCGAAAGAGCCGACGATGGCGGTCAATATCGAGCGTAACAAATATTGCACCAGCCAAGCCGCGGCGAATACCAAAATAAAACCAACCGCTACGCTGAAAACATAGGGTTGGATTGAAGTGAGAAAGGCATCGGCGAAGGAGCGGCCAAACATTCGAGCGGCAATAAACGAAACAATCCACGAAAACAAGGCCGCCATTTCTGTAATGATGCCCCGCATCATCGAAATCATCATACATAAAGCAATTACCGTTGCCGCCAAAATATCAAATGTCGACATATCACTTTTCCTGACTCATCACCGAACCGCCAATGCCTTTGCCTCTCAGGCGCGACAAAGCGGTATCGGCAGCTTCTTTGTTAGGATAAGAACCGGTGCGTACCCGATAAACGGTTCCCTTATTGGTTTCCACTTTGCTGATCGATGCGTTTACACCTGATTGGCGCAAAGTTTGCAAGGTTTTGCGGGCGGCTTCTTCATCTCTGAAGGCGCCGGCCTGAATAATGGCTTTGCCCGAGCTTTTTGATGTGTCGGTGGTTTTCTTCGCAGCCTCGGCTTTTTTACGCTCGGCTTCTTTTTTCTCTTCGGCGGTTTTCTTGAGTTCTGCTTCTTTCTTCAGTTGGGCTGCGGCCTTGCGTTCTTGCTCGGCTTGTTTGTCGGCGGCGTCTTTCTTAGCCTGCGCCTCCTTTTTGGCTTCGGCCAGTTTCATTTGAGCGGCTTTTTTCTCTTCTGCGGCTTTTTTGAGTTCTGCTTCTTTCTTCAGTTGGGCTGAGGCTTTGCGTTCTTGCTCAGCTTGTTTGTCGGCAGCATCTTTCTTAGCTTGTGCCTCTTTTTTGGCCGCGGCCAGTTTCATCTGAGTGGCCTTTTTCTCTTCGGCGGTTTTTTTGAGTTCTGCTTCTTTTTTCAGTTGAGCTAGGGCTTTACGTTCTTGCTCGGCTTGCTTCTCGGCAGCGTCTTTCTTAGCCTGAGCCTCTTTTTTGGCTTCGGCCAGTTTCATTTGTGCGGCCTTTTTCTCTTTGGCAGCTTTTTTGAGTTCGGCTTCTTTCTTCTGCTGTGCCGCCACTTTGCGTTCTTGTGCTGCTTTTTTGGCTTCGGCCTGTTTTAATTGAGCGGCTTTTTTCTCTTCTTCCGCTTGTTGTTCGGCCGCTCTAAGCTGTTCGGCTTCCGCTTCTTTTCTGGCTTGTTCGGCCTTTCTAGCTTCGGCTGCTTTCCGTTCAGATAGGCGTTGTTGGGCTTCGGCTTTTTCCACCGCTGCTTTTTTTGCTGCCGCTGCGGCTTTGCGTTCGCGCTCTCTGGCAACGGCTTCTTTGTTGGAATTTTCGATGGTTACGGTTGGAACGGGTGCGAATTCTTCCGGTTTGGGGTCGATGCGTTCGGCCGGAGCGGCTTGTTTGATTACGGTGTGCGCTTGGCCGTTTTCATCGGAAACTTCTACGCTTTCCTGATTGTCTGCCAATTCGTAAATCCGATTGTCTTTGTTTTTTGACCGGGTGGCTTCGGTTTCGTTTTTCGGTGGCGGATTGGTGTCGTCGGGGCTCAGAAAAACCACTTTTTGTCGGTTTTTCTCAGCAGATTCGGCAGATTCGGGAAGCGGAGAGACGGCCGCTTTGGGCTCAACTAAGGCGGCGGTTTCTTCAACGGTTGAATCGGGCGGAAGGTTTTTTTCTTCGGACTTGGCCGCTTTGGGTTCGCTCGCTCGTACTGCGGCTTTCGATTTTGCGGTTTGTTTGGCTTCGGCAGGAGCGGATGTGGCCGCGGCCTGTTTGGGTTCGGTTTCGTCTGAGCCGGATGTTTTGGCAAAGATAAGACCGACTGCCACAATCATGGCTGAGGCGCCGGCTAACCGACGGCGGTTTTTGCGCTTGAGATTTTCGTATTCTTCCAATGATTCCAAGTGCTTCGATAGCATCGCTCAATCCTGTTTATAGTGTGGCCATGACTTCGGCAACTGTATGAAAGGAGCCGAATACGACAATTCTATCATTTTCCGAAGCCGCCGCAAAAGCCGCATCATAGGCTTTTGCTATATTTTCAAACTGTTTTACATTGGCTATGCCGTGTTCGGCGAGCTTGGCTTCGAGCACTTCGGCTGTTGTGCCGCGCGGTAGATGCAGCGGGGCGATGTGCCATTCGTCGAATTGGTCTTTCACGATATCGAGTACGCTGTCGATGTCTTTATCGGCCAGCATGCTGAATACGGCGGTGCGTTTTTGAGCGAACGGCAAGGCGATAAGGCCTTGTCTTAGGGCGTGTGCGGCATGGGGATTATGTCCGACGTCTAGCACGGTTAATGGCCGGCCGGGCAAAACTTGGAAACGGGCGGGATGGTTGACCAGTAACAGACCGCGTTTGATGGCGCCGAGGTCTATCGGTAGCTTCGGGTTGAGGCATTCGATTGCGGTGAGTGCGCAGGCGGCGTTGTTCAGCTGGTAGGCGCCGCGCAAGGCGGGAATCGGCAAGGCGTTGCGGTTGCGTGCATGCCTGTCTGAAAATTGGGGGTTGGGGTGAGGGTGGAATCGATACGACCATTGTTGGTTTTCCAGCTTGGTATAACCGAAATCTTCTCCGATTAGCAATAAATCCGCGCCGATGGTTTGGACGTGGTTTTTGAGGGATTCGGGCGGTGGGTTTTGCCCGCAGACGGCCGGTTTTCCACTGCGGAATACGCCGGCTTTTTCATAGCCGACGGCTTCAACGGTGTCGCCCAGAAATGACTGGTGGTCTAAATCTACGCTGGTAACGACGGCTACGTCGGCATCGAAAATGTTGACGGCGTCGAGCCGTCCGCCGAGGCCGACTTCCAGAATCATGATGTCTACTTGGTTTTGGATGAAGATGTCTACCGCGGCCAGTGTGTTGAATTCAAAATAGGTAAGGGAAATATTGCCGCGTGCCGCTTCGATGCGTTCGAATGAAGAGATGATGGTGTTGTCGTCAACCGGCTGGGTGTTGATGGCGATGCGCTCGTTGAATTTCAGAAGGTGCGGGCTGGTAAGCGTGCCGACTTTGAAGCCGGCTTCTTTATAAATTTGTGATAAGAATGCGCATACGGAGCCTTTTCCGTTGGTGCCGGCCACGACCACGACGGGGCATTGCGGTTCGAGTTGCATGATGTTTTTCACTTCGTTGACGCGTGATAAACCCATGTCAATCAGGCCTTGGCTGTGTGCGATTTCCAGATGGGCGAGCCATTGGTTGAGGTTTTTTTTCATCGGTTTTCCCGTTGTTTGGGGCGTTGCGGATAAGTC
This sequence comes from Neisseria sp., assembly GCF_030527965.1. Lineage (GTDB taxonomy): Bacteria > Pseudomonadota > Gammaproteobacteria > Burkholderiales > Neisseriaceae > Neisseria. The sequence goes on from NZ_JAUMZU010000008.1 coordinate 51,005, forward strand.
AGGCCGTTGTTCCTTTCGGGTTTATCGGGCCGGTTTGTCTGTCTAAATGCCTGTCTGAAAATTTTCAGACAGGCATTTTATGGTTGTCAGGGTTGGGGCGTGTTTGCCAAAGCCGCTTTGCTGCGGCCGAATTTTGCCCATACCATCAAGCGGCGGTAGCTTTCAGCGTCGGTCATGTCTGGTAATACGGCCTGCCAGCTGATCTTGCCGTTGATTTGCCATTGTAGAAAACAGGCTCTGCGGTGTATCAGGCTGCTTTCCAATAATACGGCAGCTTCTCTATGCCCGGCTCGCGTTAGGGTGGCGCGGCCGGAAGTGTCGATATGGATTGTTTTTATACTGTTATGGCATTGAAGGTTTTGCACCCGCCAAGCCCATAGCAGGCTGCCGCACAGGGCGATGATGCCGAACCACCGCATGGCGCCGTAAAACGAGGTCAGGCAGACCATCAGGGCGTAAAGATGCAGCCCAACAGCCAGCAGGCGGCCGTTTTTCGATGGTGTCAGCTCGGCTCGGAACGCTTGCATAGGCTTACATCATATTGTCGAATACGGGGCTGACGTTGAGTTCGGCCGCTTCCATGTCGAGCACCATATCATGAATCTCCACTTCGAAAAATTCCCAGAAGGCCTGTAGGCTCATATCTTGCGGCCATTTGCTTTTTTCGATGTCCCAGCCTGAGAGTTCGGCGGCGAAGATTTCCTGATAACGGTCGTCGAAATAGGTGATTACGGCTTCGGGTTCGTCGAATTGAGGCACCAGGTAAACCGAGCAGTTGGTGCGGATTTGCGCCAATGTTAAATCGGGCATGTCGGAATCGCAGGATTTGAGCCATGCGAGAAATTTTTCGGTCGGCTTCAATACGGTGGCGGTGCGGTCTACAAAATACATTCGGTCGGCCTTTCTGGTTCGGATTCGTTTTGCTGCGGATTTTACTGTAACCGTGCCTGTCTGAAAATGCCTGTCTGAAGATATTTTCAGACAGGCATTAAGCAATAAAAAGACGGTAGGGAGCAGCAACGCCCTACCGTGAAACTGCGACTGCAGCGAGAAATCAGTGATCCGAAGCGTCGGCCGCGCCGATGCCGGTCATAGAACGTACATATTGTTCTTCAAAGCCTTCTTTGTCTTTTTCACTTTGAGGCGATTTATCCATGATGGAAACCAACCAGCCGACGATAAACGCTGCCGGAATGCTGAAAAGCGCAGGGTTGCCGTAAGGGAAAATTGCTTCTTTGTGGTGCAACACGCTGACCCATACAGTGGGGCCCAGCACAATCAGCACCAGTGCGAGCAGCAAACCGGTAAAGCCGCCGGCCACCGCGCCTTTGGTGGTCAGACCTTTCCAAAACATCGAAAGCATCAATACGGGGAAGTTGGCCGAAGCGGCGATGGCGAAAGCCAAACCCACCATAAACGCCACGTTTTGTTTCTCAAACATCACGCCGAACAAGATGGCCAATACACCCAATGCCAGCGTAGTAATTTTGGAAACGCGCATTTCTTCTTCCTGCGTAGCCTTGCCCTTGCGGATAACCGAGGCATAAATGTCATGGCTTATCGCAGAGGCACCGGAGAGCGCCAGCCCGGCAACCACCGCCAGAATGGTGGCGAAGGCAACGGCGGAAATGAAGCCTAAAAACAGATTGCCGCCCAGTGCTTCCGACAAATGGATGGCAGCCATATTGGAACCGCCGACCATTTCGTATACGGTTTTGCCTTCTTTCAACACGGCGTTGAAAAAGTGCGGATTTTCTTTGTTGATGAAAATAATCGCGCCGAAACCGATGATGAAGGTCAGCAGATAAAAGTAGCCGATAAAGCCGGTAGCCACGAAAACCGATTTGCGTGCTTCTTTGGCATCGGGCACGGTAAAGAAACGCATCAGAATATGCGGCAGACCGGCCGTGCCGAACATTAACGCCAAGCCTAACGACAAGGCGTCAATCGGGTTTTTCACCAAACCGCCCGGGCCTAAGATGGCGGTACCTTTTTCATGGATGTCGGTTGCCTGTTTAAACATGGTTTCAAAGCTGAAGCCTGCGTTTTTCAAAATCATGAAAGACATGAAAGTCGCACCGGCCAGCAGCATGACGGCTTTGATAATCTGCACCCAAGTGGTGGCCAGCATGCCACCGAACAACACGTAGCAAACCATCAGCACGCCCACCAGCAATACGGCGTAGATGTAGTCCATACCGAAGAGCAGTTGGATCAGTTTTCCCGCACCCACCATTTGCGCAATCAGGTAAAAAATCACCACCAAAATCGAACCCGAAGCGGCAAACAGGCGGATGGGCGTTTGGGAGAGGCGGTATGCCGCAACGTCGGAAAAGGTGAATTTACCGAGATTGCGCAGGCGCTCCGCTACCAGAAACAAGACAATCGGCCAGCCCACCAGAAAGCCGGTCGAATAAATCAAACCGTCGTAACCGCTGGTGAACACCATGGCGGAAATGCCCAGAAAAGACGCTGCCGACATAAAGTCGCCCGCAATGGCCAGGCCGTTTTGGAAGCCGGAAATACCACCGCCGGCGGTGTAATAATCTTTGGTGGATTTGTTTTTCTTCGATGCCCAAACGGTAATGCCTAGCGTAAAGCCGACGAAAATAAAAAACATCACGATGGCCGAAACATTCAATGGCTGCTTCTTTACCTCGCCGGTAAAAGCATCGGCCAGCGCCATCGCCGGCACGAGCAAAGGCAATGCGGCTAGCCCGATTTTTTTGCTGATTTGTCTCATTATTTATCCCCCATAACGCGGTCAACAACGTCTTTCGTCATTTTTTCAAATTTCCCGTTGGCAATCATGACGTAAATGCCGGTGGTGATAAATGAAAACACAATAACGAAAATGCCAACATAAATCCCCCAAGTCGTAATGCCGCCGGAAGACACCGGAGCCTTGAGCAATTCGGGGCTGTCGCCGATTATCCAGATGTAGCTGAGGTACATCAGCAGAATCACGGCTGAAAAACTCCAGCCGAGCAAAGCTTTCTGACGTGCCATTTTTTGGAACTCAGGATTATCCAATACCCTGCGTGCAGTCTGCTTGTCCATAAAATTATTCTCCTTGTGTTTGATTTACCGTATTTGTAATACGGTGTAGCCGATTAAACGCTAAACGCAGCGCAATCCGCTAATTTTATTTTCTGATGCCTGCCATCTGTTTTTCTGATAGTGAAAGAGTAAATTTTTGTTTTTCAAATAATTTAAACACTATCCAGCTGCGCGCAGATATGTTAAAAATAGCTAACAAAAAACGAAAAGGCTACTACAGCCTGACTACAAATCTGCAAACTGAAGCGAGAAACCTTAAAAATGGACATCAACCACTTGAAATCATTCGTTGCGGTTGCCCACTATGGCAACCTGACGCAGGCCGCCGAGCGGCTGTTTCTTTCCCAGCCAGCCGTATCGGCGCAAATCAAAGCCATCGAAAGCCATTTGGGCACGCCTTTGTTTAGCCGGGCCAGTAATGGCATGAGCCTGACCCGTGCCGGAGAAATCTTTTTGCCCGAGGCGGAAGCTTTGTTACAACACAAGCACAAACTGGATGCTTTTGCCAAAACACTGGCCGAGCATTACACGCAAGACGTGCAAATCGGCCTGATACACCCGATTAACAGCCGCCGCGTAACCCGGCTTACCCAATTTCTGAACCGTGCCGCACCGGATATCCAGCTGCATATTCAATACGGCATGAGCGGGGAAATTCTGGCGCGTATACAGTCCAAGCAGTTGCACGGCGGTTTTTTCCTCGGCCACGCCGGCACCCGCAGCGTGCGCAGCATTTTTCTGGAAAACATTCAGTATTCGCTTATTTGCCCTACGGCTGATATCGAAGCCATCCGCAGCAATCTGCCTAAAAGTTTGGAAAACCACATCTGGATTGAAATGTCGGGCGTATCCGCCAGTAACAAACATTTACAGCAATTCTGGCGCGTCAACCGCCTTTCGCCCAAAAGGCAGATTATTTGCGACTACCCGCAAACCATTATTGATCTGGTCGGCGATGGTGTTGGCATTGCCATGGTGCCGAGCCATAAAGCGCAAAGCGCCGTTGCGGCAGGCAAGCCGATTACCGTTATTGAAGAGTTTCGCCAAAGCTTGCCGCTCAATTTCATCTATCTCGACGAATACGAACGCGATCCGGCGCTTTCGTTGATTAAGCAAGGAGTGGAGGCGGTTTGGCAACTGCAAGCCCAGCCGGTTGCGTAAGCGCGGCCTGCAAGCTTGCTATATCTGATAAAATAGCGCGGCATTTTTTTTCAGACAGGCATGGTTTTTACCTAAGGCTCGGAAAACAAAGCCTGAGCAAAATGCCTGTCTGAAAACATTCCCGCTATCCGTATACGAAATCTAGCTTATGGCCTATCAAGTTCTCGCCAGAAAATGGCGCCCGAAAACCTTCGCCGATTTAGTCGGTCAGGAGCATGTTGTCAAAGCTCTGCAAAACGCGCTCGACAAAGGCCGTTTGCACCATGCTTATTTGCTCACCGGTACGCGCGGCGTCGGCAAAACCACCATCGCCCGCATTTTGGCCAAAAGCCTCAACTGCGAAAACTCGCATCACGGCGAACCTTGCGGCCAATGCCAAAGCTGCGTGCAAATTGATACCGGCCGTTTCGTCGATTTGCTGGAAATCGACGCCGCTTCCAACACCGGTATCGACAACATCCGCGAAGTGCTTGAAAACGCTCAATATGCGCCGACAGCGGGTAACTACAAAGTCTATATCATCGACGAAGTGCACATGCTTTCCAAATCGGCTTTCAACGCCATGCTCAAAACGCTGGAAGAGCCGCCGGAACACGTGAAATTCATTCTCGCCACCACCGACCCGCACAAAGTGCCGGTTACCGTGTTGAGCCGCTGCTTGCAATTTGTGTTGCGCAATATGACGCCGCAACAAGTTGCAGGCCATCTGGCCCATGTGCTGGACGTCGAACAAATTTCTTACGAAGCGGCTGCATTGCAGCTGTTGGGTCGCGCTGCTGCAGGGTCGATGCGCGATGCGCTCAGCCTGCTTGACCAAGCCATCGCGATGGGTTCCGGCAGCGTTACCGAAGCCGATGTAAGGCACATGATAGGCGCGGTCGATAAACGTTATCTTTACGAATTACTGCAAAGTCTGGTCAACCAAGACGGCGAAGCGCTGTTGAAAAAAGCGCAGGAAATGGCGGAACGGGCTATCGGATTTGACAGCGCGCTCAGCGAGCTTGCCGTCTTATTGCAACGCATCGCCCTTTACAAAACTGTGCCCGCCGCGTTGGCGCAAGACGACCCTGAGCGGGAAGTTCTGCATTTACTGGCGCAACATCTGGGCGACGAGCAGATCCAGCTTTACTATCAATGCACCATTCGAGGTAAACACGACCTCAGCCTTGCGCCCGACGAATATGCCGGCTTTGTGATGACTTTGCTGCGCATGCTGGCGTTTGCTCCGCTGGCCGCCGCCGAGCACCCTGCAAATGCCCGCATCAGCGGCACCGAATTGCAAAGCTTGTCTGAAAAGGAACCCGCAGCAAAAAAGCCGATACGCCTGCCTGAGGTGTCCGATGCACCGCCTCAGCCGGCGATAATGCGGGCCGCCGAACCTGTTGCGGTTAGCGAACCTGTTGCAGAAACCGCACCTTTGGCAGCCGAGCCGCAAGTGGTGCAGAGTGATGCCGCCGTTGCGCCTGCCGATGAAGCACCGGCCGAAAAAGTGCCCGCTGAGGCCGAGCTGGTTTCCATTTCAGAGGATGCCGTTGAAACAGTGCAGCAGGGTCAGGCAACAGATGCACCGCCGTGGGAAGAGACTTCTGCCGGATATACGCCTCCCGACATTGAAGAAAATGACCCTTTCGAGCCGCCGCCCGACTATCCGTTTTTTGCCGATGAAGCATACGATATGCCTGTTGTTTCAGATGCGGTTGCCGAAGAAGAGGGCGATGACGAAAGCGGAAGCGATGGCGTGGAAGAAAGCAAAGAAGAAATCTTTGTTCCCATGCCGGAATTTAGCGCGGAAAACTGGGCGAAGATTGTTCGCCGTCTCGCCCGAAAACTGGGTGCCGCGCAAATGCTAACTCAGCACGCCGCTTGGGTCGGTTTTAATCCCGATGCCTGTTTGTTGACGCTTTCGCTCACGGCAGATGCCGCCCGCGAGGCCAAACGCAAAGCCTTTTTCGATAAAATTCGTAATGCGCTGGCCGAAGCGTATGAGATGCCTGATTTGCAATTGGAAACCTGCCCGTGGCAGGAAAACAGCGGTTGGGAAACGCCCGCCATGCGTCGGGCAAGATTGCAGCAAGAAGGCCGCCAGCGGGCGCAAGAATTGCTGGAAGCTGATCCGGTGTGTCGCCGGTTGATGGATTTACTCGATTGCCATGAATGGAAACCCGAAACCATCGAGCTGGCAGAGAATATCGAAGAATAAATGCCTGTCTGAAAACAGTGCGCTTTTACCAACCCACATGATTTTATCCAATAGGAGTAACCCGAAATGTTCGGAAAAGCAGGTCTGGGCGGCCTAATGCAGCAAGCCCAAAAAATGCAGGAAAATATGAAGAAAGCCCAAGAAAAGCTGGCCGTTACCGAAGTGAGCGGCGAGGCGGGCAACGGCTTGGTCAAAGTCGTGATGACATGCAACCATGTGGTTAAGAGCATAGACATCAGCCCCGATTTGATTACTGAAGCGGCCGATGATAAAGAAATGCTGGAAGATTTGGTGTTGGCCGCCGTCAATGCCGCCTGCGAACAAGCCGAAGCGCAAACCAACCAAACCATGGGTGCTTTCACGCAAGGGCTTCCTCCAGGCTTTGGCAATTTCTTCAAATAAGCATCACACACAATGCCTGTCTGAAAAATAGGTTTCAGACAGGCATTTTTGATTCTGAAAATCTTCCACTATGGCAGGCTAAACAAGGTTTAATCCATTGTCGTATCGCAGCAAGCAAAGCAAGCGCAGTTAACATGAAGCGGGAATATCCACGGCAGCCAATCAGTTTTTTCAGACAGGCTTCAGCCCAAACGCTTGATTTTTCACCTTCACACCCTTATAAAACAACTATAAAACCCTATTAACCAGAAAAGACATTGCCCCTGTATGAGCCATACCGTACATCTCCGATTCGAAAGCATCGACAACACGGTGCTGCAACGCCTGACCGGCGCCTTAGATGCCAATCTTCACACCCTTGCCAAAGCACTGGATATTCAAGTTAGCCGCCGTTTTTCCGATTTTACCTTTATCGGCGACATGGCTCATACAGGCCGGCGCGCCTTACTCGCCTTGGCCGAAATTGCAGAAAACCGCGATTTGGAAGACAGCGACATCCAGCTTGCCTCCGTCGAAGCCAAAACCGCTGATGCCGAGCATATCGAGCAAAAGCAAGACAAACAATATTATTTGCAAACCAAACGGGGCAGCATCGGCGGTCGTACTCCGCGCCAAAACGGCTACATCCGCGCATTATTAAATCACGATATCGTATTCGGCCTCGGCCCTGCCGGAACCGGCAAAACCTATCTGGCCGTAGCCGCTGCCGCCGATGCCATGGAAAAACGCCAAATCGAGCGCATCGTGCTGGTGCGCCCCGCTGTGGAAGCAGGCGAGAAACTCGGTTTTTTGCCGGGCGATTTAGCGCAAAAAGTCGATCCTTATCTGCGCCCGCTATATGATGCCTTATACGATCTGATCGGTTTCGACCGCGTTACCAAGCTGCTGGAAAAAGGCTTGATTGAAATCGCCCCGCTTGCCTATATGCGCGGCCGTACGCTAAACGGCGCCTATGTGATTCTCGATGAAGCCCAAAATACCACGCCGGAGCAGATGAAAATGTTCCTTACCCGTATCGGATTCGGTGCCAAGGCCGTAATTACCGGCGATTTAAGCCAGATAGACTTGCCGAAAAGCATCAAATCGGGCTTGAAAGATGCCAAAGAAAAACTACGCGATATCGAAGGCATTTATTTCCATACCTTTACCAGCGAAGACGTAGTGCGCCATCCCTTGGTGCAGAAAATCGTCGAAGCCTACGATGCGGCCGATACCAGCGAAAAACATCGCGATACAGAGCCAAACCATTGAGCAACACAACCTAAATGAGAAACTAACGATGCAAAACCTGCACTATCCGCTGCATTTTCTGTTCAAAATTTTTACCCCTTCCAATGATTTCATCGTATCCGATGCCGACGGGCGCGAAATTGCCTATACACGGCAAAAAATCTTCCGCATCAAAGAGGCGGTAGACGTTTATGAAAACAGCCGTCGTGAAAAAATCCGCTACACCTTCAAAGCAGACCGCATTATCGATTTCAACGCCGAATACACGCTGCGCGACGAGCAAAATGGCCACATCATCGGTAAACTCAAGCGCGAAGGCCTTCGCTCGTTTTGGCGTACCAGTTACATTTTGAAAAATGCGGAAGGAGAGGCAGTGTTGACAATCAGAGAAAAAAATCCGTGGATTGCCTTTCTCGATGCGATTATCGCCGACGTGCCGGTTATCAATCTTTTTAGCGGCTTGTTTCTCAATCCTTCCTATGGCGTGGCCGATAGGCAAGGGCGCGAAATTTTTTGTTTGAAAAAAACACCGTCATGGATGGAGCGTAAATTCCAGTTGGAGAAGCATGCAGAAACTACGCCTGAAGAAGAAACACTGGTGGTGCTGGGATTGATGATGCTGATGCTGCAAGCACGTAAAAACGGATGATAGGGCATCAGAACGCTAGTGGATATGTGCGTCATAAATAAGAATTTAAGGCCGCTTAAAATAAGCGGTCTTTTTTGTTGTAGTTTGAACAGCAAGTGATGATTCAGTTTATCACTCTATGAAGGCATTAGAGCAAGTCGTAGTCAGTGATAAAGTGGTTTATCCAGCAAGATTTATGATGAGTGTTTTTGAAATTGATTTCTAACTATATAAATGTAAAGATTGATTTATTGGATGAGCAATTCGTCTAAATCGCTTAAAATTCCCAGCATAGTCAAATTTACCCATCTTGGGTGTATTTCAGCATAAAGAACATAAAATGATCCGAAACCGTACTTTAAAACTCACCCTTTCCGCCCTTACTATTGCTGTGCTGGCGGCTTGCTCGTCTTCGGAGCAGCCAGTGGAGCCGATTAACCGAGCCGCAGATGTTTCCGGCGGCGTGCATTTGCCCGTGGTTCGTGCGATTGAGTCGCCCTCTAAAACCTTGTCTGATTACCGTATGTATCAAAGTGTTTTGGATGCGATTAAGCAAGATGACGATATTTTGCCCGCGCAGTTCGTTGCGCAGGCGGGCGACAGTGCAATGGTGGAAACGGTGCGTAACGAGTGGCTGAAAAGTTTGGCTCGGCGCGGGCAGTGGGCGCAATTTGACATGCAATATGCTAAATTGGATGCGGCAGGGCGCGCTCAAGAAGTAACCTGCTATGCGGAATACAGGGCACTGAGCCAAGGAAAATCGAGCAGTTTGTCTGCCAAGCTGGTTAAAGAGCTGGGTAAACAGCCTAAGGGTTGCACTCTGTTGCTGGAAGAAGCGGCCAGATATGGGAAGCTGGATAATCAAAGTGCATGGCGTCGGGTACGCGGTTTAATCAGCAACAATCAGGTAACAGACGCCCGCAATCTCGCCATCGCGCTTGGAAGCCCGTTGGATAGTGGTGCAGGGCAGGGTGCGCAGGAAAAATTGTTGATCGACGTGATTGGCCCTGCCGCGCAGAAAAGCGGTGATGCGGCAGGCAGATTGACTGCTTTGGAAAATGTGTTGACTCGCGAACAGAGTGCTTTTGCGTGGGGCGTATTGGGTTATGCCGAAGCGAAAAAGCAGAATTTTTCAACGGCGTTAAGCTATTACGGCCGTGCGGATAGAAAACAGCTTTCCGACGAACAGCTTGAATGGTATGCCCGTTCGGCTTTGCGTTTTTCCCGTTGGAATGATTTGGCGGGCATTATCGAAAGCATGCCTGAGCAGCTGAAGAAAAAGCCTGATTGGCAATATTGGCTGGCGCGTAGCTATGCTGCACAAGGTAACGATGCGCGTGCGAAAGCCTTATACGAGGCAGCTGCACAGTCGGGTCGTAATTTCTATGCGGCTTTATCGTTGGAAGAATTGGGGCAACGGGTAAGTGTGAAAAACAATGTTGCGGATGCATCTAAAAGAGACGTTGATAAATTGGCGTCAGACGGTGCGGTTGATCGTGCGCTCAATTTATTCCAGGCCAGCCAGGCTTCCGGCGATTGGAAGATGCGTCGGCAAGCGCAGGCAGAATGGCGCTATGCAACTCGGGGTTTAAACGAAGAAACTCTGTTGGCGGCGGCTCAGCTGGCGTTTGACAAAGGCTTTTATGAAATGGCGGTTAATACGGCCGACGGCACTTCAAATAAATTGAATTATAAACTGCGCTATATTTCGCCGTTTAAAGATATTACCGTGCGTTATGCCGAGCAGGCCGGTATTGATCCGGCTTGGGTTTACGGCTTGATTCGTCAGGAAAGCCGCTTCATGATGGGCGCGCAATCCAGCGTTGGAGCACAGGGTTTGATGCAAGTAATGCCTGCCACGGCTCGCGAAATCGCCAATAAAATCGGTATGGACGACAGCGAATTGTATACGATGGACGGCAATATCCGCATGGGTACTTGGTATATGGCCGATGCCAAGCGCCGTTTGCAGGATAACGAAGTGATGGCAACAGCAGGATACAATGCCGGCCCGGGGCGTGCGCGCGGTTGGCAGGCTGCAACGCCGTTGGAAGGTGCGATTTATGCCGAAACGATTCCGTTTAATGAAACGCGCGATTATGTGAAAAAGGTTATGACCAACGCAACTTATTACGCCACTTTATTCAATGAGCCGAAAACCTCTCTGAAACAGCGTATGGGTACTGTGCCGGGGCGTTGATGGTTTTCAGACAGGCATTGCTATTAAAAAAGACGGTAGTTTTTGCTTCGTAAGAAGATTGTGTTAGAATAGCGGCCTTTCTAGCCGGGTCTGTAGCTCAGGGGTTAGAGCAGGGGACTCATAATCCCTTGGTCGTGGGTTCGAACCCCACCGGACCCACCAAATTTCCAAAGCCTAAACAATCGTTTAGGCTTTTTGTTTTGAGGCTTTTCGCTTGAGCAGATTCTGCCTGTGACCAATTTGTGTCCAGAACAGCGTCTAAAAGTGCCGCATGTCCGTGCAAATGCTCGGGCGACAAGTGCGCGTACCGCTGCACCATCGAGATACTTTCCCATCCGCCCATTTCCTGCAAGGCAGCCAAGGGAACACCTTTTTGCACCAGCCAGCTTGCCCATGTGTGGCGTAAATCGTGCCAGCGGAAATTTTTGATTCCAGACTGTTCCAGCGCATTCTTCCAAATACGCGAACTGATGCTTGTAACTCGACCTCCGCGTGAATTGGTAAACACAAATTGAGGGTGTCTTCCTATCTGCTTTTCTAAAATATTGACGGTCGTCTGATTTAAAGCAATTCCGATTGAACGACCTGCTTTGGCTTTATCGGGATGTACCCATGCAACTTTTCTATCTAAATCGATTTGACTCCATTTCAAATCGAGTACGTTGCGTTGCCGTAATCCTGTATTCAGACTGAATTCTTCTGGCAGCGCGGCAACCAGCCTTTCGGCTTCCTCTACCATTAACCAGCGGATACGACGTTTTGCTTCTCTGTATAACGGTAATTTGGGTGCTCTCTCTAACAACATCCATTCGTTTGTCGCTTTGTTTAAAATAGCTCTGACCAATGCAAGATAACGATTTTTGGTGCTGTTTGAACAGGGTAGAACTGATATGGTCGCCATAATTGTTTCTCGTGTCATGTGTTTGAGCATCAGGCCGCGGAATGTGCCTAACCCTCGTAAACGACTGATGTCTGAGCCTATGCTTTTTTTCTCGGCGCTCATCTCCTCTATCCATCGGACGGCCGCTTCATCCCACAGCCGTTTCGGTTTTTCACCCATTTGCTCTTGTTGCCACAACTCATATTTCAGTTTGTCGTGCAACCTTTGCGCTTCCTGCTTGTCTTTCGTGCCAGCAGATTGTCTAATTCTGCGACCGCTTTTGAGTCGGATATCGATTTGGTAATATCCATTTTTCCGTTTATAAGTTGGCATTTTTGTTCACTCCTGTGTTCGAGTGATGCCTGCACAGCATCATTTTCAAGATGGTTCAAAAATACGTCAAGGGCAGATTGGGTAATGCAATATTTCCGTCCCGGCTTAGATGCAACCAATAACCCTTGCCGAATATATTGCCGGATGGTTTCAGGGTGGCATTGGCAATGTTTGTCAACGGCATTCACGTCATAGGTTTTCATCAGGTTTTCCTTATGATACGTTTTCATAAACAGGGAATGGTGCCGTTTCCATATCAAGCGCCAGTCGCTGAACTGCCTGATAGCGCTTAATTTTCGGTGACAATACCAGATAGGCCGTTTCGGATACATAAAAAAGCAGAAAATAATCATTGCCTGCTTCGGTATGTATCGGCTTTAACCGGTAATGCGGATACCGTTCATCGGGTGGCATAAAGGTCAGTCCAACCTTTATCGTACTAAACGGATTACGCGCTTCAATCAACATGACTTATCTCCTTCCCACCATAATAAAAACCAACCTGACAGGCTGCATGATAAAAAGCCGTACTTTTATCAGGATTTTTTAATACAGTCGTATAAACACACCACGATGACATTGAGTAGAGGACTTACCAACCCCGCCCTTACCCTGAGAATAATCATATGAGCTTCCTTCATAAACATCCTTTCTTGAAAAACGCTTTTCGCATAAGAAAGCCCGATTGTTTTTCAGACAAGCTTTTATTCAAAATAAAAATAAGGGATGGCAAGTAGCTTGCACAAATTCTATTTTCTAAGCTCTATTAAATTACTGGAATTAGAAGATGGGGAGTATATTTGTCTGTTTTGTTCTTTTTTATGTCTGTTTTGTACATTTAAAATAAACAAATAAAATATAATATTCGTCTTTCATAAAAAATAAACTTGTTATTCTATTGTATGAAACAAGTATTTGGGGATCATGCTACTCTATTTGATATTGATATTAGACTGCTAAAAAATAAAGGATATTTCAAACTATGATAAGTTTTCTGTATAAGAATTCGAATAAAGGTTCTCCTCTCGCGCAAATAGATATCATTTTTAATCATGAGGAGTTAGCAGAAGATGTTAGAAAATATATTATTGATATTTATAAAAAGAATTATGATGCGACGATTTACCCAAATCCAGATGTGTTTATTGCCTATAAGGATAGAATAACAGGTGATTTGCTAGCTTGTACGGGAATTTCATTCCGCCATTCATTGAAACAACTATTCTCCGAAAGCTATCTTAATGCCCCCTTGTCTGAGGTCATTTTGAAAAAAACAAATTGTATGATTGATGAGGAAAATATAATAGAAGTGGGCTCTCTAGCCTCAAATAATCCTAGTGCGGTTGGAAATATGCTTCATATTTTACCTTTTCTTTTATGGTTTATGGGGTATGAAGCGGTAATTTTTACAGCAACAAGTAGATTATCTAAGATATTGGCCTTCTACAGAATTCCATTTTCCATATTAGCGACAGCTTCTATAGAATGTATTCCTGAAGAAGAAAGAAAGCTATGGGGAAGTTATTATGATCAATCTCCTAAAACTGTTGTTGTTTTATTGGAACAGTGTGTAGAGCTCTTTGGTCGTATTCGTAGTAATCTAACCTTTATAGATTTTGAAGGAATACATCGTAATTTCTTAAACTAATCAAAAGATGAATGTTAATCATGAATATTCTTAACTCAATATTAATGCAAGCAGAAAATGTGCCAGATGCTCCAGCCGTTATTCTATTACAAGAAACTTCTAGAGATAGATATGAAGAAGAAGTTTTTTATAGTTATTCATCCTTAGTAACAGAGGCTAAAAATCTAGCAAAATTCCTGCTCCAAAACACTAATAAAGGCTCGTGTGTTGGTATTGTGATGGGTAATACTCCAGAATGGGTGTTGTCGGATATAGCACTGCTTATAGCCGAGCTAACTCAAGTACCAGTGCCTTTAGCTTTTTCCTATAAACAAGCAGAGCATTTATTGCATTCCTGTGACATTATTTTAGCTGATGAATTAGGAACAGCTTGCTTAGATCAATGGAAAAAAAATGGATTAAATTTAATAGGAAAAATTTATCCTATAACTTGTGGGCAAACGCTAAACACAGAAACCCAACTACTTGATAATGATATAGAACAATATATAGAACGACAATCTCAATCTGACTCTATTATTAAAATAATTCATACTTCTGGGACTACATCTCAGCCTAAAGGAGTAAAGATTCGGCGCAGAGGTTTAGATGAACTCGTTACTTCATTATGGCAGCATGCAGATCCCTCAGACTATAAACGTTATTTAAGTTTGGTTCCACTGAGTCTGTTAATCGAACAAGTTACTGCACTCTACATACCTTTAACCTCAGGAGGAGCAGTAATAATGCCTCCAAGTCATATTGCTCCTTTAGGAAGTCCTGGGGTCAAGGCAGAAGAACGATTGGAAATTATTCGTCAATCACGCCCTTCCGCTTTGACATTGACACCAGCTCTAGTGGAGGCGTTAGCTGATAGCGCTCATAAGCATGAGGAAAAATCAAATTTAATTTTAGCCCTATTTGGCAGAGATTCCTTACCACTATTAGCAGCTGGCGGAGCTCCTGTTTCCAGTGAAGTTTTGCATAGCCTTGATCAACTTGGAATCACAGTTTACCAAGGCTATGGCCTTAGTGAAAACAGCTCTGTCGCTACTTGGAATCATAAAGGTGCTAATCGCATCGGAACGGTAGGCAAGCCGTTGTCTCATGTTGAGGTAAAGATTTCTGAGGATAATGAACTTTATATTCGTAGCAGCTCTCTATTTGCCGGCTATACAAATGAAGATCCTAGTAGTTGCTTGACCGATAAGGATGGTTGGTTGCATACAGGAGATTTAGCAATACAAGATGATGATGGATTCATATCTATACTTGGGAGGAAAAAGTCTATGATCATAATGGCGAATGGTCGAAATATCTCTCCTGAATGGCTCGAATCAGCTTATCGTAACGTTCCTGGAGTATTACAAGTTATTGTTTTTGGAGATAAGCAGCAGTTTCTAAGTGGCATTTTTATTATTGAGGATATGTCAAAAGCAGATATGGTTCAACAATCTATAAATAATTATGCAGAAAAATATCTTAATGAGATTGAACATATTACTGAACCAATATTTGTACCGTATGACAAGAGAGTTATGGAGAAATTATTTACTATTACGGGGAGGCCTCGACGTGATGTTATTTCAAGTTTTATTGAACAACTGACAGAATGGAGATAATTATTTTATGATAAATCAAATTGATACGAGTCCTCATACAAATCATGCTGGCTTAGTTATTACCTCTCTGGATAGGGGGAGTGTAACAGATCTCGAGCCTAATGATTTATTGCAGCAATTAGCTAAAAATGGATATTTAATATTGCGTAATTTTAATCACAGTATTGACAGTTTTTCTTGCCTAGTACGTCAAAGTAGTGGGCGTATCAGCTTAGATCCTGCTCGTAGCTTTGATGGTAATACAGCTCAAAAAGTAGATGCTGGTTATGACAAGGTTGGCTTACATTGTGAGAATGGAAATAGTCCATTCTGGCCAGATTTATGTTGGTTTTATTGTCAAAAAGCTCCTAAACTCGGCTCGCAAACTACAGTATGTGATGGTAAAATTGTATATAATTATATGAGTAGCAAAGCAAAATTGGCTTTTCTTGAGCAGGATATTATGTATTCTCGCCGAGTAGAAGAGAAAAAATGGAAAACTTTTGCTTTTCACTCCTTAAGAGATCAAGTAAATGCACCTACAAGTATTGAAGAAATTACGTTGGATGATTTGTTATCTTTAATTGAAGATCAGCCAAATACTAATATTATAGTAAATAAAGATCATTCTGTTTATTACCAATTTAAAACATCAGCAATTCGTTCCAGTCATGTTAATCCATTGGAAACTCATAATTTTGCCAATAGTATTTTTGGCCCATCTAATCATTATGAGAAGCCAGTGATTACTTTTGCCAATGGAGAAAGCATTCCAACCGAGATTCTAGAAGAAGTTGAGGATCTTTGTGAGCGATTCACAGATGATATTGGATGGAAAGATGGTGATATCGTATTAATTGATAATACTCGAGTAATGCATGGTCGACGTAAGATTGAAGATAAAGCACGTACGATTTTTAATGCATTGTCGTATCTGAGTTAATAAAGCTGTATAAGGACTAATACTATGATGAATTCTATCAAACAAATCAATAAATATGCCCATTTAAATTATCTCCATCCTAATCGAATGCCATGGGAGGAAGCTGCAACGGATGGCGAGTTAGATTTCCTCTCTAGAGTTATACTTGGACAATCTGGGCAAGAAGAAAAAGCTATTGCATACCTTTACAAAGAACTAGCACAACTAGCCGAAATTGAAATGCATGTTGCTACAGTGATGAGCCGGGTATTGTGTGAATTACAAGGAGAATCAACACCTCTTATCATGGGTGACGGTTTATATCATTCTATTTCTTGTTTTGCATCTGAAGAAATCAATCATGCAAATAGCTTTTATCAGTATGTTCGAAATTTATCTGGTGCTGATGTTAAGCTAAAGAATAATTTTTCTAAAGAAAGAATTGAGCTCTATAATGATAATGATTCACCATTAATTAAACTTGCAGCTCTGTGCTCTACTGCCTATGTTGGAGAGTCAATTATCACAGTGTTCGAGCGCCGATTAAAAGTCCTTGATCCAATGCAGCATAGTTTCCTCACTAGGCTATTACACTTCCATGGATTAGATGAGGCCCGTCATATCAAATTTGACCATGCTGTTTTTGATCAAATTATTCCAACTTTTTCAAATTCTGAACGTAAGCGGATGCATCAATTAATTCAGGAAACAGAATCCTTGAATACTCAACTGGCAATAGCTAGTGAGGAAACGGTAAAAGCAGCGTTTGACATAGATTACACAGAAGGTAATTTAACAGCGAAAACCCAACTTGATATGACGTTACGCTTTCGCGAAATCGTTCAATCGGGAGAAACAATCAGAAAAGTCGACGATTATATTGATGATGAAACTGAAGCAATTATACATCAGTTTTCTCAAGCATCTAAAGTTCATGCAACTCAATTTTCGGAGAAGTTATGAGCTTTGATCAAGTTACCTCATCTAATAAATCAGTGAAAATAGGCACAGCTGCAATTATCGTCTCTCTTTTTCTTGCAGCAGTTGATGGTACTATTGTCAGTACTGTACTTCCTTATATTAGTAATGAACTTGGTGATCCAGCGCTTTATCCTTGGATAATGACAGCTTTTCTACTCCCCGTGGCACTGATTGCTCCATTAGCAGGAGCAATCAGTGATCGGCTTGGAACCTCTACTACACTAAAAGGCTTCTTACTATTATTTCTATTGGCATCCGTGTTTGCTGCAATAAGTTCAAGTATGTTTGAACTTATTGCAGCAAGGGCATTGCAAGGCATTGGTGCTGGAGGAATTATTGTGTTGTCCTATTCCTTATTAGCCGTATTATTTAATGCGGAAAAACGTGGAAAAATGCAAGGAATATTAAGTGGGGTATGGGGACTTGCTGCTATTGTTGGACCTCTTTTAGGAAGTGTATTGAATAACATATTTACTTGGAGGTCAATTTTTTGGTTTAATATTCCAATCAGTATATTGGCTCTAATACTTTTGTTTATAACTCCAACTGTTAAAAAAGATTACGATACTGAAAAAATAGATTGGACTACCCAAGCCTTATTAGTTGGTTTTACTTGTAGCTTATTATTAATTAGTCAGCTAGAAAGTATTAAGGATATATTACCGCAGCTTTTAATAATACTAGCCGTAACATCTATACTACTGTTTATTCGTATTAGAAAACTGCCGCAAAAAAGCCCTATTCCTTTACTCTTTTTTCAAAAGAAAATGTTATTTTCTGTTATGTGCTTAATTTTGCTTTCTAGTGCTGCGCTATATGCATCGGTAACCCTACTTCCTCTTGCGTTGCATCAGCAAAAAAGCAGTGATCTCTCTAGTGGCTTATTAATCATGCTAGCGGCTTTAGGCTGGGTCGTTGGTTCTGCAATTTGTGGAAACAAGCTTGTTTCTACTGGTTACCGGAGAATGTCAATTAACGGTATGGTAATGCTTGCATGCGGTTCATTTTTAATGGTGATGGCTATAAGCTACAATATATTTGCCCTGATTGCTGTTGCTTTATTATTAACAGGTCTAGGGATGGGATTTGTTGCAACCTCAACTCTAGTATTAGTGCAAAATAGTGCTCCTACTGAAAAAATTGGTAAATGGACTGCTACAGTCCAGTTTTTACGTAATCTTGGTGCTTCATTAGGAATAAATACGTTAGCAACAATACAACTATATTTAAAAGGAATCTACTCCTTCCAGGCTTGTTTTACTATTCTTGGATTATGTATGATTATTGGACTATTTTTTTCGTTGTCATTGCCATCTGTATATAAAAATAGCTTACTTAACTAGATTTGTGTAGTTGGGAATTTTTATACTATATTAAGCTATTCAGGTCGCTTATATGCCTAATATAAAAATTTAAGCGTCATAGAACCTAGTTTAAGTAGCTTATGGTTGGGCCATACGATCAGTGCCGTATTTAGGAAAGCAAGACTATAGCTGTTTGCCTCTCTTGTTAGTATCTGTAGCGCTACAGAATTATCAAAATAAGGATTCGAAAATTACTTTTAGCTAAAGTCGAATTAAAGCCATTGAAAGGAAAATTAAACGATAAACTAAGTGGCATAATTATACTATCCGTTAGATGATTATTTAAAACAATAAGTGTAAGCAATTTGTCAATTTTAGTATGCAAAGCATAGTATTTATTTATCCATATAGTTAAGATATGACTAAAATTTCTATTCTTGATATTACAATCCTAAAGCGTATTATCAGAAAAGAGGACTCGACAGAAATAATTCCTCATAAACATCCATATGGGCAGTTCGTGTTAGTTACGAATGGTATGCTGTTAGGATATACAAACCATAATCAGTGGTTAATAAAGCAAAATATGGGAGTATGGATTCCCCCTAATACGACTCATTGGGGGATTGCTAATGAGGATGCAGAATTGGTTGTCCTTTATCTACCGCCTGAATTGTGTAATAACTTTGGAGAAAGCTTAAAACTAATAGAATCTTCTCTTCTTCTTATTGCTATTTGTGACCGCTTGACCCGTGATAATTACTCTATTTCCAATAAAAACAAACATAATTTGCTTCAGTTACTATTTGAAGAGATTATTTGCTCTCCGGCACATCAGTTTATTTTACCGTTACCTCAAGATAGTCGTTTAAAAAAAATAACAGATAGTATTATAAAAAAACCAAATGAAAGATATACATTAACTGAGTGGGGACAGAAAGTAGGGGCAACAAGCCGTACATTAGCACGGCTATTTAAGAAAGAAACAGGATTACGCTATACTGAATGGCATAATCGTTTACTATTAATTATTGCCTGTCAGGAATTATCAAAAGGTACATCCAATGAGCAGATTTCGGCTATATTGGGCTTTTCCTCAGGAGATTCATTTGGTCATTGGTTTCGTCGAAATTATAATAATTCGCCAGGCCAAGCTCGTAAGGCTTTCAAAGAGAAATATACATAATATCCATTATATTCGATAATTTGTCTTTGTGGGACATGTTTTTACTTGTTTTAAATGGTATTCTGACTTATACATATAAGTTAATTTTTTTAGTAAATGTTATGAGTTATAATTTAGTTCATGTTTTACATATTTTATTTGCAATTGTAGCGGTTGGCCCATTATTATTTGCTCCATGGCTTTCTTTACGCCTTAAAACTTGTGAAGAAGAGAGAGAAAAATTTTTACTTTTAAAAGGGCTGAGAGCTATCGACATATATTATAATATTGCAGGTTGGGGGCTAATGTTAAGTGGGGGAGTATTGCTCTATTTGCATGAATGGCATAGGATTTTTCAATTGTGGTTTATCTTTAGTGTCTTACTTTTTATTGTAGATTCAATAGCAGAAAAGTTCTTGCGGGATCCTTCAGGTGAAATGCTCAATCAACTTACCCCAAAGGCTACTAATTGGAATGAATACTCATTAAAAATGCATAAAGCAATAGTAATACAAACTGTTTGTACAGCTTGCATTTTCATACTTATGTTGCTTCACAGTAGATTACCAATAAAGTTCCTTATGAAATCATTTTTTTGAAAAAAATACGTAAAGATATTTCTTTCAATACTTAACTGCTTACTGCCGTATACCCTACTCTGCCTGAGCCTGCTGTGTCGAACGATTGTCCGGTATTTCCTTAGCCAGTTTACTGATGGAGCGTGCTTCAGTCTTATGCTCTTATCTTGTTGTACAGTTCCTTTGCGATTTGGGCGTATTCTTTAAATAATAATGCCTCACATTTGTAGGGTTCATGCGCCGCGTTGCCGCATCGCTCGTAAACTACTATTCTCCAGTTTATGTACTGAGCCTCTGTGTCGTCGTTTTGTTGCAGCGCATAAAACACCTTCTCGGTAAAGCGTACCCGACATTCAAACAGGTCGGATTTGCATAGATTCAGTTGTTGGTCAAGTTCGTCTTGCATCAATACGAATAAATGAACATGCGGATGCGGTGGCTCGTCAGGATGGCCCGTTCGTGATGTGGACCAAACAATTGATGGCTGTCGAATTGTTCGGTCGTATGCGGGCGGCGTTGTGTACCGCTTCCAGTGGTGTACTGGCCGGCATTGACAAGACGATATTCAGTGCTTCTTTGTATTTGCTTTATTCCGGTATACCCAGCCACTGCCAGCCTTTCAATAAGCTGTTTCGCTTTCTCACCCGATAGCTGCTCGCGTCCTGCGTTTCCAGGTTTCCTTCGCCGTTACGCGAAACGTATCCAGATGGTTGCATAACTGACGAAATCTACTGAATAAACAAAAAGTCTAAACGATTTTTAGGCTTTGAGAGTTTGACGATTAAGCAGGGTTCAACGTTTCAATGGGGGCAAACATCCCATTTGAAGTTTTACAAGCGCAGCACGATGGATATCCTCCACCAATCCAACTGTCAGCTACTACTCATCAGCCGCAACTTGATCAGATTACCCGCCAGCCAGCTGGACACCAGTAAGCATAGGTATCACTGTTATGGCAGCAGCTCAATGCATTGACGAAATTTATCTTCCGTCCACCATAGTAATGATCAAAATCCGCAAACGGCTCAGCAACCGTTCTAATGGTATGCGCGGGGTATGCAGTTTGGCTTTATGGTGGTTGTGATAGCAGGCCGATTCGGTAAAGGGATCAGGTTTTAAGAAAGACCTTTGAAGATTCGATAAATGCCTGTCTGAATATTTTCAGACAGGCATTGTCATTTTATCCAGCGTACGCCATTCGGTTTGCGGGAAATGTTGTGTTGTGTAGTGTTGCAAAAATCGTTCGGTTTCGGTATTGATGGCAGGGTCGTAAATGGGATAACGGTTGTAGATGATGCGGTGTACCGGCAATTTGCGGGCGGCTAAGGCATTCAGGCTGAGTAAGGTGTGGTTGATGCTGCCGAGTTTGCCTGATGTAACGAGTATCACGGGGTAGCGGTGCTCTGCGGCGTAATCCAGAATCGTTTGGTTGCGGGTTAGCGGCACCATCAGGCCGCCGGCACCTTCGAGTAAAACGGTGTCGTAGTGTTGCAATAGAATGTCTGTGGCCTGTTTAATGCGCTTGGGGTCTATCTGGGTGTGTTCGCGTTCGGCTGCCATGTGCGGTGAACAGGGGTAGGGGAATACATAGGGCGCGGTGGTGCCGTTGCGGTCGTGTTCACTCAGGGGAATGCTTTGCAGGCGCCGATGGGTCAGGATGTCTTGCGCGATGCCGGTGCAGCCGGTTTGCACTATTTTTTGCGTGGTAACGTTGATGCCTGATAAGGTCAGCTCTTTGGCATATTGGGCGGTGGCAACAGTTTTGCCGACGTCGGTGTCAATGCCGCTGATAAGGAAGACGTGTTTGGTCATGATGTGTGGCTGCTGATGCGTTGGGCGATGATGTATAGCGGTGTGTAGGTGAGCGGGAATTTACCGTCGGTTTCGTAGCGGGTACGGTATTGTGCGTAAAAATCCGATAAACGGGTTTTGGTCCAGGTGTGTTTGCGGATTGCGGTTACGCCGGTGTGTTTCAAATGTTGTAATACGGCTTGCGGGCTGTCGAATTTTAAAGTGATGGTATCGGCTGCAAAATGGCTTGTCTGAAAGCCGCTTTGTTGCAATAGATTTTGCCAGACTTCGGGAGAGGGGTAAATCAAGCCGGCTTGGGTCAGGGTGCGGATTTGAAATAAATTGTCGGGTGTAAAGGTGCTGAAAGCCAGGATGCCGCCCGGTTTCAGACAGGCATGAAGTTTGCGCAGGAGAAGGGCAGGGTTGGTTATCCACTGGAAAGTAGAGGCGGATGTAATGAGGTCGTATGGCGTATCAAGCGGTAAGGTTTCGATGTCGCCGGCGAGAAAATGATCGGCTGCCACATAGCTCGAGCATGCTTCGCATAAATCGTTAACGTGCCATGTATTGGCCGACAGATTATTTTGCAACATACGGGTGTAGTTACCAGAGCCGCATCCGATTTCCAGCGCGCAATCAATATCGGGCGGTATGAAGTTTTGCAGCAACATTAGAAGATGGGATGCGATTTCCGTTTGCGCTGCCGCATGGCGCTCGTAAGAAGGTAGCGCGCGGGCGAAACGGCGGGCGATATCGGTTTTACAAAGCATGGCGGCAGAGGATTGGAAAAACGAAGATTGTAGCAGAATGAAAGTCGGTGCAGATAGTGCAATCGAATCGGCCGGTGAAAGTGTTTTCAGACAGGCATTAAGATTCGGTCTGTAAATAGACGCTGGCATGCGCGAGCCAGAGGCCGCGCGGGTTTGGGTTTGACTATAAGCGGCCAATTTCGGTTACAATCGAATCCATGAAAAAATCAAATCGAAATATCTTCCTTGTCGGCCTGATGGGCGCAGGGAAAACCACTATCGGCAAGCGGCTGGCACAAACATTGGCACGGCCATTTTACGACAGCGATCATGTAATCTGTGAAAAAACCGGCGTATCGATTCCAACCATTTTCGAATTGGAAGGAGAGCAAGGATTTCGCGAGCGTGAAGCCTGTACTATTGAAGACTTGACCCGTGAAAACGGCATCGTATTGGCCACCGGCGGCGGAGTTGTTTTGCGTGAAGACAACCGGCAGCGCCTTCGTGAGCGTGGTTTGGTTATCTATCTGCATGCTTGTCCTACGGTTTTGCTCGAAAGAACCCGCTGTGATAAAAACCGCCCGCTGCTTCAAGTAGATAATCCGTTGGCTAAACTGCAAACGCTTTATCAGGCGCGCGATCCGATTTACCGCCAAACCGCCCATGCCGTTATTGAAGGTGGAGAAGGCGGCTGTCATAAGACCATTGAAAATATACTAAAATTCCTGCAAGAGTAAGCCCCATGCAAACCCTTACCGTCAACACCCCGTCTCACAGTTATCCTATTTTTATCGGCAGAGATTTGCTGAGTCAAAACATTGCCGAAACTTTGCGGCAGTATATCCGGCAAAAAGCGGCCATTATTACCAATGAAACCGTTGCGCCGCTGTATCTGGTCGAATGGCAGAAAAAATTGGATGAATTGGGCATCAACCATTTTTCCATTATCCTACCAGACGGCGAAGTTTATAAAAACTGGCAAACGCTCAATCTGATTTTTGACGGCCTGCTCAAACACAACGCAGAGCGCAAAACCACACTAATCGCCTTGGGCGGCGGTGTGATTGGCGATACGGTGGGGTTTGCCGCCGCAGTTTACCAACGCGGCGCACCTTTCATACAAGTGCCCACCACGTTGCTTAGTCAGGTTGATTCTTCGGTTGGCGGGAAAACCGCGGTCAATCATCCCTTGGGAAAAAATATGGTTGGCGCATTTTATCAGCCGCAAGCCGTTTTTGCCGACTTGTCAACGTTGTCGACACTGCCACCGCGAGAATTTTCGGCCGGCATGGCGGAAGTGATTAAATATGCATTGTTGGGAGATGCGGAATTTTTAGTTTGGTTGGAAAAACATATGGAAGATTTGATGCAGCAGAAACCGGAAGCACTCGGTTATGCCGTTTACCATTGCTGCAAAATGAAAGCCGAAATTGTGGCGGCTGATGAAAAAGAACAGGGCATTCGTGCCTGGCTGAATCTTGGTCACACATTTGGCCATGCCATAGAAGCAGAAATGGGGTACGGCGTCTGGTTGCATGGCGAGGCAGTGGCGGCAGGCGCGGTGCTAGCCTGCCGTTTATCGCAAGCGCTGGGAAAATTAAGCGAAGAAGATACGCAACGTGCCGTCCGTTTATTCGCCCGAGCTGGCCTACCTACCGAAGCGCCGGTGTTTGATTTTGACCGGTGGATGGCGCATATGAAACATGACAAAAAGGTTAGCGACGGCACGATGAATTTCATCAGCCTGAATAAGCTGGGCGAAGCGTGCATAACGCCTATTCATGATATGGAACTTTTGCGAAGGGTTTTGCCGGTTTGAGTAAGAACAACTCGTATTAAACGATATTTAACTGGTATTTGTGGCAGGAAAAATGAAACTGATACAACAAATACTTGCATTAAAACCGTAAAATATCCTAAAATTGGCGGTTTCCCATACATTCTATTTTTCTTCAAGGAAATTTTAAACATGGTAGTTATCCGTTTAGCCCGCGGCGGCTCTAAAAAACGCCCTTTTTACAGCATCGTTGTAGCCGACAGCAGAAGCCGTCGCGACGGTCGTTTCATTGAGCGCGTGGGTTTTTACAATCCAGTAGCCAATGAAAAACAAGAACGTGTGCGTTTGAATGCTGAACGCCTGAATCATTGGGTAGGCCAAGGTGCGCAAGTTAGCGAAGCTGTTAGTAAACTGGTTAAAGAGCAAAAAGCGGCCGCTTAAGTCTTTAAAATATGAATGACACTCAGAAATGGGTAGCCATGGGCTACATTAAAGGGGTATTTGGTATTAAAGGTTGGGTAAAAGTCTCTGCCAATACTGAATATTCCGATAGTCTGTTGGATTACTCGGAGTGGCGGCTGGTTAAAGACGGTCAAAAACGCACGGTTGCCGTAGAAAGCGGTAAATTGTCTGGCGGTGAACTTCAAGTAAAATTTGAAGGTATTGACGATCGAAATGTAGCACACGAACTACGCGGTTATACGATTGAAGTACCACGTGAAGCATTTGCCCCTGCAGAGGAAGGCGAATATTATTGGACGGATTTGGTTGGCATGACTGTAACCAATCAAGAAGGTATTTCACTGGGAACCGTAGAAAATCTTATGGAAACCGGTGCTCATGACGTGTTGGTTGTTGACGGTGATTACGGCAAAAAGTTAATTCCGTTTGTCTCGAATTATATCGGCAGCGTTAATATGGAAGACCGAACGATTCTTGTAGATTGGGGTTTGGATTACTGATGAAAATTCAGGCGATTACCCTGTTTCCAGAAATGTTTGACAGTATCACTCAATATGGCGTTACCTCTCGTGCGCTGAAAAGCGGATTGTGGCAGTTCGAAGCGATTAATCCACGCGAATTTGCTGATAACAAACTCGGTTATATTGATGACCGTCCTTTTGGCGGCGGGCCGGGAATGATTATGATGGCACCGCCTCTGTTGGCCGCTATTGATGCTGCTAAGAAACGGATTTCAAAATCACAGTCGACTGTGATTTATTTGAGTCCGCAAGGTGCGCCGCTGAATCATGAAAAAGTAAAAGAGCTTGCTCAGATGAGCGACTTGATTTTACTGTGTGGCCGTTATGAAGGTATAGATGAGCGCGTGTTGCAAGCAAGCGTTGATCAGGAAGTCAGTATAGGCGATTTTGTTGTATCGGGAGGTGAATTGCCGGCAATGATGCTGATGGATGCGGTATTGCGGTTGATTCCCGGTGTGTTGGGCGATATGGAGTCTGCCCAGCAAGATTCTTTTGCCGATGGTTTACTGGATTGTCCCCATTACACCCGACCCGTATCATTTATGGGAATGGATGTTCCGGAGGTATTGCGTTCAGGCAATCACGGTTTGATTGCGGAGTGGCGGTTAAAACAATCGTTGCAACGTACTTTTTTACGCAGACCAGATTTATTGGAAAAGCGTGATTTAATCCCAAAGGAAACCCGACTCTTGCGAGAAATCGAAGAAGAGCAACGGAAAATCCAATTATAATTTAAGGAAATTAAAATGAACTTGATTCAACAGTTAGAGCAAGAAGAAATTGCCCGTTTGAACAAAGATATTCCGGAATTTGCTCCGGGTGATACCGTTGTGGTATGGGCACGCGTAATAGAGGGTAACCGTACCCGTCTTCAAGCTTATGAAGGTGTGGTTATTTCCCGTCGCAATCGTGGTTTGAACAGCAATTTTATCGTGCGTAAAATTTCCAGCGGTGAAGGCGTTGAGCGTACTTTCCCTTTGTATTCTCCGCGTGTTGAGAAAATTGAAGTAAAACGCCGAGGCGATGTGCGTCGTGCCAAATTGTATTATTTACGTGGCTTGACTGGTAAAGCTGCGCGGATTAAAGAAAAATTGCCGGCTCGGAAAGGCTAATTTTAACTTTTTTAGTATAGAATGCGATGAAATCCCTCTGAATGGTTTATTTAGAGGGATTTTTTTATTCGATGATGGGTAAGTTGCAGGATAAAGAATAATAAGGGCTAAGGATGGAGGGGAGATGCCATTTAATAGAAAGAGAGAGATTGTATCTATGCTTGTCTGAAAAACTATTTTTGTTTGTTGATTATTTAGGTTAATATCAACAACTATTATATATCGGTATTTAGTTAAGGATAAATGTGAATAATATTAAAGTTGCGGCGATTCAGATGGTTTCTTCAACCCATCCGAGTGAGAATTTGGAAACGATGCAAAGATTGGTGCGTCAGGCAGCACAGTTGCAGGTGGATTGGGTTTTGTTGCCAGAATATTGGCCGTTGATGGGCAAACAAGATATCGATAAGTTGGAGATCGCAGAGCCTTTGGGTTGCGGGGTACTGCAACAGGCATTGAGCGATTTGGCGCGGGAATGTGGGGTGGTGTTGTTTGGCGGCACTGTTCCTTTGAAGAGTAAGGAACTGGATAAGGTATTAAATACGATGTTGGTTTTTGATGCCGATGGGGAACGCTTGAGCTTTTATGACAAGATGCATTTGTTTGGTTATTCCGGTTTAGGAGAGCAATATGCGGAAGCGGATACGATTCTGGCTGGGCAAGCGGTGCCGAGTTTGAAAGTTGATGGTTGGAGTGTGGCGCAGGGTGTGTGTTATGACGTTAGGTTTCCTGAATTTTTCAGGGCGCAATTGCCGTTTGACGTATTGTTGTTGCCTGCTGCGTTTACAGATACAACAGGCCGCGCGCATTGGGAACTATTATTGCGGGCTCGTGCGGTGGAAAATCAATGTTACGTGGTTGCCGCGGCTCAAGGCGGGGTACATGAAAGCGGCCGTAAAACGTTTGGTCATAGCATGATTGTTGATCCATGGGGCGATGTGGTAAATGTGTTGGGTGAGGGCGAGGGTATTGTAACGGCTGAATTGGATGTGGCGCGTTTGAAAAGTGTTCGTACGCGTTTGCCTGCTTTGTCGCATAGGATGTTGTAGTGGGTTAAATTTCAGACAGGCATTGGAACGTATTTATGCCTTTTCTTGAAAATTTAATCAGATTATTTATAGCGGGGTAGTTCCCGCTATAAATATTGAAAAATAAAGTATTTTTTTGTACAATCTTTCGCTTTTCACTGCAAGGCAATTTAAATGCCTGTCTGAAAAATTATCGTCATTTCATCAATTAAGAATCCGTTATGTCTCATATTCCACAAGAAGTGCGCCGCCGTCGTACTTTTGCCATCATTTCCCACCCTGATGCGGGTAAAACCACGTTAACCGAAAAGCTGTTGTTGTTTTCCGGTGCTATTCAAAGTGCAGGTACGGTAAAAGGTAAGAAAACCGGTAAGTTCGCGACATCTGACTGGATGGAAATTGAGAAGCAACGGGGTATTTCAGTTGCTTCATCTGTAATGCAATTTGAATATCAAGATCATATTGTTAACTTACTCGATACGCCCGGACACCAAGACTTCTCTGAAGATACTTATCGCGTGCTGACTGCTGTGGACAGTGCGTTGATGGTTATTGATGCGGCAAAAGGGGTGGAGGCGCAGACTATTAAACTGCTGAACGTTTGCCGTTTGCGCAGCACCCCTATCGTCACTTTTATGAACAAATATGACCGTGAGGTACGCGATTCTTTGGAATTGTTGGATGAAGTGGAGAGTATTCTTAAAATCCGCTGCGCACCGGTTACCTGGCCGATAGGGATGGGTAAGAATTTTAAGGGTGTGTATCATATTTTAAATGATAAAGTGTATTTGTTTGATGCCGGCGGTAAGAAATTGCCGCATGAATTTGAAATTGTTGAAGGCATCGATAACCCGCGGTTGGATGAGTTGTTTCCATTGGAAATGGACAATCTGCGTGCAGAAATCGAATTGGTGCAGGCTGCTTCCAATGAATTTGATTTAGATGCGTTTTTGGCGGGCGAATTGACACCGGTGTTTTTTGGTTCGGCCATCAATAATTTCGGTATTCAAGAGATCCTCAATTCTTTGATTGACTGGGCGCCTGCGCCCAAAGGTCGGGATGCGACCGTACGGATGGTGGAACCGGAAGAAGGAAAATTTTCTGGTTTTGTGTTTAAAATCCAAGCCAATATGGATCCGAAGCATCGTGACCGCATCGCTTTTTTGCGCATCTGTTCCGGCAAGTTTGAGCGCGGTATGAAGATGAAGCATTTGCGGATTAATCGTGAAATCGCGGCTTCCAGCGTGGTAACGTTTATGTCGCATGATCGGGAATTGGTTGAAGAGGCTTATGCCGGAGACATCATCGGTATTCCGAATCACGGCAATATTCAGATCGGCGACAGTTTTTCAGAAGGAGAGCAGCTGGCCTTTACCGGCATTCCGTTTTTTGCACCTGAATTGTTCCGCAGTGTTCGTATTAAAAACCCTCTGAAAATGAAACAGTTGCAAAAAGGTTTGCAACAGTTGGGGGAAGAAGGTGCGGTGCAGGTATTTAAACCGCATAACGGTGCAGATTTAATCTTGGGTGCGGTGGGTGTGTTGCAGTTTGAAGTGGTTACGTCGCGTCTGTCAGCAGAATACGGAGTGGAAGCGGTATTTGAAACGGCTAGCATCTGGTCTGCACGCTGGGTATCTTGCGAGGATAAGAAAAAGTTGGCCGAATTTGAAAAGGCTAACGTGGCTAACCTGGCAACCGATGCGGGCGGTAATCTGGCTTATCTCGCCCCTAATCGTGTGAATTTGAATTTAACTCAGGAGCGTTGGCCGGATATTGTATTCCACGAAACGCGTGAACATGCAGTTAATCTCAGTGCATAGTTTTAGCGGTTAATAAACTGAGTTCTAGCTTGGTTAAATGTCTGTCTGATTTTTTTCAGACAGGCATTTATTTTTTGATGGATAAACGGGTTAAGATTAAATTTGAATAGAATTAAATCTGTTGTAAAAAAGCGAAATTTAAAATAAACGGATATTATTTTTGATAAACGGATTTTTAAATGTTAGTTAAATAAATTTTAGCAAATCATACAGATAGGGTTTATATTTTGATAATTATTCTTGTTACCTTAACATTGCTAGCTGTAAATAAAGGAAGAATTAACGAAAAAAAAGATTGGAAAATGCCGATTGTCTGTTTAAAATTCCATTTATCTTGATTTATATGCTAATTGGTAAAGAAATTTTAAATACGGCGGCATTATGAACACTATTTCTATCGACTTTCAACCACAACGAAGTTTTCTTGAACAGTCAAGAAAAGTTTCGCGTGCCCATATGGGAGAAATGATTGCCGAGATGAATAAAAATGCATTAT
Organism: Neisseria sp.; assembly: GCF_030527965.1. GTDB lineage: Bacteria > Pseudomonadota > Gammaproteobacteria > Burkholderiales > Neisseriaceae > Neisseria. Next base: position 81,033 of record NZ_JAUMZU010000008.1, read on the forward strand.
TTGCCGACAAGCGTATTTTGATTCAAAGTCAGCCGGTTTGCGCTGCGGATAAGCTTGAAACCGAATCATTAAAGAGCTGCCCGTTCGGCGGTTCTGGTTTTACTAATCAAATTAATGCGATGGAAGGTAGTGAACTTTTATTGGGCATGCCTTCTGAAAACCGTTATAACAGGGTTTTTCTGGTTGATTGCATGGGAGATGCTCGGCAAAGCCTTTGTTTCCATGATAAAGAAGAGCTTAAAAGTACCGGATTGATTGAATGGTTGTTAGACGAGCAGGCTTCAACGTTGATTATCGGCGGCACGGCGATAGACCGCAGCTTGAAGGAAACGGTGAAGCAGCTGCGCTTTTTTGGCAATTGGGATATTGTTGTGAATTTGGCAGCTTGCCGTGGATTTGATGCGGAAGAAACATTGGCTGCTATTAACGAAATGCGCCGTATCGGTGTGCGGACGATTACCAATTCGATAGAACTGATTAGCAAATTGGTGCCGGCACATGCGGCTTCGCCTGAAATGATGAAAATCAGCCATGCTTTGAAGTTTTCCAGAATCTGAACTGGTAAGATGTGGAGGCTGATTAATGCCTGTCTGAAAAAGTTTTCAGACAGGCATTTGCTTTGTTATTTGCCGAAAGGTTGGTTCTATATGGTTCGAAAGTATGGTTTCGCCGTTGGGCGATATGGTTTTATAATACATAAATCGGTTGCCATGCCGTAAAAAACGATATGTTTTGCCTAATCCTGTTTTCTTGGCGGCTAAAAAAGCGTATCGTTGCAAACCGGCGCTAACCAAATATAACGATACCAAATATACCAAGGAACGCATTATGTCTGAGCAGCAAGAACCGCAGCCGGCGGTGCCTAAGCAAGTGCCGCCTAAAAAAGCAGCCTCTCAGCCGGAGAAGGGTAAATCAAAAGAAAAAGAACAGGTTGTTAAACTCTATCAAGGCGCTAAACGCATCCATCCCAAGTTGGCCAAAGGTCGCTTTGCCAATTGGCGGATTTGGGCGATTGTAGCGACGCAATTCGTGTTTTACGTATTGCCATGGTTTAACCTGAATGGCAGGCAGGCTGTTTTGTTTGATATTCCTGCCAGGCATTTCTATATCTTCGGCCTTTCATTGGGTACGGGCGATTTGATTTATCTGGCCGGGTTGCTGATTGTTTCGGCTTTCGGCCTCTTTTGGTGGACGACCATCGCAGGCCGTTTGTGGTGCGGCTATGCTTGCCCGCAAACGGTTTACACGGAAATCATGTTGTGGATAGACCATTTCGTTGAAGGCGATCGCAACAAGCGGATGAAATTGGAGAAAGCGCCGTGGGACTTCACTAAAATCCGCATCAAAGCGACTAAATATCTGCTGATTTTTGCCGTATGTGCTTGGACGGGTATCACATTTGCCGGTTGGTTTTCCCCCATCCGTCAATTCGTTCCTAATATTTTTAATGGGTCGGCTGGAACGGCCGTTTTAATTGCAGCGGCTTTTTATGGTATTGCAACTTGGATGATGGCGCATGTGATGCGTGAGCAAGTATGCAAATACATGTGCCCGTATGCGCGTTTCCAGAGCGCCATGTTTGACCACGACACCTTGGTTATTTCTTATGATGAAGAGCGGGGGGAGCCGCGCGGGGCACGCAAGAAAAACGTCAGCAAAGAAGAAAGCCAATTGGGCGACTGTATCAATTGCACGATGTGCGTGCAGGTATGTCCTGTCGGCATAGATATCCGAAACGGTTTGCAGTATGAATGCATAGGCTGTGCTGCGTGTATTGATGCTTGCGATGAAATTATGGATAAAATGAATTATCCGCGCGGGCTCATCCGTTACACTACAGAGTCTGCATTGAAACATGAGTATACCGAAGCACAAATTAAAAAACGTTTGTTCAGGCCTAAAGTTGTTGGATATGGTGCGTTTCTCTTTGTCGCGGTTATCGCTTTACTGTTCGGCGTGGCCACGCGTGATAGTCTGACTGTCGATATTATTAAAGATAGAGGCGTGATGGTACGAGAAAACAAACAGGGCCGCTTGGAGAATGCATATAATCTGCGCATCGTAAACGCAAGCGAAGAGGAACAAGTGCTGACTGCTTCAGTAAGCGGTTTTGACGACATTGCTCTGACTGGCCTGCCGCCGAAAGGTTTGCATGTCCCGCCGAATGAAACACTGACTGTGCCGGTGCAAGTATCTACCTATCCCGAATATGCCGATAAAGGCACGCATCCGATTGAATTCCGGTTTAAATACCGACAAGCGGCAGAAGCGGGTGATCAGGCTAAAGAGCTTGTGGAAGATTCTTCATTTATCGGGGAGTAAAACGTGAGTAAATCGAAGCCTGTTAAAGCTTGGTATAAAGAACCTTGGCCGTGGATTTTAATGGCCGGTCCGGCGATTGTGGTTGTCGCCGCCGTTTCCACCTTTTTTATTGCCAAAACCCATAATTCGGATTTGGTCATTGATGATTATTACAAAGACGGTAAGCACATCAACTTGCAACTGGAGCGTGACCAAGAAGCGAAAAAACGCAATATCGAAGCTCAGGTATTAATCAGCCCGACTAATGATGTGGCCAAAGTGTTTATCAGCGGCAATTTTGATCCTAAGCAGAAAATGAGCCTTTTGTTCATGCATCCGGCACGACAAGATTTGGATCAGAAAATCACTTTGCAGCCCGGTGCTTTGTCGGGCGATAAAAAAGAATACAATGCTATATTTAAACCGTTGCCAGCTACAGAGCATTGGTATGTGCGCGTTGAAGATGATGCCGGAAAATGGCGTGTAGAAGATAAATGGCTGGTAAAATCAGGCAATGCGGTAATACTCAAGCCGGTAGAGAATTTGGAGTAGCCTTAGTGTAGATTATTGTGTTAGTCCATTACACAAAAGCTTGTCTGAAACAATCGGGCAAGCTTTTTTAATGGAGGGGTGGGTGATTATTTAGAGGTGGGTAATTATTTGTTTTTTTATTTTACCGGCCCTTTAAATTCTTATTTAGCTATAGCCTAACTATCGTGATGAGCTTGCATAAGCAAAATAAGCACTTAATGGCAATAAATAGAGCTTGGTTATGTAAGAATTATGAGTTTGTTAACGTAAAAAGGAAAATCCCTGAATCATAGCTGATTCAGGGATTAGTATATTTGGCACGCCCACGGGGAATCGAACCCCGGTTACCGCCGTGAAAGGGCGATGTCCTAACCGCTAGACGATGGGCGCGGATATATTGTTTTTGGCGCACCCGGAGCGATTCGAACGCCCGACCCTCTGGTTCGTAGCCAGATACTCTATCCAACTGAGCTACGGGTGCGAAAAAAAGAAATTATATTTTCTTGATTTTATGTTGTCAACTGTTTTCTCGCGGAGAAGGCTAAGAAAAGGTAGAATATTAAAATTGTTATTTGGATTTGATGGAAATTTGGTTATGGCGGAAGCAATGAGTTGGCCTTTGTTGGCGTCTGCATTTACTCGGTTTGACCGGCCGGTCGTTATTGTGGATTTGGAAACGACCGGTGGTAATTTGCAAGACGATAGGGTTACGGAAGTGGCGTTTTTGTGTTTCGAGCATGGGCAGGTTGTGCGTTACGAATGGTTGGTTAATCCGGAAATGCCGATTCCTCCTTTTGTACAAAAATTAACGGGAATTGATGACGATATGGTCGATAGTGCGCCGGTTTTTGCCAGTTTGGCGCAAGAATTGTTGCCATTGTTACGCGGTGCGCTGATTGTGGCTCACAACAGTAAATTTGATTATACGTTTTTGTGTCAAGAGTTCCGACGTGCGGGCATAGACTTTGCGGCACCTGCTTTGTGTACGGTTCAGCTTTCCCGGAGGCTGTATCCTCAATTTCATAAGCATAATTTGGATAGCATTATTGAGCGTTGCGGTATGGTGGTGGAGAGCCGCCATCGTGCTATGGCTGATGTTTTGGTGTTGGCGGATTTTCTGGAAATGGCTTTGCAAGAGCGTGGCGTAATGGAGTTTGAAGCGCAATGCAGGGCTTTGATGAATCCGAAAATGTTACCGGCATGGTTGCCGAAAGGTTTGGCTGATCAGCTTTATGCGCTTCCGGAGCGGCATGGCGTTTTGGTTTGGTTGGATCGGAATGGTAAGGCGCTTTATTTATCGGATTATGAACGGATGTTTGCCGAAGTGGCGCTTAATTTGAATGCAGGAAAGCCTATTTACGCGCAAGCGGCTCAATCGATTAAGATTGTTCCGGCAGTAGGCAGTTTGCATGCTTTATGGCTGAAAGCGCAATTGGCCGCGGAATACGGTTTGCCGCCGTTGCAGGAACAAGGAAAAGCTTATCTGACGGTACATTTTTATCCAAATGAAAATGGAACGTTGCAGGCGAAAATCGAACCGTTGCGCTGTGGCCTTCATCAGGAAAAGCCTTATGGTTTGTTTTTGCATAAAAAGGCAGCTAAACGCGCGCTTTCTTTATGGGCGGCTGAAGCGGGCCTTTGTCCTTCGGTGTTGGCTATTTTGCCGCCAACTTATGCGACGGATGAACCTTGCCCTGTTAGGCAGGTTGGACGTTGTGAAGGAGAGTGCGGTACGGATGATGATCAAGCCCGGCATAACGAACGTGTTTTGGCGGCAGCGACTTTGTTGCCGGTGGCAGATTGGGGTAGGTTACACGAAGTGGAGATCACGGAGGCTGATGCGTTTAATGGGGAAAGTATGACGTTTCGTTGTGCAAGCGGTGCCTTGCTGTTGCCGGACGGCAGCTGGTATTTTGATGCTGCCCTGCCGGCTTTGTTGAAAAGTAAATTTAAACGAGGCAGAGCGGTTTTTAAAGAACTGGGGTAGTTGAGGAGGGGGATTTAGGCGTAATGATTTTGGGGTAGCCTGATGCCGGTAGTATGTTTTCAATATGATAATCAAAAAGCCTGTCTGAAAATGTTTTCAGGCAGGCTTTTTATCGAAATAATAAGTTTACGTTTACATGTTTTGCAAGCGGGCAATGCGGTTGTCTAGGCTTGGGTGGGTGCTTAAGAGTGAATCTTTAGCATCGCTGGCAATGCCCATTGCCGTCATGTCTTGTGGCAGGTCGCTCGGATTGCCTTTTAGGCGTTGTAAGGCGGCGATCATTTTAGGTGCGCCGACCAGCTTGGCGGCTCCTGCGTCGGCACGGTATTCGCGCTGGCGGCTGAACCACATAACGATGATGCTGGCCAGAAATCCGAACAGGACTTGCAATACCATGCTGACGATAAAATAGATGCCGTTGCTGGTTTCGCCGCGATCGTTGGTGGCAACCATATTGGAAATGATGCGAGATAGGAAAACGACAAATGTATTGACCACGCCTTGAATCAGAGTCAGAGTAACCATATCGCCATTGCCGATATGGGCCATTTCGTGCGCCAATACGGCTTCGACTTCGCCTCGGTTCATATGGTTTAACAAACCGGTGCTGACGGCAACCAGAGAGTGATTTTTACTTGCTCCGGTAGCGAAGGCATTCGGTTCGGGCGAATCGTAAATGGCGACTTCGGGGGTATTGAGATTCCATTGGCGGGCTTGGGCTTCTACGGTGCCGAGCAGCCAGGTTTCCAACTCGTTTTCAGGCTGGGTAATGACTTGGGCACCGACGGAACGTTTGGCTACCATTTTAGAGGTAAGTAGTGAAATGATGGAGCCGGTAAAGCCGATAACGGCGGAAAAACCGAGCAGCCCTGCAACGTTATTAGGATTGCCGTTTAATCCTAATATGCTCAAGATGATGCTGATAACAACTAAAACGGCAATATTTGTTAGTAAGAATAAGAATATGCGTTTCACGGATTTCCCTTCTTGTATATGTGTGGTTTGGTCTCAAAACTGAGCGCTTATTTTCGCAAAAAGCATACTAAAGAAATAGCGGGATTTCGGAAAAGGTATGCAAATTTGTATGGGTTTATTGAAGGTATTTAAACAAGATGCCTGTCTGCAAGTAATAAATTTTCATAGTTTTCAGACAGGCTTTTGTTTGTATGGCATAAATGATAATCAGTATTTAGTTTCTGATTTGCCCGTTACCGAGAACAATCCATTTTTGGCTGGTCAAGCCTTGCAAGCCGACAGGGCCGCGGACATGGATTTTATCGGTGGAAATGCCGATTTCCGCGCCTAAACCATATTCAAAACCATCGGCGAAACGGGTTGAGGCGTTGACCATCACGCTGGCGCTGTCAACCTGCCGCAGGAAGGTTTGGGCGTCGGTGTACGATTCGGTGATGATGCTGTCGGTGTGATGGCTGCCGTAGGTATTGATGTGGGAGATGGCTTCTTCCAGAGAGGAAACGGTTTTAATGGAAAGTATCGGTGCGAGGTATTCGGTATGCCAATCGGCTTCGTCTGCGGCTGTGATGCCGGGCAAAATAGCAGTAACCTGAGGGCTGCCGCGCAATTCGACGCCTTTCTCGGCATATTGTGCGGCCAATAGAGGCAGGATTTCGGCTGCACGTTTTTCGTGAACCAATAAGGTTTCCATAGTGTTGCAGGTGCCGTAACGAGAGGTTTTGGCATTGAAGGCGATGGAAACCGCTTTTTCCGTATCGGCACTTTGGTCGATATAGATGTGGCAAATGCCATCGAGATGCTTGATAACGGGTACGCGTGCTTCCGCCGAAATGCGGGCAACTAAGTTCTTCCCGCCGCGTGGGATAACTACGTCGATTAAATCGGGGCTTTGCAACATGACGCCGACGCCTTCCCGGTCGGTCTGCTCGATAAAGGCGACGGCACCGCCGGGCAAGCCTGCCTCCTGCAAAGCCTGCGTGATTAATCGCGCAATGGCCGCATTGCTGCGAAAGGCCTCGCTGCCGCCGCGTAAAATGCAGGCATTGCCGGATTTGAGACATAGTGCGGCCGCGTCGACGGTAACATTGGGGCGCGATTCGTAAATAATGCCGATCACACCGAGCGGTACGCGCATTTTGCCGATTTGCAGGCCGTTAGGGCGGATACGGAATTCATCCATTTCACCTATGGGATCGGGCAGAGCGGCAATTTGACGCAGGCCTTCGCACATGCTTTCTATGGTTTTTTCGGAGAGCTTAAGACGATCCAGCAGGGCGGTATCCAAACCTTTGGCTTCGGCAGCGGCCATATCTTCCTGGTTGGCAGCGAGAATCTCGGTTTCTTTTTGTTTGATGAGTTGAGCCAGAAGCAAAAGAGCCGCATTTTTTTGTGCGCTGGTTGCCGACGCCATTTCATAAAAAGCGTCTTTGGCCGCCTGAGCCCGCCCGCGTACATATTCTTGAATATTCTGCATAGGTTTCACTTGTTTCTCGTTGGTTGGGTTGATATCCGTAAAATTATTGGAGCTTTTGAGTTTTGTAAAGCATTAGACGGAGCGTCTTTAAAAAATGGTTAAGATTGGTGTGCAGAGTTAGGCTATAAATACGGTTATGTTTAAATAATGAAAATGCTTATGGCATTTTATTGATATTAGTCAATTTTAAAAAGGAGATTTAAGGCATTTTGAGCGTAAACATTGGTAAAAATGCTCAATAGAAACATAGTCAAATGTCATTTAATCGTTTAAACGACCATATTTCCAAGCATGAATAAAAATTCTATGAATTGCATTAAAATTTACAATCTATAACGTTAATCGTGATTAATGCGGATTATTGTTATTTGATTGAAAAATAAACAAATGAATATTAATAATTACTCAAATTAGGAGTGCTTCATGGAAATGTACGCAAAAACAATATTAGTATTTTTGCATTTTTTATTGGCTGCGCTGGCATTGGCGCAAGTTATTCGAACTGATTATTTAGTGTTGAAAAATTATACCAAACCGTTGGGCGAAACGGTGGTGGCCGCTATTTCGGAAACCAAACGAATCGCGTGTTGGAGCTTGGCATTGCTTTATTTGACTGGTGGTTTATTGGTGTTGTATGGCATGAATACTAATCCGGCGTATATGTCTAATGAAAAACTTTGGGTGAAATTTATTTGCGTCGGTGTTTTAACACTGAACGGTTATTTGGTGCATAAGCTGGATAAGCATGTACGGGTTGGTTCGACTTTGTCGGAATTTCCGCTGTCGTTTGCATTGCAAATGGCTGTTGTAGGGGCAATCAGTTCGTCAAGCTGGATTTTTGCTTGTTTGTTGGGCATCGCCCGTGCTTGGAATGGCAAGCTCCCGTTTGTTGAGGTGATGACTTATTATGGTGCTACGGTAGTGCTGGCAATTTGCGTGAGCATCGGATTTACTTTGCTGGTTAGAACCCGTCTGACTTATCCCGACAAACGTTTTAGACATGATTAACCAATTGTATTTTTAAGTGAACCGCTTTGGCTGTAAAGCGCCAAGGTTTTAAGAAACAAAAAAAAGCGCACGATTTTCGGTGCGCTTTTTTTTGTTTGGCGAAACTTTAGTGCTGCTGATCCAGCCAGCGTTCGGCATCCAGCGCTGCTTGGCAACCTGAGGCGGCGCTGGTAATGGCTTGTCGGTAGGTATGGTCTTTAACGTCGCCCGCCGCCCAAATGCCTTCGATATTGGTTGCGCCGACGTTGTCTCCGCTACCGCCTTTGGTTTTCAGATAACCGGTCTCATCCATATCAAGCTGGCCTTTGAATATTTCGGTATTGGGTTGGTGGCCGATGGCAATGAACACGCCTTGCACGGTAATTTCTTCGCTTTCGCCACGGTTGTTTTTCAGACGGGCTCCGGTTACGCCGCCGGCATCGCCGAGCACTTCATCTAGCGTGCTGTTGAGTTTCAGGATAATTTTGCCTTCCGATACGCGTTGCATGAGTTTGTCGACCATGATTTTTTCGGCACGGAAGCTGTCGCGGCGGTGGATTAGGGTAACGGTGGCGGCGATATTGGCCAGATAGAGCGCTTCTTCAACTGCGGTATTGCCGCCGCCGACAACGGCAACATGTTGGTTTTTATAAAAGAAACCGTCGCAGGTGGCGCAGGCGGATACGCCCTTGCCGGCAAAGGCTTCTTCGCTGGGAAGCCCCAGATATTTGGCGGATGCGCCTGTGGCGATAATCAATGCGTCGCAAGTGTATTCGCCCATGTCGCCGATGAGTTTGAACGGACGGCTTTGCAATTGGGCCGTGTGGATTTGGTCGAAAATCATTTCGGTGCCGAAGCGTTCGGCGTGGGCTTGGAATCGCGCCATGAGTTCGGGGCCTTGTACGCCGTTGGGGTCGGCAGGCCAGTTGTCGACTTCCGTGGTGGTCATGAGTTGGCCGCCTTGTGCGATGCCGGTAATGAGGGTAGGGCTGAGATTGGCTCGCGCGGCGTAAACGGCAGCGGTATAGCCGGCAGGGCCGGAGCCTAAAATGATGAGTTTGCTGTGTTTTGAGTTGCTCATGGTTTATCCTGCTTTCGGGTTGTTTCAGACAGGCATGATGCCTGTCTGAAATATTGTTGGCAATGGGATGGGTAGATTGTTCAGCCGGGTTTTAACGGCGGCGACCAAAACCGCGGCCGAGGCCGAAGCTGCGCTGCTGGCGGGGTTGTTGGTAATTGTTTGGTGCTTTGTTGGTTTGGCGGTAGGCCGAGGAATTGGCTTGCCGGGCGGCTTGTTGACGCGGGGTCAGCTTATTGGGGACTTGTGCCGTTTTGCCGCGGTATTGTTGGGCGTATTGGGTACGGACTTGCTGTGCTGCTGCGCTGTTGGCAGGCGCTCTGGTAAATTTGTTGGCCAAGGCGTTGCCGATAAAGGCGCCGGCTGCGGCACCGACCAAACTTTGCAGCAACCAGCTTCCGGTAGATGAATCGTACATATATTGTTGGCCGTCGTTGCCTGTAACGATTTCGCCGTTTTTGCCTTTTTCCTGTGCTTCGGCGGGCAAGGTTTCGTTGACTGCGCTGGCGGCAAGTTGGTAAACGGTGCCGTCTTGTTGCGCTTGCAACTGGGCGATTTGTTCTTGCTGGGCTTTGAGTTGTGCTTCAAGCTTGGCTTGTTTGCTGTCGCCGCAGGCAGAAAGAATAAGGGATGCGGTAAGGCCGAGTAGGACTAGATGTTTTTTCATGATTCGGTTCCGACTTAAGGTATTAAACAAATTTCAATATGGTGTATTTTTAAATTAATTCAACTTGCTTTGCTGAATAAAATGCCTGTCTGAAATTTTCAGACAGGCATTGTTCGGATTTAGTCTAGTTTTTTGAAGTGTTTGCGGCGCTCGTTTTCTTGTAAGTAACGTTTGCGCAAGCGGATGGATTTCGGCGTGATTTCCACCAGTTCGTCATCATCAATAAACTCTACCGCGCTTTCCAGAGTGAGTTTTATCGGCGTGGTCAGGCGTACGGCTTCGTCGGTGCCGCTGGCACGGACGTTGGTCAGCTTCTTGCCTTTGAGCGGGTTGACCACCAAATCGTTATCGCGACTGTGGATACCGATAATCATGCCTTCGTAGATTTTTTCGCCGGGCGAAACAAACATGCGACCGCGGTCTTCCAGATTCCATAAAGCATAAGCCACGGCTTCGCCTTGTTCTTGAGAAACCAGCACGCCGTTGTGGCGGCCGGGCATATCGGGTTTGACCGGAGCATAGTCGTCGAACACGTGGCTCATCAGGCCGGTGCCGCGCGTCATGGTCATGAACTCACCTTGAAAGCCGATGAGGCCGCGGGCGGGAATGTGGTATTCGAGGCGGGTGCGACCATTGCCGTCGCTTTCCATATTGGTCAGCTCGCCGCGGCGACGACCCAGCTCTTCCATGACAGCGCCTTGGTTGTCGTCGGGAACGTCAACGGTAAGGTTTTCATACGGCTCGCATTTCTGGCCGTCAATATCGCGGTAAACCACGCGCGGCTTGCCTACGGCCAGCTCATAGCCTTCACGGCGCATGTTTTCCAGCAAGATGGTCAAATGCAACTCGCCGCGGCCGGATACGCGGAATATGTCGGCATCCGCCGTATCTTCCACTCTTAATGCAACGTTGGTCAGTAATTCTTTCTGCAAGCGATCGCGGATTTGGCGCGAGGTAACGAATTTACCTTCGGTTCCGGCCAGCGGGCTGGTGTTTACCATGAAATCCATCGTCAGAGTCGGCTCGTCTACGCTCAACATCGGCAGACCGACAGGATTGTCTTTATCGGAAATGGTCACGCCGATGCCGATTTCTTCCAAACCGGAAATAATGATGATATCGCCCGCTTCCGCTTCTTCTAACGGCACGCGTTCCAAACCTTTGAAGCCGAGCAGTTGGTTGATTCGGCCTTGTGCCACTTGTTGCTCATGATTCATAACGGCAACCACTTGGCCCGGTTTGATGCGGCCATTCAAAATGCGGCCGATACCGAGACGGCCGGTATAGTTGTCGTAGTCGAGCTGGGAAATTTGCAGCTGCAGCGGTTTGTTGGCATCGCCGGAGGGCGGCGGGGTGTGTTTCAGAATGGTTTCAAACAGCGGGCGCATATCGCTGCTGTCGTCGGCTTCGTTCATCTTGGCGAAGCCGGACAGACCGGATGCGTAAACAATGGGGAAATCCAGTTGCTCGTCGGTAGCGCCGAGATTGTCGAACAATTCAAAGGTTTGGTCGATAACCCAGCTCGGGCGGGCGCTGGGTTTGTCGATTTTATTGATGACCACAATAGGGCGCAGGCCGAGAGCCAAGGCTTTTTTGGTTACGAAACGGGTTTGCGGCATCGGACCTTCTTGTGCGTCTACCAGCAATACCACGCAATCAACCATACCCAATACACGTTCTACTTCGCCTCCGAAATCAGCGTGTCCGGGGGTGTCGACGATATTGATGTGGTAGCCCTCGTATTCGATGGCGGTGTTTTTGGCAAGAATGGTAATGCCGCGCTCTTTTTCAAGATCGTTGCTGTCCATAACGCGCTCGTCAACCTGCTGGTTGGCGCGAAAGGTGCCGGATTGGCGCAGAAGTTGGTCGACCAGCGTGGTTTTGCCGTGGTCGACGTGGGCGATAATCGCAATGTTGCGGATTTGTTTCATGTTGTTTGTGCTTTAGCTAAATTTGAAAAACTGTGAATTATAACATGCTTTTATTTGGGGATACGGCGGAATATTCAGCAGCAAAAAACAACAGTTTAGGGTTAATTTATGTAAATCATAAATATGATTGATAGAGCTTATCAAAATCATCTCCAACAAAATGTCATAGAAAACAAGAAAATGATATTTTTCGGGCTGAAAAATTGGACGGGTTGTTGTTGATAATTGTTTGTATTTTAAATAGAAAAATTGAAAAAAATAAAATTGTTGCTAGAATTGCGACTTGAATAAATACACGCAGTCGTTAAAAAAACATCAAGCCACTATGGGGTGGTTGAAAGGAAAATCATGCAAGGCAATCAAGCTGTAATCGATTATATGAATGAATTGTTGGCCGGAGAGCTGGCCGCTCGCGATCAATATTTTATCCATTCCCGTATGTATGCGGAATGGGGTTATAACAAACTGTTTGACCGCATCGGTCATGAAATGGAAGATGAAACCGGCCATGCCGAACAGTTTATCCGTCGTATTTTAATGCTGGGTGGCACGCCGAAAATGGTTCCTGCCGCATTGAATTTGGGCACCGACGTGCCTTCCATGTTGAAAGCAGATTTGGAAACCGAATTTGAAGTTCGTGCGGCTTTGAAAAAAGGCATCCGTCTTTGCGAAGAGCATCAAGATTACGTTACCCGTGAATTGATGGTTGAGCAATTGAAAGATACGGAAGAAGATCATGCCCACTGGCTGGAACAACAATTGCGCTTGATTGACATGGTTGGTTTGAACAATTACTTGCAAAGCCAGGTTTGATTTCGGATTCGATGAAAGGAATCAATTATGCAAGGTGATCGTTCCGTTATCCGCGAGCTGAATAAAAACTTAGGCTTGCTGCTGATAACCATTAACCAATACTTCCTGCATGCCCGTATTTTGAAAAATTGGGGTTTTGAGGAATTGAGCGAGAATTTCTACAAGCAATCGATTGTGGAAATGAAGGCTGCGGATAAAATTATTGAGCGCATTCTGATGCTTGAAGGTTTACCAAACCTGCAAGAATTGGGTAAATTGTTGATTGGTGAAAACGCTCAAGAAATTATTCAATGCGATTTAACGAAAGAGCAGGAAAAACATGACGCATTGGTCGCAGCCATTGCCGAATGCGAGGCTAAGCAAGATTATGTCAGCCGAGCCCTGTTGGCCAAGTTGAAAGATACCAACGAAGAACACATTGATTGGTTGGAAACCCAGCAAGAGATGATTGTTGAGTTGGGTCTGCAAAATTATTTACAAACCGCAGCGCAAGAGGATTAAGCCGGTTCGCCTGCTTAATATAATACACAAACCTACCAAAGCAAACAGCTTTTGCGCAAGCTGGAAAAGAAGCGGCCTGCCTTAACCGGCAGGCCGTTTTATTACCGTGTTTCTCCGCTCCATGCCTGTCTGAAAAGGATAAGCTTAGCGTTTCAGACAGGCATGGTTAAAGCGGAAAACTTATGCTATAAGATAAAGACATTTTCATTTGGAAAGACAAAACCGTCATGGATGCATTGGAATTATTGACTACCCGACGTTCGGATAAAAAACTGGCGGCTCCCGGGCCCAATCGAAATCAGTTGGAAATGATGTTGCAAGCCGCAACTCAAGTGCCTGATCACGGCAATATGCGGCCGGTAAAATTTACGGTTATCGAAAGCGAAGAGGGCTTGGCGCGTTTTCGGGAATTGTTGAAACAGACGGTTGTCGAATTGAATTTCGGCGAGGATAGCCTTAAAAAGGCGGAAAAAGTAGGCACGATGGCGCCGCTGGTGGTAGGGGTAACTTTCAGCCCGAATCGAGAGGTCTGCAAGCCGAAGCCTGAATGGGAGCAGATGTTGAGTGCCGCTTGTTCGGCTTATGCGTTTCAACTGGCGGCCGTCGCTCAAGGTTTTGGCAACGTATGGATTTCAGGTTTGTGGGTAAACAGCCCTTTAATCCGCGAGGCGTTTGGCTGTGCGGAAAAAGATAAAATCATTGCTTTGCTGATGGTGGGAACGGCAGAAGAACCGGTATCCGGCGCTAAAAATAACGATTTGGACTCGTACGTTACTTATTGGTAATGAGACGTTGTCATGCAAAGCCAAACCGACCGCTGAAATATGCGGCCGGTTTTTTCAGACAGGCATCAGATGCGGTTTGAGTTGAGATGATATTGATTAAGCCGTTTAGTTTGAGTATAATGTTACGTTATAACAAATTAGGAGGGTTTATGAAAAAGAATATTCATCCTGAAAATTACCGTACTGTTTTGTTTTACGACAGTAGCGCGGATGAGGGTTGGTTGATTCGTTCTTGCGCGCCGGTTTCTAAAACCATGGTGTGGCGAGACGGGCAGGAATATCCGGTGTTTATGCTGGAAACTTCCTCTGCCAGCCATCCTGCCTATACCGGTAAACGGAGGGAGCATAACAAAGAGGGCCGCGCCAGCCGCTTTAATCAGCGCTATGCGGGAATGATGAATGCATTGAAAAAAGGATAAGCTATGCAAGTATTATCGTCTTTAAAAACAGCCAAACAGCGGCATCGGGATTGTCAGGTTGTACGCCGCCGTGGTAAGGTTTATGTAATTTGCAAAAGCAACCCCCGCTTTAAAGCGCGTCAGCGTTAAGGGTTGAATGCGATACTTCCATATTAGCTAGGTTTAATAAGCTGCCGTTGGGCGGCTTTTTTTTCGCTGTTTTCCGCCTTTTTATCATGATTGTTTTTCGGAACGGATTTATTGTTGAACGGGCTTGTTCTTTACTGAATTCGGACTAATTTCATATTAATCATAATGTTAGAGTTTTTTGTTTGTTAATCATATATTTATTTTAGTGTCAAGCGAAATTAATAAAATCTAACTATTGAAATACAACTTGCCAACCCAATATGACATTCATCCAATAAATTATTCCATTCAAGTTAGGGAGTTAAAGAATATGAGATTTGATAAATTAACCGCTAAATTCCAACAGGCTTTGCAAGAAGGGCAAAGCTTGGCATTGGCGGCCGATAACAGTTATTTAGAAGCCGGCCATGTCTTAAAAGCGCTGCTGGATGATGATAGCGGCATTACGGCTTTGCTGGCCAACGCGGGTGCCAATGTGGCCCAAGTGAAACAACAATTACAGCAGAATTTAAACGCTTTGCCCAAAGTATCGGGTAATGGTGGGGAGATTCTGCCTAGTCGCGAATTGCAGGCCGTTTTAAATTTGATGGATAAAGCAGCCGTTAAACGCGGAGATGCTTATATTGCCAGCGAATTATTTCCGTTGGCGCTTATCCAGCAAAATGATGCTACCGGCAAGATTCTGAAAAATGCCGGTGCAACCGAACAAAACATTAATGCCGCTATTGATGCGGTGCGAGGAGGGGCGTCTGTGGATAATCCCAATGCAGAAGATCAACGCGAAGCGTTGAAAAAATATACGCTTGATTTAACCCAACGGGCACGTGAAGGCAAGCTGGATCCGGTTATCGGCCGTGATGATGAAATCCGCCGTGCCATTCAGGTTTTACAACGTCGTACGAAAAACAACCCTGTCTTAATCGGTGAGCCAGGTGTCGGCAAAACCGCCATTGTAGAAGGTTTGGCACAGAGGATAGTAGATGGCGAAGTGCCTGAGAGCTTGCGTAACAAACGCTTGCTGGTGCTGGATTTGGCTGCGTTGATCGCCGGTGCAAAATACCGCGGCGAGTTTGAAGAACGCTTGAAAAGTGTGTTGAACGATCTGGCTAAAGACGATGGCAATACTTTGATTTTTATCGATGAGATTCATACATTGGTTGGCGCGGGTAAAACCGACGGCGCAATGGACGCCGGCAATATGCTGAAGCCTGCGCTGGCGCGCGGCGAATTGCATTGTATTGGCGCCACTACGCTGGACGAATACCGTCAATACATCGAAAAAGATGCCGCGCTGGAGCGCCGCTTTCAGAAAGTTTTGGTCGGAGAGCCGAGCGTGGAAGACACTATTGCGATTCTGCGCGGTTTGCAAGAGCGTTATGAAATCCACCACGGTATCGATATTACCGACCCGGCCATCGTGGCTGCGGCCGAATTGAGCAACCGCTATATTACCGACCGTTTTTTACCGGATAAAGCCATTGATTTGATTGATGAAGCGGCCAGTCGAATCAAAATGGAGCTCGACAGCAAACCGGAGCAAATGGATAAGCTCGACCGCCGTATTATTCAGCTCAAAATGGAGCGGATGCACGTTGAAAAAGAAAGCGACGAGGCAAGTAAGAAACGTTTGGAGCTGATTGACGAAGAAATTTCTGGATTACAGAAAGAATATGCCGATTTGGACGAAATCTGGAAAGCCGAAAAAGCATCAACTGCCGGTACGGCCGATATTAAAAAACAAATCGACGAAATCAAAGTGAAAATCGAGCAGGCCAAACGCCAAGGCGATTTTGCCCGTGCATCCGAGCTGGAATACGGCGAATTGCCCAAATTGGGCCAGCAGCTGCAAGCGATTGAGAGCAACCCTGAAGTGAAACATACCAACAAACTTTTCCGCACCGAAGTAGGGGCGGACGAAGTGGCTGAAATCGTGTCGCGTATGACAGGCATTCCCGTGGCAAAAATGATGGAAGGCGAACGGGACAAACTTTTGAAAATGGAAGAAGTGCTGCATAAACGCGTGGTTGGACAAGATCAGGCGGTGCGTGCGGTATCCGACGCCATTCGCCGCAGCCGTTCCGGCTTGGCCGATCCCAACAAACCTTACGGCAGCTTTTTATTTTTAGGCCCGACTGGTGTCGGTAAAACCGAGTTGTGCAAAGCGTTGGCGAATTTCTTGTTCGACAGCGAAGACCATCTGATCCGCATTGATATGTCGGAATATATGGAAAAACATGCGGTTGCCCGTTTGATTGGCGCACCTCCGGGTTACGTTGGCTATGAAGAGGGCGGTTATCTTACCGAGCAAGTGCGCCGTAAACCGTATAGCGTGATTTTGCTGGACGAGGTGGAAAAAGCGCATCCTGATGTGTTCAATATTTTACTGCAAGTGCTGGATGACGGCCGCTTGACCGACGGGCAGGGTCGTACGGTGGATTTTAAAAACACCGTTATTGTGATGACGTCGAATATCGGCAGCCAGCATATTCAGAAATTGGGTACAAGCGATTATGAAGCAGTAAAAGATGTGGTGATGGAAGATGTGAAAGAGCATTTCCGCCCTGAAATGATTAACCGCATTGACGAGGTGGTGGTGTTCCACGGCTTGGATCAGGCCAATATCCGAAACATCGCTAAAATCCAGCTTGCAGGCCTGAAAAAACGCTTGGAAGCCATGAATTTGCATTTGCATGTGGATGACGCTGCGTTGGATGTGATTGCCAAAGCCGGCTTTGATCCGGTATACGGCGCCCGCCCGCTCAAACGTGCCATTCAGGCTGAAATTGAAAATCCGTTGTCTATTCGGTTGTTGGAAGGTGCTTACAAACCTGACAGCGCGATTCACATCAAAGCCGATGGAGACAAACTGGTGTTCGATTGATTCGGATAAACGCATGATCAACAGTTTTAAACTTTAAATCAGAATGCCTGTCTGAAAAGGGTTTTCAGACAGGCATGATTGTTAGCCAATGTATTGACCTTTAAATAATAAGGAAAGGAGCAGGGCAATGGAGCAAAGATACTTAGGCCGAAGTGGCATCAAAGTGAGCAAAATCTGCCTCGGCACGATGACGTGGGGCGAGCAGAACACAGAGCAAGAAGCGCACGAGCAATTGGATTATGCGTTGGCAAACGGAGTGAATTTTATCGACACGGCCGAGATGTATCCTGTTCCGCCGTGCAAAGAAACGTATACGCGCACCGAGCAATATATCGGCAATTGGATTAAAGCGCGCGGCCGGCGCGATGATTTTGTGCTGGCGAGCAAAGTGGCCGGGCCTACCGGCAATAATACCAACGGGCTGGACAGCTATATTCGCGGCGGCAACGATTTTTCACGCGCGCAGATTATCGAGGCTTGCGAAGCCAGCCTGAAACGCTTGAATACCGATTATCTCGACTTATATCAGCTGCATTGGCCGGAGCGGAAAGTGAATTATTTTGGCCGCTTGGGCGTGTCGGCGCTCGACGGGAGTGAGCGGTTTACGCCGTTTGCCGAAGTGTTGGACGCTTTGAGCGAGTTGGTAAAACAGGGCAAAATCCGCGCGTTCGGCTTATCAAACGAAACGCCTTGGGGCACCATGCGCTATCTGAATTTACATGAGCAGAATCCAGAATTGGCGCGGGTGGCCAGCGTGCAAAATCCTTATAACCTGCTGAATCGCAGCTATGAAGTGGGCATGAGTGAAATCGCTTTGCGCGAAGAAGTGCCGCTGCTGGCCTATTCGCCGTTAGCTTTCGGCGTGTTGAGCGGAAAATACCGTAACGGCGCGCGGCCGGAAGGCAGCCGCTTGGCTTTGTTTGAGCGTTTCCAACGTTATACCAAACCCAAGGCATTCGAAGCGGTGGAGCGTTATGCCGAAATCGCCGAAGCAAACGGCTTGAGCCTGACCGCATTGTCGCTGGCGTTTGTGAATCAGCAAAAATTTGTGGCCAGCAACATCATCGGCGCCACAACGATGGCGCAGTTGCGCGAAAACATTGCCAGCGCAGAAGTGCAATTAAGCGAAGATGTGTTGGCGGCAATCGATGCGGTTCACGCTGAAATCAGCAATCCCTGCCCGTAAGCTTGCACAGAGTAGCATATAAAACGAAACATCAAAGCCTGTCTGAAAATCGTTTTCAGACAGGTTTTAACTTTTTATAAGTTGAAAATAACAGATGCAACTGTTTTATGAAAATTAGCTATAATGGCGCTTTTCTACCGAGGAAAATTGATGTTGCCCGAATCCGCACTTCGCGAGATGTATCCCGCAATCATGACGCCCAGCCATGACGGTAAATATTTCCATAATTACGTTCTCTCGCTGCTCAACCTAACCAACCATGCGCAGAAAGTCGGCATGCCGCTGCAAATCGTTTTGCAACGCGGCGAAAGCCTGATTACCCGCGCCCGCAATAATTGCGTTGCTTCCTTTTTGGCCAACCCCGAATGGACGCATCTTTTCTGGATGGATTCCGATATCGGCTTTTCCCCCGAAGCCGTATATCGCCTGCTCTTAGCCGATAGAGATGTGGTAGCCGGCGTATACCCGCTCAAGCGAGAAAACTGGCCCGAAGCAGGTCTGCCGCAAGGCATGACGCGCACCGAATTTGAAGCGGCTTACACCCGCTACACCATCAACACCAGCCGCTTGGATGAAAACGGCGAAATCGCCCTGCATATCGATGCCGACGGCTTTATGGAAGTAGACGAAGCGCCCACCGGCTTTATGGTTATCAAGCGCAGCGTGTTCGAACGCATGATCGCGGCTTACCCCGATTTGCAATACGTTTCAGACAGCGATTACGAGCCGGAAGAAGAAAACCTGCATTATCGTTTTTTCGATTGTTTCGTCGACCCGCAAAGCCGCCGCTATCTCTCGGAAGACTACGGTTTCTGCCATCTTTGGCAACGTATCGGCGGCAAGATTTTTATCGACACGCAATCCAATTTAACCCATCAAGGGGCCAAAGTTTATCGCGGCCCGTTTGCCCGATCTTTGAAAACCAATTTACCGATGGCCGTATCAGCCCCCGAAGGCCGCAAAATGCGGCTTGAGCATGACGCGCCGCTGGCCATGAATCCGCCGGGTGCTGAATAAGAGATTTTGCTCACGCTTGGATGTTTTTAGAAATAAATGGTTGATCTGAGAAAAAACCATAGCCGGTGTGATATATCGGCTATGGTTTTTATATTGGATTAACGTATTGGATAGGCTCAAACTTATTTAAATATCTTCAATGCTGATTTCCCAATCAGGGTTCTCTTGTTGTGTTTCAGGAAGGTTGATTGTTATCGGTAAATTGAGATAATAAAATATTCCTTGGCCGTTTTTGCCTGTGATGACGACGCGTTTATTATCTAAGTCAACATGGTCTTGGTTAGTATCTTCTCCTGATTCAGTATATAAAATAATTCCGCCTTTTTCTTTGAATTGGTGCCATTTTTCTTTATCGGCATGCTTGTCTGAATATGAAACAATCGAACCTGTAAAATCTTTTGCATTACACATCTCTAAAGATGTGGTGCCTAGCAAATTTACACTTCGAAGGTTCGCCTCTTGCAGGTTTGCGCTCCAAAGGTTTGCGTTTTGAAGGTTTGCATTTT
>NZ_JAUMZU010000009.1 GCF_030527965.1 Neisseria sp.
ATTTTAAAACAATTAGTAAAGCATGATTTGTCCTAGTTATCTAGGACAGCCCCTTTAAAAAAGACAAAAACTCAATAAAAAGTAAATTTAATAGTACCTTTAAGATTTTCAGGCAGGCTTTTTTAGCAAACTATTCTTTACGAATAAAATTCAAATCACAAACCTAGCACTTTTTATATAATCCTCATCTCATGCGCAATTTTGTGATATTCAATAGAAGGGCCAGGCATGTCCTTATTCAAGGAGGTCAAATACTGCTTTATTACTTCAAGGTAACGATTCTCATCATATAAAGTATTTATTAAAGATTTAACACTATTTGATAACTCCAACCAAAAATTTCACGTAAGCATCTTTCAAATTTACTGTATGTAAAGTTTTCTTTATTAGCAAATTCATCTAAAATATTTAATAGTAAATTTTGCTGCTCTTCATTAAAATCGTATTCCAAGATAAACCTATCTAACTGTACAGAATCATTATAAGTCATAGAAAGAATAATATCTTTCATAAGATTAAATTGAAATTTTTCTTTTTCATCCATTTAGATTTTCCTTTTAATAAAATTATAAAAAATGCAATGTGCCACTATTTTCAGAATACTAAAATAGTTGATATATTTTAATAATAATAAATATTATTAATAGTAACTATATATTTAATTTCAATAAACAAGAAACAGAAACTCATTCCGCCCCAAACAACAATCCTTCCTTAATCCCGCGAATCTTATCGCGCAAAACAGCTGCTTCTTCAAACTGTAAATCTCGTGCCGCCTGCTGCATGGCTTTTTCCAGTTTGGCGATTTCTTTTAGAGCATCTTCTTCATTGTGAATTTCGCCGACTTTAACGCCTTTCCCCTTACCTTTCAGACGGCCTTTGCTGCCTGAAGCCTCATCTTCATGGTAGACACCATCAATGATGTCTTTCACTTGTTTTTTGATTTGCTGAGGGATAATGCCATGTTCTTGATTGAAACGGGTTTGTTTTTCGCGGCGGCGTTCGGTTTCTTCGATGGCGGCTTTCATGCTGTCGGTAATTTTATCAGCATACAGAATGGCGATGCCATTTACATTACGGGCAGCGCGGCCTATGGTTTGGATCAGGCTGCGGTGCGAACGCAGAAAGCCTTCTTTGTCAGCATCCAAAATAGCGACGAGTGAAACTTCGGGAATATCCAGGCCTTCGCGCAAGAGATTGATGCCGACCAGCACGTCAAACAAACCTAAGCGCAAATCGCGGATGATTTCGACGCGCTCTACAGTGTCGATGTCGCTGTGCAGATAGCGCACTTTGATGCCGAGTTCGCTGTAATAGTCGGTTAGCTGCTCGGCCATGCGTTTGGTTAAGGTGGTTACCAGCACACGTTCGTTTTTTTGAATGCGTTCGTTGATTTCGCTCATTAAGTCGTCCACTTGAGTGGCAACGGGGCGGATAATGATTTGCGGGTCGACCAAGCCGGTCGGGCGCACCACTTGCTCCACCACCTGCCCCGCATGTTCTTCTTCGTATTTGGCCGGCGTGGCTGAAACGAAGATGGTTTGCGGCATGATTTTTTCAAACTCGGGAAATTTAAGCGGACGGTTGTCGCGGGCGGAAGGCAATCTGAAACCGTAATCGACCAGATTTTGTTTGCGCGAGGCATCGCCTTTGTACATGCCGCCGATTTGGGTAACGGTAACGTGGCTTTCGTCGATAAACATAATGGCGTTGTCGGGCAGATAATCCATCAGCGTGGGCGGCGGATCGCCTTCTTTTTTGCCTGAGAAATGGCGTGAATAGTTTTCGATGCCTTTGCAGAAGCCCATTTCATAAAGCATCTCAAGATCGAATCGGGTGCGTTGCTCGATGCGCTGCTGCTCGACCGGCCGATTTTCTCGGGTAAAGAAATCAATGCGCTCACGCAGCTCGGCTTTGATGCTTTCGCAGGCTCGCAATACGGTATCGCGCGGGGTAACATAATGGCTGGAAGGAAACACGGTATAACGGCCGACGCGCTGTATCATGCTGCCGGTAAGCGGGTCGAATATGTCGAGACGGTCGATTTCGTCGTCGAACAGGCTGATGCGCAGGGCATTATCCGAGCTCTCAGCAGGATAAACGTCAATCACGTCGCCGCGCACGCGAAAGCTGCCGCGTTTGAAGTCCATTTCGCCACGGTCGTATTGCATGGAAACCAATGTGGAAATAATCTCCCGCTGAGCCAATGTTTCGCCTTCGCGTACGGAAAGTACCATTTGCTGGTATTCGGTCGGGTCGCCGATACCGTAGATGGCGGAAACGGTGGCAACGATAATCACGTCGTTACGCGTCATCAGGTTTTTGGTGGCGGAAAGACGCATTTGCTCGATATGCTCGTTAATCGCCGAATCTTTTTCGATAAACAAATCGCGGCTGGGCACGTAGGCTTCCGGTTGGTAATAGTCGTAATACGATACGAAATACTCCACCGCATTTTCAGGGAAAAATTCGCGCATTTCGGCATAAAGCTGGGCAGCCAAAGTTTTGTTGTGTGCCATGATGATGGCCGGCCGGCCGCTTTGAGCGATAACGTTGGCCATGGTGTAGGTTTTGCCTGAGCCGGTTACGCCGAGCAGAGTTTGATAAGACAAGCCGTCTGCCAAGCCTTCCAACAACCCGGCAATGGCAGTGGGCTGGTCGCCGGCAGGCGGGAAAGGCTGGTGCAATTTGAACGGAGAATCGGGATATTGAATCACTTGCATGGCGCATGCCTGATTTGAGGTTCGGGAAAGATAAGATTATAGCAAATGCCTGTCTGAAAAAAGCTTTCAGACAGGCATTATGCTTTTGCGGCTATAATGCCCTATCTGATTTTAGAATCGCTTTGCAGGAATTTCAAATGAATAAAAGATTACGCATCGGCATTCTGCTTGCTTGTTGCCTCAGCCTACAAGGCTGCTTGGTTGCCAGTGCGGTTGATTTAGCGGCCACTACGGTGGTAACCGCCGGCAAGATCGCTGTTAAAGGCACTGGTGCGGTAATCAACGCGGCGATTCCGGATAAAGAGAAAAAGGATAAAAAGGAAAGCGAAAACACTTCGCCGCCACCCACCGGCACAATCAATGCTCGGGAATATCAGCCCATTCCAGAAGCTGGCAGCAATAATTTTTCAGACAAGCATTAATATTTTCAGACAAGCATTAATAACAGAATAAAAATCATCTGAAAGGAAAAACCTATTACATTGGTTATCCTTGAACCCGATTCAGCGTTAACTAAAATGCCTGTCTGAATATATTTTTCAGACAGGTATTTTAGTGAGCAAGTTTGTTTTACTCAATCCACGCTACAATTTCATCTAAAGGCCGACGCGATTTCGGACGGATTTCTTTGGCCCGATAACCGAAAGTAACCATAACCGACACGCCCCATTCCGCAGGATCGAACACACCCGCTTCTGCCAAGATGCGGTTCACTTCATCATATTGAAAACCTTCTATCGGGCATGAATCAATGCCGATAAGCGCAGCGCCGGTCATCATATTGGCCAACGCGATATAGGTTTGCTTACAAGCCCAATCGAACATGGCACGTTCGTCATCAACAATTTTAATGTCGTCCGTTTGGAATTTTTGGTAAACCGCAATAGCTTTCTTCATCTGCTCTTCGCTCAATCCGCGTTTTTCTAGCGCCTCACGTAAAAAAGCAGAATCATAGCGTGCATTTTTCTTCGCTAAAATCACCACCAGATGGCTCGCATCATCTACTTGAGTTGCCATGCCCCAGCTTACCGGTTTCAGGGCTTGCCGTAACTCGGGCTGCTGCACCACCAGAAATTTCCACGGCTCCGAGCCGACCGAGCTTGGCGACAAGCGCGCCAATTCGAGAATATAGTTGAAATCTTCCGCACTGATTTTCTTCGTAGGATCATAAGCGCGGGTAGCCGCCCGAAATTGAAAGGCCTCCAATACCTGCTCTTTACTGATGTTTGTCATCTCGCTTCCTTATAACTAGCTTAGCTACTTTATTCCTAATAATTAAGTAACAAAACAAAAAACTCTTTTTAAACTTCCTCGGCCGTTACTTCTTCTGATACTTCCGACAATGATTTATTACAAAAATCCCCTCTTCTTGTTTCTCATTTCTATTTTGAAAACAAGGTGATTCTTTCAAAAGTCTTTTCATAATTTTCATAAAAGTTAGGTGCTCTTACTTGATTTTCCTTGCCACTATCATAAAGGCATTTACAAACAAATAACAAGTCTTGGGTGTTCCCATGCAGGGTCATAATTTTACGGGTCAACACCTTTTTAGCAAACATGCGTTTCATAAGAGGCGCAGAAATGAAAGTCGGTAATTTATAGGGTAAAAGCTCATTCTTATAGTTTTTGAGATTGACTCCTGGACTAGCTACGATTTGAGAAGTTTCACGAATGGCTTTGACAGCTTCCTTTAAATAATGCACAGAATCCATGAGCATCTCTGCCGCTGCAGTCGTATCTCTAACATCTCCAAACTTGCCCATAACTGAAATGACTCCAGCATTAATGGCCATATGTAGCCAGATCCATTCCAACATGTCGTAAGGCTGCTCCAATTTAATTTGGCAATCCGCAAAAAGCCGCGCCAACTCCTGATAGTTAGAAATTGCTGCTTTTTCTTCTCTTTCCAATATAAAGTGGTCAAAGAGACAACATGACAGTTTATTGCCCACGATATTACCGCCAGCAACGGGGTAGCCTAAGATATAAGGGCGTCCTTTTACCAGCTTTTCAACATAAGAATGGTCTTCCCAAATGCCACAGGCAAAGAGCAGCGTTCCTGAAATACCATCCGCTTCCAGACTATCAAGCACAGAAGCAATCCCACCCGATGGAACGCTGACAAAGATAAAATCATAATACTTTGCTGAGCCATGTTTCACATGATAAGAATCACTGTGTTGACCCCCTTCTTTTTCAGTTCGGCCGTCTAGCAAATCTACTTGGAGCTCTCTGATAGATGCCTTTGGGCTGCCTTTTCGAAGATAATGCACCACCTCATGACCTGACTTTTGAAAAACATAACCATAAATGCTGCCAATCGTTCCCAAACCCACAACTAAAATATTCATTTTCTAAACTCTTTCGACTTTTTCTTGCCGACGGCGCTTTTGGGTAAGCGAGTTAATTTGCAGAGCTTCCTAACTAAGAGCAAAAAGATCTAAAACCTAAGAGATAATATAGATAATAAAACCTATCAAGAGGAGCACCCAGTCATTGGTATGCCATTGAAATGGAAAACTAAGACCAAAAACAAGGTTTTCAATAATAAAAATAAAGTTAAGAAAACTTCCAACTATCTCTCGCTGAAATTCCTATTTTTGCCTGAGCAATAGTGCCAAATGAATCAAAATATTGGCCAAAAAATTTGGAAAATAGTAGCCCCAAAGAGCCATTCTGCCTGAAAACAAGTAGCAAAAAATCAATAAAACCAAGTAAATATCGATTATTGCTCAAATATTTGTTACTACTACCAAATTAAATTAAACAAAACGCCTGCCCAATCAAACTTCAGGCAGGCGTTTATGTTAAGAAGAAAATTTAAAATGCAACGTAGTTGGCTGGATTGGCAGGCTTGCCGTCTTTACGCACTTCGAAATGCAGCTTGGTACGATCGGCATCACTGTTACCCATTTTAGCAATCGTCTGGCCGCGTTTCACGGTTTGGCCTTCTTTTACAGACAGGCTTTGGTTATGGCCGTACGCAGTCAGGAAGGTTGAAGTATGCTGAATAATGACCAGATTGCCGTAACCGCGCAGACCCGAACCCGCGTATACCACTTTACCGTCGGCCGCTGCCACTACCGGCTGGCCTGCGGTACCGGCAATATCAACGCCTTTGTTGGATGAAGTAAAGTTTGTAATCACGTTACCCGCAGTCGGACGCTGCCAAGTAATACCTTCCACGCTACGCACACCGCCGGTAGCCACTGTGGGCGTATGAGCCGGGCCGCTGGCCGGAGAAGACGCTTTAGGAGCGGGAGCTGCGGAAGGAGCCGGCTGCGGCGCGGCAGATGCGCGGGCGCTGCCACCCGCAGGAGCGGTATAACCGGCCGGTTTCACGCGCAAAGTCTGGCCGACGCTAATATTATTGTCTGCAAGATTATTCCATGCACGCAGGTTGTCTTGCGTGATGTTGTAGCGTTTGGAGATGTTATATACGGTATCGCCGCGCACAACGGTATGCGTTGCCGCATTGATGTCAACCGGCGCATAAGAAGGTGTGTAGCTGCCGCCGCTGGAAGTGGTCGGCGCCGGAGACGCGGGCGGCGGCGTGTAAGGCGCACTGCCGGGCGTTACGCTGGCACTGCCGGCACTCGGTTCATAAGGAGTTGCGCCATAAGGATTAGATGATGAGGCTCCGCTGCTGCCGGCTTCATTACCGTAACTACCTGCCGCACCAGAAGAATTGCCTTGCACGACAGGCGCTGCGGGTTGTGTCCATGAACATGCACCCAGCATCAGAGCGATGGCAACCGAGCCGGTACGGATAACGGTTTTCTTTAACATCTTTGCTTACCTTCTTTGTTTGATTTGGTGGAATTTGGCGCATATCATAATCAAATTGCGCGCTACCCTCAAGTTTTTTACGGCCTTCCGAACGTCATAACAGTGAATTTTGCAAGATTTTATTTTGTTCAGCCTTTGCTTGCTAAATTAAGACCTGCCTGTGCTTTGCCAAAATCCGGCTACTTCTTCCATTTGCGAAAATCCGGTTAAATCAATTTGCAACGGCGTCACGGTAATGAAACCTGCCTCGCATTCGGCAAAATCCGTCCCGTCTTCTCTATCGGAAACACCACCTACCGGGCCAATCCAGTAAATCGGTTCGCCTCTCGGATTTCTTGCCGGAACAATGCTCTGCGCATGATGGCGCCGCCCCAACCGCACCGTTTTGATGCCTTGAATATCTTCTGCGGCCACGGCAGGAATGTTGACATTCCATAATACCGGCTTTTTCGGCGGGTTGGCGGTCAACCGATCTATCATCATCCAGGCTGCTTTTTCGGCGGTTTCCCAATAACGGTCGGTTCCGTCGTTAAGCGAAAAAGCAACGGCGGGAATGCCCAGCAGATAGGCTTCAGTGGCGGCAGCTACCGTGCCGGAATAAAGCGTGTCATCTCCCATATTGGCGCCGTGATTAATACCGGATAAAACCAAATCGGGTTGAAAATCAGGCAGAGCGTGCAGGCCTAAGTGGATGCAATCGGTTGGCGTGCCGCTGACAAAATAAAAACCGTTTTCGGCTTCCCTGATGCTCAACGGCCGGTCGAGCGTGAGCGAATTGCTGACGCCGCTGCGGTTTCGCTCCGGTGCGACAACCCGCACGTTGGCAAACTCCGCCGCAACGCGTGCCAGCACGGCAATGCCTTGTGCCAGATAACCGTCATCATTACAAATCAGAATATTCATGAATCTACTTTTTAAAGTTGGTTTGAAATAGATTGTCGTTTGCTAAAAATGTTTTCAGACAGGCATTGCCTGTCTGAAAACATAACGGAAAATTTATTTGCCGGCTTTAAGCTGTTGCCACAAACGGGTTTGCAATTTAACAACCGACGCCGGTTTGGGCAGCACGACAAAACTTTTCGCTTTGACTTCCTCACTCGGGAAAATCGACTGGTCGGAAGCATAGGTTTTGTCCATCAATTCCCGCGCGGGTTTACTGGCAGGAGCGTAGGTAACGAAATCGCCGTTTTTCGCTGCCACTTTAGGATTCAGCGTGTAATTGATGTATTTATGAGCGTTGGCTACATTTTCCGCACCTTTCGGAATCATAAACGAATCAATCCAAATGCCGACGCCGGTTTTCGGCGTCAAGACTTCCAGATTTACGCCGTTACCGGCTTCTTTGGCTCGGTTTTTCGCAATATTCAAATCGCCGCCGTATCCGATGGCCACGCACAAATCACCGCCCGCCATATCATTGATATAGCCGGAAGAACTGAAACGTTTGATGTCATCGCGCACTTTACCCATCATTTCAGTGGCCGCTTGCAAGTCTTCTTCTTTTTCGCTGTTCGGGTCTTTACCCAAATAATTCAACGCCAGCGGGTATTGCTCGGTCGGGCTGTCAAGAAAGCTGATGCCGCAAGATTTCAGTTTGGACGTGTATTCGGGATTAAATACCAAATCCCATTCATTATCCGGCAGTTTGTCAGAACCCAAGGCTTTGGCAACTTTGTCTTTATTAATTGCCAAAGTATTGATGCCCCAGAAATAAGGCACCGCATATTTATTGCCCGGATCGACCTTGGCCATCAAAGTTAACAAATCCGGTTCGATATTGTTGTAATTGGAAATCAGGCTCTTATCAATCGGCTGATAAGCACCGGCTTTAATCTGGCGGCCGACATTGGCAATGGAAGGCGCAACCAAATCATAGCCCGATTTTCCGGTTAAAACTTTGGCTTCCAAAGTTTCGTTACTGTCATAAACATCATAGCGAACCTTGACGCCGTTATCCTTTTCAAACTCCGCCACGGTTTCCGGGTCGACATAATCCGACCAGTTATAAATATTCAGTTTGCTCGTTGCAGGCGCCGCTATCGCTTTCCCGCCGTTCTCCGACTGGTTTCGACCATCCTGCGAACCGCCGCAGGCAGCGAGCAACACACCGGCCAAAGCAGAAACCAACAGGGTTTTTTTCATTAGTTTGTCCTTATGAAATCAACAAAATATCCCCGACAGCACATCGCACAGGAGCGTGTAAAAGCGTTTAAGGGCATGCAAAAAATCAACTGATTATTAAAGTCAGCATCTTGAGGCTGCGGCAAAACCGCGATTGGCGCAATTAAACGGCAAAATGCCTGTCAATGCAAGCAATTACAACGTAAAGAGCAACATTTTTTAACAATTTTCCGCATTCTGCAACCAAAATGACAAATCCCGTTTTGCATGATGCCTTTTCCGTCTCACCGATGAAAGCAGGCAGGCTTTTCAGACAGGCCTATATATGGGAAAATCGTGCAGTTAATTTACCTACAGAAAAGGGCGACAATAATGCTGGACAGAGAAGGATATCGCCCCAACGTCGGCATCGTTTTAATCAACGAGCACAACCAAGTGTTCTGGGGAAAACGGGTGCGCGAGCATTCGTGGCAGTTTCCCCAAGGCGGCATCAAACCGGGCGAAAGCCCTGAAACTGCGATGTATCGCGAGCTGCTGGAAGAAGTCGGCCTGTTGCCGCATCATGTGAAAATTTTGGGCCGCACGCGCGATTGGTTGCGCTACGACGTACCGAGCCACTGGGTTCGCCGCGAATGGCGCGGCTCCTACCGCGGGCAAAAACAGATTTGGTACCTGCTCCAATTGGTCGGCAGAGAAAGCGACGTGCACTTGCGAGCCACCAGTCACCCGGAATTCGACGGCTGGCGCTGGCACCACTACTGGGCACCGATTGATGAAGTGATTGATTTCAAGCGAGACGTATACCAAAGCGCATTGAGCGAACTTTCCCGCTTTCTGCGCGGATTGGAAAGTTTGGAACATTTCAACCGCCAGCAATTAGAAAACCAGCAAGACTGAAATGATTTATAAAAATAAAAAGCCTGTCTGAAAACCATTCAGACAGGCTTTTTATCAATTCAAGCCCCAGAAAAACAAAACCAGCGATAGAGAGAAAAACGATACGATAATGGTGGCCAGCATTGCGGCCGAGGTTTGCCGCTCATAGCCGAATTCCCGGCCAAACAGCGGATACATGCTCGCCATCGGCACACTTGCCAACAAAATACCGGAAAACAATACCTGCCTATCCGCGCCAAAAAGCCAAAGACAAACCGCCACCAACAAAGGAAACAGCAACAATTTACCCAACACCAGCACCAGCGCATCCGCCCAACCGCCTTTTATCTTCAAACCATACAAACCGCCGCCGATCACAAACAAAGCCAGAGGCGAAGAAGCGGTTGCCAGCATGCCGCTCACTTTCTCAGCTACGCCCGGCAAAGGCAGGCCGAACACCGAAAATACCAGCGCAATCAACAAACCGAGGATAATCGGGTTTTTCAACAAACCGAATAAAATGCGCCGCAAAGTGGCCCAGATATTGGCCGATCCGCCGCGGGCAAGGTCGATTAACACAAACATCAAAGGCAGCAGCAAAATGTTTTCAATCAATACGTTCATTGTGAAAAACACACCTGCCGGCGCACCGATGGCCATCAGAAGCAATGGATAGCCCATGAAACCGGAGTTCGACATGCTCGAGCCCAGCCCATTAAGCACCGCATGGATTTTTTCCTGACCTCGCCAACGCGCCACAACGCAGCCTGCAAAAAAGGCCAGTAAAGATGCGAGCGCATAGCCTTTCAAATACACCATATTCATCACTTCAGCCAGCGGGCTGGTGGCAATCGCATGGAAAACCAACATCGGCAGCCCGATACGCATCACAAACAGCCCCATTCCGCCAAGCTGCTCTTGCGTCAGCACATTAAAACGCACGCAAAAATAGCCCAGCGCCATAATGATAAAAACCGGAGCGGTAATGGTAAGGATAGCCAACATAATGGTTCTCAAACTCCGCTGCCCGAACCTAACCAACGGGTCAGTCGAATCGGTAAATAATAATGGGAAATTTTAGCACAATCCGCCACCGAACCCTCGGATTCGCTTTTCAGACAAGCATCCTTAAATCGAAACCACCATTCAATATATCGCTTGATTGTTCCTACTAGGATTAACGTTTAAAATCCGCCCTTATCTTCCTCGGTTTAATCACTATGGCTCAACTCCACCGAATCATCGAGCGCCACTGGCAGCAGCCCAATCCTTTGCTCAGTATTTTGCTATGGCCTTTTTCACGTCTGTTTGCCGCCCTATCGGCACAGCGGCGGCAGCGCTATCTATCCGGCAAAGCAACGGTTGAAAAGCTGCCTGTTCCAGTTGTTGTGGTGGGCAACATCCATGCGGGCGGCACAGGGAAAACGCCCATAGTGGCCGCATTGGTTAACGCATTACAACAGCGCGGTTTTCAGGCAGGCATTATCAGCCGCGGCTACGGCAGGAAAAGCAGCGCCGTTCACGTGCTGAATCAACACAGCACCGCTAGCGAAGCCGGCGACGAACCGCTCCTGCTTTATCGACAAACCGGCGCACCCACCGCCGTGGCTGCCCAACGCTCAAAGGCCGGAAAAGCCTTGCTGGCCGCCCACCCCGATTTAGACTTGATTATCTGCGACGACGGCCTGCAGCATTACGCATTGGCACGAGACATGGAAATCGCCGTATTTCCTTACGTCGATACAGGTCGCAAAAATTTGGATTTAATCCCCAACGGCAGCCTTCGCGAACCCTTATCCCGTTTAGATTCGGTTGATGCCGTTATCGTCAGCGGAAGCGAAGCATTGCCCGAAAACGGCTTTCAACCGAATACCAAACTATTTTGCAGCCATCTACAAGCCGGGCAGATTTACCGTCTCAACCGCCCGCAGGAAAAATTAAATCTCACTGCCATTAAAGGCTTGCAAATCGCCGCTGTCGCCGGCATAGCCAAACCCGAACGCTTTTTCAACACCTTACGCAACATAGGCTTGCGACCCAATATCGAAACCGCCCTACCCGACCATGCCGATATATCATCATTTCGTTTTCCTGCAGCCGATATTATCGTGATAACCGAAAAAGACGCCGTCAAACTTTCAGACAGGCATTTAGAAAATGTGTGGGTTTTGCCCGTTTGTGCGATAATCAAGCCGGATTTGGCCGAATCGGTTATTCAACATCTAAACCTAAGGCCTGCTAAGTCTGATATTTAAACAATCCAAAGGAGAAACACATGTTAAAAAAACAACTTACCATCGCCACCTTATTTTTAGCTTCCGCGTCAGTGTGGGCCGCTCAGCCTAGCCTCGAATCGGTGGAACGCCTGATGAAAATCCAGCAGTTTGACCAACTAATGGAAGGATCGTTAAAAAATTTTGCAAGTACCTCGGCAATACAGCTCATAACAAGTGATCCTAAATACAAAGAAAGCATACAACGCCTGCCTAACAACAAACGCATTGCTATCGAAAACAAATTACATCAATATGTCCAACAGGAAATCGCGATTTTAGACAACCCTAAAACTATAGCTGAAATCCGACAGGCCACGATCGATACAATGCGGAGTATTTACACACAAGAAGAAATAGACGCCATGATTAAATTTTACGGCTCTGCAGTAGGCCAATCGATTAACTCAAAAATACCTAAATACATGCAAGCCATGACTTCATCGCCTTTATTCGAAAATTTAAAACGTGATTTAGCACAATCAGCCGAACAAAGCGCACCCAAACTCAAACGCGATATCAACCAAATTGTCTGCGGTAAAGATGAGTGCAAGAAACAAAGTAAGAAAGTAAGAAAGTAATCTAAATGAAAAAAAAATTCCTTGATATCCTCGTTTGTCCCGTTTCCAAAGCCCCTTTAGAATATAAAGCTGATTTGCAGGAATTATGGTGCCGCCAGAGCAAACTGGCCTACCCGATTAAAGACGGCATTCCTTATATGCTGGAAAACGAGGCCCGCCAACTAACCGAAGAAGAGTTGCACGCATGACCGAATTTATCGTCATTATTCCGGCGCGGCTCGCTTCTTCGAGGCTGCCCAACAAAGCGCTGGCCGACATTCACGGCAAGCCCATGGTAGTACGCGTAGCTGAGCAGGCGAAAAAAAGCGCAGCGCAACGCATTATCGTGGCTACCGATCATGCCGACATCGAAGCCGCCTGCCAAGCCCACGGCATCGAAACCGTAATGACGGCCCCCGGCCACCAAAGCGGTTCCGCCCGCTTGGCCGAAGCTGCCTCCAAACTCAACCTGCCCCAGCATCTGATTGTGGTCAACGTGCAAGGCGACGAGCCGCTGATTGCGCCGGAGCTAATCAACCGAACGGCGGAAGTTTTGGTGGAAAACAACGCGCAAATGGCCACCGCTGCGCATCCCATCCACAGTTTCGACGAATTTACCAATCCGAACGTGGTAAAAGTGGTGCTGGATAAAAACCACAACGCCCTTTACTTCAGCCGCGCGCCGATTCCTTTTCCGCGCGACAGCATGGCTGAAAACACGCGCACACTGCCGCAAGAAGCACCGATGCGCCATATCGGCATTTACGCCTACCGTACGGGCTTTCTGCAACGCTACGCCGAAATGGCCGAAACCGAATTGGAGCACACCGAATCTTTGGAGCAACTGCGCGTATTGTGGCACGGCCATCAGATTGCGGTGGAAGTTACCCTGGAGGCGCCGGCAGCCGGCGTGGATACACAAGAAGACCTTGATCGCGTACGGCAGCTTTTTACCGAAAAATAAAACCGTCTGCCGCATACGGCACTGATAGACACTCTACTCAAAAAGGAACCCTAATGAAAGCACTCTTATTGGGCGCCCCCGGCGCAGGCAAAGGCACGCAGGCCCAATTCATTACCGCCGCATTCGGCATCCCTCAAATTTCCACCGGCGACATGTTGCGCGCCGCCATCAAAGCGGGCACGCCCTTGGGCTTGGAAGCTAAAAAAATCATCGACGAAGGCGGCTTGGTTCGCGACGATATCATCATCGGCATGGTTAAAGAACGCATCGCCCAAGACGATTGCCGCAACGGCTTCCTATTCGACGGTTTTCCGCGCACACTGGCGCAAGCGCAGGCAATGGTGGAAGCAGGCGTCGACCTCGATGCCGTGGTTGAAATCGACGTGCCAGACGGCGTGATTGTCGAACGCATGAGCGGCCGCCGCGTGCATCTACCTTCCGGCCGCACCTACCATCTCAAGCACAACCCGCCTAAAACCGAAGGCAAAGACGACATTACCGGCGAAGATTTAATCCAGCGTGACGACGACCAGGAAGAGGTCGTAAAAAAACGGCTTGCGGTATATCACGAGCAAACCGAGGTATTAATCGGCTTTTACAGCAAGCTAACCGGCGAACACGCGCCGAAATACATCAAGGTAGACGGCACGCAACCGGTGGAAACGGTTAAAGCGCAAGTTTTATCGGCACTCGGCAAATAAACGCCTACACTTAAATCTACAATGCCTGTCTGAAAACCAGCATCACAAAGCTTGGTTTTCAGACAGGCATTTTCATATCGTTTTATACCCGCCGCTGGAAACGTGGCGGGCATTCTGCCTTGTTTTACCGCATAACAAGTGTTCTTCTCAGCATTCTTTATTCAAAAATGCCAACAACTGCTCGCCGCCCTGTTTCAAAGCTGCTAGAAACACACCGGCTTCCTGCTGCTGATTAACTGCATGGCTGACAGTAAACAGCCAACCGTCACTGCCCATCGTGTAGTTCACGCCCAAGCCGCCACAAGAAGTCGGCGCAAAGGCAAAGTTAATGATGGCGGAATCGTCGCCTACAGTTGAGGTGGAGAGGAAATCGGTGGTAAAAATTTGATAGCCGTGCTCCTTGAAAAAAACCGGGCTGCGGCGGCAGATTCTGGCTGCCATCAGCTGCAAACCGAGCAAGTGTCGGTTTGGGCCTTGGCCGAGTTTGGCTGCTTTGACGCGGGCTTTGTGCTCGGCCAAAGCGGCCTCCAATGCCGAGCGATCCGGTTTGTCCTGTAACAAAGTGCCGACGAACACCAGCGACTGTTCCGACACGGGGCGCACGCATTCGGTACGCCCGCTTTGGAAATGACTGACATCAACCGCCTCGTAGGTATTACGGATATTGCCGTAGGTAGACAGCTGAGCGTATTGCAGCAAAAACTGCATCAGCGCATCTTGGCTCATGCCTTGTGGTATGCACATTCCCGCAAACGGAACACGGATGCTGCCGACACGCATGCGGGCGGCTTGTTCAGCATATTTTTGCCGCCAGATCGGCCAATTTTTCTGCTGTGCAGCATCCAGCTGCCATTCGTAGCGCAAAATCGCAGGGCGGATTTTTTGGCCTGCCTGCCCCGTCAAATTTTCTGCCGCACGGGTAATGATGCCTTTGAGTGCGCTGCCGTCTTCCCAAGTATGCTCGCAATGCAGAAAGAAACGGTTGGTTGCGGTGTTGTAGCAGAAAGTGGCCGGTTTGTAACACCAAACGCTTTGCTGCGGCTGGAAGGTAGCGCGGGCAAGGTCTTCATCGGCTGTTAAATCTTCATGGCTCAAACTGATGTGGAAAAGGTCTTGCTCAATATGCTCAATCAAACGGGCATTGTCTTCCTGCCGGTGCAGTTCTTGATACACACGGGCGGTTTCGTTGCCGCCGAGATAACACGGCACGGCGATGGGATAAGGATTTTGCGCGGTGTCAGACATGATTTGCTCGAATGCCTGCCTGAACGTATCGGGGTGATAGGCCTCATAATGCTCGTCAAGCGCGGCAATCCGATAGTAGAAGCCATTGTGCATAATTCCGATATGGCGGCTGCCCTTAGGCGCGAAGCGGTAGCCATCGGAATCTTGCTGCGGAATACGAGCGGCACCTTGCAAAATGGCCCATTGCGCCATGCAAACGGGCGTACCCTGAGGCGTTTGCGGCGCGGTAATCCGCTGATGGTAATAATCGGCGCATACGCAAGCCAGCGCAGCCGCCCACTCTGCCAACCCTTTGCCTTGCGTTTGCACGGCAAACCCAACATTACTGGCTAGCGGCAACGGCTTGCGGATATTCAGATAACCGGCCAGCCAACCGTCAATCAGCCAGCTGTCTTCAGCTTCCTTATCGAAAGCCCGCAGCGCTTCCTGC
This sequence comes from Neisseria sp., assembly GCF_030527965.1. Classification (GTDB taxonomy): domain Bacteria; phylum Pseudomonadota; class Gammaproteobacteria; order Burkholderiales; family Neisseriaceae; genus Neisseria. Next base: position 15,683 of record NZ_JAUMZU010000009.1, read on the forward strand.
AATTCGATGCCCTTATGCGTTTGAAAATAATGCGTGGCGGCCACGGTTTCTTTATATTCTTCTTCACTCAGCAAGGGGCGTACTTGCTGCAGATAACGCCGACAGGTTTCGGCCAAATCCGGCACGGGTAAGCGAGGTGGACGGGACATCAGGTTCTCCTTATTAGTCATTTGATTGCAGGCCTGTTATGCCTGTCTGAAAGGGTTTAATCGTCTTTATCGAAAAACGCCAGCTTAACCACATAACATAAAAACAATATGGCCAACAACAGCATTGCTGTTTCCGTAATATTATCGTGCAAGCTCTGGTTCCAGTAAAAAATCTCTTTTTTCACAGTTTTATTCCTTTCTCCCGCGCGGCACATCGCGGTTAAGCTGGCGCCACAATGCGGCAAACCATAAATACATGATGAAAACAAAAGGGAAGCCCGCAAACGAACCAACCGCTTTGATGCCTTCGATTTTGCCGGAAAAAATTACTGCATAGCTGATTAAGGCCATCAACACGCACCAAACCAGAGCATGGGTTTTGTTTTCGCTGCGCCCGCTTTTGCTGGTCATGATGCCCAGCGAAATCGCCGCGCTGGTTACCGTGGTCACCACAAACCCGAGAAACATCACGATGGTCAGCGGTTTGGTCAGCCCGGATAAGGGCAGCATGTTGAGCAAATAATAAAACGTACCCTCATAATCCCCTTTATTGGCGATTTCGGCCAGATGCCCCGTACCTTCGACCGTATCAAGCAGGCTGAAGCCGGAAAACACCGAAAACCAAATCACGATAAAGCCTGCCGGCACCATAACGGAGGCCAGCACAAACTGCCGCAGCGTACGGCCACGGGAAATTTTGGCCAGAAACACGCCGACAAAAGGCGCCCAAGTTACCCACCATACCCAATACGCCATCGGATACCAAATCACCCAATCGCGATTGTGAAACATATAAAGCTCAAACGAATGGTGCACGGTTTGCGTGATGATATTGCCCACTGCAACCGCAATGGTGCTCAGGAAATAATGCGTCGGGCCGACGATAAAAATAAAAGCCAATAGCACCAAAGAAAGGTAAATCGTCCAGTCGCCGAGGAATTTCATGCCTTTCCCAATCGGCAGCACCGCTCCTGCGGTGTAACACAATGCCAATACAGTTAATACGGCCGCTTTCCAGCCGATGTTGTCAAACGCCATACCCGTAATAATTTTCAGCCCCGAAGAAATCTGCATCGCCGCCACCGCAATCGATGAAGACACCGATATGGCAATCGAAACAATCGCCATGCCGGTAACCGCCACGCCCAACGGTTTGGCCCATTTTTTGTGTTTGAACGCATATTGCAACGGCGCGGCGGGCGTGCATTCGGTGTGATGCTGGTAAGTGAAATAAGCCATCACCAAACCCGCTATCATATACAACGACCAAGCCGGAACGCCCCATACATGCAAAGCAAGGCTCATGGCGTTTTCCACCTTCTGAGATTCAGACAGGCTTTTGGCTTCAAGGCCGATAGGCGATTGAAAATAGTGCCACATCGCTTCAATCGGGCCGAAAAACACAATGCCCACGCCGATACCGGCGGTAAACAGCATATTCATCCACGAGAGAAAAGAATATTCCGGCACCGCATCTTTGCCGCCTAAACGGATATTGCCGAAACGCGGTGAGAATGCCACCGACAAGCCTACGGCAAACGCCAGTAGCGGCAGCCACATAATCAGCCAGTCGAATTTAAGATAGAAAAATTTACTGGCGCCTGAAATGGTGTCGGTCAACAGAGTCGGATTCACCACCGCAGTAACCGATGCCAAGCCGACCAGCAGAGAAGTCCATAAAAAATAATTGGGGCGCTTGGTGCAGGGGGTTTCTTCTTTGGCAGACATAAGCAGCTTTCTTGTTGTAGTTAAACAATCAGCATAATCAAGTCGACCCGTGCCGTAAAGCAGCTTATCCCAATCGGTTAAAAAACATGCCTGTCTGAAATGGCTTTCAGACAGGCATTGTTTATATTCGCTAAGCGACAAACCGAAATTTATTCTTCCACCGGCTTTTCCGCCGTCACTTGGTCAATCAGATGCGAAATGCTCATGCCACGCTCAACCGATTCGTCATACAAAAAATGCAGCTCTGGTATACGGAACAGTTTGATGCGCTTAGACAATTCGCTGCGCAAAAACCCTTTGGCATGCTCCAGCGCTTCGGCTGTGATTTCACGGGTTGAGTCGTCTAAAACAGTGTAATAAACCGTGGCATGGCTGTAATCGCGGGTTACTTCCACCTCGTTAATCGTAATAAACCCCGCGCGCGGGTCTTTCAATCCGGTGCGCACCAGCTCGGCCATTTCCCGCATAATCTGCTCTTTAACACGGTCGGCGCGGGCATAGCCCCTATTGGATTTTTTCATATCTTTCCCTTAAGTTATCCTCATAGAATGCTTCATCGATAACATTCTACGGCTTGTCTGAAAACCTTTTCAAACAAGCATTGTCCGATTCAATATCGGCGTCAATTATAGCTCAAGCGCCTAAAAACGCCTATAAGCCAAAGAAAACGGTTTTGTGTTAGGCTTATAAGCAAACACCCACGAAAAGAAAAATATGCCTCAAATCATCAAAATAGGATTGGCCGGCACAGGCTTATCTGCAAAAGTCTTCCATGCCCCATTTTGGGAAGCCGACGGCCGCTTTCAGTTACAGCGCGTATACGCCCGTTCCGCAGAAAAAGGTCGAGCGGCGTTTCCCGATGCGCAGGTCAGCGAAAATTTTGCCGACTTATTAGCCGACGATATTGATTTGATTGTCATCACCACACCCAATCAAACCCACTACGCCTTAGCCGAACAAGCCCTGCTGGCCGGCAAAAACGTCTTGGTGGAAAAACCCGTCTGCGCAACAGCAGAGGAAGCGCGCCATCTGGCCGCACTGGCGGAAAAACAAGGCGTGCTGCTTACCGTATACCAAAACCGCCGCTGGGATCACGCGCCGCTTACCGCCAAGACATTGCTGGCAGAAAATCTGTTGGGCGATATTGTCGATGCGGAAATCCGCTTCGAGCGTTATGCCGCAGGCTTAAATAAGAAAGCATGGAAGGAAACCGGCGGCGCAGGCGTCGGCTTGGTATACGATTTAGGCGTGCATCTGCTGGATATGGCAGTTGATTTGTTCGGCATGCCGGAAGCGCTGTATGCCGACATTCGCCACCAGCATCAAAATGCTTTGAGCGACGATTATTTTGCCATCATCCTTTACTATACCGACGGCAAGCGGGTCAACTTGGTAGGCAGCAAATATGCGCGCGAACCCTTACCGTTTATGGCGCTGCACGGTAAACTCGGCTCTTACATCCAACAAGAAGCAGACAACCAAGAAGCATTGCTGGCCGCCGGCGCAAAACCCGTCGGCAACTGGAATTCAGAACCGGAAACACATTGGGGCTTACTCCACACGGTAGCCAACAACGGCGACATCATACGCCGGCGAATCGCCGGTACGCGCGGCGACTACGGCGCATTCTACCGGCAGCTTTACGATGCGCTCGTACATCGCGCACCGCCGCCGGTAACAATGGAACAGGCCATCTCCGTATTAACGCTGATTGAAAAAGCCTACCTCAGCGCCAAAGAAGGCAGAAAAATCCGTATTTAAAGCTGGCGATAGTTGGCATACAAATTACCGAATCAATCTATTCTAAACAGCAAAATGCCTGTCTGAACAATTCAGACAGGCATTTCATATTCACATCATCAAGCCGGATACATAAAATTCTCAATATCCTGCAAGCTGATTTCCGGATTGGCTCCGCGATGAGAAGCCACCATCGCCCCCAAAGCACAAGCAAAAGCCAAAGTTTCATCAGCGGAAGCATTGTTCAAAAGCTTGTAGGTAAAACCGGCCAGAAAATTATCGCCCGAACCAACCGTATCCGCCACCGATACCTTATAACCGCCATGATAAGTCCACTGGCCGCGGTCATAAAACACCGCGCCGTGCTCGCCCAAAGTAACACACAAGCGCTGGCAACCGTATTTTTCAGTAAGAAAATGAATGTTCTGCTCCAGAGAATGATATTTGGAGCCGGCTTCCTGCGCAATCTCGTAGAGTTCGCAGTCATTGAGTTTCACCACATCGGCCATGCTCATCATATCCAAAACACGATCGTAATCATAATGCGGCGGGCGCAGGTTAACGTCGAAAATTTTGAATTTGGCATGGCCGATAAGCTTATTCAAAGCCGCACGGGAAACTTCGTCGCGAGTCGCCAAACTGCCGAAAATGAAAGCATCCGATTCAGCAACGCGCCGGCAGGCCTCATCGCTGGCTTCAATGCGATCCCAAGCGCAGGGATAAACAATTTCATAGCGCGCGCTGCCTCGATCGGTCAGGGTTACTTTTACCAAGCTGGTTGCCTGCTCCTGATCGATTTGAATCAAATCGGCGTTTATTTTTTTATCCGCAACTTCAAGCAAAATGCCTTTACCGTCTTCATCATTGCCTATGCGGCTGATGATGGTTGCATCTGCACCCAAAGAGCGCAAACGGGTAACCACGTTCAAAGGCGCACCGCCTAATTTTTTACCGGTCGGGAAATCATCCCACAATACCTCGCCAAAGCTGGTGATTTTCATTTTGAATATCCTTATTTTGTGAAGCGAATTAAATCGCTCTGAATATAGCATAACTTCGGCAGATAAAAAGCCGCTTTACCGATTGGCGGCTTTGTGTTGCATCAAATGGCAGTTGATTTTTTCAGACAAGCATTATAATCAACCCGATTTACGACTCATCAAACAAATCCGGTTGCGCCGTTTCGCCCGCCACGCGCACATCGGTTTCCCCTTCGGCAAACACAATATGCAACTTTTGCCCCTGTTTCAACCCGGCCGCACTGCGAACCAACTGCCCGCGGCCGTTTTGCACCACGGAAAAGCCGCGCGCCAGAATATGCTGCGGCGACACCGCCTCCAATAAAGCCGCTTGTTTTTCCAAGCGCTGGCGGCAATGCGCCAAGCCGTTATACCGATTCTGCAGCAAAGCAGCCTGCAAAACCGACACTTCACGTTTATAAGCCGCCACATCCGGTCTGAAATAGGCCAACTGCTGCCGCAAACGCGTCCATTTTTGCTCGCTAAACCGATAATGGTTGCGCATTGCCGAACCCAGTGCATTATCCAGCGCCTTAACCTGCATGCGCTGGCTCTCCAGCTTCTGGCTCGGATGGCGGATTTGGCGGGCAAACCAGTCTACTTTCTGGCTCGCATCGTAATAACGCTGCTGCAACGCCGCTTTCATGCGCCCTTGCGCTTGCGCCAACTTATGCAGTGATTCCATCCGATTGGGGCTAACCAATTCCGCCGCAGCGGTCGGCGTCGGCGCGCGCACGTCCGCCACAAAGTCCGTCAGCGTAAAATCCGTTTCATGCCCTACACCGCTGACTACCGGAATCCGACACGCCTCAATCGCGCGCACCACCACCTCTTCATTAAACGACCACAAATCCTCAATACTGCCGCCGCCGCGGCACACAATCAAAACATCCGCCTCGCCGCGCGCCGAAGCCGTTTGCACGGCCTGAGCAATCTGCAATCCGCTGCCTACCCCCTGCACCATCGCGGGATACATAATCAGCGGAATTTCCGGCGCGCGACGCCTGAGCGTAGTCACCACATCGCGCAAAGCCGCGGCGGCCAAGCTCGTTACAATGCCGATTGTCTTCGGATGTTGCGGCAACGGTTTTTTCCGTTCCACCGCAAAAACACCTTCCGCCTGCAACTTGGCCTTCAATTTCTCATAGGCCTCGTAGAGCTGCCCCAAGCCTTTCAGGCGCACCTCATTTACCGTAATCTGAAACTCGCCCCGCGCCTCATAGATGCTGATTTTCCCTGTCAACTCAATATGATCGCCCTCTTTCAAAGGCGCGGCAAGTCTCGCCGCCACGCCCTTAAACATAGCGCAGCGCACCTGCGCACGGCTGTCTTTCAATGAAAAATAATAATGCCCGCTCGCCGCGCGGGTCAGATTGGACACCTCCCCCGCCACCCACAAGCCAAAAAGATTCTCTTCCAGCAATCTTTTCGCCAGAGCGTTGAGTTCGGAAACGGAAACAGCAGTAGCAAACAGTGAATCAGGCATAAGATTTAAAACAATCTAAATTTTAAATTGAGAAAGATTATATAGTGTATCAAAATAAATTTCCGCAAGCCGGACAAACCATAAACAATGCCTGTCTGAAATTTTTCAGACAGGCATTTGGCTGGCAATCAAAACGACTCATCATGCCGCAGATAGCGCCATTTGCCCGGCGGCAATCTGCCCAGTTTCACTTTGCCCATGCGGATGCGTTTCAGGCCGGTAACGCGTAATCCGACCAGCTCGCACATACGGCGAATTTGGCGCTTCTTGCCTTGTGTTAACACAAAGCGAAGCTGGTCTTCATTCTGCCATTCTACTTTGGCAGGCTTGAGTTTTTCGCCGTCCAGGCTTAAACCGTGATTAAGCAAACGCAGGCCTTCGGCACTAAGCATGCCTTTCACGCGTACCAGATATTCTTTTTCAATACCGCTGTTTTCACCGATTAACTTTTTAGCAATGCGGCCGTCTTGCGTAAGCACCAGCAAGCCGACCGAATCAATATCCAGGCGGCCCGCCGGCGCAAGGCCGAAGCGGTGTTTTTCATTAAAACGAATGCGGCCCGTATCGCCATCCCAATGATTTTCCGGCGTAATCAGTTCGGCGGCAGATTTATAATCTTTTTCAGCCTGCGCGCTAACATAGCCTACCGGCTTGTTAAGCAAAATGGTTACCCTATCCGCTTGCTTTTCATGAACCTGCTTGTCAAGATCGATGCGGTCGGCAGGCGTTACTTTCTGGCCGAGTACGGCGGTTTTGCCATTGACCTTTACCCAGCCTTGCTCGATATAGCTATCTGCCTCGCGGCGGGAACACAAACCGAGCTCAGACATTCGTTTGGAAAGGCGTAAAAGTTCTTGCGTTGGATTTGGCATAATTTCTTCGGAAGCGGTATATTAATCAAGTGAGGCACCATTATAGCCGAGAAGGCAGGCCCATCAGTGAAAATACAAAACACGGCCGGCAAAAACTGCCCGAAACGCCAAAACAATAGCGGCTTAAACCACGCAAAAGCAGACACCAAATCGCAAACCGAAAGATAGCCAGCTTGCTTGAAAACCATTTTTCAGTCAGGCATTTTGAAGCAGTAAATATTTCTTCCGACTACGGAACAAAACATCGTTTAAAATGTCATAACAAAGAGCGTTTACGGCCAAACCCGCCACCCCGAAATGATTTATCTTTCATAATCGGAGCATCCCAATCATGACCAAGTCTAAGTTCGGCAACACCTTCGGCATTCTGATTCCTCAGGTCGGCCCGCCCGCGATGCCCTCCATGCTTTCAGCTAATCCGCCCGAGCCTTTACAAACCGACACCGGGCCGATTGAAGTGGTTGAGGCTGTTACCGATGTGGCTTCGCAAGCAATGGACTTGATGGCACCCGATTCTCAGGCTGCAGGGGCGATGGATGCGATTTCCAACGCACTTTCTTTATTGTCGATGGTGCCCGGCAAACCCGGCCCTGTTCCGCCCCCAGCGCTAAATTTTGGCGGCGGCGGCTTTGGCCTCGGTTTCAACGGAGGCTTTGCCGACAAAGGCAAGCCCAAAGGTAAAATGGGGCGCCCTTCTCCCTCAAGCAAAGGGCGTTCTAACAATAATGGCAAAGGCGAATGTCCCACTTGCAAGGTGGGCGCTTCAGTCGGCAAGCCCGTCAATCCCGTGCTCGGCATCAAAGTTTTGGCCGATGAAACCGACTTTACCCTCGATTCCCCGCTGCCGCTTATCTGGAGCCGCAGCTACTTCTCCGATCAATACGGCAACGGTTGGCTGGGACAAGGCTGGTCGCTGCCTTTTTCCATGCGGTTGGAGCGTATCAACGAAGGCTTTCTTTATATCGACGAACAAGGCCGAGAAATTACCCTGCCCAATATCGACGACATTGACGACTCAGATGACGATACCGATATAGACGACGATGCCGAATCTGCAAGCCTGTCTGAAAAACCCAAATCCGCTCGCCCTGCCTTCGACCCTGAAGACCCATTCGGTTTGGAAAACGCCTACTACGATTCCGCCGAACAAATCTATTTCTCCCGCCTTTCCCCCAACCTTTATCAAATCGCCTCGCCCGACGGCAGCGCCCGTTTATGGTTTGCCGCCGTTTCCGGCCATTCCGTTTACCCGCTCGTCGCCCAGCTCGACCGCAACGACCGCCATATCCGACTGCTCTACGGCGACAACGGCCTGCCACACAGCATTATCGACGGCAGCGGGCGGCAAGTTACGCTCAGCTTCCATTCCATTGAGCTCGATGACGAGATGATCGGCGAACACGATGTATTTATCGGCAAAGACAGCCGCCCTTATGCCAACCGTTTGTGCAGCGTCGCTTTCTCCGGCCAAACATTGGTTGAATACCGCTACGATAAGCGCGGCGACCTGATTACAGTACACGGCCGCGACGGTAAACGGCTGCGCGGCTTCGCCTACCGCAACCACATCATGATTGAGCACAACCAGCCCGACGGCTTGGTTTCCCGCTACGAATACGATGCTTACGACACCGGCGGCAAAGTGCTTAGAAACCTCGTCAACACCGGCGAAGAATGGGCTTTCGAGTACCACAGCGATTTCACCCGCGTAACCGACACGCTCGGCCGCAAGGAAGACTACGGCTTCGACAGCCGCTATGAATTAATCTGGCACACCGATGCCCTCGGCCGACGCAGCGAAACTGAGCGCGACGAAGACGGCTTGGTTACCGCCGAAACCGACCCGCTCGGCCGCACAACCCGTTACAACTACAACCGTTACGGCAACTTAACCGCCATCACCTACCCCGACGGCGGCTTTGCCGAAATCGAATACGACCCCGATCTGAAACTGCCCGTGGCCGTTACCGAGCGGCTCGGCCACCCTACCCTCTATCAATACGACGAGAAGGGCAACCTAACCGCCGTTACCGATCCGGCCGGCAACATCACCCGTTACCATTACAATGCCCAATGGCTGCCCGATGCCATTACCGATGCCCTAGGCAAAAACAAAACCTTCGAATACGACCAATACGGCCAGCTCATCCGCTACACCGATTGCTCCGGCGAAACCACCACTTTCGGCTATACCGAACTGGGCGACATCCAACGCATCACCGATGCCCTCGGCCATACCACCGTTTACCATTACGACACAGCCGGCAACCTCGTACGCACCGACTATCCCGACGGCAGCAGCGAAAGCTACGCCTACGACCTGCTGAACCGGCTAACCGCCTACACCGACGGCCTCGGCGCCACCACCGCTTACGAGCTGGCAGTCGACGGCCTGCCGGTCAAACGCACCAACGCACTCGGCCACAGCTTCGGCTACCGTTACGATCCGGCCAGACGCTTAAGCACCCTCATCAATGAAAACGGCGCCGAATACCGCTTCGATTACGATGCGGTTGACAACTTAACCCGCGAAACCGGCTGGGACGGCAAAATCACCGGCTACGCCTACGATGACGCCGACCAGCTCTCCGAACAAACCGAATACGGCCGCCTCGATTCAGACAGGCATTCCGATGCACTGCCCGAAATTCACAATCTGCACCGCTTTACCCGCGACCGCCTCGGCCGCCTGATTGAAAAAACCAGCCGCCGCATCAACGGCCGCGGAAAATCCGAAGCCTACAGCCGCACCCGCTTCGAATACGATCCCTTCGGCATCCGCCTGAGCAAAGCCCGCAACGCCCACAGCAGCGTCGCCTTCGAATACGACCCCGACGGCCGGCTTATCAGCGAAACCACCGTTCACAACGGCCAAAACAGCACCCTGCGCTACCAATACGATGCGCTGGGCAACCGCACCCAAACCGTTCTGCCCGACGGCCGCACTATCAATTACCTCTATTACGGCAGCGGCCATTTGCACCAGATCAACCTCGACGGCGAAATCATTTCCGACATCGAACGCAACCGCCTGCATCAGGAAATCAAACGCAGTCAGGGTGCATTAACCAGCCTCTACGAATACGACCCGATGGGTCGCCTCAAAAGCCAAACCGCCACCGTCAACGGCACCTTGCAAAACAACGGCAAACTGGCTCATCTGGTCGGCGGAGCGGTTAAACGAAGCTACCGTTACGATAAAGCCGGCAACCTGATTCAATCCACCGACCAGCGCAGCGGCGTATTGAATTATGTTTACGACAAAATCGGCCGCATCAAAGAAGCGGGCAAAGAGCGTTTCGCCTTCGATCCTGCCAACAATATCCTGTCTGAAAACGATAAAGCCCACCTTTCAGACAGGCATCTCTCCGGTGGCAACCGCCTGGAGCAATACAACGGTATCCGCTACACCTACGATGCGCTCGGTAATCTGATCTACCGCGAACTGCCGAACAAAGAAACCCAGTATTTCAAATACGATACCGAAAACCAGCTCGTTTACGCCTCAATTAAAAAACGCGATGGTGAAACACAGGTCTGGGAATATGCCTACGATCCGTTCGGCCGTCGCCTGAGTAAAGAGCGAACCGACGAAGGTGCGTTATCCTCAACAGAGCCGAAGCGAACACATTTCGTGTGGGATGGCAGTCGGCTACTGCAAGAATACAATTACCGCGGCAACTATACCTACATTTATACCGATCAGGATTCTTACGAACCCTTGGCACAGATATTCGTCAATAATCAAGATGAAAAGCCCTATTTAAGCTATTTCCATAACGACCAAATCGGCATTCCGCGAGAAATGACCGACCAATTCGGCAATCTCTTATGGTTCGGCCAATACACCGCTTGGGGCGACCTGCAAGAAGAAACCCGCGCCTACCCGAACGCCCATCAGCCGTTCAGGTTGCAAAACCAATACTATGATGCCGAAACCGGATTGCATTACAATCTGATGCGCTATTACGAACCGAACTGCGGCCGGTTTGTGAATCAAGATCCGATCGAGTTATTGGGTGGAGATAATCTTTATTGGTTTGCGCCGAATGGGCAGAGTTGGGTCGATCCTCTGGGATTAATGGGTTCAAAAGAAGAAGTAACAACTTTTTACCATGCAGGAAATTTACAAGGAGCAATTGATCCTAGTAGAGGAAGAACGAACTTAGACTTTAATCCTTCTGGGAGAGGTGGTTTCTATGTTACAACCGATCGTGCCCAAGCAGAAGCATGGGCTAAAAAAAGAAACCTACCATCTATTACGCAATTTGATATACCAAATGCTGAACTAGATAAACTGGATATTAAAACTTTTAGCTCTAACGATTCTGAATGGGGATATTTTGTAACAAAAGGAAGAAACGGCACTTTAAGTCACAGTCATGACGCCGTTAGAGGACCAATGTTGGCAAACCCAAGAGATATAAGAAGAGGAAAAGCACCGAAACAAATAGGTTCTCAGTTTGCTATTTTCACGAAAAAAGCAGCAGATTTATTCAATAAGTTTAAAGGAAAAACTATCCCAATGGGTAAAGGATGCCCTTAAATATTGGGCACTAAGGAAATAATATGTTTAAAAATGCTAGAGATAATATAGAATTTATTAACAAAGAAACTAATGAAAAACTCGTTTTCCATAGAAGAACATGGTTATGTTCAATATTTGGCATACTAACTCATTATTTAAGATATACATCGGATTACGCACAAAAAATGATACAAGACTCTACATTATGTTCTGAAACAGGTCTTGATTTCTACTCTGCCGCTATGCTATGCCATGAAGATGAATATCATTGGGCCATGATTATTGCACATGGAGAAAGCTATTGGACAAAAAATTTTAATCCAGAGCTTCCAGAGGATTATGATGATTGGCTAATGAATTATAAAAATAAATACAATCTAAAACTCAATATATGTGATTAAACCTTCATAAACGGATCTATAACTTTGATCATTAAGGCATCAGAAAAAGCAAATTGAAAAAACCAGCCGCCGCATCAAGGGCCGCGGTAAGGCCAAAGCCTAAGCCGAACCCGCTTTGAATACGATCCTTTCGACATCCGGTTGAGCAAAGCCCGTAACGCCCACAGCAGCGTCGCCTTCGAATAAGACCCCGACGGCCGGCTTATCAGCGAAACCACCGTTCACAACGGCCAAAACAGTACTCTGCGCTACCAATACGATGCGCTGGGCAACCGCACCCAAACCGTTCTGCCCGACGGCCGCACTATCAATTACCTCTATTACGGCAGCGGCCATTTGCACCAGATCAACCTCGACGGCGAAATCATTTCCGACATCGAACGCAACCGCCTGCATCAGGAAATCAAACGCAGTCAGGGTGCATTAACCAGCCTCTACGAATACGACCCGATGGGTCGCCTCAAAAGCCAAACCGCCACCGTCAACGGCACCTTGCAAAACAACGGCAAACTGGCTCATCTGGTCGGCGGAGCGGTTAAACGAAGCTACCGTTACGATAAAGCCGGCAACCTGATTCAATCCACCGACCAGCGCAGCGGCGTATTGAATTATGTTTACGACAAAATCGGCCGCATCAAAGAAGCGGGCAAAGAGCGTTTCGCCTTCGATCCTGCCAACAATATCCTGTCTGAAAACGATAAAGCCCACCTTTCAGACAGGCATCTCTCCGGTGGCAACCGCCTGGAGCAATACAACGGTATCCGCTACACCTACGATGCGCTCGGTAATCTGATCTACCGCGAACTGCCGAACAAAGAAACCCAGTATTTCAAATACGATACCGAAAACCAGCTCGTTTACGCCTCAATTAAAAAACGCGATGGTGAAACACAGGTCTGGGAATATGCCTACGATCCGTTCGGCCGTCGCCTGAGTAAAGAGCGAACCGACGAAGGTGCGTTATCCTCAACAGAGCCGAAGCGAACACATTTCGTGTGGGATGGCAGTCGGCTACTGCAAGAATACAATTACCGCGGCAACTATACCTACATTTATACCGATCAGGATTCTTACGAACCCTTGGCACAGATATTCGTCAATAATCAAGATGAAAAGCCCTATTTAAGCTATTTCCATAACGACCAAATCGGCATTCCGCGAGAAATGACCGACCAATTCGGCAATCTCTTATGGTTCGGCCAATACACCGCTTGGGGCGGCCTGCAAGAAGAAACCCGTGCCTACCCGAACGCCCATCAACCGTTCAGGTTGCAAAACCAATACTATTTAGTAAAAATTTATCTGTATCAATTTTACAACTTTAAAATAAAAAATATTCGGTCTTTATTTTAGATATTCGGATATTTTAAACATGACAAAAAATGTCACCTTGCCTTAATCTATTAAACCACACACATTGATTAAAAATATAATTAATTATTTTTAAATAAAAAAATAATAAGCATCTTAAAAAAAAATAATTACCTGACGTTAATTGTCAACTAATAGCAAACTGCGTCATAAGTAAAATACCATTTATCGTGTTTTTACTGCGACTTTTATAAAGTCTTTGACTTTTTTCTAATTGCACAATTAAAAATTTATAGGCACAATACGCCTACCAAAACAAGAAACGGAACGTTCTTTCTAAACTGAATGGTTCGTTTAATAAATTTAAATTCAACATTACGTTAACATATATTATTTACGGGGTTTTATCATGTTTATTCGCAAAATCGTTTCTACTGCATTAGTTGCAGTTGCTCTCTTCAGTGCTCAAAGTGCTTCAGCAAGCAGCATACAATTTTTCCAAAAAAATTCTGAAATTACCGCCGCACATGCTCAAATTAACGGCAAATTGGCCGTCAGAATGACCATTAATGCAGATGGTTCAATCCAAGACGTTCGTGTTGCCCGCAGTAGTGGTAATTCGGAAATCGATCGTCAAGCCGTACTTTGGATGCAGGCACAAACGCTCCGCCCTGCAACCGTAAACGGTGTGAATCAGGCTTTTCATGTCGTTAAAGAAATCAAATTCTCCAACACCGATTCCATGCAGCTGGGCATGACCAAATAAGTTTTCTAAGATCCATCTTAACCTTTGGAACTAGGTATAAAAGTTCTCTTTGTTGTTATCATTGTGTATTCTCTCTGTTTAAGCGCTTTCCTCGTTTGGAAGCGCTTCTTTTTTGCATTCCGGGCGAAAATATAAAATAAAGCCTGTCTGAAAATGAAATAAAAACAATCTTTATCATTTTCAGACAGGCATTGGCTTTTCAGCAAATTTTACTTGCCGATTAACGAGCCTTCTTTCATCATCATGATTTTATCAAAACGAATGGCTAGTTCATCATCATGTGTAACCACCACCAGGCTGGTTCCCAACTCTTTTTTCAAATCAATCATCATATCCAAAACATTCTGTGCATTTTTCCGGTCAAGATTACCAGTAGGCTCATCTGCCAAAACACATTTCGGATTAGTTACCAAAGCACGGGCAATAGCTGCTCTCTGACGTTCTCCGCCAGAAAGCTCACTCGGGCGATGTAGCATCCGAGCCTTCAAACCGACTTTATCCAGCATTTGAACGGCCCTCTCCTCAGCTTCAGCTTTAGGCTTTTTACCAATCAGAAGCGGCATCATGACATTTTCCAATGCAGAGAATTCTGGTAGCAAATGATGGAATTGGTAAACAAAACCAAGATACTGATTGCGTAAATGACCTAATTGTTTTTGGCCAAGTTTGTCCAACTCCTGCCCCATCAGCGACACATTACCCGTCGTCGGCATATCTAAGCCGCCGAGAATATGCAACAGCGTAGATTTTCCGCTGCCCGACGCTCCGATAATACTAACGCTTTGCCCTTCACTTACCTGAAAATTCAAATTTTTCAACACTTGAACATTCAAAGCGCCGTCATCATAACTTTTACCGACATTCCGGCAATCCAAGATTAGATTACTCATAGCGCAATGCCTCCGCAGGTTGAATTCTTGAAGCGCGCCAACTCGGATATAAAGTTGCCAGAAACGCCAACGACAAAGAAATTGCTGCAATGACCATCACATCATGCGGATTAACATAACTTGGAACATAATCGATAAA
Source organism: Neisseria sp. (assembly GCF_030527965.1). Taxonomy (GTDB): domain Bacteria; phylum Pseudomonadota; class Gammaproteobacteria; order Burkholderiales; family Neisseriaceae; genus Neisseria. The sequence goes on from NZ_JAUMZU010000009.1 coordinate 30,712, forward strand.
ATAAAATTGCGGGTTCACAAGCTGGCGGCCGGTTAATTTCTCAAAAAAGCTGATAATTTTTCCAATATTTACCCCTAGCAATACCCCGAACACCACGCCAATTAGGGTTCCGAAAAAACCGGCAAATGCGCCTTGCACCATAAAAATTTTCATCACTCCGGAAGGCGGCAGCCCTAGCGTGCGTAAAATGGCAATATCCGCTTGCTTTTCAGTCACGGCCATCACTAATGAAGATACCAAATTGAATGCAGCAACCGCAATAATCAAGGTTAAAATAATAAACATCATGCGCTTTTCCAGCTCTACCGCTTCAAAATAGCTCCGGTTGGAAAAAGTCCAATCGCGCACCCAAACTTTCCCTTTCTCTGCAGCAGGAATCAGTTTTTGAGTAAAATCAGGCGCATTCTGCGGGTCGGCCAGTTTCAGCCTTAAGCCGTTTACCCCGTTTTCACCCATACGATAAAGCGTTTGTGCATCTTTAAGATGAGTCAAAGCCAATGAATTATCCACTTCAAAGACACCGGTTTTCACAATTCCAACCACATTAAATTGCTTCAAGCGCGGCACCACTCCGGCAGGCGTAACGTTGCCTTCCGGTGTAATAACTGTCACTTTTCCGCCTTTTTCCGCTCCCAAAGCTTCGGCCAAACCCTCACCCAGAATAATATCGAATTCGCCTTGTTTGAGATCGTTAAAACTGCCAACGCTCATTTTATTACTGTAATCAACAACTTTTTTCTCTTCGTCCGGCAATATTCCGCGTATCTGTACTCCACGCACCTCTCCCGCATTAGCAAGTAAAGCTTGATCTGCAATATAAGGAGCGCTAGCCAATACCTCTTTTTTATCTTTCACATATCGACGCAAATCCTGCCAAGTTTCGCCGTTACCCATTTCAAAATAACCGATTTCCGCATGCGGAGCCACGTTCAACAACGCACCCCGTATATCTTTCTGAAAACCAGCCATTACCGAGAGCACTACTATCAAGGCCATAACGCCCAGCGCGATACCGGCAATAGAAATCAAAGTAATAAACGACATAAAACCGTTGCGCTTCTTTGCTCGTAGATAACGCAAACCAATCCAAGTTTCTAAAGAAGCCATTTGTATAGGCCGCCTTCCTTTGCTTAAAAACAAACGCGCATTGTACCGTAAATCAAGTTAAATCGGTTTAAGGCATAACTCACTGCCATTAATCATTCAGCCTACCCGTTTTCATACTTCTGAAAACAAGCTCCCTTTCGCCTGCATCTTTGCATGTTTCATGAAGATATGTTGATTTCACGCCCGTTTATCCATAATTTCTGTTTTTCCAATACTTTCAATTTTTTTATTCGCGCTTCTAATTTGCTCGCTGCTTGGCGTGATAAATCTTCATAAATTAACCGCATTTGCAAAGGCTTGCGCAATCGAGTGTATTTAGCGCCCTTCCCTGTCAGATGAGCGGCAAAGCGTGCCGCAGGCCGGTTACTAATTCCGCAATAAAGCGAGCCGCCTTCACACAAAATCAGATAAACGCACCAAACTCCGGATTCAACTATTTCTAAAGGGTTGCTTTGTATTAAAAGAGTAGGAAAATCAGACATAGAAATATTAATAATATCAATATATTGTGCACAGCAAACAACAGCCGCATAAAATAACAAAAGGCACAGGGGTTACAGCAACAATACAAAGCCCCCCTAACAATTAATCCAATAATTGCAGTATCTTGTTCCGATTAACTGATAATACGCCTTTCACGCTTTTAAAAAATTCAACAGCATCCTGCATGGTTTTATTTTTAGGTATGGAAACTGAAACACCTTGCAACATATGATACTGATAGACAATGGAAGCATCGTAAGCTTTAGCTGCAGCCAAAATAGGTTCCTTTCCAATTTCAGCATCATAAAAAATAATCAAAACCCGATCGGCTTCAGTTTCCTGCAATTGAATAACCGATGATTCGGTATTCACCGTAGCCGCCGTGGAACCGGCGCAAGCGCTTAGCATTGCCATGCAGCCTAAAACTGAAAGGTTTCTCATATTCATTTCAACATCTCGGATTATTGATTTTTCAGACAGGCATATATTCCATCGACTACCCATTGAAGTTGACTAAAAGGGAAGCTGCCGTATCAAACTCTAAAAAACAATTCAATGGCAAAATCCATCGATACAAAATAGTTGAGATTTAACAGCAGCCATCGCAAATAACAAAAAGAAATACGTCGGCAGAAAAGTGACTTCAAAAAAAGTAGTACCAATTCAAAACAAATGCCTGTCTGAACTTTTCAGACAGGCATTTTCTATTTAACCGACAAGCCTCGGGAACAAGGCTTTCAACCCGGCAACAACAATTTCCACCGAAACTGCTGCCAGCAACATACCCATAATCCGATTGAGAATGGTCAGACCGGTTTCTCCGAGTAAATTACTGATTCGGCTGGCTGCCAGCAAAGTGGAAAAACAAATAACGCTGATAATGGCACCGGCTGCTACGATAGATAAGGTATCACCCAAAGATTTGGCCGATGAAGCATAAATCACAACAGTCGAAATGCCACCCGGGCCAATCATCATGGGAATGGCGAGCGGCACCACCGCGATAGAAGCCGCACTCTGAGAAGGATGCTTGGGCTTGACGGTAATTTCGCTGCTTTCATCAGTGCTGATTTCGGGCTTTGCCATATTGTTACCCGCACTCATCATAGAAATAGCAATCAAAAACACCAATAAGCCGCCTCCTACTTGGAAAGCACCCGTACTAATTCCGAAAATTCGCAGAATCCAGTTTCCGGAAAAAGCAAAAATCACGATAACAATAAAAACGCTCAATGCCGAAATCTGCGCCACTTTCCTTCGCTCTCTCGTATTATTGTTACGAGTCAGATCAAGAAAGATAGAAAGTGCGCTAAACGGATTAATCAATACCATAAAAGCAAGTATGAGCTTTCCAATTTCCATGCCCATTTTAATTATTCCTTAATGGGTTGTTTTAAATATGATTTCTTATTTTCTTTAGAAATTCCCATCAAAATAGCGAGAATAACCATAACAGATAAAGTCGCGGTACCACCATAGCTTACCAAAGGCAGCGGAACCCCAACCACAGGCAGAATGCCGCTGACCATGCCCATATTCACAAAGGCATAACAGAAAAACGTCATGGTCAGCGCGCCGGCAATCACACGGTTATAAAGCGTGTCCGCCTGTGAGGCAATATACAAACCGCGTCCGAGAATAACGAGATAAACCAGTAATAACAATAAATTACCAACTAACCCGAATTCTTCTCCATAAACGGCAAAAATAAAATCCGTAGTAGACTCAGGAATGTAATCAAGATGGGTTTGCGAACCATTAAGCCAGCCCTTTCCCCAAATTCCACCCGAACCAATGGCAATCATGGATTGCAAAATATGGTAGCCCGCACCAAGCGGGTCTTTCGTCGGATCGAGCAAAGTCAAAATACGGGTTCGCTGATAATCATGCAGGCCGTAATTCCAAATCAACGGCAACGATGCCGCAAAACCGATTAGGGCGATGAAAATAACTTTCCACGGCAAACCGGCAAAGAAAATAACGAATATGCCGGAAGCCATAATCAACACGGCCGTACCCAAATCAGGCTGTTTAAGAATCAATGCCCCCGGTATAACGGTTAATAACACGGCAACCAAATAATGAAACCAACGCAGTCTGCCTTCATAACGTTGCAAGTACCACGCAATGGTCATAGGCAGACCGATTTTCATAATTTCAGAAGGTTGGATACGCGTAAAACCCAAATTGAGCCAGCGTGTCGATCCATTAACCGTGACACCGAAAAGCTCTACCCCGATTAGCATCAAAACGCCGGCGATATAAACAGGTAATGCCAGTTTGGAGAGTTTTTTAGGCTGTTGCCAAGCAATCAGCCAAAGCAAAGCAAACCCCAGTATGGTATGCAAAGTTTTGTTTTCAAGCTGGTCGAAAGTTTGCCCGTCTGCAGAATAAAGCAAAAACATACTCATGATATACACGGCCAGCATGGCATACAAAAGCCAAGAATCCAGCGGACGGCGGATAATATGCACAATCTTACTTAGCTTGTTCAATTGATCAGAGCGATTCATGGTAACGCCTCCCCTGAAGTTTGCTCGGAACTAATGCCTGTCTGAAAACCTTTCAGGGGGCTCAACGGTACAGTACGCATGTACCCGCTTCCCCAAAATGCCGCCTGATCCGCTTCAGAAGAAGCAGACAGATTCTCTGGAGGATTCTGCGGATTCTGTGCATTCAAATTTGATAAATAGTAATCAATCAACTGTCGTACCAAAGGTGCAGCCTGAGCACCCCATCCACCGTTTTCTAGAATCAATGCCACTGCGATTTTTGGTTTTTCCATCGGAGCAAATGCGATGAACCAAGCATGGTCGCGATGTTGCTCGCGCAAAGCAGCAGCATTGTAACGTGCCCCTTGCTTAATCTGAACCACTTGAGCCGTACCGGTTTTACCGGCAATCGGATAAGGACCGCCGCCAATACGCCAAGCCGTGCCTCCTGGCCGAGTAACTTTCAACATAGCCTGCTTCACATATTCGAAATTCTCCCGTTTGAAAGGAATCTGCTTGATTGCCTGCGGATCAATAATGGTTTTTTCTTTTCTGCCATAATCGAGAATCTCTTTAACCAAATGAGGACGGTAAACCTCACCGTCATTTGCCAAAGAAGCGGTAGCATGAGCCATTTGCAACGGCGTATAGGCGTTATAACCTTGACCGATACTTACAGAAACCATTTCACCGGGCCGCCATTTGCGTTGATTTTCCGGCAACTTAGCAAACCGTTTCTCTTTCCATTCCGGGGTAGGCAGAATGCCTCTGTATTCATTAGGAATATCGATGCCGGTTGGTTGCCCGAAGCCGAATTCCGACAAATATTTGCTTAGTTTCTCAATACCGGCTTCATAGCCGAGTCGATAAAAAAAGGTATCGGAAGAAACTTGAATGGCCTTGCTCAAATTAGCAGAGCCATGACCGCTGCGCACCGAATCACGAAACACGTGGCGGCTGCCCGGAATACTCCACGCGCCGGGCGCAGGAATAATGGTGTTTTGCGTGATTTTTCCACTTTCCAGCAAAGACATGCCCATAAACGGCTTGAAAGTCGAACCGGGCGGATAAAGACCTTGCGTAACGCGATTCAGCAGAGGACGCTGCCAATCTTCATTTAAGGCTTTCCACGTGGCCAAATCGATACCGTCGATAAAAAGATTAGGATTGAAAGAAGGTTTGGATACAAATGCCAGCACGCCACCGGTTTGCGGGTCTATTGCAACGGCTGCACCGCGCCGCCCAGAAAAGATACGGTCAACTTCCTGCTGAAGGCGGATATCCATCGCCAATTTAAGCGTTAACCCGTTGCGCGGTTCCACACTACTCAACACGCGAACGATATCTCCGTGTGCGTCTTTTTCCACCCGTTGATAACCCGGAGTGCCGTGCAGTTGGTTTTCATAATAATTTTCCAAGCCGGTTTTACCGATATGGGTGCTGCCGCGATAAAGCGCATTGCGGCCACTTTCCTCCAATTTCTCTTGATCTCGATCGCTGATACGGCCGATATAACCGAGGAAATGGGCGGTTAACGCACCATAAGGATACTCACGGAAAGTACGCGTATTGATTTCCACGCCATTAAATTGCGAGAGGTGTGGAGCCAGACGCGAAGCTTCATCAACCGAAAGTTTGAGTTTCAGCGGCACTTTCTCATAAGAACGGTATTCCGTCCTAAATTTTTTAAACCGTGCCAAATCAGCTTCACTAACATCAATATATGTTTTCAATGCTTCAACGGTCGCATCAATATTCCGGTTGCCAATGATTTTCGGAACCAATTCCAAAGAGAATACCGGATAATTGCGCGCCAAAACGACACCGTTCACATCAACGATTTCACCACGCACAGGCGGCGTGGGAATTAAAGTAATACGATTGGAAGTGGCCTGAACCGCATATTCTTTATGCTTAAAGACTTGTAAATAGACAAAATTGGCCGCCAATATACCGAATGAAATGCTGATTAGCCCGAAAGCAACCACTAAACGACGATTGAAATCTCGATTAGGTGCGCGTTGTTCGACCGCAGGTTCTTTTACTTTCGGTTTCATCGGCTAAAGCGGAAGAAAAGGTTTTTCAGAATTTTATCAGCCAAAGGCCAGAGCAGCATGCCGCTCACAGCAGCCGCCATGCTTTCCATATGTACCCATTGGCGCCGGCTAACTGCGTGCACAAACAATAATACAATTTGGATAAATAGCAAAGCCATAAACACACCGATGGTTTGGCGTACAGGCGTATTCAGCTTTTTCATATAAGAAGGGAATTGTATTAAAAATACCGCGCAGACATAAGCTAAAGCGTGAGAACCCAAAGGCGTGGCCGTACCCGCATCGATCAATAAGCCCACAATAAAAGCACTGAGCAAGCCAAAAGTTTGTGGGCGATAAAGTGCCAAGAAAATCAGTACCATCGCGCTAAATTTGGGCAGCCAAAAAAAAGAATCAGCAGGGAAAGGGATAAAATCAAACAGAAAAGCAAATGCGAAAGCCAAGATAGCGGGCATTACAGGTAAGCGGCCGTAAGATAAACTGAAATTATTCATGGCTGACAGACGCCTCCGAAGCAGCATTATCGGTTGATGGTTTTTGCGATAAAACCAACAGATATTTACTTGACTGCAAATTGGAAATGGTTGCCAGTTTGGTTTGATAATAAGGCGTACCGGATGCTTTCGCAGCCTCTTTGACTTGGGCGACCGGAATACCGGCGGGATACACGCTATCTATACCAGAGGTAAGCAACATATCACCCACTTTCAAATCCGCATCTGTCGGGAAATAACGCAGAGAAACTTGGTTGCCATCCCCGAAAATAAGGCTGCGGATACCGGAACGCGCCACCACGACAGGGACGATTAATTCATTTGCCGAAATCAAACGAATATCGGAACTGTAGCGGCGTGCCTGAGTAACCTGACCGATTAAACCGTTTCGATCAATAACGGCATCGCCTGTGCGTATTCCTTCTTCACTACCTTTATCAATAACCAGCAGATCAGAAAACGGGTTTCTGCCGTTGGAAACGACTTCGGCCGCAATGGCCCGCTCGAAGCTGACTTGCTTCAGATTCAGTACCGCCTTTAATTCGTTAACTTCTTTTTCTAACGCCCTATTTTCATGTGAATCGGTTTGCAACCGGATGTTTTCGGCCTGTAACGATTGATTTTGCGCTTGCAATTGCGTTTGTGAACGTGTAAGCAAGCGAACATAATCATAAAATTCAATCGGTTTGGAAGCCAGCCATTGAAGCGGGAAGGTAAACGAAGCAGTAACATTCCGAACCTGTTGCACAGCTTCAAATTTCTGGTCGAGCATTAAAAGTGCAATGCAGGTAAGGCAAAGCGTAAACAGCTTACCTACCGGCGCACTCTTGGGCGCATTAAAACTTAAAGACGGTTTCGCCATGATACGATTAAAAATTTAAGGGTTGCCAGCGAAAATAGGATGATCGGTACCGATTAAATCCAATACGCAACCCGTGCCTCTGGCAACGCAGCATAAGGGATTTTCCGCAATAATAACCGGCAAACCGGTTGCTTCGGATAATAACCGATCCATACCGCCTAACAAAGCACCGCCGCCGGCCAACACAAGACCTCGGTTGATAATATCCGAAGCCAATTCAGGAGGCGTCAACTCAAGTGAAGTGATAATTGCTTGGATGATGCGGTTCAACGGATCCTTCAGAGCCTCGAATACTTCGTTTGAATTAATGGAGAACGTGCGCGGTGTACCTTTGGCAATACTGCGCCCAGTAATAATCATGCTTTCCACATTTTCAATCGGATAAGCCGTGCCGATTTTCTGTTTGATTTTCTCGGCGGTGGCTTCTCCAATTAAAACGCCGAATTCGCGACGCGCATACAGAATAATCGCTTCGTCAAATTCGTCGCCCGCCGTGCGTACCGAAGTGGCATATACAACTTCATTCATTGATAAAATGCCGATTTCAGTCGTGCCGCCGCCAATATCGACAATCATACAGCCAGCAGCTTCATTAACCGGCAAGCCAGCACCCAAGGCAGCGGCCATCGGTTCTTCAATCAGATAAACATCCGAAGCACCGGCGGCTTTGGCTGAATCGGCAATTGCTTTGCGCTCGACTTGCGTGGCGCCGTAAGGCACGCAAATCACAATGCGCGAAGGGCGCCCTTCGGTTGCTTTGCGAATAAAATGCTTGAGCATTTTCTCGGTTAGATTGAAGTCTGCAATCACGCCGTCTTTCATCGGGCGTACAACCCGAATGGAATTCGGGGTTCGGCCCAACATTTTTTTAGCCTCATTACCGATGGCTATGGTGTTTTCCTGCCGATGTTCATCTTCCTGTATGGCGATGATGGAAGGTTCGTTTAAGATAATACCTTTGTCTTTGGCATAAATAAGCGTATTGGCCGTACCTAAATCGATAGCAAGGTCGTGCGACAAAAAACGGTTGAAGAAGCCAAACATGTAAAGCCTTTATACTAAATGCGCTGAATTATAGAATAATAGGATAAGGCATGGGGTTTTACAGGTTTTATCGTGGAATGCCTGTCTGAAAAACACCATGCCGGATAACGGGTTTTCGTTTATAATCCGCCCTTCATTCATCCGAAGATTTATGGCGCTGCGCGATCTAAACGTACTTGCGCCGAATAATACCGCACTGATGGTAATTTTGCTAACAATATTTAAGGATTTACGCAATGGCCTTAACGCTAGCCGACGTTGAAAAAATCGCCAAACTCTCCCGCCTGAGCCTAACCGACGAAGAAAAAAAGCAAAATCTGCAAGAATTAAACGATTTTTTTCTGTTGGTAGAAAAGATGCAAAGCGTCGACACTGCCGGCATTCAACCGATGGCGCACCCGCATGAAATCGCTTTACGCTTGCGGGAAGACGCCGTTACGGAAACCGACCATGCCGCCGAATACCAAGCCTGCGCGCCCGACGTACGCAACCGGTTGTATATTGTTCCTCAAGTTATCGAAGATTGATTTTCAGACAAGCCTGTCTGAAAAATATTGATATTGCTACAGAATTGCAAACAAACACCATGACCCATCATACCCTCAAACAAGCCAGCACCCTTCTGCAAACCAAACAGATTTCCGCTGTGGAATTGGCTCAGGAATACCTTGCCGCCATTGATGCGCGCAACCCTGCCATTAACGGCTACATCACGCTCAATCCGGAAGCCACTCTCGCCGAAGCCCGTGCCGCCGATGCGCGGTTGGCTGCGGGCACTGCCCATGCTTTAACCGGCGTGCCTATCGCTTATAAAGACATTTTCTGCCAACAAGGCTGGCGCAGCGCCTGCTCGTCCAAAATGTTGGATAATTTCATCGCACCTTATACAGCCACCGTTGTCCAAAACCTGCTTGATGCCGGCATGGTCACGCTTGGTCGAACCAATATGGATGAATTTGCCATGGGTTCGACCAACGAAACCTCATTTTACGGAGCAACAAAAAATCCGTGGAATGCAGAACATGTTCCCGGCGGTTCTTCTGGCGGTTCTGCCGCGATAGTCGCAGCAAGACTCGCACCAGCGGCACTCGGTTCCGATACCGGTGGCTCCATCCGCCAGCCTGCTTCCCATTGCGGCATTACCGGCATCAAACCTACCTACGGCATCGTTTCCCGTTTCGGCATGGTTGCCTACGCATCCAGCTTTGACCAAGCCGGCCCGATGGCGCAAACCGCCGAAGATTGCGCTATCCTTCTAAACACCATGGCCAGCTTCGACGAACGAGATTCCACCAGTTTGGAATGCAGCAAAGAAGACTACACCAGAGACCTTACTTCCCCGTTAAAAGGCTTGAAAATCGGCTTACCCAAAGAATACTTTACAGAAAACAACAGCGCAGATGTACAGGCGGCGCTACAAAATGCAATCAATTTGCTCAAGCAACAAGGCGCCGAAATGGTGGAAGTGAGCCTGCCGCAAACCGAATTATCCATTCCCGCCTATTACGTTCTTACTTCCGCCGAGGCCAGCACCAACCTCTCCCGCTATGACGGCGTACGTTACGGCCATCGAGCCGCGCAATTCAGCGATTTAGATGAAATGTATGCCAACACCCGCGCCGAGGGCTTCGGCAGCGAAGTAAAGCGCCGCATCATGATTGGCACCTATGTATTGAGCCACGGCTATTACGATGCCTATTACCTGAAAGCGCAAAAACTGCGCCGCTTAGTTGCCAACGACTTTCAAACAGCCTTAACTCAATGCGACCTCATTCTCGCCCCGGCAGCCCCCACTGCCGCACCGAAATTAGGCAGTGACATTCACGACCCCGTGCAGATGTATCTTTCCGACATCTACACCATAGCCGTAAACTTAGCAGGATTGCCGGCTCTAACCCTGCCCGCCGGCTTCAGTTCGGATAATTTGCCTATCGGCGTACAGCTTATCGGCAACTATTTTTCCGAAGCCAAAATCCTTGGCACGGCTCATCAGATGCAGTTGAATAGCGATTGGCATATGAAAAAGCCTGTCTGAAAATTAGAAAATCAGCTTTTCTCAATCAACAAGCTAAAGATTTATTTTATAAATAATGGATTTAAAATTCGATACTGAATTAGCAAAAGGATATAAAAGCGCCTCCCAAATCACCCGTGTTTTAACCGAATCGTGGATGGATAAAAACGTTTATTGCCCCAATTGCAGCTGTGAGAAAATTCAAAAAGAAGACAATAATAAACCTGTGCACGATTTTTCATGTCCTTCATGCAAAGAACAATTCGAACTCAAAAGTAAACACGCAAAAACGGCAGGTAAAAAAATCACCGATGGTGCTTACCATACGATGGTTGAACGGATTCAAGCCGATAATAATCCGAGCTTCTTTTTTCTAAGCTATCGAAAAGTTGATTATTCAGTGCACCAATTAATATTGGTTCCTAAACACTTTATAACCACAGAAGTAATCATCCGCCGTAAGCCTTTATCTGATACCGCGCAACGTCCCGGATGGATTGGTTGCTCAATTAATGTCGGAGCACTGCCTGAAAGCGGTAAAATTTTGCTGATTGACAACGCAAAAATAATTCGTCCTGAAATCGTTCGTCAACAGTGGAGAACCAACTTATTTTTGCGGCAACAGCAAAATAAAGGGTGGTTACTTGCAATCATGAAATATGTAGAAAAACTGCCTGAAACTTTTAATTTGAACCAGATATATCAATTTGAGGCTGAATTGGCTGTCCAATTTCCTAAAAACAAGCATATTAAAGATAAAATCCGCCAACAATTGCAAGTATTGCGTGACCAAAACGTAATTGAATTTTCCGCCCGCGGGCAATATCGAAAAATAAATAATGTAGCATAGGCATATCAAAACTAGACAATCTTGATTCGGATTATATTTGCATATCCTTATTTGAATCTTGCTGGAACCAACCCAGCCTATACAGAACGAAAGACCTCTATGACTTGGGAAACTGTAATCGGACTGGAAATCCATGTCCAATTGAACACCAAATCCAAAATTTTCAGTGGTGCATCCACTTCATTCGGCGCAGAGCCGAACGCGCATGCAAGCGTGGTGGAGTGTGCCTTGCCGGGCGTGTTGCCGGTGATGAACCGAGAAGTGGTTGGCAAGGCCATCAAACTCGGTTTGGCTTTAGGCGCGAAAATCAACCAGAAAAACGTTTTCGACCGTAAAAACTATTTCTATCCCGATTTGCCGAAAGGCTATCAAATCAGCCAGCTGGATTTACCCATCGTAGAACACGGTAAATTGGAAATTGTTGTGGGCGATGTGGTTAAAACCATTAATGTAACCCGTGCTCACATGGAAGAAGATGCCGGTAAATCTGTACATGAGGGTTTAAACGGCGCAACGGGCATTGATTTAAACCGCGCGGGTACGCCGCTGTTGGAAGTGGTGTCCGAGCCGGAAATGCGCTCTGCCGCCGAAGCGGTCGCCTATGCAAAGGCTCTGCATAGCTTGGTAACATGGCTGGATATTTGCGATGGCAATATGGCGGAAGGTTCGTTTCGTATTGATGCCAATGTGTCGGTTCGCCCGCAGGGGCAAGCTGAATTTGGCACACGGCGTGAAATTAAGAACTTGAATTCGTTCCGTTTTCTGGAACAGGCGATTAACTATGAGGTGGAAAGCCAGATTGAAATTTTGGAAGACGGCGGCAAAGTGCAGCAGGCAACCATGCTGTTCGACCCGGAAAAAGGCGAAACCCGTGTCATGCGCTTGAAAGAAGATGCGCACGACTACCGCTACTTCCCCGACCCTGATCTGCTACCGGTAATGATTTCAGACAGCCAGCTGCAAAAAGCCAGAGATGAAATGCCCGAATTGCCCGCAGAAATGGCGCAACGCTTTATCAGTGATTACGGCGTAAGCGATTACGACGCCCGTTTATTAACCGCTTCCCGCTTGCAAGCAGCCTATTTCGAGGCAGCAGCAAAAGCCAGTAATCAGGGTAAGCTAGTGGCAAACTGGATGAACGGGGAATTGGCGGCAACATTAAATAAAGAAAATCTAAGCCTATCTGAAAGCCCGATTGATGCTCTTCGCTTGGCCGCATTAATCGGAAAAATTGCCGATGGTACGCTCAGCAACAAGCTGGCAAAAAAAGCCTTTGAGGCAATGTGGGCTGAGCCTGAAGCAACGATAGAGCAAATCATCGAACAACATGGCTTGCAACAAATAACCGATACCGGTGCCATGGAAAAAATCATTGATGAAGTACTGGCTGCCAACGCCAAATCGGTTGAAGAATATAAAGCAGGCAAAGAAAAAGCATTCAACGCATTGGTTGGTCAGGTGATGAAGGCCAGCAAAGGCAAAGCGAACCCGCAGCAGGTGCAGGAATTGATGAAGGCCAAGCTTGCTTAAGCGAATACTTTGAACATTTAAAATGCCTGTCTGAAAATTTCAGACAGGCATTTTTTGCTAACGCGCCTATCGAGCCGCATTCAAAACGCGTTTGGCAAATATAGCTATTCCAAGAATAAACGCAGCCAAACCCAACCATGAAGCTGTCGTATCCCAATTTTCCAACTTAATCGCCAATGGCGCATCAGAACCGCCGTTGGTAACCGAAGCTGCAATAATAAATGCCATTATCACACCGACCAAGCTTTCTCCGACAATTAAACCAGCGGAAAATAAAGTACCGATACGGTCTGCATTTTTCAAACGATTCTTTGTATTTTCAGGATGACGCATACGAATACGCCTTTTCATCCAAGCAACCAAAAATGCACCGATAACAATCGGCATATTGACGGCCGGCGGAAGGTAAATGCCCATGCCAACAGCCAATACCGGCAAACTGAGTTTGGATGCCGAGCTTTTCTTAAGCAGCAAATCTACAATAATCAAGATTGCGCCTATACCCATGCCTATAAAAATATAACTCCATTGCAGACTGTTGGTAAAAATACCTTGCGCAATCGTCGACATCAATGTTGCCTGCGGTGCAGCCAATGCTTGGGCCACATCCATGTTCGGGCGCGGCATCGCACCCGTAAACCCATAAGCTTCATACAATAATTGCAAAACAGGCGAAATAACAACCGAACCAACAATACAGCCGATAATCAGCGCAATTTGCTGCAAGCGCGGCGTCGCTTTAACCAGATAACCGGTTTTTAAATCCTGCAAATTATCGTTGGAGATGGAAGCCGCCGCAATGATTGATGAGCCGCAAAAAAGTGTTAATGCAAGCAAAAGCTTCCGGTTACCTTCATCTGCAAACAATTCCGTTGCATTACCAAGAGCCAGCAACACCAGAGATATAATAATAACTGAAATAATGCCAATGCCAGAAATCGGACTGGAAGACGAACCAACCAAACCTGCCATATAGCCGCAGGCCGCCGCTACTAAAAAGCCGATTAAAAGTGTCAGTAACGTACATACCACGACCAGCAACCAAGCAATGCCCGTAGACATTTGGGCAGCGCTAACAAAATGGTAAAACGAAACACCCAATACCAACATCATGCCCAACGCCCAAAAAATCATTTCCTTAGGCGACAAATCCCGCTCTGTACGCACGGTAGAGGCTGCAGAACCGACTGTGGGCTTAAATGACAACTTCATACCTTCAATCATCGGTTTTGCCAGAGTAATCAAGGTCCAAATCGACGCAATACCAATCGTACCCGCACCGATAAAACGCACTTTTTCTTTCCAGATTTGCAAAGCAAAAGCCGACATATCCATATCAGCAGGCTGCGGAATCACAGCGGAAAAATAGGGAACGCCTCCTCCCCATGCAATAAAAATATCCACCAAGATGGCAATACCGCCAGTCAGCCCAACTAAATAGCCCGCACCAAGCAAAGCAAGCGAAAAACCCATCGGTAATTGGAAAATAGAAGAACCGGCCTTAAACCAATAGCCCGCACTATCTGAAATAACGCGTAAACCACTGGATAAGAAACTCATCAAACCAGCCAACAATCCGCCCATGGCAATATCTTTAATACCGCTTTCACCGGCTTGACCTTCGCCTTTTTCATTATGTTCACCACTGCCGACCTTCAAAATTTCAGCCGCAGCCACACCTTCCGGATAAGGCAGATTACTTTTCACCACCATGGCGTATCGCAACGGAACCGTAAAAATCACACCTAATATCCCGCCACCCACACACAATAGTGTTGTCTGCCAAAACGGAAAGCCGTTCCAATAACCTGTCATTAAAAGGCCGGGTAACACGAAAATAACGGTCGACAAAGTTCCGGCCGAAGAAGCCTGAGTCTGCACTATATTGTTTTCAAGAATATTGCTGCCTTTGGCAAACTTAAGCGCTGCCATAGAAATCACGGCTGCTGGAATTGAAGAAGCAACAGTTAAACCGACTTTCAGTCCCAAATAAATATTGGATGCAGTAAAAACCACTGTAATCAGCGCACCCAAAAGCATGCCGCGAAAGGTCAGCTCTCGATAATTTGCATAAGGATCGGGGGGTGTTTTCGACATATTAATCACCTACAATCGAAGAATAAATTTTACGTTAAGCCTGCATATTGTTTTGTTCGTAATGAAATGTCAAGAAATGCTTGCTTTGTTTTGAATGTTCGATAATGAATTTCTGATAACAAAATGCCTGTCTGAAATATTTTCAGACAGGCATTTTACGGTTAGTTAAGCTAAAACAGCTTTTACCGCAGCCACAACGTTTGGCACTGTAAAGCCAAATTCCTCAAACAATAATTCGGCCGGTGCCGATTCGCCGAAACGATCAAGGCCGACAACCTTGCCTTGAGTACCGACATATTTATACCAACCGTCGCTTACCCCTGCCTCTACAGCCACTTTAGGAAGATTGGCCGGCAAAACGGAAGCACGGTAAGCCGCATCTTGTTTATCAAACACATTGGTTGAAGGCATAGAAACCACATTAACAGCAATGCCTTGTTCTGCCAACGCTTTTGCCGCTTTTAAAGCCAGCTCAACTTCCGAACCCGTAGCAATCAATACGGCTTTTGCCCCTTCTGCCTGACTAATCACATACCCGCCGCGTCGAATATCCGCAAGCTGAGCGGTATCGCGAGGAATGAACGGTAAATTTTGCCGGCTGAAAATCAAACAGCTTGGATGATCTGCTGCTTTCACCGCTTCGGCCCAAGCCACTAACGATTCTGCGGTATCGCAAGGGCGCCATACTGCCATGTTCGGAATCAAACGCAATGTAGCGGTTTGCTCAACAGGCTGGTGCGTCGGCCCATCTTCACCAAGGCCGATAGAATCGTGGGTAAACACAAAAATTGGATTAATCTTCATTAACGCGGCCATGCGAAGCGCATTTCGGGCATATTCGCTGAACATCAGGAAAGTCGCTCCGAACGGTTTAACGCCGCCATGAAGCGTCAGACCGTTCATGATGGCCGCCATTCCGAATTCGCGCACGCCGTAATGAATGTAATTGCCGCCATGCTCGCGAGTAACCGATACGCTACCCGGCCAATCAGTCAGATTAGAAGGCGTCAAATCTGCAGATCCGCCCACCAATTCAGGTAATGTTTTGGCCAGAATGCCAATGCTGTTTTGGCTGGCCTTGCGGGTTGCGATTTTTTCAGCCTTATCGCATACCTCTTGCAAGGCAGTTTGAATATCGGCGTCAAAATCAGCAGGCAACTCATGATTCATGCGGCGCACAAATTCCTCAGCTTCTTGCGGAAACTTGGCTTGATATTGAGCAAACAGCGTATTCCATTCATGCTCCAGCTTGGCGCCTTTTTCTTTTGCATTCCAAGCATCGTATATTTCCTGCAGAATTTCAAAAGGCCCGAACGACCAACCCAAATGCTTGCGGGTTGCCTCAATTTCCTCCGCCCCCAAAGGCGCGCCATGAGTTTTATGGCTACCCTCTTTAGTGGCCGCGCCCTTACCAATTAAGGTTTTACAACAGATAATGGAAGGCTTACCGGTTTCCGCCTTCGCCGCCTCAACCGCAGCCTGTAACGCCGCCGTATCATGACCATTAATATTAGGCACCACATGCCAGCCGTAGCTTTCGAAACGTTGCGGGATATTTTCAGTGAACCAACCGTCTACTTTTCCATCAATAGAAATGTTGTTGTCGTCGTAAAAGACAATCAGCTTGCCCAAACCCAAAGTTCCCGCCAATGAGCATGCTTCATGGGACACGCCCTCCATCAAGCAGCCGTCGCCCATAAACACGTAGGTATGATGGTCGACAATATTCAAGCCGTCTTTATTAAACTCGGCTGCCAGAATTTTTTCGGCCAACGCCATACCAACCGCATTGGCAACACCCTGCCCTAACGGGCCGGTCGTGGTTTCTACCCCGTCGGTATAACCGTATTCAGGATGGCCCGGGGTTTTACTGTGTAACTGACGGAAATTTTTCAAATCTTCGATGGAAACGTTATAGCCGGTTAAGTGCAGTAAGCTGTAAAGCAGCATCGATGCGTGGCCATTCGACAAAACAAAACGGTCACGGTTATAAAATTTAGGATTAGCAGGATTATGATTTAAGAATTTCGTCCACAACACTTCAGCCATTTCGGCCATGCCCATCGGCGCACCGGGATGGCCAGAATTGGCTTTCTGTACTGCGTCTGCTGATAAAAAACGGATGGCATTTGCCAATTGGGAAGCCATATCTAAATTCCTTCATGTTGTGGTTATCGTAGATTTCGGATTATGCAGTTTTTCATTTCGGCTTTCAAGAAGCGGCCGGATTGGTTGGACTTGGTAAAAATTTTATATGTCATATTATCAAAACATATTATTCAACAAGTTTACGATAATCATTATTGTTTATCACTGAATTACACACACAGGAATAGTAAAAACAACCGATTTTCCTAAAAAATACACCGTCTTTCTGATAGTTCGGCTTGAAATCGGTTTTATTGTTATTCTGTGAAAAAAAAGAAATATTGGTAAAATATTCGTAAAACAATCCTAACCAGCACTATTTCCTTCGTATCAGTCTGGAAAGATACCTTTCAAGGCCGCGCGATATCTGCCCGAAGCAGGATAGTGTCCGAAAAACCATTGAAACAACGAACTTATAATTATAAAAGTATATGATTGAATTCAAAGCATTAAAAAAGGATGGACTACAATGACAGTAACTGAAATTGGCATGCAGGACAGCGAATTATGGGACAAAACAATCCGTAGTTTTTCGGTATACGAGCCGTTTTACTTACACGCCTATATTAAAGCATCAGCCGGGCACAATCACGACAGCCAACCCGTTTTGTTAGTTTATGAAAATGGCGATGTGCGTGCAGCAACCGTAATTCTGCGCCGCGATATCGCTTTAAGCCAACCTTTTACCGGTAAAATTCCGGAAAATACCTATTTCGATTTATCTTCTCCATATGGCTACGGTGGTTTTATTTACAATACCGACTCTTTCCCCGAAGAAGTGCAGAAAGCCTATAACGACTATTGCCTGAAGCACGGTTATGTTTGCGAGTTTCTGCGCTTCAACCTGTTTACCGACTATGCCATGCACTACGACGGCTGCGCCGTGAGCAAAATGGTTAATGTGGTGTGCGATTTATCCGGTAGTTGGGAAGATGTTTTTGGTCGCTACCAAGGGAAAACGCGCCAGAAAGTGCGTAAAATCCAAAAAAGCGGCTGGAGCGTACGCGTAGGCAACACTCGGGAAGATATCGACACTTTCCTGCCTGTTTATTACGACACGATGGATCGTAACGACGCCCGCTCCATGTATTATTTTGACAAGCAGTTTTTTGAAGATTTGCATGACTTAGGCGATCCTATTTACTATTTCTTTGCGGAGAAAGATGGCAAAGTAGGCGCAGTCAACCTGTTGATCGGCGGCAATAAAAATACTTATTGCTTTCTCAGCAGCACTTCACGTGAATTTCTGAAAGAATCGCCCAATTATCTTTTGATGAGTGAGATGATTGCTTGGTCGCATGCCAATGGTTTTGAGAATTTCGTTATCGGTGGAGGCTATGGCGGCAATGACGACCTACTGCGCTTTAAAAAAGGCTTTGCACCCGACAGCCTCTATGATTTTTATATCGGTAATAAAATCTTCAATCAAGAAATTTACGACAAACTCTTAGAAATCCGCCGCCAAGCCGGAGGATTAGATGAAGAAAGCCATTATTTCCCTCTCTATCGTTCATAAATTTTAAGCAGCAACATTAATGCCTGTCTGAAAGTTTCAGACAGGCATCTTTTATTTGTATAGCCATGTTGTTTCACAAATAACAGGGACGATCAGGCTCTACCAATCGTCTCGTTCGAACTTATCCAAGCGTGCATGCAGGCGTGCCACATCGTCACGCAAACGATCAACCTCATCGGCCCATTCATCGAATTCTTCCCGTGTAATAACCGGCGCTTCAGGCTCTTTAGCATAATCGGAAGCTTGTTCCATCAAACTTTGCCCTATTTGCTTTAGTGTGGCACCGATTTTTCGAGTACGGGTCGCAATGCTGCCCGCAACGCCATCGCCAAAAATCCGGCTCAAATCATCGTTGGCATAATAACGTAAGCCGCCAAGCAACGGCAGCAAATTAAAGCCCAACTCCTGATCGCCTTCAATTTCGAAGTCGCCGACACCCGGCATTTCCTTACGCATGATTTTTTGTACTGCGCTTTGGTGAAAGGTTAATATGGTATCCGCTTCGCGATTCGTTTCTGATAAAAAACCCTGTTCATTAAATTGCCCGCGAATCGATAACCCTGCAATGTTTAAGGTTAAGACAATACCGTTATAACCAACCAAAGCAGCTTGGGTTTCCGGGTTTTGTTGAATGAGATGATTGATAATCGGTAAAGCAAGCATAATTTTCTTTCAGACAGGCTTGAACGGATAAGCGATAAATATCTTTTCAAAGCCATAAATCATTAAACAACGAGTAAACGGTTTTGCCGTTCGTCTCATCGTCTGTCTCAAAACTTGGCAAGGGTAAACCTAAAACCTGAGCTTGAGCACGGTAAAACTCTCGTTTGGTCGGATGCGCCTGCTCCACGATATTGCGTATCCGAAGCCCTCCGACATTAGTTAAGGCAGAGGATAACACAGCCACCGCCGAATCACGATGCAGCATATTGACAGGATGATTGGGCTTTTTGATCGGAACCTGTCGCGCTAACATCCGATGCAAAGGATGGCGGTCGGCGGAATATAGGCCGCCTAAACGAAGAATATCGATATTGGGAATTTTGCTAGAGAGAAATATATGCTCCGCTGCCAAAATTTTCCGTGCATTTTCTGTTTGCGGCTCCGGCAGGCTATTTTCATCACACCTGCGCGGCCTGTCTCCATAGACGCTAATGCTGCTGGTAAAAATCAGATGTTGCACACCATAATCTTCAGCCAAACGACACCATTCTTTCAGACAGGCATCATAATTTGGCAACGGCGTAGGCGGCAGCAAACACACCCAAGCTGGTTTATCCGACCAGTTTGAACCAAATATCGCGCCGTAGTGCCCAATATCATTCAAATCAGCACATTGCAAATCGACCGGCAAGTTTACATCATCGGATGAAAGGTTTCGTTTAAGTGCGCTGATGCGGCAACCCTTTAAATAAAGTTTTTCTGCCAGCGGCCTACCCAAATAACCGAACCCCAAAATAGCAACGTCTTGCATCCACTATTCCAAATCAAATGACCGCTTGCGGATATGAACCGATAACTTTCACGAAAACATTGTGTTCTTTAAATTTTTCCAATACCGCCCGTATCGCCGCGTCCTCCTCATGACCGTCGACATCAATAAAGAACACATATTCCCATAATCCGGTTTTACTCGGTCGGCTTTCAAATTTAGAAAGAGAAATGCCGGCAACAGTAAACGGCTCGAGTAGGAAGTTAACCGCACCGACACGATTGGGCGTAGAAAATATCAACGATGTTTTATCTTTGCCGCTAGGCACCGTATTTTGATAGCCTAGAACCAGAAAACGGGTGGTATTGTTCGGTTCGTCTTCGATATTAGAACCCAGCTTGGCCAAACCGTAAATTTCCGCGGCGGTTTGCCCGGCAATCGCAGCCACCGAATCATCCAACGCCGCCAGTCGCGCCGCTTCGCCGTTGCTCGATACCGGTACGCGCTGCACCGTATCCGGCAGGTTTCTACTCAGCCAGCCTTGGCACTGAGCCAAAGCCTGCGCATGAGCATAAACTGTTGTCAGCCCCTCTGTCGTTCCTTTTCTGCACAGCAGATTATGATGAATCCGCAGCACAACCTCGCCACAAGCGCGCAACGGGCTGGTCACCAACAAATCCAGCGTACGACCGACGGAACCTTCCGTCGAGTTCTCAACCGGCACCACCGCATAATCAGCCTGCCTTGCTTCTACCAGCCGCATACATTCGTCTACCGTTGCGCACGCACGAGTATGCGCTGCATGACCGAAATGCTTAATGGCCGCCTGTTGGGTAAACGTGCCTTCCGGGCCTAAATAAGCAATGGTCAACGGCCGCTCGACAGCCAAACATTCACTCATGATTTCGCGAAACAGCCGCGCCACCGCTTCGCCCGACAAAGGCCCTTCGTTCAACGCCTTAATCCGCAACAAAACCTGCGCTTCCCGCTCCGGGCGATACACGACACCCGTTCCTTTCAGCTCGCCGATAGCACGTGCATGATGCGCACGCTCGTTCAAAAGTTTCAGTACGGCAACATCAATCTCATCAATCGCCTGGCGGTGTGGCAGCAATTTATCATCGGCAGACATACACTATTTCCCACTCTTCATTATCTAGTTTCGACGGAATCATTTTACATGATTCATGCCTGTCTGAAAGCGTTCAGACAGGCATTTATCCTTTATTCTTCCACGCTCTTCAGCAAAATGCTGCGCGAAAAAAACCAAAGCAAACCCAAGCCCACAATGCTAGAAAGCAGCATCATGCCCACCATCACATCAACTGTGCCGTCGTGCAGCATGGTCGTCAACCACCCCATAAGCGCACCGATTAACGAAGTGCCCGACATCAGCAAGGCATTGGCACTACCGCCTTCAGTCTTGAAAGAAGCCATAAAACAAGCTTGCGTATTGGCCGTTACCAAACCTTGAGTACCGACCGACAACATAGCCAAAGCCACCAATAACGGCAAAGGAGGTAGTTTGAACACGATTACCGAAAGCACCAAGCCGATGTTTGCCGCCACCTGAACCAACACGCCCAATTTCAAAATATCTTCCGCATTTTGTCCGGTTTTTAAACGATATGCGGTAAGGCGGTTAAAGAAACCCATAGTAATAATATTACAGCCAAACAACCAGGCATAAGTATGAGGGCCGACACCATAAAGCTTCATATAAACAAACGGCGATTCCGTAATAAAAGCAAACATGGAAGCGAAACTGAAGGCTTGAAAAAAGAGAAAGCCCAAAGCAGGCTTGGTAGCCAACACCTTTTTATAACGTTGTAACACGCCCAGCCAAAAAGCTTGGTCAACATTGCCGCTCGGAGCAGACTGAGGTAAAAACCGATAGAGCAAAAACCAAACCACCAAAGCATAAACCGCCAAAAAAGCAAAAATCAGCCGCCAGCCGCCCAAAGTCTGCAACAACGATCCCAACATAGGTGCCACCAACGGCGCACCCATCATGATAATGCCGATAAGCGCAAACATCTGGGCGGCTTGCCGCCCCTCATAATGATCGCGCACAACAGCACCGGCCATAACTGCCGTCATACCCGCACCCAGTGCCTGAATCACGCGTAAAAGCAATAACTGCTCAACACTTTGCAATAGAGTCAAACCGATACTGGCTACTATATAAAGCGCCAAGCCGCCCAAAGCAACCGTTCTGCGCCCTTTTACGTCGGAAAGCGAACCGCCCGAAAGCTGGCCCAATGCCACACCTAATAAAAACGTACTCAGGCTTTTTTCAATCGAATGAATATCCGCCTGCAGGTTTTCCGCAATCTGCGGCAATGCAGGCAGATAGCCGTCTACGGAAAACGGCATCAGCGCCGTCATGGTTGCCAGTAAAAAAGCCATCTGTTTTTCAGTTAAAGCACGCTGAACCTGCATGTGCGCCTCTTTCGTTTATATCAGGTCGAAACAACAAACCGCCCGTCTATGGGCGGTTGCATAAAATTTTTGCGATTATACCCGATTTTTATCACGGGTTTAAAGAACAGACTCACCCATACGGCTTATTAAAACCTAAATAAAAAGCCCATACTGGCTAATCCCAAAGAACTATACCTCCTCACCCACCACAAGGTATACAATTCTTAACATTCATATTATATAAATATTATCCGCAACCCTACCAAAAAGGATACAACCATGGGACAGTATAAAAAACTTTGGCTGTCGCTGATCACGGTGTTAATCATAACCTTCAGCATACTCGGCTATCTGGGCACAGACGTTTACCGCAATGCCCCGCCGTTTCCGGAAAAATACATTAGCCAAGATGGCAAAACCATCATTACCAAATCCGATATTCTAGCCGGCCAATCCGCTTGGCAAAGTACGGGCGGTATGGAATTGGGATCTATTTTCGGACACGGTGCGTTTCAGGCGCCGGATTGGACCGCAGATTGGCTGCACCGCGAATTAAGTGCGTGGCTAGAAATCCGCGCACAGGAAAAATTCGGAAAATCTTATGATCTGTTGTCGCCTAGCCTGCAAGCGGAATTAAAAGCCGAATTAAAAAACGAATACCGCAATCAATCGCAGTTAAAAGCCGACGGCACAATCGTTTTGAGCAACACCCGCATCAAAGCCATTGAAACCACGGCACCTTACTACGTCAAACTATACGGCGACGATCCTTCTATGGAGCAGACGCGCGATCACTTCGCCATGAAAAACAACACACTGCCCGATTTGGAAAAACGCCAAAAATTAACCGATTTCTTTTTCTGGACATCGTGGGCTGCTTCCACCAACCGCCCAAGTTATCAAGCCACATATACTGCCAACTGGCCACACGAACCGCTAATCGACAATGTGCCGACCACCGAAAATATGATGTGGTCGATTGCCAGCGTGGTTTTTCTGCTGGCCGGCATCGGCCTCTTGGTATGGGGTTGGTCTTTCCTACACAAACATGAAGCAGAACCGCAAGTTCCGGTTGCAGACCCGGTAAGTAAAATTAATCTGACACCGTCGCAGAAAGCGCTGGGAAAATATGTGTTTTTAACCGTTGCGCTATTCGTTGTACAGGTTCTGCTCGGTGGTTTGACTGCCCACTACACGGTAGAAGGCCAGCATTTCTTTGGCATTCCCTTATCCGAATGGTTTCCCTACGCCCTAGTCCGCACTTGGCATATCCAATCCGCCATTTTCTGGATTGCCACCGGCTTTCTGACTGCCGGCTTGTTCCTCGCTCCTGTTATCAACGGCGGCAAAGACCCGAGATTCCAAGTAGCCGGCGTTAATTTTCTTTATATCGCCTTGTTCATCGTGGTTGGCGGCTCTTACGGCGGCAACTTCCTTGCCTTAAGCCATATCATTCCAGCCGAATGGAACTTTTGGTTCGGCCATCAGGGCTACGAATATCTCGACCTCGGCCGTTTTTGGCAACTTCTGTTGATGGTCGGCCTATTGTTATGGCTTTTCCTGATGCTGCGTTGCACCGTTAGTGCCTTCAAGGATAAAAACTCTGATAAAAACCTTTTAACCATTTTCGTTGCTTCTATGGTGGGCGTCGGTCTGTTTTATGCGCCGGGCCTGTTTTACGGCGAACACGACAACATTACCATCATGGAATACTGGCGCTGGTGGGTGGTGCATCTATGGGTGGAAGGCTTCTTTGAAGTGTTTGCCACTGTAGCGCTGGCCTTTATTTTCTACAACCTCGGTTTGGTTAGTCGAAAATCCGCCACCATTGCCTCGCTCGTATCTGCCTCTTTGTTTATGATCGGCGGCGTCCCCGGCACTTTCCACCACCTTTATTTCACCGGTACCACCACACCCGTAATGGCCGTCGGCGCGTCTTTTTCCGCATTGGAAGTCGTACCGTTGATTTTATTGGGCAAAGAAGCATACGAACATTGGTCTTATCAGCACGCAAGCCCGTGGATGCAGCGTTTGCGCTGGCCGCTGATGTGTTTCGTGGCCGTTGCCTTCTGGAACATGATTGGCGCAGGCGTATTCGGCTTTTTGATTAATCCGCCGATTTCCCTGTTTTACCTGCAAGGTTTGAACACAACCGCCGTGCATGCCCATACCGCGCTCTTCGGTGTATACGGCTTCTTGGCATTGGGTTTCGTGCTGCTGGTTGCCCGCTATCTCAAACCAACTTATGAATTTGATGAAAATTTGATGAAATGGGGCTTCTGGTGCTTAAACGGTGGCTTGGCTTTGATGGTTGCCATCAGCCTGCTGCCCGTAGGCATCATACAAGTGCATGCTTCCATCACTGAAGGGCTTTGGTTTGCCCGTAGCGAAGCATTCATGCAGCAAAGCAATCTGGTTACCCTGCGCTGGCTGCGCACTCTGGCCGATCTTGTGTTTATCGCCGGTGCATGCTGCGTTTCATGGCAAGCAACTAAAATCGTTTTCAGCCGAAACAAATCTTAAAAGCCTGTCTGAAAACGGCTGCCAGCCTGACAAAACCGCACTTGTTAAAACGAAAAGTGCGGTTTTATTTCAATCTACCCAAGCATTTCCAATTTTATTTTCAGGCAAGCTATTTATTTTACATTTATATTGTTATAATATAACATTTCTTTTAAGCGCAATTTATTCTCAACTCATCAAACGAGATTTACATGAAAAAAACAGGTTTATTTATCCTCAGCACACTGATTTTTGCCCATTCCGCCCAAGCTCACCGCTTATGGGTTGAAACCGCCCACACCCACGGCGGAGAAATTCTAAAAGCCGAATTGGGTTACGGCGAATTCCCGCAAATGGAACCCATCGCACAAGATCGCCTGCATATCTTCCGCAAACCGATGCAGCTCATCACAGCCAAAGGCAAAGAAGATTTGGTGCAAAAAGGGCAATACAATTATCAATATCAAAGTAAAAAACCGGTAAAAGACGGCAGCTATCTGGTAACAGCCGAATACCAACCTACTTTCTGGTCGAAAAACAAATCAGGTTGGAAACAGGCCAGCATTAAAGAGATGCCGGATGCCGATTATTGCGAGCAATCCCGCATGTACGGCAAAAACATCATCAATGTAGGCCACGAAAGCGCCGATACCGCAATCATCACCCGACCCGTCGGCCAAAGCTTGGAAATCGTGCCCCTCGATAATCCGGCCAATGTGCATGTCGGCGAAAAATTCAAAGTTAAAGTTTTGCTTAACGGCGAGCCTTTGCCAAATGCCACGCTAACCGCCACCTTTGACGGTTTTGATAACAGCGACCGTAGCAAAACGCACAAAGTGGAAGCCCAAGCCTTTTCCGATGTGACGGCCGACGATGGTACGGTTAGCATCATTCCGTTACGCCAAGGATTTTGGAAAGCTGATGTAAATTACAAAGGCGATTACCCAGACCAAAAAGTCTGCCAAAAACAAGCAATCTACACCACGATGACATTCCAAATCGGCCATACCTCCCACTAAATAAAAAATGCCTGTCTGAATTTTTTCAGACAGGCATTGCTTCATTTAAGCTGTATTCTCTAACTTCTTTTTTATTTACAAGATACGCCCAGAATAGCCGGGCTGCTGTCTTTCGACAATTTGATTTTGCAGCTGGTAGCAGAAGCGCCGCTCACCACCACACCGTCGCCACTACTTTTAATTCGTACAGGTTCTTTCACACCCATGGAAACCGAGGTGCGCGCCAAATTTTCCGACAAAGCGGATGACAAACCGGAAGAGTCTTCTTCAATATTAATGGATTTTTCTTTAGACACGGCCATCGGGCTCAGCGCCAAAGACAGCACGGTCAACAAAATGGTACCTGTGCGTTTTTTCATCATTTAATTTCCTTAAGAAGTTGCGCAAAGCCGCGCAGATGCATTCAATATAAGGGATATTTCCACTAGAATCTGTTTCTTTTCAGATTTTTTACACAAATATTCGGATTCGTGTTGCATCAACATACACAAATGTATGTCGGATGCTTATCTATTTTCAATCACGTCATTATTTCATGAAAAAGCACCCTTGCCTGCATTAATCCGATTTACTGCTAGCGCCGCAACATGCGTTATAATCTAAAAAATTTCCTTCATTTCCACATAAATATAAAAACATGACTCAAACCGTTTCCCTAGCCGACAGCAATATTTGCTTCACGGTTGAAAGCCAAGAACCGATTCTAGCTGCTGCCAAACGCCAGAATTTAAATTTACCTCATTCCTGCCAAAGCGGCATCTGCGGCCAATGCAAAGCCGAAGTTGTCAGCGGCGAAGTTGTTCAAAACCAGCATACCGAGCTGGCGCTCAGTGAAGAAGAGCAGGCAGCCGGCCAAATTCTGATGTGCTGCACCACGGCGCAAAGCGATATTGTCTTAAATATTCCCGGCTTTGATGCAGACGCCCCGCCCGTGCGCATTCTTCCCGCTCGCGTCAATTCAGTGGAATACGTTCATGACGTGGCGATAGTCACGCTCGCACTGCCCAAAGCGCCTCCGTTTGCCTTTCGTGCCGGCCAATATATAGATATTTTATTAAAAAACAACCAAGTAAGAAGCTATTCTCTTGCCAGCCACTCTGCCACGCCCGGCAACTTGGAATTGCATATTCGGCAACGGGAAGGCGGTTTGTTTTCGAGCATGTTGTTTGGTGAAAACCCGTCAGTCAAAACCGGTGCCATCATGCGCATTCGAGGGCCATTGGGCAATTTTACCTTGCGCAAAAATAGCCAAGCGCCGCTATTGTTACTGGCTACCGGAACCGGCTTTTCTCCCATAAAAAGCATTCTCCGATACCTCATAGACAACGATGCTGAAAGAAACGTGCATTTATATTGGGGTGCACGGCATGAAGCCGATTTATATCAGATAGAGGCGGCGGCCGAATTAATCGGAAAAATGCCCAATGCGCGTTTTACTCCGGTATTATCTCAACCGCATGAAGACTGGCAAGGAAAGCACGGGTATATCCAAAATCATATTCTGGCCGATTATTCTGACTTATCGGCTTACGAAGTCTATGCCTGCGGCGCACCAGCCATGATTTCCGACGTGCGCCAACAATGCGAATCTCAGCAAAACCTGCCGCACGGCTCTTTCTTCTCCGACGCATTTTCTCCTGCACATTAAAAAACCAAACCGCCTGTTTGATGCTTAATAAACAGGCGGTTTGGCTTGATGAAAATAAATAACAATATCTTTTTTAACGTTGTAAAAAAACTTCTCTTGACCTGCATCAAGGCTTAATTAGAATTATTCTTTATAATATTTCACAGGTTATTACCAATCATAAAGCACAATAAAAACCAATAAATTTAACCGGTTAGTAAAGTCATACAGCCCTATCGGCTACGATGTTTAGCATAGTTATCTAATTTTTATTTTTGGGATTTGGCGAATAAAACCCAAAACTAAACTGAATCTCTTTCCTCTTGATGTGTGTGTGTTTGGGTGTGGCAGGTGCCACACCTTTTTTTGCCTGAATCTTTTATACAAGGCAAATACCTACCTGAAACACACCCGTGCCGTTAAACCTATCCTCGTTTACGCCATTCCCGATAATCCAAGAGCGGCGGCATCGGCGGATTGAGGCAATGCGGGCAAATCGCGGTGGTATCTTCGTCGTCATCGAATTCGATATGCGATACATTCGGATCAAAACGCGCCTGTTGCGCCACAGCCTGAGCCAGCGCCTGTGCTTGTATTACATCAAATTCAAACACCGATACAATTTCTTCCAATAAAGCCTGCTCCGCAGCAGAAAAGCCAGCGCAATTTTGCTCAATCAAACGGATATAATCGGCGTTTTTGATTTTTCGATGCAAAATTTCTGAAAACATAAAAACCTCTCATTGGGTTCAACATATAGCGAATGCCTGTCTGAAACATTTTTTCAGACAGGCATTTTAATGTTTGATGTTAAACGATTTCGGCTTTTTCAATTACCACATCTTCCACCGGCACATCATCGTGATAACCGTGGCGCGTAGTTGCAACGTTTTCAATCGCATCCACCACATCAAAACCGTCAACTACTTTACCAAATACGGCATAACCCCAACCATGCATGCTGGGTTCGGTATGATTAAGAAAGCCGTTGTCTTTCGTATTGATGAAAAACTGCGCGGAAGCAGAATGTGGCGCCTGTGTGCGTGCCATTGCGATGGTATATTTATCGTTTTTCAAACCGTTCTGCGCTTCGTTTTGAATCGGCTCGCGGGTATTCTTCTCTTTCATTCCCGGCTCCATACCGCCGCCCTGAATCATGAAACCTTTGATTACACGGTGAAAAATCACGCCATTATAAAAACCGTCTTTCACATATTGCTCGAAGTTGGCCGCAGTTACAGGGGCTTTTTCGTGATCCAGCTCCAATGTAATCACGCCTTTATTGGTGGTTAATTTAATCATAATCATCCTTATCGGGTTATAACAGGTTACAAGTTTTTTTAGAAATGGGGCTGCACAACCGATATTCAATGCCTGTCTGAAAATATTTTCAAACAGGCATCAAAGTTTGCTCAACACTTGGCTTCCGCACCTTTGCGCATGTAATACCACCAATTAATCACGCAGCAAAGTGCATAAAACACGATAAAAAGGTACAAAGCCGCGTTGACACTGCCCGTCAGCTCAATTGACGAACCGTAGCTTTTCGGAATCAAAAAGCCACCGTAAGCTGCAAATGCGGCAGTAAAACCAATCACAGCGGCACCTTCTTTATTGGCATCGTGCAAAGCCTGCTCTTTGGTTTTCAGGCCTTGGGCCGCCATTTTTTCATGCATATTCAAGAAAATAACCGGTACTTGCATAAAAGTAGAGCCGTTGCCCAAACCGGTGAGCGCAAACAAAGCCATAAAGCAGGCAAAGAAGCCCCAGAAGCTACCACCCTGCCCGTTAACCGGCAAAAAGGTTAACACCCCGAATACGGCAATAATCATACCCGCAAACACAATCTGAGTGATTTTGGCTCCGCTTTTGATTTTGTCTGAAACCCAACCGCCAAACGGGCGGGTCAACGCGCCGACCAACGGGCCGAGGAAAGCATATTTGACCGGATCGACCATTGGAAACTGCGCCTTAATCAGCAGCGGAAACCCTGCGGAAAAACCGATAAACGAACCGAAAGTGCCTAGATAAAGCACACACATCAGCCAATTGTGTTTCCGCTTGAAAATAACCGATTGTTCTTTGAAACTCGACTTCGCACTGCTCAAATCATTCATGCCAAACCAGGCAAAAAGGGTCGACAATACGATAAAAGGCACCCAAATAAAACCTGCATTTTGCAGCCACATTTGTTTTGAAATACCATCTT
The DNA here is from genome assembly GCF_030527965.1 of Neisseria sp. Lineage (GTDB taxonomy): Bacteria > Pseudomonadota > Gammaproteobacteria > Burkholderiales > Neisseriaceae > Neisseria. The sequence continues at coordinate 60,619 of NZ_JAUMZU010000009.1, forward strand.
TTACCCAAGTTTGCGGCTCGCCTCCCCAAGCACCGAATAATCCCGCAGTAATCACCAGAGGCACCGTAAATTGTACAACCGATACACCCAGATTACCCAAACCCGCATTCAAACCCAGCGCCGTTCCTTTCTCCGCTTTAGGAAAAAAGAAACTGATATTAGCCATGCTGGACGAGAAATTTCCGCCGCCGAAACCGCACAACAAAGCCAGCAAAGCCATTAGAAAGTAACTGGTGTCGGGATTTTGCACGGCAAATCCCAAGCCGATGGCCGGCAACAAAAGGCTGGCAGTGGAAATTGCCGTCCACTTGCGCCCGCCGAACACCGGTACCATAAACGAATAAAAGATCCGTAAAGTCGCGCCCGACAAAGCCGGCAGCGCCGCCAGCCAGAATAGTTGATTAGGCGTATATTTGAAACCGATGCTCGGCAAATTCACCACCGCCACGCTCCATACCTGCCACATGGCAAACGCCAACAAAAGAGCAGGAATGGAAATCCACAGATTACGCCGCGCAATAGGCCGGCCGGTGGTTTCCCAGAACGTTTTGTCTTCCGGGCGCCAGTCTTTAACGATATGACCCATTTAAAATCTCCTAGCAATGATTAAACTTAGCGCTCCGCCGCAGGGCGTTTTGCTTTAAATGAAAAGTGCATCCAAATCAACGACACGCAAACGGCACCATAGAGCAGCATAAAGCTGGTTGAGCGAATGCCGGTCAGGTCTTCCAAAAAGCCAAACATAATCGGCAATAAGAAACCGCCCAGTCCTCCCGCCAATCCGACGATGCCGGAAACCGCGCCGATATTGTCGGGATAATCATTAGCCACAAATTTAAAGACCGAAGCTTTGCCCACCGCCATAGCTACGCCCACCACAAACATCAGCACGGTAAAAACCGTAACGTTCAAGCCCATGCTCAAATTCATCGGCCCTTTAGCAGTGTGAATCACCAAATCTGTTTGCGGATAAGACAAAATGAAAAAACACACCCAGCAAATCCACATAACCGCCCAAGTAACCTTATAAGCGCCGAATTTATCGGAAAGATAGCCGCCGAACGCACGCAACACGCCGCCGGGCAAAGAAAAACATGCTGCCAGAAAAGCCGCCGTTTGCAGCGGAAGACCATATTCGCCCACATAATATTTAGTCATCCATAGAGCCAGCGCAACATAACCGCCGAATACAACCGAATAATATTGGCTGTAACGCAATACGCCCGGATCCTTCAAAAGTGCCAGTTGCTCGCCCAAAGTAACGGAAGACGACACCCGATGCGCCGGATCGCTATAGGAAGTAAACCAAAACAAAACCGCGGTTCCGAGCATAATCGCCGCATAAACAGTAGGCACAAAATGCCAAGTCCCGTAAGCAATCAGCGCGGGCGCCAGAAATTTATTCAGGGCCGAGCCGGCATTGCCCGCACCAAACACCCCCATTGCCACGCCTTGCTGCGCTTTGGGAAACCAACGGGCCACATAAGGCGTACCGACCGAAAACGAGCCGCCGGCCAAACCCATTACCAAACCAATGACCAAAAACTGCCAGAAACGGTCGGCATACTGCATCAGATAAATCGCCGGAACGCTGGCCACCATCAAACAAAACAACACAATCCTGCCGCCGTAGCGGTCGGTCCAGATGCCGAGCGGCACGCGCACCAGCGAACCGGACAATACCGGCGTAGCAGCCAAAATACCGAATTCAGCTTCAGTCAGGCCCAATTCTTTTTTGATCGGAATCCCCACAACCGCCAGCATCATCCAAACCATGAAGCAAACGGTAAACGAGAGCGTACTAAAAATTAAAACGGAATATCGTTTATAAGTTAAAGAGGCCATGATGTTTTTCTTTAAAGCATTGCGTATTTAGAAGGTCGCAAAATATAGATTTCGCACGCATAACCTTACGCCAAGCGGCCTTATGTTGACATCGGCACAAAGCACGGCTTTTCCGCCATCTAGGATTAGGCCGGAATACGCCGTTAGAATGTATTGCTAATTCCAAAGAATTATCAGCATCTCTTCAGTCATTTTGAAATGAATATCATGTAAAACCGGTTTTCCTAATGAAGGAATTTCACTAAAATCCCGTCTTTATCATTCAACGCATAGCTAAAGAATCGTTATGGGCTTCCAATTAACCCCTATTGATGTGGCCGACAACATCAGCCAAGAAGATTTCCGCCAACATTACCTGAAACCGCGCCGCCCGCTGGTGATCAAAAACATGACCAAAAGTTGGCCCGCATACGAAAAATGGTCGTTAGACTATATGAAAGAAGCGGTCGGCGACATTACCGTACCGCTTTATGACAGCAGCAAAGCCGATCCCGCCGCGCCGATTAATGCGGCCAGCACGGAAATGAAATTCGGCGACTATATCGATCTCATCAAACGCGAACCCACCGATTTGCGGATTTTCCTATTCGACCCCATCAAGCACGCCCCTTCGCTGCTCAACGATTACGTTTTTCCGAAAGATTTGATGGGCGGATTTCTTGATAAATACCCCACCATGTTTTTCGGCGGCAGCGGCTCCGAAACATTCTTGCATTACGATATCGACATGGCGCACATCTTCCACACCCATTTCGGACGCAAACACATCATTCTGTTCGACTACAAATGGAAAGAGCGTCTCTACCGCATTCCCTATGCCACCTACGCTCTGGAAGACTACAGCGTCGAAGCACCCGATACCGAACGCTTTCCGGCGCTCGAAGGCGTTGAAGGAATCGAATGTTTTCTGGAATACGGCGACACCTTATTCATGCCAACCGGCTGGTGGCACTGGATGAAATACCTCGACGGCTCCTTCTCCCTTTCCTTGCGCGCGTGGGACGAGAGCTGGTCGGTCAAAGCCCACAGCCTCTGGAACCTCGCGATACAGCGCAAGTTCGACAACGTAATGAAAGCACGCTATCGCCAGCGCTATATGAATTGGAAAGAGCAACTAGCAGTCAAACGCGCCAATGCCGCCTTAGCCAAAGGCTTACCGCGCTGATATAAAAAAGCCTGTCTGAAAACATTTTCAGACAGGCTTTTCTCTTATCCTTCCTTATTCCTGCGGTACAGCTTCCGCTTCTTTCGGCAACAGCATATCTTGTTCGTCTTGCGCTACACCTTCCAATGCCAGCATTCTCTGCTCCTCCGCTCTGCGCGACTCTCCGGTTTCATCGAAGACTTTGGCCAATGCCAGATGTGCCTGTATGCTGGGCGAAATCGCCAAACTGGCCTCCAGATAGCCCTGAGCCTTACCCCAAAGCGCTTTGTTATAGGCAAGCTGGCCTACATACATCAGCAAACGCGCATCTTCGGGATACTGCTGCAGCCATTGTGTAGCCGTATCAATGGCTTTGCGCTGCTCGCGTTCGCCCAAATATTGCACGCTTTGCACAAAAGGCGGCAGCAACTCGGCTTTACGGGTTTGCGGATAATATTTACCTACCCAAGCCACAGCCTGACCGTACAAACCCAGCGATTCGTATTTTTCAGCAATAGGTACGCATAAATCATCGGCTTTCAACGCATCGGGAATACGTTTCAGACAGGCTTTCAAGCTGCCTGCATCGGAAGCCAGCGCCAATAAGCGGCGGTAAGCCCAATCTTGATATTGAACCGCTTCATGATCGTTGATGGCACCTGCTTTCTGCAACTTAGCCGAAATTTCAAGCACTTCGGCCGCATCGCCATGGTCAAACGCATAGCGCAATTTCAATTTGACCAAGCGGGTCAAAGTGGGATTGATTTGCGCGGCAGCCTGAATGTTTTCTTGAGCCATCGCATAATCACGGCTGTTTAAAGCGCTTTCTGCCAACAAAAGATAACGGGACAACTGATCTTTATGCGGCAATTTGGCAATCTGGGTCAGGTATTGATTGCGCAAGTCGGCATCGTCCATCGCATCAGCGGCATGCGCTGCAAGCATAAGCGCCAGAGAGCGGTTGCTTCCCGCTTCTTTGTTAGCCAAAACTTTAGCCGCATCCTGCTCCGCCTTTTGGAATTTTCCCTCAAAATAGGCCAAGCCCGCCGCATGCAAATCATTTTCCGCTTTCAACGCTTTGCGGCGGCTCCCAAACCGCTGCATGCTGCCCGGCACGTTTAAAAACGCAGCGATAATGCGCACCAAGATATATAAAATCACAACCAACACGAGCAAGCCCAACACAAAGGCATGAAGGTTTACCCGTAATAAGGTCTGCCCCACCACCACATACACGTTACCCGTGTAAATGCCGGACGCCACCGCCAAGCCGACGGCCGCCGCAAACAAAATAATAATCCAAATCAAACCTTTCATGCCCGCGCTCCTTTTTCCACCTTCCCATTACCGGAAGGTTGAGATGCAGCCGGATTGTCGGCTTTAGGATTATCGCTGCCCTTCACAGAAGAAGCAGCCTCCGGTTTGGCCGCCGAAGCCGCTTCCGCTTTCGGTGCAGAAGCAGCGGAGGCCGGTGCTTGAGAGGCGGCAGCCGACGCAGGAGCCGAAGCAGCAGCAGGCGGAGTGGCCGGTATGGTTACGGCAGGCTGACCGGCACGCACGCTATCCTGATAGTTGCGTACGGCCTGCAAGCTGGCTTTAAGCGCATCATCGGAAATCGCCCGCACATCCAACCCTTTCAACTCGGCCAGTTCTTTAAGCCATGCCTGAGTCACTTGTGAATGACCGTCGAAATATTGCCCGACCGCAGCTTCCGCCGTGTTTAAATCCGTTTGATACACTTCGCCGTTTCGCTGCATTAAGGCAAAACGCGCATCCATCAGGCGCAGGCGCAAGTTTTCTTTAATGAAAAAATTCTGTTCCGGCGAAATCAGCATGGCGTCGTTACTATTAAGCGTGCGCACTTCCACCAAGCCTTTCAAGCTATCGAGTGTTTTATTCCAAGCGTTTTCCCACCAAGAAAGCTGGCCGTCAGGAACGGCAGCCGGCGCAGCCTCTCCCGGCTGAAGCGTACCCTCCAATACCAAAGGCAGGCTGGCTACCGCACTTTCCAAACGGTCAAGCCGCAGCGACGCACTCGATACGTCGAGATACGGGCGGTTTTTCAAAGCAGCCAAATCGCTGCTAATGGCTTGCTTAATCGGCAATAATTCCGGCTGATCGAAGTGGCTCAAACGGCTATCGACGCTGCTCAGCACTTGCACTGCAACCGGCACGTTACCGGTCAATTGCAACTGTTGCGCGGCTACGTTCAGCGTGACCTCGGTTTCATCTACCAGCCAGTTCACGCGACCTTTGAGCAATTCTTGATAAGCTCTCTGCGCATTGGCGATGGCTTCTGCATTTTGCTTGTTGCCGCTATCCAGCTTCGCGAGTGCTTCGCTAATCGTTTCTTGGCGGCGCAAAGTTTCTTGTAAAACATTTGCATTCTGACTCTCGCCCAAGGCGGCTTTATCCAGCTTCTGAGCCACGTTCAATTCTTGGTTTTTCAACACGTTCTGACCCTGAACGAATAAAAAACCGCTTGCGCCCAAGCCGAGCAAAGCCAACACCAGCGCGCCTGTCGCCAAAACTTTGCCGCCGGATTGCTTCACAATAATGGGGGTAGGCTGCGCGGATGCGCCTGAACGGTTTTCTTCATTTTTGGGTGAACTCATATGACTTCCTGTGTTTTGAGGTTGCTGTTCGGTTTGTGCAGAATCATGTTCTTGCACGGGCTCGTTTTTATGGTTTTCTTCGCTCATCAGCCTGCTCCGTATAGCGGTTTAAAGTCTGCGCGTCGAAGCGCTCGATTAATTCGATTCGTTCCGCGCCCTGCTCTTTCAAAACGGCAGCGATGCGCGGATGGTGCGTGAAGTATAACAAGGATTCGGCCTGCGGGACTAATCCGGCCGGCATCTGCGCCCAAAACAAGCGCGCCGCATCTGCCGAGGGAACCCATGCCGCATGCGGCTGCAAATCAGCAAATGCCTGCCAATCGGGCGTTTTCGGCACTCTATAATAAATCTCGGCAAGCTGCACCGAGAAACCGCGCGCCGCTAAAGCATCTAACAGAAAATCTCTGCCGCCATGCCCGCGTATTACCAATACCCGTGCGCCCGGCGGTAAATTTTGCCATACATCCAGCCGCAGCACGGCTTCACTGTCTTTGCCTTCATGCGGCGCAAATATCTTTTGGCAACCCATGTTCTGCAAGGCTTCTGCACTCGCGCTGCCAACCGTAATATTCCATTTTTCGCGTATCGCGCCGGCATCCAAGCTACCGATGCCTGTCTGAACCGCACTGGGGCTAACCCAAAACACCGCATCCGCTGCGGCGTAATCCTCAGGCAATCGCGCCAATGCCGCCTCATCCGCAAGAATTTCCTGCACGCCAAACGGTACGCCATGCCAACCGGCTTCCGAGCAAATCAGCTGATCGACAACAGCGCGATTGGCAGGGCGAACAAGCAGAATGGTTGGCATCGTAACGGATTTCCTGATTATCAAATAATGTCAAACCGGTTTTTCGGTTTGCTTTCTCGTCTTAAAAAGAGAAAGAAGGAATGAAGATTAAATTTCGGGCAGCTCTAAAATCGGCATTTATATGAATTGGGCATCATCATCGGACTTTCAACCACCATGCGCATCGATGCTTACTCAAACGGTATGTTTAATTTACAGAGCGGCTTTATTTTTCCAACTCATCGTCATTTTCAGACAGGCTTATCCGTTATGGCACCACTGCCGCTCGCAAGGCACGCCGTCGTGATTGCCGTCCATTTTCACATTCGGGCAATTAGCCAGAAAATATTTGGCTTCTGCACAGGAAGTCATTTGAGAGCAATGGGTTCTGCCGTCGCACCGGAAAGAAGCGCTTTTACCTGTGCCAGTAAAAGCAGATTGTTTGGCTGCCTTTTCCCCATGTCCTTGAGGCGTTTGTTTAGGCGCTTGGTTCAACGGATAACTTTGGCGCTCCGCCGCCATTCGCTCGGCTACCTGCTCCACCGTAACCGGTTCTTTCAACCGATTGTTCCGACGATAGTCAAAAAATAAAAACAAAGCGATAACCACGCCGATCAGCAACAAAACGCCGACGATATGGTTATTGTTATATTTAGACCGACGCCGGCCGAGCGATTGCCCCTTCGACTGGCGTCCTTCCAACACGCGGTCAAGATAAACCACATGTTTTGCTTCTTTACGCCCAGTCTTTGTATTAACAATATCGAAAATCACCCGTTCGCCCACATTCGGCCGCGGCATACTCGCAGTAAATGCGGAAATATGCACGAAAACCTCGGCCGTAGAGCGTTCTTCCCTAATAAAGCCAAAACCGCGATCGTCATCCCAACGAACGATTTTGCCATAGTAAGCCGACATATTTACCTCGTATTGTGTTTTCCAATGCTTTTCAGACAGGCTATTTTAAATTCTCAATGCCTGTCTGAAAACAAAACCGCACAATTTAATTTTTATATATCACACAAAGCCGCTGTCGTTAACCAAAATCTTTCGATAAGCCCACCTCAAGACGGCTCGTTTTGCTCTGCTAATACCGCGGCAATCAATTCTTCCGCCCCGTCATCAGCCAGTTTTTTAGCAACGGCACGGCCGAGAGCATCGGCATAAGCCAACGGCGCTTCGGCAGAGGCTTGCAACATAACCGAACCATCCGGGTGACCGACCATACCACGCAAAGTCAACAAACCGTCTGTTTCCGTGCAATAAGCCGCCAACGGAACCTGACAACTGCCGCCCAAAGCACGCGCAAGCGCCCGCTCGGCAGTAACGCAGGCATTGGTAAGCGGGTGGTTAAGCGGGTTCAGAATCTCAAACAAATCCAAACGGTTGGCCGCAATTTCAATACCCAACGCACCCTGCCCCACAGCCGGCAGGCTTTCGGCAGGCGGCAACACCGTACGGATTCGATCAGCCAAGCCCAAGCGCTGCAAACCGGCCTCCGCCAGAATAATGGCATCGTATTCACCGCGCTCGAGCTTATCCAGACGGGTTTGCAGATTACCGCGCAGCGGCCGCACATTCAAATGCGGAAAACGCGCACGCAGCTGAGCTTCACGGCGCAAGCTGGATGTACCCAACACAGCGCCTTGCGGCAAATCTTCCAAACGCTCATAACGCACTGACACCAGCGCATCAAACGGGCTGGCGCGCTCGCCAATCGCAGCCAGCGCGAAACCCTCGGGCATCTCCATCGGTACGTCTTTAAGCGAATGCACGGCCAAATCAGCTCGGCCGTCAAGCAAAGCCTGCTCCAATTCTTTAATAAACAAACCTTTGCCGCCGATTTTAGACAGACTTTTATCCAAAATCTGGTCGCCGCGCGTCGTCATACCCAGAATGCTGACTTCACAATCCGGATAAAGCGCTTGCAAACGCGCTTGAATATGCTCGGCCTGCCACATCGCCAAACGGCTCTCGCGGCTGGCGATAACGAGTTTTTGCGGAATATTCATCGTATTCGTAAAATAAAAATAACCATGGGCGAAGTTTAACAGAATTAGCCGTTTTTGATGATTGATTCACAATCCGTCCCAATAAAAATGCCTGCCTAAAAACACGTTCGGCAGGCATTTCAACAGTTTATTGCATCGCAATTCTTGATTTCGGCGGCATGCAGAGCAGCTCGCAAGTGGGGCGGTTAAGTAAATCGGCCAATGAAAAACCTTCCAGATAATTGAGAAAAGCTTGACCGGCGCCGTTGAGAATGCCGGCCAAGCGGCAGCTGGGCGTTAGAAGGCATTCGTTTTTATCACTCATACATTCGGCTAATATCATCGGCTCGAGACATCGGATAACATGGCCGATATTAATCTCTTCAGGAGCCCGGGCCAGCCGCAGGCCACCGCCTTTGCCCCGAATGCTGTCGAGAAAACCGCCTTTAACCAAGGCCGTAACCACTTTCATCAAATGGCTTTTGGAAATTTGATAAGCGTCTGCGATGGTGCCGATATTAACCAAGCCGTCATCGTTCACGGCAGCGTAAATTAAGACCCGAAGGCCGAAATCTGTGTGTTGTGTCAGATACATAGTTGCGGTTTGTGATTTAAAGTTTCATAATATGTTCTCATTATAATACACGGGCGATGGCCAAGGTATAGCGACGATTTATTTCCAAACTCATTTTGATGTTGATGTAGGAAATTTGCAGACGGATAAGCAAAATCAAGCCCTACATTATCCGAACTCAAACATAGAATAAAACTTTATAATCATCAGGGCCGGCTTAATGCCTGTCTGAAACAATAATGACAAACCGCTTCCAAACTAAGCGCCGGCTGCTTAAGGGACATTCCATGAAACGTCATCCTGCTCTAACCCATCTTTCGCAAGAGCATCACCATGCTTTGGCTTTATGCGCACGCATTCTGCGCGCACCTTCACAAAATCATGCGGATGACATCGAACACCTCCGCCCCGATTTATTACACCATTTCGAAGCAGAAGAAACCATGTTTGCCCCATTCTGGCCCAAGCTGCCCGATACGGCTTGGCAGGCGCGCTTTGAAGCCGACCACGCTGCCTTGCGCGCCATGTTGGCCGCTCCTCAATACGATGACGAACAATGGAACACGCTGTTTGCTCAAACCTTACGTGACCATGCTCGATTTGAAGAGCGGATTTTGTTTGAAAAAATTACCGAATATTGCCTGTCTGAAAACGGCTGACGCCGCTACCACCCGATAAAAACAACCCAATAACACTAAGGCCTTGTTAACCATACGGCCGCTTTAAAATAATTCGAGGAACCTCCCATGTCTGTTATCCAACATCCCGTCTGGGCGATGGCCTTTCGGCCGCTTTACCCGCTGGCCGCCGTTTACGGCGCGTTTTCCGTGTTGCTATGGGCTTTCGGCTATCAAGGCACCGTTACCCTGCCTTCCTATTTCTGGCATGCACACGAAATGATTTGGGGCTATGCCGGCGCAGTGGTGGTAGCCTTTCTCTTAACGGCGGTTGCCACATGGACCGGCCAGCCGCCCACTCGCGGCAAGCCTTTGCTGATTTTAGTGGTGTTATGGCTGTTGGCCCGCATATTCGCATTTACGCCTTTCAATGCGGTCAGCGGCTTTTTCGGCGTCGCATTCTACTGGCTTGCCGCCGTGTGCATGGGTGTTTCGGTGGTGCGCAGCCGCAATTCGCGCAACTACATCGCCGTAGCCGCCTTATTTTTATTCGGACTGATGCACTTGCTATTCCACTTGAACCTTTCTCCCTTCAATGCGGCGGCGCTCCTCAACGGCCTACTTTCTGGCTTGGTAATGGTGGCCGGATTCATCGGCTTGATCGGCACACGGATTATCTCGTTTTTCACTTCGCGCAGACTGGGCACGCCCCAAGTTGCCAGCCCGATGTGGCTTGCTTTGAGCGCCTTGGTGCTACCTATGGTTGCCGCTTTGTTGATGAGCCTGCAAACGGCGCTGCCGCTGGCTTCGCTCTGCTCCGTTGCCGCCGGCGTTATCGGTTTGGTGCAAACTTGCCGCTGGTTTGAAAAAGGCACGCTGCGCGAGCCGCTCTTGTGGATTCTGTTTGCCGGCTACACCGCCACATCAATCGGCTTGATTGTTATCGGAACGGCATACTGGCAGCCTCAAATCATGAGCACCGGCGTGCATCTTGTGGCAGTAGGCGGCATCGGCATGCTCACCGTCGGTATGATGGCGCGTACCGCCCTAGGCCACACCGGCCGGCCGCTCTACCCCGCACCGCAACCGATGGGCTTGGCTTTTCTACTGATGCTGGCGGCCACCGTCATGCGTACGCTGGCCGCCTTCGCTGCAACGGTTAATGCCACCGCCTACAACCACAGCTTGCGCCTTTCAGCCGCTTTATTTGCCGCCTCATTACTGCTTTATGCTTGGCGCTACACGCCGTGGCTGCTACGCCCGCGTTTGGATGGCAAAGCAGGTTGATTTACCGATAATCGCTATTGCCTCGGCAAACAAAAAAGCCTGTCTGAAACATATTCAGATAGGCTTTTTTCTTAGATTTTTTCAGACAGGCATCAAGGAATGCTGTTGATTTTTTTACGGGCGATTTTCCATTTGAAACCATATCCCAACACAACCGGCACGACGGCCAAAATAATTTTAAACGTCCAAGATGCATACCACGGTTTGCCGATAACAATCGTTTCACTTGCCACACCGGCTGCTACCAGATTGCGAATGGCATACCAATCCAATGCCGGCCACCAGCAAGCAACCAGTAAGCCGAGGAAAACCGGCCAGCTCCACGCTGAATGGCCGCGCTGCCACAGCATGAAAAACACGCCGGCCCAAATCAGGGTCAACGCGGCAATCAACAAAGCGGTTTGCGTCGGCGCGCCGATGTAGCCGGCGAGAAAATAGGTCAACACCACCCACAAGGCGGCAAGTACGGCCATAATCAGCTCTTCAGGGCGTTTAAACATGAGATTCCTTCTTTGGTGTTTCATTATGTATTGTTTCAACTAAATAAACGGCAATATACCCCAAATCGCCGTATTTGGATATGCCTGTCTGAAAGGCGGTCAGAGCCACGCTTGCAACGCGGCTTTGTCTAGGCTCCAGTGCCAAACGCCGTGCCCGCCGCCGTCCAGCCCGCGTAAGAAAAGATAACGGATGTGGATGGTTTCCATCTCAACACCGCGCGCTGCAAAATATCGGGCGGCAGCTACGGCATAAATCATGGCTTGCAGATAATAATGGTGCGATGCCATCGCCGCATTCATCGATTCAGGCGTGTAGGCGCCATTGTCTGCACCCAAATAATTGGATTTATAATCAATCAGACAAGCCGTTTTGCCGCCGTCAACACAGGTCATGTCGATAAAACCGTTAAGAAACCCTTTAACCGTATCAAAATCCAGCTGTTGCGCCGCGGCAAAACATTCGGCGGGCAACGCGTCTCGCTGCCCGGCAAACCACGCCTTCAAACGCTCGGGGCTGAAATCTGCCGTGTGTAGTATGAAGTCCATCTCCGGCAGGCGCTGAGCGGCGGGCAGGGTTGCCAGCGATATGCCGTCAAACAACACGGTCTGCGCCGTGCAATCCAGCATACGGCTCGCCGCAGGCCGCCATTGTTCGTCAAAGCCATAACGTGCCAACGTGTCAGCCACCAGATTGCCTTGCTCATCGGCCGGACGGTTGAAATCGAAATGCTCCAGTAATTCGTGCAGGCATACGCCCGCATGGGTGCCGCGCGGAAAATGGTGGATATCGCAAGCAGCAGCAATATCGGTATTTTCAGACAGGCTTGATGCCAAACCCGTTTCGGCAGGGTCGATGGCCGGTTGCAGCACTTCCGCAGCTTCCGCATGCGTATCTGCCAATTCGCGCAGCAGGCCGGTAAAGCTGGTTTGTCGGATGTGTTCGAATGAACGAGCAGGCGGAACCCACGCGCCATACGGTTGAGGCGGCGCTTGCCAGCCGCGATGGTTTGCCGCTTCCGGCGCTCCTTCCATTAAAACGATATCCGTATCCGACGGAGCGTTATCAATAGCCCGTTGCCATCCTTCCCGCAATCTGGCCATACCCCCTTCTCTATCGATTTTATTGCCTTTTTTCTCTTTATAGGCAGCCTCCACCGCTTCCCGCCGCGCATCGCTGCCGCCTTCCAGCAGATAGGCAAACGTATTGCGGCCGGATTCGCTGAAATAAGCCGCGTATACGGTCAGCTGCTCCTTCGCCCTTGTCATCGCCACATAAAGCAGCCGCATCCGCTCGCCCAATTCTTCATCAAATACTTGATTCTCTTCTGCCTCGCTTAATTGTTCTTTCGACACCAATTCACTGATGCCATCATGATGCAATACAGTCCAGTCGCCAATCACTCGGCTAGTTTGACTGGCATCCCATATAAACGGGCAAAACACAATCGGATATTCCAGGCCTTTGGAAGCATGCATGGTAACGATTTTTACCAGCGCTTCATCGCTTTCCAAGCGCAATGATTTATTTTCTCCCGTTTTTTCTCCACCTTTGGCCGCGTCAATCTGCGACAGCAGCCATTGATACAGCGATTCAGGAGAACGGCTCTGCTCGTCTTCCTCTATGGCCAGAAATTCCAAAATCTGATGGTAGTTGGTCAAGCTGCGTTCGTTACGCGCCGCCAGCAGGCCGCTTTCAAGACCGTATCGGGCGGCAAACTGCTGCATCGCAGCGTAAATGCCTTTTTGCTGCCAAGTTTCCAGCGCCGCTTCGGCCGCCTGAATATAATCCAGCAGCATGGGCTCGCTTTGATTCAATTCGTGCAATTCATCCGCCGTTTTGCCAAACAACACACTGCCTAAAGCAAAGCGCAACCATTCCGTTTCCCGCGGGCGCAGCCAAAATGCCAGCAAGGCAACCATAGCCGGCGCCTCTTTGCCTGCGAACACCGATTCATTTTGCAACAACACGCTTTGAATCCCGCGTGCTTTCAAAGCCTCGCCAACCATATTGCCTTCATTGCGCGTGCGCACCAAAACCGCCATATCACCCGATTCCACGGGGCGACCCTGATATTCGAAAAGGCCTTTTTCCGCACAGTTGAGCGCATCGGCGATTTCGTCGGCACAATAGTCTGCCGCCCGGCTGCGCAATGCTTCTTTTGTTACATCGGCTTCGTCCGGGTTATTCAACCAGCGAACGCGTAAAGCGCCTGACAACGGTTTCAGACAGGCATCCGCGCGGTTCGCCGTTACGTCGGCATAATGAATGTCGTTCAACACGAAAGGCCGCTGCTTCTGCCGAAACAGCCAGCCGATGCTGTTAACCAATGAAGCGTGGCTGCGATAATTTCGTGCCAACGTGTAATGATGGTCGGCATCGGCCGCAGCTTGCAGGTAGGCATAAATATCCGCACCGCGAAAACTGTATATTGCCTGTTTCGGGTCGCCCACCAGAAATAAAGGATTGCCGTTCATGATGAACGTGCGGCGGAAGATTTCATATTGCAGCGGATCGGTATCTTGAAATTCGTCAATCAGCGCCACCGGCCAGCTCCGCGCCACAATGGCTGCCAAAGCTTTGCGGTGCGGGCTTTCGGTTAGCGCTTCGTAAACATCCAGCAGCAAATCATCATAACCGCGCTCCCGCTGCGTTTTTTTGCGCTCAGCCACCGCGGCTTTGAGATAATTCAAAAAATCCAATTGCAAAGCGTTTGCAGCGCCGGTTTCGGCGGCTTTCTTGGCCTGAACCGCGCCTATCAATTCGGCCAACAGATTCAATTCGACATAGTTATCCGGTAAAGTTTTGCCTTTGTTCAGTTTGCTCTGCAAATATTCGGGCGAAAATTTTTCAAGATTTTTTTGATAGCATGCTTCCGTTTCAGACAGGCATTGGTTTTGTACGCCGGCTTGCAACGCTGCAAACACATTTTGGAAGGTCGAGCTCTTATAGCTTTTGCCATTCAATGCTGGCTGAATCTGCCAAAACAGCCGCTCCAGCTCAGGCAGCCGCTCGCACACCTTCGCCCAAATTTCATCTTGCTTTTCTACCGCCTGCGCCAAATCCGCCTCGGGCTGCCGATAGGTCAGAACAGGTCGGCCGAGATAAGGTTTCATATTCTGCAAAACGGATTGCGGCGTTTGGTTAAACTTGAAAGCCAGTTGTGCAGCTGCTGCATCGTGCGCCACATGTTCGCGCCAGAAATCTTGCGCCGGTATCAGCAAGCGACTTTCATCATCATCAACCAACTCCATATCGAACGGCACTTGACACAAAAACGCATAATCGCGCAGCAAGCGCTGGCAAAAACCGTGGATAGTGTAAATGGCGGCATTGTCAAATTGGGAAAGTGCCGCTTTTAGGCGCAGAATCAGGCGCGCACTCGACTCTTGCACCAAAGCTTTGTCTAGCAAACCTTGCAAAAAATCATCAATATCCGGCCGCTCTGTTTCTGTTTGTGACAGCCAGCGCAAGGCTTCATCCAACCGCGCACGCAAACGGGTTTTCAATTCCGCCGTAGCCACTTTGGTAAACGTGACTACCAAAATACTGTCGACCGATTTTCGCTCCAACAACACCATCCGCGTAAACAAAGCAGCGATGCCATAGGTTTTACCCGTGCCGGCAGACGCTTCAATCAGATTGGTTCCCTCTATGGGGATTTCCAGCGGGTCAAAAACAGCGGCGGCATTCCTTTGCATGTGCATTTCCAATCAGGGTGGTCGGTAAACCGGATTATAGCCAAACCGGTATCAAAATGCCTGTCTGAATCATTTTTCAGACAGGCATTAAAAGGCCGCATTTTTTAACAGCTATCCGCATCAAGTTTGCCAAACGATTTCAGCGCAGGCAGCCAACCAATTATTTATAAACGATTGGCTGTTTATTGGCGAAATTCAGCCCTAACCGTTCAAATACAATCATCCAACCGCATTGATGCCTACAGATTTTTGCCGGCTCTGTAATCTTCTGTTGTAAATTACCACACCGCAATGTAAATATATTTGTTATTAATTTAACAGTATTTATGTTAAATACATTTTACTTTGTCTATTTATTCTAAATTTTTACCTTTACCAGTAATATTTATTTGAATAAAATTAATTATCGTTTAGATTTAATTGTTAAATTTTGTTAAACAAAATTGATATGAGATGCCATTTGATTCAACTAGACATCTTTATTCCAAGATACTTATTGCATTATTTCTGAGGAAATCATGAAAAAGAATTTTCAATTAAAAGCGCTAACAGTCATGTTATTAGCTTGTTATCAAACTGCATTCGCGGAAACACAGCCTGAAACAGAAAGCAAGCCGACGCAAGTGGATACGGTTCATGTACACGGCGCTCGCAAAGCAGTCGACAATACGGAAAAAACAGGATCGTATACGATACGCAACAGCAACACGGCAACCGGCCTCACGATTTCTGGTAAAGATACACCGCAATCGGTTAGCGCAATCACCAAGCAGCAACTCAACGATCGCGCCATTACACGCGTAGAAGATGCCCTGCAAACGGCCACGGGTGTCAACGTGGTGCGCGATTCGGGCTTGCAAACGCGTTTTCAGTCGCGCGGATTTTATGTCGATCAAATCGGGGAAGACGGCATTACCATCAACGTGGCCGGTCGCTCCGGCTATTCTGCCAAAATCGACGTTGCCCCGACCACCGACTTGGCGGTGTACGACCATATCGAAGTTGTGCGCGGCGCAACCGGCCTGACCCAATCGCAATCTGAGCCGGGCGGTACAATTAACCTAATCCGCAAGCGCCCTACCACCAAATTCCAGCATCTGGGCGAAATCAGCGTCGACAGATGGGGCACGTTACGCGGCATGGCCGATGTTTCGGGCAGCCTGAACAAAGAGCAGACCATACGGGGGCGTTTAGTCGGCGTTGCCGAAAAAAACGAATCGTTTAAAGATCGCGTTGATGGTAAAAAACGGCTGATTTACGGCGTGTTAGACGCCGACTTGAGCGAAAAAACAGTATTGACCTTGGGCGGGCTGTATCAAACCAGCACAGAAAAGCCCGACTTTGCCGGCGTTATGCTGCCTTGCGAAAACCCTAAGCCCAGCTATTTTGGCCAGAGAAGGCTGCCCACCTGCGTAGAACCCGTAACGCTGCCGCGCAACACCTACCTCGGCGCCAATTGGTCGCGGCATCATATCAACAAAACCAATAGTTTCTTCAAGCTCGGCCATTATTTTGCCAACGGCTGGAAGCTCAATACCGAAGCGTCTTATACCGACATCGACTCCGATACCAAAATCGGCCAGCCTTTTTCCGACAGCAAGGTTGCACGCGGGGTTGCCAACAAACTTTCGCCGCAATACAGCGACGGCTGGAAATACGACCGTATGCTGATTAATCCCATCAGCTATACCAAAAGCAATAAGCAACTAGGTATTAAATTCGATTTCACAGGCACTTACGATTTATTCAACCATACGCACGACGCTTATTTAGGCTACAGCTACAATCGGGAAAACATCAATTCCCAATACGCGCAAATATTCGATTCAGATACAGAATATAATTTGATCAGAGGCAACTTCGGTAACGCAGGCACATGCCAAGCAGTACGGGATAAGCGTTATAAAATCGTCGGCTTTAACGGCTCGGAAGTTCCCGAACCAAATTGGGGCTTATACGACGGCAAAGGAAACCATCAAGTTTATCAAATCAACTGTAAAGACGCCTACATAAGGGAAAGCGGCCAGCCCAATCCTGAAGGTGCTTTCGTTACTGCACAATACAATTTCGACCACTACTAAAACACAGCAAAAACCCACGGCTTCACCCTAAGCAACCGTTTTAATTTTGATAAATGGCATTTCCTGCTTGGCCTGCGCTACACTTTATACAAACAGAAGCAAATCAAAAGGACGCTGGTGCGCAGTGGCCAGAGTACAGAAGCATGGAATAAAATCCGTCGCGAAGCATGGCAACAGGAATGGAAAGATAACGGCTGTAATCTTCCCCAATACTACGATCCTAACTATTGCAAGCCTTTCGTAGAAGATTTTCGGATTAAAACACCCAGCATTACCAAGCATAAATTCATCCCTTATTTCGGTTTGACTTACGACATAACGCCCGAACACAACGTTTATGCCAGCTATACGCAAACGTTCAAACCTCAGGATGACAGCGACTACAATCAGGAAACCATTCTGCCGCCCACCATCGGTACCAATTATGAAATCGGTTGGAAATCGTCTTTACTGAATAAAAAGCTCAACACTTCTCTCGCCTTATTCCGGGTTGAGCAGAAAAACCGTGCCATCGTTCGCTTCGATTACATCAACTGGAACACTTATGCCGAGCCAGCCGGCCGCGTTGTGAGCAACGGAGTGGACGCGGAAATATCGGGCAGCCTTACAGACAACTGGAAACTGTTTGCCGGATATACCTACAACAAAAGCAAGTTTAAGAAAGAAGAAGATTTCAACCACAAAGGCGAGCTGAATTTTAGCAAACACACGCCGGAGCATATCTTCCGCCTCTACACCAGCTATACCAAGCTGACTGTCGGCGGCGGCGTATCGGCGCAAAGCAAAACCAGCAGCCTCTACAACATCAAACAAGGCGGCTATGCCATTTGGAACGGACATCTGCATATGCCATCAACCCGCATGCCAACATAAGCCTTATCGGCACCAACCTAACCGATAAGATTTACTTTGAAAACAATCCGAACCGAATGCTGACGATCAACAACTTCTACGGCCAGCCGAGAACATTGACCTTGAAGCTGGATTGGAAGTTTTAAACCGGCGCGAAAGCAATAATGGCTTCACCGCTGTTTAAAACCAAATGCCTGTCTGAATATTTTCAGACAGGCATTTTATTAATTGCAGCAACGAAACCTTGAGATTCTAGGAAAGACATGGTTACCTGCTTCAGTATGAATCTGTCAGCCCAACAGGCTGCGATAGGTTTCGGCATCGTGTTTGGAAAAACAGCATAACACAACCCTTCTGATGCTCGGGCATTGCGGCAGTGTTTCGCGGATGCTTTTCAACGCAACCGCCGCCGCGGCTTCAAACGGATAGCCGTAAACTCCGGTACTGATGCTTGGGAAGGCAATGCTCGACAAGCCATGGGCTTCAGCCAGCTTCAAAGAATTGGCATAAGCATCCGACAAAAGGCTAGCTTCGTTTTGAGTGCCACCGTACCAGATTGGGCCGACCGTATGGATAACATATTTGGCGGGCAATTCGTAACCGGCCGTTATTTTCGCTTCTCCGGTTTGGCAGCCGTTTAAGGCGCGACACGCTTGCAACAGCGCCGGGCCGGCCGCTTTGTGAATCGCGCCGTCTACCCCGCCGCCGCCGAGCAGCGTTTTATTGGCGGCGTTAACAATCGCGTCGACCGGCAAGGTGGTAATATCGGCTTGCATCACTTCAATAACGGCTTGCATCTTGCTTTTCCTTTTTTCAGACAGGCATTGTATTACGATGCGTGCGAATCTTGCCTGCGCTGGCGCATTTGTTCAAACAAACACACGGTAGCCGCCATCGCCACATTCAACGATTCGGTGGCACCCGCCATCGGAATATACACGGTGCCCTCGGCAACCTGCTGCATGGTTTCGCTCACGCCGGCGCCTTCGTTGCCGAACACCCAAGCACACGATGGTTGCAGGTTTAAATCATAAAGATTGCGGCTGCTGTCATCCAATGCCGTTGCCCACACGGGATTTCGGTAGCCCGCCCGCCAAGCGTCCAAATCGGTGCGCGTATGCAGTTTAAGCAGAAAATGAGCGCCCATACCGGCGCGTAACACCTTGGGCGACCACGCTTCGGCGCAATTTTTACCCAATACGACCTGCCGTATGCCCGCCGCCGCTGCACTGCGTAAAACCGTGCCGACATTGCCCGGGTCTTGCACTTGCTCCAGCACCACGCAATCGCCGTCGGTCGGCAAGCCGGGTTCTTCCGGCAGCGGCAACAGCGTCATAATATCTTCGCCTTCGCTCAGACTGCTGATTTTAGCGAGTGCTTCGCCGCCGACGATTGTGGCTTTGCCCTCTCCTGCCCGCGAGCATAATGTGCGGATTTCCGGTTTGTCTGCCTTGCTTTCAGGAATATAAAGATGCTGCGGCAACCATCCGGCATTCAGACAGGCATCTAAAAGATGCGTGCCTTCCAATACGGTTTGGCGGCAACTGCGGCGTGCTTTGGCAGAAGCAAGCAGCTTGGATAAATGTTTGAGCTGCTCGTTATGCGGAGAAGTGATGTATTTCATTTCCGTTGACAAGGCCTGTCTGAAAACAACGGTGTTCGTTTAATCAAGGTCAATCCGCCAAAAATGTGCCAGCGGCCCGCGACCCTTGCCAACTTTCCAGTTGGCGCCGGCTTCAATCGCGCCTTGCAGATAGCTTTTGGCGGAAGACACGGCGGCCCGCAAATCTTCTTTGGAAGGGTAATAAGCGGCAATCGCGCTGGAGAGCGTGCAACCGGTTCCGTGCGTATTCAAAGTCGGAATGCGCGGCGAAATAAAGCACTGCGGCTCCCGCCCCTGCTGTACCAGCCAATCGCGTGCGTCTTGGCTGTTTTCCCAATGCCCGCCTTTGAGCAATACGGCCTTAGCACCTTTTTCCATCAACAAGCGGCCTTGTTCCAGCATTGCTTCTTCGTTTTCTGCCAGCCGATTGCCGGTAAGCTGGGCCAATTCGTTCAGATTCGGCGTAATCAAATCTGCCAACGGCAGCAGCTCTTGTAACATAACGTCTACGGTATTCTCCAATGCGAGGCTATCGCCAGAAGTGGCAACCAAAACAGGGTCGAGCACCACAAAAGGCGGCTTGTGGCGCCCCAAAACTTCCGCCACCGCGCGTATGGTAGCCGCATCCGGCAACATGCCGATTTTTACCGCATCAATGCGAATGTCGGACAGCACCGATTCGCATTGCTGACGCACCATCTCGGGCGGTATCACATGCACGCCTTGCACGCCTTGCGTATTCTGCGCCGTAACGGCAGTAATCGCGCTGGTGCCGTAAGCGCCTAGAGCGGCAAAAGTTTTAATATCGGCCTGTATGCCCGCTCCGCCGCCGGAATCGGATCCGGCTATGGTCAGCACGCAGGGAAAAGGTTTGGCATATTGCAATTCTCTCAGCTCCATCGGCTTTCTCTCTGTTAACTATTATTCAATATTTATTATTTTCTGATAAGCGAATGCCTGTCTGAAAATATGCCTTTCAGACAGGCATTCGCTTATTTAGTTTCTTCCAGTTCGATGGCCGCTGCCAATAACGACAAACGCGCCATAACGCCATAGATATAAAGGCGGTTGCATTCGCAATCAGGTTGGGCGTAATTGGTTTGCGGCACACCGAGCGTATTCCATTGCTCAAACACGCGTTTGCAACGCGCATCAGGCTCGCCTTCGGTTGCCGCCACCGGAATGCTTTGATTCAGCGGCACAAACAACATGCCGGTAGCATTGAGATTTTCATCCACCCCCCGCCCTTCATGCACACGGAAAAATCCGCCGATAACAAAGCGGTCCATCATATAAACCACCGGTTCAGCCACCGCACCGTGCAAGGTTTCGTAAGTATAAATGCCTTCCTGCACGATAACCTCGCTCACTTCAAGGCCTTCTTTTACCGTTGCCATCTTATTGCGGTTTTTACGGTTTAAGCTGCGTACTTCATCGGCCGACTTCACGCTCATCACACCCATTCCATAAGTGCCCGCATCAGCTTTCACAATCACAAACGGCTTGTCTTTGATGCCTTTTTCATCATATTTTGCTTGAATCTTAGCAAGCATCCGCGCCACCGCATCGGCCAGCATGTCTTCACCCTCGCGCTCTTGAAAATCCAATCCCCCCACTTGCTCGAAATAAGGATTGATATGCCATTCATCGATATTAATCAAAGCGGCAAATTCGGCAGCCACCCGGTTATACGCCTCAAAATGCTGGGTTTTCCGACGGGTGGTCCAGCCTGCATGCAAAGGCGGCAGCACGGTTTGATCCAGATTTTGCAGAATCTCAGGAACTCCGGCAGACAAATCGTTGTTTAGCAAAACAAAGCATGGAGAAAAACCGTCCGACAGATGCAAACGGTTGCGGGTACGCCGCAAAGGCTCCAGCAATACCTTGTCGCCCAATGCGGTTTCAAATTCCGTTGCCTCGCGGATTTCAGGGTTCAAACTACCCAAACGCACTTCAAATCCGGCGCTGCGCAAAATATTGCTCAAAGCAAAAACATTTTGCAGATAAAATGTATTCCGCGTATGGTTTTCAGGAATAATCAATACCGAACGCGCTTCGCTGCAAGCCCGTTCCACCGCATCCTGCGCCGCCATAGCAGCCAAAGGGATGAAATTCGGATTCAGATTATTAAACCCTCCCGGAAACAGATTCATATCGATAGAGGCCATTTTGTAGCCCGCATTGCGGATATCCACCGAGCCGTAAAACGGCGGCTGCTTTTTCCCCCATTGCGCACGGAACCACGCCTCGATTTTGGTTTGATTTGATAATATTTTTTGCTCGAATTCTTGCAACTGAGGCAAATATTCGACAGCCATTACCGGTAAGCTCATAAGCATTCTTCCTGAATAATCCGTTGATAGCGAATCATACGGGTTTTCAGGCTGAAAAAACAAGTGTTCTTTATATGAAACACTGTGCATCTCTTGTATTAAATAAGACAAAAAGTCTAATTTTTTACCAAATAAATTTATTTATTTAGCTAATTTATAATTTTTAGACATTTTGCTTGCTATTTAACCCATAAACGCCTAATATACCGTCTATATTCTGATTCAAACCGACCAAACCAAAATATCTATCATGAAACCGCAAACCCTTTACGACAAACTCTGGAACAGCCATATCGTCCGCGAAGAAGAAGACGGCACCGTCCTGCTCTACATCGACCGCCATCTGGTGCACGAAGTAACCAGCCCGCAGGCTTTCGAAGGGCTCAAAATGACCGGTCGCAAATTATGGCGCATCGACAGCGTAGTCTCCACCGCCGACCACAACACACCAACCAACGATTGGGATAAAGGCATTCAAGACCCGATTTCCAAATTGCAAGTCGACACCTTAGACACCAACATCAAAGAATTCGGCGCCTTGGCCTATTTCCCGTTTAAAGACCGCGGGCAAGGCATTGTCCACGTTATGGGCCCGGAGCAAGGCGCCACGCTGCCCGGCATGACCGTAGTATGCGGCGATTCCCACACTTCAACGCACGGCGCCTTCGGCGCACTGGCTCACGGCATCGGCACGTCCGAAGTCGAGCACACTATGGCCACCCAATGCATTACCGCCAAAAAATCCAAATCCATGCTGATTAAAGTTGACGGCCGTCTGAAACCCGGCGTTACCGCAAAAGACGTGGCACTCTACATCATCGGCAAAATCGGCACCGCCGGCGGAACCGGCTACGCCATGGAATTCGGCGGCGAAGCCATCCGCAGCCTGAGTATGGAAGGTCGAATGACCTTGTGCAATATGGCAATCGAAGCCGGCGCCCGCAGCGGCCTGGTAGCGGTCGACCAAACCACGATTGATTACGTCAAAAACAAGCCGCTTGCGCCCAAAGGCGAAGACTGGGAAAAAGCCGTGGCTTACTGGCGCACGCTGGTTTCCGACGAAGGCGCATCGTTTGACAGCGTATTCGAATTCGATGCCAGCGACATCGATCCGCAAGTAACCTGGGGCACCTCGCCCGAAATGGTGCTTGACATCAACGGCAAAGTGCCCAATCCTGCCAATGAGGCCGATCCGGTCAAACGCAACGGCATGGAACGTGCGCTTGAATACATGGGACTAACTGCAGACACTCCGCTGAGCAATATTCCGGTAGACGTTGTGTTCATCGGCTCGTGCACCAACAGCCGCATTGAAGATTTACGGGAAGCTGCCATTGTGGCCAAAGGCCGTAAAAAAGCGGCCAATGTAAAACGGGTGCTGGTGGTTCCCGGCTCAGGATTGGTGAAAAAACAAGCGGAACAAGAAGGGCTCGACAAAATCTTCACCGAAGCCGGTTTTGAATGGCGCGAACCCGGATGTTCCATGTGCTTGGCGATGAATGCCGATCGCCTCTCTCCGCAAGAGCGTTGCGCTTCCACTTCCAACCGCAACTTTGAAGGCCGCCAAGGCAACGGCGGGCGCACTCATCTGGTCAGCCCCTCGATGGCGGCTGCAGCGGCAGTAGCCGGGCACTTTACCGATGTACGCTCACTGGCAAAATAGAGCAATGCCTGCCTGAAAGCGAACTTATCACGCGAAAAAGTGTCTCTAAGCAGGTATGTCTGTATTTTTTACCGCAGACTACCTGTACTTTCAAAATGAATAAGGAGCTTAAATTCATGAAAAAACTGACTCTGATTGCTTTAGCGGCTCTGTCTTTGCTATCTGCTTGCAACACCGTTTCCGGCTTCGGCAAAGACGTTTCCCATGTTGGCAACAACCTTGAGCAGTCGGCCGACCGCCACCGTTAAAGCCCTCAACTCTGACACCCCCGCAACCGCATGACTGCGGGGGCTTTTACTGCAACCGAAAGTACAGCCATGAAAGCATTTACCCATATCAACGCACTGGTCGCCCCGCTGGATCGCGCCAATGTCGATACCGATGCCATTATCCCCAAACAATTCTTAAAATCCATCAAACGCAGCGGCTTCGGCCCCAATGCCTTCGACGAATGGCGTTATCTCGACCACGGCGAACCCGGCATGGACAACAGCAAGCGTCCGATTAACCCCGAATTTTCCCTAAACCAGCCGCGCTACCAAGGCGCCCAGATTCTACTGACGCGCAAAAACTTCGGTTGCGGATCTTCACGCGAACACGCCCCTTGGGCCTTGGACGACTACGGCTTCCGCGCAGTCATCGCCCCTTCTTTCGCTGATATTTTCTTCAACAACTGCTACAAAAACGGCCTATTGCCGATTGTTTTAACCGAAGAACAAGTCGACCAATTATTCGCAGAAGTAGCAGCAACCGAAGGCTATCGCCTATCCATCGATTTGGAACAACAAACCCTTACCACACCAAGCGGGCAGACCTTTCATTTCGACATTACCGAGCACCGCAAACACTGCCTGTTAAACGGCTTGGATGAAATCGGGCTAACCTTGCAACACGCCGACGAAATCAAAACATTCGAAGAAAAACGCAAAGCAGCGCAACCGTGGCTGTTCAACCAAGCCTGACGTTTTTATGATTACCGATTCTATCGCCAACGCAAACCGCTATGCCTCTCTGCATCCTGATTTTGCGGATGCCATCCGTCTTTTGCAGACTTTAGATTTTACCCAATTGCCGGATGGTGCCATAGACTGCGCCAACCCGAATATCCGTCTGTTTATCGGCAGTGAGGCCATGCGATTGCGCTCAGCGGCCAAGCCGGAAGCGCATTTGCGCCACATCGACATCCAAGTGCCCCTTAGCGGCACCGAAGAATACGGCTGGATAGATCGTGCCTGTCTGAAAAACGGCTTGGGTTATGATGAACAGAAAGACATCGAATTTTTCGATTGCGAGCCAACGAAGTGGCTGGATGTTGAAGTTGGCGACTTTGCCCTGTTTTTTCTCAATGATGCCCATGCGCCTTTAGTTGGGCATGAACCCTTCATCCGCAAAGCAGTATTTAAAATCCGCGTTTAAACCTTTCCATTTACACCAGAAAGATCAAACATGACCAAACAAATCGCCATTCTCCCCGGCGACGGCATCGGCCCCGAAATCATTGCCCAAGCCGTGCGCGTGCTGGACGAACTGATTGCCCGCGGCCTAGACGCTCAATACCAATACGCACCGCTTGGCGGCGCCGGATACGACGAATACGGCCATCCCTATCCTGAATTTACCCGCAACTTATGCCGCGCCGCCGATGCAGTGTTGCTAGGTGCGGTTGGCGGCCCGAAATACGATACGCTCGAACGCCCGCTGCGCCCCGAGCGCGGCTTATTGGCCATCCGCAAAGACCTGGGTTTGTTTGCCAACCTGCGCCCCGCCGTTCTGTATCCCGAATTGGCCGACGCATCGACGTTGAAACCCGAAGTGGTGGCAGGTTTGGATATTCTGATTGTACGCGAGCTGACCGGTGATATTTATTTCGGCGAACCGCGCGGCATCCGCACGTTGGAAAACGGCGAACGCGAAGGTTTCAACACCATGAAATACAGCGAAAGCGAGATCCGGCGCATTGCCAAAATTGCCTTCGAAGCGGCGCAAAAACGCAATAAAAAACTTTGCTCGGTCGATAAAGCCAACGTATTGGAAACCACCGAACTGTGGAAAGAAATTTTCACCGAGGTAGGCACCAACTATCCCGATGTGGAGCTGAGCCATATGTATGTCGACAATGCCGCCATGCAATTGGTACGCGCGCCCAAGCAATTCGACGTTATTGCCACCGGCAATATCTTCGGCGACATTCTCAGCGACCAAGCCTCCATGCTGACGGGTTCCATCGGCATGTTGCCGTCTGCTTCGCTGAACGAAAGCGGCAAAGGGCTTTACGAACCCTCGCACGGCTCGGCGCCCGACATTGCAGGCCAAGACAAAGCCAATCCTCTGGCCACCATCCTCTCTCTCGCCATGCTGCTGCGCTACAGCCTAAACGACGAAGCGCGCGCGCAACAAATCGAACAGGCCGTTCAAAAAGTTCTGGCACAAGGCTACCGCACCGCCGATATTGCAGAGGCCGGCACGCAGCCTGTTTCCTGCTCCGAAATGGGCAACGCCGTTTTGGCAGCTTTATAAAAAATACCTTTCTATTTTGAAAAGCCTGTCTGAAAACATTCAGACAGGCTTTTTTGCATCGCTTACAGTCAATAAATTTATGCCTATTGCGCTCATCGCTCACTGATTACAAAGCCAAAAACAACGATGCCTGCCTGAAAATAGCGTGGCAATTCACACCCACTTTGTTCAGACAGGCATCAAACTGTTTCAAATCATTCTATAATATTGCCGTCTTCATCCCATACCGTTCTGCTGACCAAAGCATCGTCCTGATAAACCGATTCCGATTTTTTCTCTCCGCCCGGATACCAATCCAGCACAATACCGCTGCGCTTTCCATTATTAACGCTCAATTCTGAAATTAAACGACCGTCTTCATCCCAAGTGACCATGCTGGTAATCTGATCATCATGAATGATACTCTCGCTTTTCGGTTTGCCATCTGGATACCATTGTTTGCGCATACCGTTGGCCTTGTCGTTTTTGAAACGGATTTCGCTTTCTTTCTGCCCATTGCGGTAAAAGCGCTCGCCTAGGCCTTCGGTTTTGCCATTAATATAAGGCATAACCGCCGATTTCTTGCCATTAGGATACCAGTTAATCCATTCCCCGTTCGGTTTGCCCTGCCGATAAGGCCCGACCATTTTCTTCATACCGTTGAAATGCCATAAAGTCAGCGTGCCGTTTTGCAAGACAGGCACAAACTTTTTCACCTCAGACAGCGGAATTTCATACGGGTCGGAATACTTCTTCATCGAAGGATAGTAAAAGTCGTTCACTTTCGCATTGGCTCCGGTAACTTCGTATTGCCGCTCATAAGCCGCCCCGGCCGCTTGATCAGTGTATTGTCCTCGGTCATTAAAGTATGCTTTTTGCAAGTCTGCCGCATACAGTGTCAGCGGGAAAGTCATCAATATGCCCAGAACACCGCGGTTCCATTGAATATTCATTTCAGTTATTTCTGCCAATAAACTTTCACATTCACAAATTCGTACAAGCCGAACTCCGATAATTCCCTACCAAAGCCCGATGATTTTACGCCGCCGAAAGGCAAGCGCAAATCGCTGCTGGTGTGGCGATTGATATACACCGCACCTGTTTGCAACTCTTTGGCATAATGCCAAGCCATATTCTCATCACCCGAATAAATGCTTGCACCCAACCCAAACGGATTATCATTAGCCAAACGAACCGCGTCCTCCGCATCCCGCGCTCGCACCAAAACCGCCACAGGCCCGAATACTTCCTCATGATAAATACGGCATCGAGGCGTTACGCCCGCTAACACAGTGGCCGGATAAAACCAGCCGCTACCTTCAATCGGCTTGCCGCCGCAAAGAATTTCAGCGCCGTTTTCCACCGCATCCAATACCTGCTCATGCACGCGAAAGCGCAAGTCTTCGCGGTGTAACGGGGCAAGCGTGGTTTGCGGCAACATCGGATTTCCGGTTTTCAAACGGTTGCATTCGTCTAAAAACAACTTGGTAAACTCATCGGCAACTTCTTCGGCAACGATTATCCGCTTCGCCGCATTGCAAGATTGACCAGCATCACGGAAACGCGAATAACAGGCATCTTTAGCCGCTTGCGCCAGATCTGCATCCGGCAACACGATAAAAGCATTGCTGCCGCCCAATTCTAACACCGCTTTCTTCAAATGAGCGCCCGCATGCCCCGCCAGAATCCGCCCGACTTCCACAGAGCCGGTAAACGCCAGCGCATCGGTATCGGCAATGGCATGAGGCACATCGTCATGAGAAAGCCATGCCGGTATCAATGGCAGCTCATCTCCCACCAAATCAAACAAAGCCGCCGTAACCCGCGCCACGCTGGGCGCCGGCTTAACCGCACAAGCATTACCCGCGCACAAAGCCGACACGGCAAAGCGCAAAATCTGCCATATCGGATAATTCCACGGCATCACGGCCAAAACCACACCCAAAGGCTCAAAACGAACTTGGCTCAAACTAGCTTGGGTAGCGATGGTTTTATGCGCCAACAGCTCTGGAGAAAGACGGCTGTAATACCGAATCAACTCCACCGATTTATCCAGCTCTGCCTCACATTCCCGCAAGCAACGCCCTACTTCCTCGCATACCATGCGGGCCAGCTCATCGCGTTTGCTCTGCAGCCGGCTGCCGAACTCCGATAGCAAGGCCGCCCTTCTGGTTACCGGCATATCAGCAAAAACCTTCTGCCTTGCGCGCAACTCGGTTAGCGCTCGTTTAAATTCAGCATAATTTTCTGCTTCACGTTCAAACAAAATTTCCTGCGTAATGGCATACTTGCTACGAAACACAACGGCTCCAGTTCCCCAAACTAAAACGATATTGAATCATATCCTATCCGAAGCTTTTTTACATATTTTTTTCTGAAATAACAATTCAAAGCGAAATGCGAGTTGCATTCAACCCCGTTCAGACAGGCATTGGTAATACGCATACACATTTAAAACTATCAGCGTAATTTACAATTCCAATACTTGTAATAAAAACAGTTTGCATTTATATTTAGCGCCTACATCCAATAACACAAACCCGCCGCGGAGTATGATTATGTTTGTATGTATCTGCAATGCCATTACCGACCATCAAATAAAAGAAACCGTTGCCGCAGGTGCCAACACATTAAGCGATTTGCAGGCACAGCTCGGCGTAGCCACCTGCTGCGGTTGTTGCAGTGATCTGGCTTCTTCTTTTCTCTCCGCCAATAACGCTCAAGGCCAAAGCAGCGTTACCGCCGGAATCAAAGTGTCTGCATAAACTTATGACGCCGCACAACAGTATCCGCTAATGCCTGCCTGAAAGAAAGCTTTCAGACAGGCATTTTCACGTTCTTTAAGGATATAACGAAATTTAAACCAAATCTCTTATAGAATGGCGCTTTTCTTATTTTTCCAAACATGAAAGCATAATGATGAAAACTACCCTCAAACTCGGCTCCTTAGCCTTGGTCGCAGCCCTTTCGCTGGCTGCCTGTAAACCTGAAAACAATGCGGGGAAAGCCGCCTCTAACGCAGCAAGCGCCGCATCAGGCCCGGCCAGCGCCGCCGCCAATACCCCCAGCAACATAGCGCCGACCACCGTGGGCTACGCGCTGGGTCTGCAATTTACCGATTTCGTTACCTCTGCCTACAAACAGCGCGGCGTCAAACTCGATAACGCCTATCTGCTCGAAAACATGAAAGCGGTTGCCCAAGGCAAAGCACCTTTGTTCAGCCAAGAAACATTCGCCAAACTTTCATCTGAAATACCGGCTATTATGCAGCAAGCCGCCTCAAACACCGCACCGAAATTCAGCGAAGAACAATTGAAAACCCTGAGCGGCGTACTCGGCGCCCAGATTGGCAGCGGCTTCCAAGGCGCACAGCAAGCCAAAGTCAACCTTGATTTCAACAGCTTTGTGACCGCCGTAACCGACTCCGTGGAAGGCAAAAAAACGCAAATGACTCTGGAGCAAGCCGGCCAAACCCTACAGGCAGTTGAAGACAGCTATACGCAACAAGAGCTGGAAAAAGGCCAGGCTTTCCTGAAAGAAAACGGCAGTAAAGAAGGCGTGAAAACCACCGCCAGCGGCCTGCAATACAAAATCACCAAAGAAGGTACCGGCAAACAGCCGAAAGCCACCGATAAAGTCAGCATCTCTTATGTCGGCAAGTTGATTGACGGCACCGAATTCGACAACAGCCAAGGCAAACCCGTTTCCTTCGCATTGAACCAAGTTATTCCCGGCTGGACTGAAGGCATACAGCTCTTAAAAGAAGGCAGCGAGGCAACGCTCTACATCCCGTCTGAGCTGGCTTACGGCAAAAATCCGCCGCCGCAAAGCAAAATCATGCCCAACTCCGTTTTGGTTTTTGACGTAAAACTGGAAAAAGTCGGCAAATAAGCGCTCTCAACCATCAATGCCTGTCTGAAAAACCGATTGGTTATTTTCAGACAGGCATTTTGTTTGCCCGTTGGAAATGGTTTAAAATACGCCATCTTCACCATACCCATCCATCACAAGGATTCCCATGTTAGATATCCAACAATTGCGCAACCACACCGCCGCCGTTGCAGAACGGCTGAACGCCCGTGGCTATGCGTTTGACGCCGCCCGTTTTGAAACCCTCGAAAACCGACGCAAACAATTACAAGTAACAACCGAAACGCTGCAAGCCGCACGCAACAGCGAATCCAAAAAAATCGGTGCGTTCAAAGGCCAAGGCAAACACGAAGAAGCTGAACAAGCTATGGCCGAAGTTGCAAGGATAAAAGCGGAACTAGAACAGGCAGCGGCAGATTACGAAGCCGTTCAAGCCGAATTGGACGCTTGGTTGGCAACCATTCCCAACCTACCGCACGAAAGCGTGCCCGTGGGCGAGGATGAAACGCAAAACGTCGAAGTGCGCAAACAGGGCGAGCCGCGCACGTTTGATTTCGACATCAAAGATCATGTGGATTTGGGCACACCGTTGGGGTTGGATTTCGAAACCGGCGCCAAGTTGTCCGGCGCCCGCTTCACCCTCATGAAAGGGCAGATTGCCCGCCTGCACCGCGCTCTAGCGCAATTCATGCTCGACACGCATACCCAGCAGCACGGCTACACCGAGTGCTACACGCCCTATATTGTGAACGACAGCGCATTATTCGGCACCGGTCAGCTACCGAAATTCGCCGAAGATTTGTTTCATGTTACCCGCGGCGGCGATGAAAACAAAAACACGCAATATCTGATTCCCACAGCCGAAGTAACGCTTACCAACATCGTTGCCGACAGCATTCTGGCCGAAAGTGATTTACCGCTGAAATTAACCGCTCACTCGCCCTGCTTCCGCAGCGAAGCCGGCGCTTACGGCAAAGACGTACGCGGCCTAATCCGCCAACACCAGTTTGACAAAGTGGAAATGGTGCAGATCGTTCACCCGGAAAAATCATATGACGCTCTGGAGGAAATGGTCGGCCATGCAGAAAAAATCCTGCAGCTGCTTGAATTGCCCTACCGCGTTATTGTATTGTGCACCGGCGACATGGGCTTCGGCGCAGCCAAAACTTATGATCTGGAAGTATGGGTGCCCGCGCAGAATACCTACCGTGAAATTTCGAGCTGCTCCAACTGCGAGGATTTCCAAGCGCGCCGCATGAAAGCCCGCTTCAAAGATGCCAACGGCAAAAACCGCCTGTTGCATACCCTTAACGGCTCCGGTCTCGCCGTCGGCCGGACACTGGTTGCGGTTTTGGAAAACCATCAGAATGCCGACGGTTCCATTAACATCCCCGCCGCGCTGCAGCCTTATCTTGGCGGAGCAAAAATTCTGAAATCGGAATAAAAACGAAATATAATGAATAGCATCAAAAAGCCTGTCTGAAACAAATTTTCAGACAGGCTTTTTTAATAATCATCAAGATATTTTCGCATCAATTCGCATTCCACCGAAACTTCCAGATTCAAGGGCAGAATGGCTGAACCCAACGAGCGGTAACCATTGATGCGGTAAAAACCGACGGAATTAACCGATGCATAAAGCTTCAAAAACCCCAAGCCCGAATGAGCGGCCAGCGCTTCGGCACGATTAAGCAAGGCCGTACCCAACCCCCGATTATGCAGAAACGGATGAACGTATAAAGCATCAAGCTGAGATTGAACAAAATCAATCTGAAAAAAACCGCGTATGCGCCTTTGATATTCAATCACCCATAAGGCTTTGTTGGTATTGTTTAAAACTTCGCGGTAGCTGTCGGGATGCAGCAAGGCGCTCCAGGCTTCCAAAACACGGCGATCATAGCTATGCTCGCAGGTATATTGCACGGAAAACCGATGCGTATTATGAATAGCTTCGCAATCATCAGGCAAAGCCGGGCGCAGTACAGTAAACAGGCTCATATCCGCACCACCATATCTGCAATATTGTTATCAACGCTGTCGATATTGTCTGAAATAATCCGTATTTGTGTTGTCATATTTTTATTCTTTAACCAACTGTCTAAACACCTTATGCCGCTTCAGGCATTGCCCTATCGAAGCGCCACAGGCTGTTTTTTAAGTATCTATCCAGAAAGATACAGAATGCTCCGTATCGATTTTCTCACTGAGATGCTTTGAGAAACAAGTGCTGTTGTGTCATTTTGTAAAAGTAGCATGACCAAAACACAATTTCAGACAGCCTTTACGGAGCAAGCGGGCTGTCTGAAATATTTTAAGATTAATCGATACCGTATTCTATCGTTACCACTAATCTTACCTGTTTGCCCACGGTGGTTTTATCATACGAACCGCCGTAATCGTCGCCGTCGCTGCTGCCGCTGTCGGCATAAATATTAAACGATCCCTGAGAGGCCGAACGCATGGCGCCAACCTTACCGCCGCCGGTTTTGGCAAATTCGGCAGCGCGTTTCTGCGCATCTTCAGTTGCCTGCGTAATCAAATCCCGCTTGATGGTTTCCAAGTTTCCGAGCAAATATTGCGGGCTGCTGAAAGTAATCCGGTCATTGCCCGCCCTCAATTTAAGAACCGCCTTTTGCGCAGCCTGCACTTTATCCAATTTTTTGGTATTCACGTCAACCGACAAGGTCCCGTCATAACCATTCGGCCGTTGCCCTACCGTTTCGCCTTTTTCATCTTTGATATCGACATAAACGCGTTCTACGTTTGGCAAACCGACTTTCATTTCAGCTTCATCAAACCCTTGTTTTCTCAGAAATGCCGTCAATTTTTTCTGCTCGGCATCCAATTCGTCCAACACACTTTGATATGTTTCTCCGTGCAATGACACGCCGGTGGTCCAAATCGCACTGTCGGATTGGAAGTTTTTCTCTGCCAAGCCCTTTACCGTAATCGTGCCGGGCTGCCGAAAGTTTTTAAACTGCACACCTAAAACGAATGCGGCCGCTATCAAACCGAGCGCCAACAACACGCCCAAAATCGGCAGCGATGAATTTTGATTTTTTTCCGACATGTTTATTTTCCTTTGCGTTAATGTGATATTTTTCAAGCGATATGGTGTTCTTTAACACTCAATCAACAATACCGACTCGCCCATCTATATTTTCAACCGACTCGCCCGCAGGTTAAGCCTACAAAAATTACAAAGCAACAGAATATCGTTTTTGCCGAAACCGTTTTTTCAGACAGGCATTATAGGCACCCATGCAATTTTTTTGCCGTTTCAAATGCGGCTGCCGCATCATCCGCCAGCACCGTAAAATGCCCCATTTTCCGGCCTTGTCGGGCAACCTTTTTTCCATATTGATGCAAATGAGCGGTCACATGGTTTTGCAACGGCAGCCAATCGGGCTGGTCATTTCCACGCCACACATCGCCCAGAATATTGGCCATGCAACACGGTGATAACAGGCGCGTATCGGCCGGCGCCAAACCGCACATAATACGCACTTGCTGTTGAAATTGATCGGCCGCGCAGGCATCGATGGTATGATGGCCCGAATTATGCGGGCGCGGGGCGATTTCGTTGATAATCAATTCCTGTGCATCGCCAACCACAAACATCTCTACCGCCAGCACACCGACATAATCCAATTCCTCAGCCAATCGGCACGCCATCTGCCGCGCTTTTTCCTGTACGGTTTCGCTCAAACGCGCGGGAACGATGGAATAAGCAAGAATGCCGTTTTCATGAATATTCTCCGCCGGATCGAAAACCTGTATTCGGCTGTTATCAAGCCGGCATACGATAACCGAAATCTCACTGCGCAAATCCACCATTTTTTCCAATACGCAATCTACGTCGCCAAGCTCTGCATAAGCGGTTCTCAATTCGCCTATCGTTTTAACGCGAATCTGACCTTTCCCATCATAGCCCAGCGTAGCGGTTTTCAGAATACCCGGCAGCAAGGCTGCATCGATTTGGTTAAGCGCTTCTTGGGTTTGAATGGCTTGATAAGGAGCCGTTGACAAACCGGCTTGTTGGATTCGCGCTTTCTCCTGAATACGGTTTTGCGCCACGGCAACGCAATCGCCGCTTGGCGATACCACCGTATGCTGTGCCAGAAAGCGCATGGCGTCGGCGCTGACGTTTTCAAATTCAGTGGTTACGGCGGCGCATGCGGCCAATTCGTTCAAAGCCGCTTCATCATCAAACGCAGCGCACAAATGACGGTCGGCAAAGGCGGCGGCCGGTGCATTCGGGTCGGGGTCAAGCACAGTAATGCAATACCCCATGGTTTTGGCAGCGATGGTAAACATACGGCCGAGCTGGCCGCCGCCAAGAATGCCCAACATGGCAGGAGGAAGAATAGGTTGGATTGGTTTCATAATTATGCGCTCGGCCGGAAGGCCTTTAGGATTGTTTATCTTCAATGCCTGTCTGAAAAAATTTCAGACAGGCATTGCTTATTCTATCTCAAATCGGCCACTGCATTCTGCAGCAAGACTCTCTTTGCTTCACACCGCGGCTCTTGATAGCCCCGGAGATTCATTCACTGTCTTTGTCAAACAAGTCGGGCTCAAACAAATCCGGCTCTTCAAGCCGACTGTCGCAATCGATGCGTATCGGTTCGTCCACCCGGCAGCAGCAAGGCAGAATCTCGCCGGGCGCAACGAAAGCCAGCGGAAAATTAGGGTAGCTAACCTTGCCGGATAGGATTTTGACGCGACAGGAACCGCAATAACCGTTACGACACTGGTATTCGATTTCATGGCCAGTTCGCTCCAAACCTTCAAGTAAGGTTTCGCCTTCCTGCAACTCAAAAGCTTTGTCATTGGTGGTAATCAGGGGCATTACGGTATCTTAAAAATCAAAGCCGTTTCAAAAAACATGAAACGGCGGCAGAAATCGGGCAAAGTAAAAGCTTTACAACTCGAAATCGCCTAAATCTTCTGCTTTAACTTCAGCATCAATCTGACCGATAAGGTAAGAGCTGATTTCCACTTCCTGCGGTGCAACCTGCACGTTGTCGGAAGAAAGCCATGCGTTAATCCACGGAATCGGATTCTGGTTGGAGCCGGCAAAAGCGGGCCGCAGGCCGACCGCAATCATACGCAAATTGGTAATATATTCGATATATTGGCCAAGAATATCTTTGTTCAAACCGATCATCGAACCGTCTTTAAACAAATATTCCGCCCATTCTTTTTCCTGCATCCCTGCTTTTTTAAACAGCTCGAAACACTCTTCTTCCAATTCGGCCGCCACTTCGGCCATATCCGAACCGTCTACTCCGTTGCGCATCAGATTGAGCATGTGTTGCGTACTGGTCAAATGCAAAGCTTCGTCGCGAGCAATCAATTTAATGATTTTGGCATTACCTTCCATCAGCTCCCGCTCTGCAAAAGCAAACGAACAGGCAAAAGAAACATAAAACCGAATCGCTTCCAACACGTTTACGCACATCAGGCAGAGATAAAGCTTTTTCTTCAGCTCGCGCTGATTAATCTCAATGGTTTTACCGTTAACATGATGCGAACCTTCGCCCAGTAGGTTGTAATATTGGCTGTATTCGATTAAATCATCGTAATAGCAGGCAATATCTTCGGCACGCGCCTGGATGTAGGCATTTTCCACGATATCGTCGAACACAATAGACGGGTCGTTCACAATATTACGGATAATATGGGTATAGCTGCGCGAATGGATGGTTTCGCTGAAACTCCAGGTTTCAATCCAGGTTTCCAATTCAGGAATCGAAACCAGCGGCAGCAAAGCAACGTTAGGGCTGCGCCCTTGAATCGAATCCAGCAACGTTTGATATTTTAAATTGCTAATGAAAATGTGTTTTTCATGTTCGGGCAAATTTTGATAGTCGATGCGGTCGCGCGATACGTCGATTTCCTCCGGCCGCCAGAAAAACGACAATTGTTTTTCAATCAGCTTCTCAAAAACTTCGTATTTCTGCTGGTCATAACGCGCAACGTTTACGGGCTGACCGAAAAACATCGGCTCCCTCAGTACGTCATTTTTTTCTTTACTGAACGTGCTGTATGACATAACCAAATGTTCGCAGGACATTACTCGACTTCCCTTAAAGATGAAATTTAATTGGTTGCCATTTTACCCTAAATTGACCCTTAACCAGGATAAAATAAGGGGCTGTCCTAGATAACTAGTACAAATCATGCTTTACTAATTGTTTTAAA